>CALAJH010000061.1 GCA_937922655.1 uncultured Bacteroidia bacterium
AAAATGCAGGAAAAGGCAAGCATGGCGGCCAACGTCGGCTTCAAGGCGCGTTTCATGACGGGAGTTTTTCGACGGTTTTACGTTTCAAAGATACGAAAGGTTGCGTCAATAAACGTAAAGCAACGAAAGCCGCGCCGTCGGCAACGATGGGCCGGGCTTCGGAAAAACGACAATGCGGCACGATGGTTTTCTATCGGGACGAAACGCATAAAAATCGGCATACTTCAAAAGAATTTGTTGTTTATCCTTAATGGAAAACGATAATTTTAATCCGTTAAAGAATAATTTTTGTTGTTTTTGTTACCCGTTTGGCGCCGGCTTTTGTTTTCGTTGCCCGCGCGTATATTCGCATTGCGTATATTCGCGTGTCCAAACCGCGACCGTGGAACGAAAAGCATGATATTATCCCTTGTTTTTGCGCTTTGCGCTCATTTGGCGCTTCGCGCCCAATATCAGGAATTGCGTTGGCAAATTTCGATAGGCGGGAGCGCGTACGACAGTCCCCACGCCGCCGCCGTCCTGCCCGACGGTTCTTTCATCGTCGCGGGCCTGACCCGTTCCTACGACGTCGAAGGCCTCGAAAAAAAAACCGGCGACGGCGACATGCTTTTGGTCAAAGTGGGCAAAAACGGCAAGGCCCTATGGAAAAAACACTTTGGCGGACGTTTTTCCGAAGAAGCCTACGACGTGGCCGTCGTCCCCGAGGGCGGGTTTATCGCCGTCGGCTTTACCGATTCGCCGGGGCTGACCAACGGCAAACAAGACTTTTTCGTCGTGCGTACGGACAAGGACGGCCACCCCATGTGGCAAAGGGTCTTCGGCGGTCCGGGCAACGACGCCGCCCACGCCGTGCTTTGCCTCAACGACGGCGGTTTTCTTGTTGCGGGGCAAGGCGGCTACTACGAAAAACAACTGACCGACCTGCGCGGCGGCGTGGACTTCTGGATTGTCAGACTCGACGCCGAAGGCAACCTCCTCTGGGACAAACGCTTCGGCGGAACGGGCAACGAATACGTTAGCGCGTGCAGCCTTACCCCGGACGGCGGGTTTCTTTTCGTCGGTTCGACGGACTCCAAAGACGGCGACGTCGAAGAGTATTTCGGCAATACCGACGTGCTTATCGTCAAAACCGATTCGCGCGGACGCTTGGAATGGAAAAAAACCTTGGGCGGCAACGCCTTCGACGAACCCTTTGATATGCTCGCCGTCCGCGACGGCTACCTTATCGTCGGCACCACGGCCTCCACCCAAGGAACCATCCGCGCCGAACACGGCGAAAGCGACGTCTTTTTGCTCAAAATCGACAAAAAAGCCAACCCGGTTTGGTGCCGGTCGTACGGCGGCTCGTTGGACGAAGGCGCCGACAAAATCCGCCCCTTGCGCGACGGCAACTACCTCGTCAGCGCCACCTCCACCTCGCGCGACGGCATGCCCAAAGCCGGCAAAGGCGACGCCGACGCTTGGATTTTCAAGGTCAATGCCAAAGGCGAAGCGATTTGGTCGCACACCGTCGGCGGTAAAGAAACCGAAAAATTCATCGACGCCGTCGAAATCGCCGAGGAAACCTACGTCGCCGTCGGCTTCACGCTTTCCAACGACCAAGACCTCGCCCAACTCAAAAAGAAAGGCGGCGTGGACTTTTGGCTCTATTGCTTCGAAAACGACAGCATTCCCCCAAAATTTCGGTATCAACCGCGAAAAATACGCCCGTTCACCCCCTATTACTACAAGCCTATCCCCCCCTCCTACATCGTTACGCTTCAACGGGCCGTGTTGCAGTCGCAAATCGTACCCCAACTCATTCCCGTATATCCCCCAAGCTTGCCGACGACCCTTGCCGGCCGGGTGCGCGACGCCGAAACGGGCAAATACGTCGGCGCCCTCGTTACGCTCATCAACGACCGGCGCAACACCCTCCTCGATTCGATGCGCACCGACGCCCTCGAAGGCTCCTACCGCTTCGAACTCACCGACACGACCATTCTCTCCGTCGGGGCGCTCGCCAAAGGATACATGTATTTCGGACAATCGGTACACGTGCTGCCCGAACACAAACACAAACAACAACGCCTCGAAATCAAACTTTTGCCCATTCGCGTCGGACAAAAAGTACAGTCGCACAACATCTTTTTCGACCCCGGTTCGGCCAAATTGCGCGACGAATCCCTGCCCGAACTCGACAGGGTCGTCGAATTTATGACCCTCAATCCGAACATCAAAATTTCGGTCAACGGCCACACCGACGCCACCGGCGACGCCAAAACCAAAAAAGAACTTTCACGCATGCGGGCCGACGCCGTTCGCGAATACCTCGTGGGCAAAGGCGTCAAACCGGCAAGGATGCTTTCGCGCGGCTTTGGCATGGAACAGCCCATCGCCGACGAAGCCACCGAAGAGGGACGGCAGCTGAACCGGCGCGTCGAATTTGAAATTACGGGCGTAGACTTTCGTTAAAATGAATGCACGCGAACAAGGCCCGTTGAGCCAAAAACGCGACGCGGACGAGGCCGTTTTGCGTCCGCACCGGTTTTCGGACTTTCGCGGGCAAACCAAGACCATGGAAAATTTGCGGGTGTTCGTAGAGGCGGCCCGCAAACGCGGCGAGGCCCTCGACCACGTCATTCTCCACGGCCCGCCCGGACTCGGAAAAACCACCTTGGCCTTCATCATCGCCCAAGAACTGGGCGCGGGCATCAAAACCACCTCCGGCCCCGTGCTCGAACGGCCCGGCGACCTTGCCGGCCTCCTCACCGGACTCGAAACCCGCGACGTGCTTTTCATCGACGAAATCCACCGCCTCAGCCCCGTCGTCGAAGAATATCTTTATTCGGCGATGGAAGATTATAAAATCGACGTGCTTTTGGAAACGGGGCCGAACGCCCGAAGCATCGAAATCAAACTCAATCCCTTTACCCTCGTAGGAGCGACGACCCGGGCGGGCTTGCTGACCGCGCCGCTTTTGGCACGCTTCGGCATCCATTGCCGTATGGAGTACTACGACGCGCCCACGTTGCAAGACATCGTTGTGCGCTCGGCGGGCGTCTTGAACGTACCCATTACCGCCGAGGCCGCCTTGGAAATCGCACGGCGCAGCCGCGGCACGCCCCGCATCGCCAACCGACTTTTGCGCCGGGCAAGAGACTTCGCCCAAGTTCGGGCGACGGGGGTCATCGACCTTGCCGTGGCCCAAAAAACCTTGGACGCCCTTGAAGTCGATTCCGCGGGCCTCGACGAAATGGACGTGCGCATCCTTTCGACGATTATCCACAAGTTCAAGGGCGGCCCCGTGGGCCTGAACACCATCGCCACGGCCGTCGGCGAAGAGGCCGAAACCATCGAAGAGGTCTACGAGCCGTATTTGATTTTATGCGGCTTTTTGATGCGCACGCCCCGCGGCCGCGAAGCCACCGAACTGGCCTACCGCCACCTCGGCCTTCCCCCCGCCGGACTCTTCTAAGCCAACGCCGGAACGGGCAAGGGCAAAAGCCCCGCGGGCTGCGGACGCGGCCCCAAAATCGCCTCTACGTCCTGTTGGTAAATGACCTCTTTTTCCAAAAGCGTTTGCGCCAAGGCCTCGAGTTGCGCGCGTTTTTCGGTCAAAAGCTTTTTGGCGCGTTCGTACATTTTTTTGATGAACTTGCGCACCTCGTCGTCGATTTCTTTGGCCAAGGCCTCCGAATACGGTTTGCCCAGCGTGAACTCGTCGTTGTTCGAAAACGAAAGATTGCCGACGTTGGGGTTCATGCCGTAGACCGTTACCATGGCGTAGGCGAGTTTGGTCACGCGGTCGAGGTCGTTTTGGGCGCCCGTGGAAATTTTTCCGAAAACGATTTCCTCGGCCGCACGGCCGGCAAGCATGGTGCAGACCTCGTCCTCGAGTTGTTCGGTGTTGTGAAGGTAGCGCTCGTGGGGCAGGTATTGGGCATAACCCAGCGCGGCGACCCCCCGAGGGATAATCGACACCTTCACCAACGGGTCGGCGTGTTCAAGGTACCAACCCGCCACGGCATGGCCCGCCTCGTGGTAGGCGATGACCTTTTTTTCGTCGGGTAAAATGATTTTGTTTTTCTTTTCCAAACCGCCGATGACCCGGTCGATGGCGTATTGAAAGTCCTCCATTTCAACCACGGACTTGTTTCGGCGGGCGGCGATAAGGGCGGCCTCGTTGGCGACGTTCATGATGTCGGCGCCGACAAATCCGGGCGTTTGGGCCGCAAGCTTGTGGACGTCGACGTCGTCGCCGCGCACCAGTTTGGCCAAATGGACGTTGAATATCGCCTCGCGTTCTTTGAGGTCGGGGCGGTCGACGGCGATGAGCCGGTCGAAACGCCCGGCACGCAAAAGCGCGCCGTCGAGCACGTCGGGACGGTTGGTCGCGGCCATGATGATGACCCCGACGTCGGTGTTGAAGCCGTCCATTTCGACCAAAAGCTGGTTGAGGGTGTTTTCGCGTTCGTCGTTGCCGCCGACGGACGAATTGCGGCCGCGCGAACGGCCGATGGCGTCGATTTCGTCGATGAAAATGATGCACGGGGCCTTGTCTTTGGCTTGTTTGAAGAGGTCGCGTACCCGGGCCGCGCCCACGCCCACAAACATTTCGACGAAGTCCGAACCCGACAAACTAAAAAACGGCACGCCCGCCTCCCCGGCAACGGCTTTGGCCAAAAGCGTTTTGCCCGTTCCGGGCGGGCCGACAAGCAACACCCCTTTGGGAATGTGGCCCCCCAAACGCGTGAATTTTTGAGGGTTTTTCAAAAATTCGACGATTTCCTGCACCTCTTCTTTGGCCTCTTCCAAGCCCGCAACGTCCGAAAACGTGATGTTCACCCGGTTTTCTTTGTCAAAAAGCGCCGCACGGCTTTTGCCGATGTTGAAGATTTGCGAACCGCCCATGCCCCCGCCCATCCGACGCATAAAAAACACCCACACCGCTATCAAGACCAGTATCGGCACCAGAAACTGCAATATCTGCATGACGTAATCGGTGCGTTCGACGACCTGATAATTGACGTTGTGCTTTTTGAGATCGGAAATAAACGATTCGGGAGCGACGATTTTGAAGGTGTACGTGGGCAGGGTTCTGCCCAAAAAACCCGAACGGCCCCGGTCTTTGAACTTCGGGTCGCGAAGGGCGTCGGCCGTCAAATACACCTCGACGATTTCCCGATTGACCACCAGCACCCGTTCGATTTGGTTTTTGGGCACGACATGCTCGAAGAATTGTGTTTCCGTGATTTCGTCTTGGCGTTTTTTGTCCGGCAAAAAGAAAAATGAGGCAAAAATAAACAAGAGAATAATCCCGTAAATCCAGTACAAATTGCCCGAATTCGCGGTTCCCCCCTTTTTTTTGTGATTTTTTTCAGACATACGGCATCCGAGGATATGCAAAGTTACGATAATTCTTTTTAGAAACGGCGTGGGCGGTCAAAAAATTCGTCCGCCGTCCGATGGGGGCTTGGACGGCGGTTAAAGTGTGGGGCGGGCCTTAAAAAAAGGCCCCTTGCGGGGCCTTGACTTCAATAGGTAAATTCCAAGAAAAAGCGCCGGGGGGCAAGCGAGTCGTCGCAGGGGCCGAGCCGGCAACGGTAAGGACCGCCGTAAGGGCTGAACACCCCGTCGGGAAACGCCCCGCGCGCAAATTCCGCCCGGCCGTCGCTCACGGCCTCGGCCCACATCCGCCGTCCGAAGCGGTCGACGAGCGTCAGGCGCACGCACCCCGGCGGCGCGCTAAGGACCAAAAAATCGTCGCACGCGCGCGCGTAGACCGTTTTATCGCATTCGTCGTACATCGTTTAGCCAAACAATATCGTACGGGCGTGGGCGGGCAAAAGCCGCCGAACCTTTTCTTTCCATTCGCCTTTGCTCAGCATGCCGTCGCGGTTGTCGTCCAGCGAGGCATTGAATTGCAACACCGTACGCGGAAAAAACCAATCGTCGCCACGGCCCACGGCCGCGGGATAAAAACACAGCGCGTAAAGGTCGATAAACGTCGTGGGCGTCGGAAATTGCGCAAAATACTTTTTGACGTAGTCGAGCTGGGCGACGGCGTCCATGCGGTAAAGTTCGGCGCCCGTCGTGCCCAAGGCCCGCGCCGTCGAAGGCAAAAATTGTATCAAGCCCACCGCGCGCATATCCGCACGCTCCTCGGCACGGTGCGGGTCGCCCGTTTGATAATTCACCGCCTGCGCATTGAGCCGACTTTCCAGCCACATGACGGCCATGAGCCAGTCCGCAGGGATTTTTAGGCTTCGGCAAACCGACAACACCTTCGACTCAAAGGCCTTGCGGTTTTCTCGGATGAGTTCGATGAACAGCATATCCTGCAAATTTTTCAATGATTCCCGAAGGCAAAAGCGGCAAGCCCACCGCCGCCGCGTTTTCGTGTATCGACAAGAGTTCGCGGAAAAGCATCATGCCGTAAACCACGGATTCAAAGTATTCGGCCACCGACGAGCCGTCGAGGTAACGCGCAAAGGCGTGAACGGCCGTCAGGCACGCAAGGTAAACGGCCACTTTCACCATGCCGTTTTGCCACAGCGCCGACGAAATATTTTTTTCTTTCCATGCACGCACCAAACCCGTTACCGCGTCCGCGACCAAAAGCACCAAAAGCGCCGACGCCGCCGACGCCGGACGTTGGTTTTCCCACCAATACACCACGGGCGCCAGCGTCCAGCCCGCCAACAACGACACAGGGGTCGTACGTTTTTTCATCAACATGGCGAAAAACAAGCCCCAAGACGTTCCACCCGCCGCAAGCCCAACGAAAAAAGCATCATCTCGCGTGGCAAATCGAACTTTACCCCCGGAGCCTCGCGTTTCCATACCGCCCACGCCTCCGTTTCCGCCTCCGTCATTTCCACCCCAAGACCCCTCAGCGCGGAAATATACGACGACAAAAACCAACCCTCGTCAAGACCCGAAGGGCGTCGGCCCAGCGTTACCAAAACATAGTGCGACGTGCGAACAACCTCCGCCCGAGAGCCGTAACCCCGACGTCCGTGCGTCTCCAAACGAAAACCCGTCCGACGATAATAGCGACTCAACGAATGAACGTCGTCCAACAACCAGCGCCCCTCGCCGCCCGAAATCGCCTGCGCTATCAACCCTTGGCCCCGATGAACGTGAAGCGTCGCCAAACCATGGTTCTTCGCCGGCGTTCGCTCCGACAACGCAGACTCCAACGCGCATATCCATTCCGTTTCCATAACCAAAAATCATAAATACAACACAAATATAATTCACAATTATCGCCCGCCCTACACCCCCCCCGCCGCTTTCCGGGCGCCCCGCCCTTAATTCAAAACAAAACGTTCCAGCGCCATGCGCTTGTGAGACTCCTCCGCGTTCGGAAACGTCGATAGCACGTACTCGAACTCCTCGGCCGTCAAACCGTACACCCTCGCCACCGCCGCGTCCATTTCCGCACGCATCGACAAACGCACCGCATCCGTCGGCGCCGAAGGATACGGCGTGTCCCCCGCAACCTCCCGCCACAATGCCACAAACCTATCCCCCACGCAAACCAACCGCAACGAACGCTCCAACAAATACTCGTAACCCGCCTCCCCCAACGTCAAACGAGGTACCAGAAGTTCATTAAGCATGAAAGGCTTTACATGAGTATTCACACGTTTGCGAATCAAAAAATCTATGACAATTGAGTTAAACAATGCCAACGCAACCAGTGTGTCCTTAAAGTTAGTTAAAGATATTTCGGTATACAAAGTACATGAACAGAACACGTTTTTCGGCAAAATCGTGGCAATAAACGTACGTTGGCTGGTTGAATTAGTGATATCGCGATAAGCGATTCTATACCTTTGGTAAGGCAAAATTTGGCCGTCGTCTTTTTGTTTGCCGATAAGTTCGGCGCGGCCGCGCTTTTCGTCTATCCAATACTTCGGCAGGCCCCAATCCGCCCGAAATTGGTGTATCATTTTGCCCTCGAAGAGCGGCAGTCGACCCGGGCCCGGCTCCGTCTCAAACAGATGACTGTCGTTGGTCATATCGAATTCTTTCGTAAACTTGACGTTCCATTTGCCGGGGATGTTTTCACCCAAGGGGGGAAAGCGCAGGGCTTTTTCGAGTATGGCCAGCTCGGTTTCGTTTTTGATTTCGGGGACGGCGAGCGTATCGGGCGCGACCCGGCGGACCAAGTCCACCGAAAGCTCCATGCCCAGTTTTTTGCGTCGAAAGAGCGTCGAATCCGACGGTTCTTTGCGCATGAACGCCGCCCGGAAACGCTCCGTTTTCCCCCCTTTTTCAAACGTTACAAGCGCGATTCTAAAACTTCTATGCACCCCTTCGAAAATCGGCTTTGAATTTTCGAACGCACAAATTCCGTGGAGTCGGGAGTGGTCGAAAAGCATTTCGCGCAGGCCTTTGGTACCCAAATCGGAATAAACGCCCGAGGGCACGACGACGCCCACGTCCCCGCCGTCTTTGGCCACGTTGTAAAACTGCTCGAAAAACAGTTTGTAAAGATTGATGTCGCTACCCGTTTTTTTCCCGTTCACGACCGCGCTTTGGTGTTTGAACTGTTCGGCCGAACGGAAATACGCGGCGACGAACGAATAACCCGAACGGTAATCCAAATACGATTTTCGAACTTCGGGGTCGCTCATCAACTTTTTGAATTGTTGCTTCCAATCGAGAACGTCGAGCTTGTTTTTTTGGATGGTGTCGTCGAAACGTCCGAAGTATTCTTTTTCTTCCACCTGCCATTTTTCCCACGGGGGGTTTCCGACGACGACGTCGAAGCCGCCGTTTTCGAAGACTTCGGGGAATTCGAAGGCCCAATGAAAGGGTTTGAGTTTTTGGACGTCTTCGAGGGTC
>CALAJH010000062.1 GCA_937922655.1 uncultured Bacteroidia bacterium
GAATCCATTATGTATGTGTTGAATTTATAAAAATAAATAAAATTTACAAAAATCAGTAAAAAAGATGAGAAAATTGCTATTGTTAGCGCTGGCCGTGTTGGTAACGACGTCGTCGGAAGTTTTAGCCCAAAGACGGGTAAACATCGTACACGTCGGCCTCGGCGCTCCCGCCGTAAATGTTGTCGCCAACGGCACGACCGTCGCCGCGGGGCTTAATTATTTGCAAGCCACGGGCATCTTGGCGGTGGACAATCTTTTGGGCGGCGGCAACGATTTGAACGTTCAAATCCTTGCCGAAGGCGGCTCCAACCCCGTTTTGAGCCGAACCCTTACCTTCACCCAAGCGCAAGAAGACCTCTACGTGGTTGTAGCGGGTAATGCGCTCGGTTTGTTTGAATTGCCCCCACTTGGGATTTACATCCAAAACACAGATTTTGATTTGCCCACAGGCGAGTCGAATTTCGACGTTTTTCATGCCGCGTCCATCGGTATTCCCGTACAAATCAGCCTCAACGGCCAGGTTGCCGTATCGGAATTGTCGTTTGGCGAATTTATTCCCGAACCCGCGTCTTTGACCGCCGGCAATTACAACATCGATATTGCCGCCTCCGAAAACCCTACCCGTGCGTTATTCAAATATAACGTGGCCGTTGAAGAGGGGCTTAGCGGTCTGCTTTTTGCCGCCAATCCGTCGTTAACGCGCCCTTTGCCCTTAGGCTTGTACGTCGTTATTAACGAAGCGGTTATACCTCTCAGCGGCGTTAACGAACAAAAAATACAGGTGGTACACAATTCGTTCAACGCTCCCCGAGTGGATGTTTTCGTGAACGGAAACCCCACTCCCGCCATCTCGGGGCTTGGTTTTCGCGAGGCTACCGCCTTTATTCCCGTGGGGGCGCTCGCCGGCCCGAACTCTCAAATCACCGTGGACTTGGCGCCTGCGGGCGCGGGTATTGCCGCGTCGGTCTTAAACAAGACCATAGAATTTTACTTTCATACCGAAGAGACTTACGTAGTGGCCGCCGGCCCGCTCGCCGGCTTGGATTTATACAATGCACCGACCGGTTATTATTTTTCGCCCAACGACAACGTTGCACAAATCGACCTTTTCCACGGCGTATCCGATGCGCCTATTGTAGACGTTCGTGCTTGCGGCGATGTGGCATACGATGGTTTGGGGCCGTACGAGTTCTCCGATGAGCCTCTGGAAGTACCCGCCGGAACTTACGACCTAGACGTTACCGCCGCCGGCGAATCGAATCCCGTTTACAGCGCCACCGTCACGCTCAATTCTTCTTCAAAAGGCTTGGTCATCGCCTCCGGACTTCTCCAACCCGCTCCCGGGGAACCGGCATTCGGCCTTTTCCTCGTTCCTCCCTCGGGCGCCGATTTTATGCCTTTGGATACGCTGGTACGCTCCAAACAAAAAATACAAATCGTACATGCCTCCCCGGATGCGCCCGCCGTGGATATTTTCATCAACGGCAATCCCGTAGCCGCCGTCAGCAACTTAAAATTTAAAGAGGCAACGGGCGTGGTGAATATTGGCGATTTGAACGTCGTCCGTTGTGGAAAAGTGAATGTGAGCATCGCTCCCGCGGGCGCGGGCATCAGCCAAGCGGTCTACAATCAAACGTTGGAATTTACGTCTTCGGATGCGACGGCGTACGTAGTGGCTTCGGGTTTGCTGGCCGGCGGCGCCAATCCCTTTGATTTGTTCGTAACCGAGGGGGCGAATTTCGGTCCCGTTTCCGGCGGTGCGAAGGTTATTGCATTCCATGGTTCTCCGGACGCGCCTGCGGTGGACGTGCGCAGCGGTGGCTCCGCCGTTGTTTCCAACCTCGCTTTCGGCGACTTCAAGCCTTCCGGATACCTGACCCTTCCCGCCGGAGAATACGAATTGGAAATTGCTCCCACGGCTACCTCCAACGCCGTGGCTTGCTTTAAGGCCGCGGTTACGAACGAAACGGTAGGCTTGATTCTGGCCAACGGTTTGCTAAACGGATCGCCCCAATTTGGATTGAGTTTGGTTACCCCCACGGGAACGGTCGTGGACTTGTCCGCATGTCCGCCCTCGATTACCATTCAGGTTTTTCACAACGTTCCGGACGCTCCGGCGGTGGATATTTTTGTAAACGACAACCCCGAACCGGCGATTCGCAATTTGGCGTTCCGCCAATCGTCCGCCCGATTGGATTATCGCGGCCCGGCCAATGTTAATGTAAAAATCTTCCGTGCTGGGGACACCGGCCAACCGGTGTTTGAAAAGTCTTGGGATTTGTCGTCGGCCACGGGAGTTTATTTGGTGGCGGCGGGCGAATTGAGCGGATCCAAACCCTTCGACGTATATGCCTACCCGAACGCACGTTTTGTCCCTGCGGGTTCCAAGGCCATTGTACAGGTCTTCCACGGTTCTCCCGACGCTCCCACGGTGGACGTTTACGTCAACGGAGACGTTGTCGTTCCGGGCTTGGCGTTTGGCGCCTTTGCGCCCAACTATCTTGAAATTTCACCCGCTACTTACACCGTTGGTATCGCTCCTGCGGGCGAAGCCGTCATTGCCAACTTTGTTGCCCCGATTTCCCAGCCTGCCGCCGCCTTGGTGTTGGCTTCGGGCTATCTGAATCCGCCTACGGAAAACGACCCTGAATTTGGTTTGTTTGCCACTTTCTCTCCCGGCAACTGGATACCTTTGCCCGTCCAAACGAGTCGCGCGGCTTCCGCGCTGGCAAGCGCCGTTTCGGTCTTTCCCAATCCCGCCACCGACGTCGTTTACCTTGCCGCCGTGGATGTAAAAGCGTCCAACGCCGTACTTTCGCTCACCGACCTTTCCGGTAAAACCGTCTTGACCCAAAACGTATCTCTTACCGAAGGCGCCGTTGCCGTTGACGTTTCGAGTCTTGTACCCGGCTTGTACACCTATCGCCTTGCCGCCGGCGAACGTGCCAACTTCGGACGCATCGTCGTTAAATAACGCTCTTTCGCGCACGTCCCCCACAATGTGGGGGACGTGTTATATGTGAAATCCGGGCGCCCCCGAAAGGGGGCGTTTTTTTATTTTCAAATGTTTATGCCGAAAACCACGTTTTCTAGGACAAAAATCAACAACAGTACCAATGTTTATTGTAAACATTGGACTTTTTGGTATCCCTGTTTCTTAAACTAATTTCAGGGTCATACAAGAATATCGTTTTATCGTTTAATTTTTTGCTTTGACCGAAAAGTTGTGCGTTTCACGACGTTATCAACTAATTTTGCGTCATCAACATTTCGCCTATTTGAAAAATTTTATATCATAATCATTATTTATTATCAATGATGAATAGAAATTTATTATCCCCGGCGACCTCGCGTGCATTATGCGCGTTGATGAGTCTGCTATGGTGGTGGGCGGGGCCGGATCCGGCTTTTGCCCGGGAAGGTTCAGCCCGATGGCGCGTTGATTGCGCGCTTGACGTTGAAATTATCAATTCCTCGCCGCTTATATGCTTCGGGGGATCGGTAATGTTGGAGACGGCGGTAACGGGAAATTCCGGGGCCGTCACGTATTCATGGTCGCCCGCCGCAGGCTTGGACGACCCCACGTCGCCCAATCCTACGGCCAATCCCGCCGTTACCACTACCTACACCGTGACCGCCACCGACGAAGCCATGTGTACCGACGTGGCCACGGTTACCGTTTACGCCGCTCCGGCTGCACTTTCCGCTTTTCCCGTAGCCAACGGGAACGTGAACGCCTCCGTCGTCATTGGCAATATCGCTTATGTCGGCGGTTCTTTTACCCAGTTTGGCGGAATGCCGCGCAACCGCTTGGCCGCCGTGGATTTGAACTCGGGGATGGTTACCTCGTGGGACCCCGGCGCCAACAACACCGTTTTCGCCCTTGAAACCGACGGAACGAACATTTACGTTGGCGGCCAATTTACCATTTTAGGGGGAGGCGTTCGTCGTCGTGCGGGAGCCTTAACGCCCGGGGGGGTTTTGACCTCCTTTGACCCCGACGCAAATTCGATTGTACGCGCCATCGCGTTGTCCGGCGCTACGGCGTACTTGGGCGGTGAATTTACCGACGTTGGTTCGGGTTCCGGTAAGCAACGTCTCGCGGCCGTGAACAAAACCACCGGCGCCGTCGATATGACCTTTACCGCCAACGCCAACAACACCGTACGCGCCCTTTTGGTGGAGGGCGGAACGCTCTATGTTGGCGGAGACTTTAATCTTATTCAAAGCACAACCCGTAATCGTGTCGCCGCCATTGACCTTGCAACGGGTAATCTTACGGGCTTCAACCCCAATGTCAACAATTCCGTTCGCGCCCTTGCTTCGCACGGTGGATTCATCTACTTGGGCGGCGACTTCACACAAGTCTCGAGTCTTTCGCGTCCCCGCTTGGCGCGTGTCAATCCCGTAACGGGAGCTCCCGACGCATTTATCCCTTCGCCCAACAATACCGTTACCGAAATCAATATCTCGGGCAACGTTCTTTATTTTGGCGGTTCGTTTTCCTCGGTATTTTCGTCTTCGCGTGCCAACGTTGCGGCCATCGACCTGACCACCGATGCTCTCAAACCATGGAATCCGTCGGCGAACAACACCGTCCAAACCATTTTTGGTTACGGTTGCCGTATATTTTTCGGCGGCGCGTTTACCGTCGCCGACGGCCGCAACGCCGAAAATTTTGTGGCCGTAAACGATGGCGAAGTTCCCACAGTTTCCGTTTCCGGCCCTTCGAACCATTGTCCCGGCACTCCCAGCACCTTGACCGCAAGCGGTGCAACGCAGTATTTGTGGTGCAATACCGCCGAAACCACCGCCTCCATTGACGTTGACCCCGCCATGACCACCAACTATACCGTCGCGGCGATTGTTGGCGGCTGCGTGGTTACCGCCGAATTTACTTTGAATGTTTCGGGAGCGGCTTCGGTTACCATCACCGGCGACACCGAAGGATGCGTTGGCGAAACGCTTGTTCTCGACGCCGGTCCCGGTTTTGTGTCCTATCAGTGGTTCAAAGACGGCAACCCGCTTACCGGCGAAACGTCGCAAACTCTTTCCGTTACCACCTCCGGCCTTTATTCCGTTGACGTTCTCAATGATTTCGGATGCTCCGATTCCGACGAAGTAACGGTAGTGTTTCATCCTTTGCCGACGGTGGACGCGGGTTCCGACGTTACAATATGCGTGGGTCAATCGACGACTTTGACCGCTTCGGGCGCGGACAGCTATGTTTGGGAACCGGGTTCGTTGCCGGGTGCGTCGGTGAGCGTTTCCCCCGTTGTTACGACGACGTACACGGTCACGGGAACGGATGCGAACAGCTGTCAAAACACGGATGTCGTGACGGTAACGGTCCATGCGCTTCCCGTGGTGAACGCGGGTTCGGACGTTACGATATGCGCGGGTCAATCGACGACCTTGACGGCTTCGGGTGCGGACAGCTATGTTTGGAATCCGGGCGCTTTGCCGGGCGCTTCGGTGAGCGTATCTCCTGTTGTTACGACGACTTATACGGTGACGGGGACGGATGCCAACGGCTGTACGAATACGGACGAGGTCGTGGTGACGGTTAATGCGTTGCCGACGGTTTCGGTGTCTCCCGCATCGGTTTCGATTAATTTAGGCGATTTCACGACCTTGACGGCTTCGGGCGCTTCATCTTACGTATGGATGCCGGGAAGTTTGTCGGGCGCGTCGGTGAGCGTATCTCCCGCTTCGACGACGACGTACACGGTCACGGGAACGGATGCCAACGGATGCGTGAATACGGCGACGGTGGAAGTAACGGTCAATCCCGTATGTTCGGCGCCGACGGGAATTTCTCAAACGCCGGCGGGTGTGGGTAAACGCCTCATTTCTTGGAATGCGACGCCGGGCGCGGTATCGTATGCGTTGGCTTACGGCCCGATAACCCAACTTCCCTCGACGTGGACGACGGTCATCGTCAATGCGCCGACAACCAACCGTCTTCTGGAAAGTCTCAGCCCAACGGTAACCTATCGCGCACGCGTTTTGGCCAACTGCACCTCGCCCGTCACCAACACGGCGCCGACGGCGGGTTCTTCGGTATGGTCGTCGACGACGTCGTCGTTCAAACCCTCGTCCCGGATTGCGGAAAATATTTTGGATAAAGCGTCGTTGTCGCTTTATCCTAATCCCAACAAAGGCGCGTTTGAAATCAAGGTTGCGGCTTTGACGGGAATGGCGACGCTCGAAGTCTATGACGCGATGGGGCGTGTGGTTTATTCGTCCAAATTTGAATTGTCGGGTTCGGACCAAATCCCCGTGGTTTTGTCGAATGCGGCCGGCGGGGTTTACGCCGTTAAATTGACGGTTGGCGAACGCGGCTTTACCGCCAAAACGGTGGTCGAATAAGTCGTATCCGCTTAAAAAAACGAAAGGGCCGAACGAGGTTGTTCGGCCCTTTTTTTGTCGAAAAACGCCCTGGAATAGACGAAAAGAAATCATTTTTGGCGTTGGTGTTAAGCAGCAATACGCTAAACCGAATTTTTTCTTGTTTGGGTGTAATTTGGCGGGATTTGAAATTTTAGAAACGGTTCTTGTTCGCGTTCTCGGCTTTCGTTAGTCTTTTTCAAACTCGTCGTGGCCGCCCAAAAAGCGGTGGGTCAGTTTTTCGACGGGGTTGAGCATCACGGCCAGCGAGACGTTCAACGCCAATTTGACCAACGGAATACCGTAAGAGTAGTTGTCCAAATAGTTTTCGATGACCAAACTAATGACCTCGAAAATTAAAATGAGGGTGGCGAAGGTGAAAACCGTGGCCAAACGGGAGCGTTTGCGTGTTCGACGAAGGTAGTGCGCCGTAAACAACAACGTGATTAAAAACAACATTTCAACGACGTAAAACCAAAGCGTATCCCAAAACGGCGGGTAGATTTTGATGTACATGCGCCGGACTTTGTCGGAAAAGACGCCGTCTTCGTTGGCGGCGATGACTTCGAAGACGTAGTCTCCGGGTTCGAGGTTCGGATAGCGCACGATGTATCCTTCGAGGTTGCGGATTTGCACCCAGTCGCGGTCTACGCCCACCATACGGTAACGGATTTTATTGTTTGCGGGGTTGAAGTAATTGACGGCGGCGAGGGAAAAGCCGATGCTCGATTGGTCGTATTCCAAAAAAAGTCGATTTTTGTAGAATATCGAGGAGTCGGCGTGGGTTTCTTTGTCGTCGATGTAAAACTTGACGATGGCGGGCAGTGTGGGTAATGAGCTTTGAACGATTTCTTGAGGGAAAAAGAAATTGAGGCCGTTGGGGCCGCCGAAATAGAGTCGGCCTTGCTTGTCGCGAAGGGCGACGCCGTCGTGAAAGACGTTGGACTGAAGGCCGTGTTCATGGTTGTAATGGACGCCGGAGCGCAGGCGGGGGTTCCATCGGGTCAGGCCTTTTTCGTGGGCCACCCAAAGTTCTTCGCCGTCGCCGGGTAAAATCGAGGCGATGTTCGCGCCCGCCAAACCGGAATTTCGTCCGAAAACAAAAAAGCGTTCGTCTTTGAAAAGGTGAAGCCCGTTTCGGGTGCCGATCCACAAGCCTTCGGGCGTGGCCAACAAATGGGTAACGATTTCGTCGGCCATGCCGTCGGTGACGGTGTAGCGACGGTAAGTTCCGTCGGCCGTTCGCCGCACCACGCCTTTGTCCGTCGCCATCCATAGCGAACCGTCGGGCATGACGGCCATCGAACGCACTTCGGGCCAACGCTCCAAACCGAACTTTTCGAATGCGAACTTTTCCCAACGGCCCGCCTTGAAACGAAAAAGCAACGAGTCATCGCCAAAGAACCACATGCATTTGCCCATTGTATCCTCGGCAACGGCGCCGAGAGCCGTACGGTCGAGATGCTCTTTGGCGCCGTCGTTCGTCCATTCGACCACGCCCAAACTCAATCCGACCCAAACCGTACCGTGTCGGTCGCCATGCAAAAAAGTGGTGCCGAACAAATCTTCGACAAACGGATAACGCTCTTTGTCCAAGCGTTTGACGACGTTCTTTTTGGGGTCGTAAACGCTGATGCCGTTGAGCGCCGCAATAACGACTTGGCCTTTGCCGTTTTCGCACACGGCTTTGATGTAATTGTCGGTGAGGCTGGCAACGTTGTTGGGCTTGTTTTGGAGGGTGTGAAATTTTTTAAGCCTCGGAACGACTTTTGAAATCCCCAAAGCCGTTGCAATCCATGCCACCCCGTTGCCATCGACCGTGATTTTTTTGATTTGATTGTTGCAAAGCGAGCGGGTGTTTTCGGGGTCGTGTTTGAGGATGCGAACCTCGTCGCGTTCGGGATGGTAAACGACGACGCCGTTGTCGGTGGTGCCTATCCAGAGTGCGCCGTCGGGTCCGATGGCTCCGGTGGTGATGAAAAAGCCGCTTTTTCGCCCCGCGTCGTCTTGGATGACGTTTTCGTAAACCTTCCATTTTCCCAATTGATAGCTCACCACCTCCGAACCCAAGAGCCATATTCTGCCGCTTTTGTCTTCGACGATGGCGGAAATTCTGTCCAAATCGTCGAAAGTTACGCCGTTTTTGCCGACGGTGTCGGTATAAACGGCCGTGGGCGTACCGTTCGAAAGCTTATACGGTCCTTTGCCCTCGGTGCCGAACCAAATTTCCCCGTTTTTGAGGACGGTGATGCAATTGACGGGCGCCGGCGTGGGAATGAACGTAAAAGTCGTTTCGTCTTTTTTTTTGTAGGCCAGTCCTTCGAGGGTGCCGCCCCATATTCCTCCCGACGAATCCGCGGCCACGCAGTCTATCGTCAATTTTTTTTTGGCGGTATATTCGGGGGTAAAGGTTCGGAAGCCGCCCGTGAAGGGGCTGTAAGCGGCAAAGCCGTACAGCCGCGCCATCCAGAACAGACCGTTGGGCGCGATGGTTACTTCTCCGATTGAGGTGCGCGTCAAGGAAAAGTGGTCGCTGGCGTTGCGGGTGTAAATTCGATAATTGAGGCCGTCGTAACGGCGAAGGCCCGCATCGCCGGTGAACCAGACGTAGCCGTCGGCGTCGATGCAAATCCCGTTGACGCTGTTCGACGGCAGGCCCGTATCTTCGTCCAACGTGGCGAAAAGATAGTCTTGTGCTTGGGCTCCGGCCCCCCACGCCCATAGCCATGCCGTTATTGCATATCGGACGATTTTCATCTTGAGGCAAAGATAAAAAATAAACGAACCCGAACGAATAAAGCGCCGCATTATTTTTGGCCTCGCGGGCAAGCGCCGGCAAACGACCGCGTAAAGCGGGCAAAGATGAAAATTCGTCGCTCCTCCCCACGGCTCTTGTTTCCGGTTCCGTCGTTTGCACGCATATTTGCATGTTTGCGGCCCGATTGTTAATTTTGCGAATCGTTTTTGAAATCAAAGCATGGGAAAAGGCGACAAACGCACGAAAAGAGGAAAAATTTGGCGGGGTTCGTTCGGCAAAAGCCGTTTAAGCAAACGCAACCGCCGCAAAGCCGAAAAACGCGCCGCCGCGCAACGCGCCGCCTCCGCCGCTTGATTTTCGGTTTGACGTTGGGCGCGGTCTTGGGTCCGTCGTGGCTTTGCGGGCAGGTACGGCTGCATTCGCACAACGATTACAACCGTCGTCCCGCGCTTTTGCGCGCCCTGCGCTACGGCGCCGAAAGCATCGAAGTGGACCTTTTCGTACGCAAAGACAGGGTTTGCGTGGCCCACCTGCCGTGGGGTGTGCGAAAGAAAAGAACGTTGGAAAACCGATACCTTGAACCGATGCGCCGCATTTTGGCCCGCAACGGCGGCTCGGTTTACGGCGACTCAAAGCCCGTCGTCGTCTACTTTGATTTTAAAGAGCGGGCCGAAAAAATTTTCCCCGCCCTCGACCGAACGCTCGAACGCTATCGCCCGATGTTCGCCGTATTTTCGGATACGGGAACGGTGCGCGACGGCCCGTTGCGTATCGTCGTCGAACATCGCACGGGCAAAACCGACGTCTACGGCCACGCCGCAAGGAGCGCGGGCAACGGCGCCCGAACCCTCATGGTCTTCGACAAATACGCCAACGTCAAAGATTATCGCCTTCCCGCCGGCGCCCCGTACCGGATATACGCCGCACCCGATGGCCCCAAACATTGGCGAAAACAAATGGAGGCGGGCGTGGGTTATTTGCACACCAACCGCCTCAAAGCCGCCCGAAAGTTCTTGGACGCATGGTACGCAAAGCGTTGATATTTTTGATACGGGTGTATCAAGCGGGCGTTTCGCCGTATTTTCCGCCGGCGTGCCGTTACTCGCCGACGTGTTCGCAGTACACGGCCGAAGCCATCGCCAAGCACGGCCCCATAAAAGGAATATGGCTGGGAATCAAACGCATCGGACGCTGCCATCCGTGGGGCGGAAGCGGCTACGACCCCGTGCCGTAAGTTATTCGGGTTTGTAGGCCGTTACCGATATTTCCACCCGTGCGCCCTTGGGCAAACCCGCCACCGCCACCGTCTCCCGCGCCGGATAGCCGCCCTCGGAAAAATAACTTGCATAGACCTCGTTGACGGCGGCGAAATCGGCCATGTCCAACAAAAAAATCGTCGTTTTGACGATGTGCGAATACTCCAAGCCGGCGACGCTCAACACTTTTCCAACGTTGTTCATCGCTTGACGGGCTTGTTCGACAACGCCGGGGCCGGCGAATTCGCCCGTGGCGGGGTCGGTCCCGATTTGTCCGGAAACAAAAAGGACGTTGCCCGCCCAAGCCGCCGGGCTGTACGGGCCAATGGTTTTCAACGATTCGTGGGTAACCTTCATGGGGCTTTGCGCCGACAAAAGCGTCGGCAAGGCCCACAAAATTATCGTTTTTTTCATAACGCTCGTACGGTAAAAACCACCACGTCGTACAGGGCGTGAGTCCACGCCGTTACGCCAAAGCCCCGCGCCACCAACAACGCGCTCATCGCCACGCCGAAAAACGTCCGAAAAAAGAATTTGTACATTGAAAAATCGTCGCCGTATTCGCCGATGACAAACTTAAAGTGAGCCAACGAAAAAAGTACGGCGGTCGTCAGCACGATGACCACGACGTTTCCGGGCTTGTTGGGGTCGCGCCCGATGAACAGGAACGCCCCCTGCAACAAACTCACCAGCGCCAGCCGAAAAAACAACTCTTCGTAAAAACCGGCGCCCAAAGACATGACCACGTCCCCCAGCCAGCCGCGCGAACCCACCCCCGCGTTCATCGTCAAACTCGACGGCGAAACGACGAGCGGCGCCAAGTATCCCAAGCCGACGTACAAGACCAAGGCCCAAAAAAACGATTCGATGCCGCCGAGTACGAGGTAGTCGAAACGGAGGCGAAGCCCGGCTTTGTAGTCGCGTACCAAAAAGACGATGCCCACGAGCAGGGCGAGGCCCGCGACGTACAACGGCCCGTTCGGAAAGGCGTAAACAAGGGTCTTGAGCCATACCGCCGCACCGTTGTCCACCCCCGAACCCGACAACAACCCCCAACGCAGACCCTCGTATAGGCCCAAAAGCATCCCGCCCATCACGATGCCATAGCTGACTTTTCTACTCTCGGCCCAATATTTTTTCATAAACCATGGTTATATTTTGGCGCGATATACGCCATTTAGCCTCCGATTTTTTTATTCGATACGTCTTTGGGATGAAAACGTTGCAAAAAACGGCATGCTCAATTTATAAATTTTGTCTTTTTTTGCGTGTGTTTTCCAAGCCCTTGGCGCCAAAATTTTGAAACGCCGAATTAAATTCCGAGTTCGCGGCGCAAGAACCGCCCCGTGTGGGAGGTTTCGACTAGGGCCACTTCTTCGGGCGTGCCTTCGGCGACGATGCGTCCGCCGTCCGCGCCCCCTTCCGGTCCCACGTCGATGACGTAATCGGCCGATTTTATCACGTCCATGTGATGTTCGACGACCAAGACGGTGTTGCCTTTTTGCACCAAACGATTGAGTACGTCAATCAACAGGGCCACGTCTTGAAAGTGCAGGCCCGTGGTCGGTTCGTCGAGGATGTAAACGGTTTTTCCCGTGTCGCGCTTGACGAGTTCGGAGGCGATTTTCATGCGTTGGCACTCGCCGCCGGAAAGCGTCGTTGCCGATTGTCCGAGCGTGATGTAGCCCAAACCCACCTCCTTCAATACGCCGATTTTACGGTGAATGGCCGGAATTTTATCGAAAAAATCCGTCGCTTCCGCCACCGTCATTTTGAGTACGTCGCTAATCGAACGGCCTTTGTAACGGATTTCGAGCGTTTCGCGATTGTAACGCCGGCCGCGACACACGGGGCACTCGACGCTGACGTCGGGTAAAAAGTTCATTTCGATGACCTGAACGCCGTTTCCCGAACAGTTTTCGCACCGTCCGCCTTTGACGTTGAACGAAAAACGTCCGGGTTTGTAGCCGCGCATCGAGGCTTCGGGCAATTTGGCGAAAAGGTCGCGTATGGCGGTGAAGACCCCCGTATAGGTTGCGGGGTTGGAACGGGGCGTACGGCCGATGGGTTTTTGGTCGATTTCGATGATTTTGTCGACGTGTTCGAGGCCCTCGACCCTTTGGTAGGGCAAACACGGTTTGTCCCGGCGGTAAACGTGTTTGTGCAGAATGGGATAAAGCGTATGATTGACCAACGACGACTTTCCCGAGCCCGAAACGCCCGTTACACAAACGAAGAGTCCCAGCGGCAGGCGAAAGTCCACGTTTTTGAGGTTGTTTCCCGACGCGCCGTAAACGCTTAAAAACCGGCCTTGGGGACGGCGGCGGATGGCGGGAACGGCAATGGTTTTTCGGCCCGAAAGGTAGTCCGCCGTTTGCCCCGCGTTTTGGACGAAAACCTTGGGCGGTCCTTCGGCGATGACCTGCCCGCCCAACGAGCCGGCCCCGGGGCCGACGTCTATCACGTAGTCGGCTTCGAGCATCATGTCCCGGTCGTGTTCGACGACGACGACGGTGTTGCCCAAGTCCCGCAGTTTTTTCAGCGATTGAATGAGCCTGTGGTTGTCGCGTTGGTGCAAACCGATGCTTGGCTCGTCGAGGATATAGAGCACGCCTTGAAGTTGCGAGCCGATTTGGGTGGCCAAACGAATGCGTTGGGCTTCGCCGCCCGAAAGCGTGTGCGCCGAACGGTGAAGATGGAGGTATTCCAAACCGACGTCGCGCAAAAAGCCCAAGCGCGTACGCACCTCTTTCAAGATTTCGCTGGCGATGAGTCGTTGGCGTTCGTTGAGCGCCCCGTCCACCGACTCGAACCATGCCGCCAATGCGTTTATCGGCATCATGCAGAGTTCGACGATGTTTTTGCCGCCGACCATGAAGCGAAGGCTTTCGCGCGACAAACGTCCGCCCTTGCAATCGGGGCAAACGCAAACGCTCGTAAATTCTTCGACCCCCGTTTTACGGCCCGTACGCTGTTCGTACATGGCCAGCCAGTGGATGTAGTGGGCCAAACCGATGTATTTGCCCTCCACGGTGATGCGCGGATGAAAAAAGAAAAACGACTCTTCGTACTCGTTTACGGCCGAAGGCGTGAATCTTTCCTCCATGCCGTAAAGCAAGATGTTTTTTTGTTTTTCCGAAAGCGATTTCCACGTTGCCGCGGGAGGTATTTTGAGTTGTTTGAAAACGTCGGTCAGCGCACGGGGTAGGGGGTCTGCGATTTCGCTTTGCAAGAGGGCTTGCATACCGCCGTTGAGCAGGGGTTTTTCGGGCGCGCCGACGATGGCCTCGACGTTGGGGGTGGAAATTTCGCCCAATCCCCGGCACGTCGGGCATTGTCCGTACGGCGAATTAAAGGAAAAGGTGTTCGGCTCGGGCGGCGGAAAACTTTCCCCCGTTTCGGGGTCGGACATTTCGGTGCTGTAATATTCGGGTTTTGAGGACGCGCGCATGACCATCGCCGCCGTTTTGCTTAGTTTCAAGGCCTCGGTCAGCGAACGTTTCAATCGTGGACGGTTGATGTCGTCGACCTTGAAATAATCCACCACCGCCTCGACGTCGTGCTTTTGGTTTCGATTGAGTTCGAAGTCTTTTTTTAAGGCAAGCAACCGGCCGTCGACGCGCACTTTTTCGTGGCCGAGTTTGTAAAGTTTGTTTAGTTCGTCTTTGAAACCGCCTTTGCGTCCCCGGACGATGGGCGCCAACAAATAAATTTCCGTTCCGTGATGTTTGTCGAATATTCGCGATTCGATTTCTTCGGGGCTCAGGCTTTCGAGCGGCCGGCCCGTCACGCCGTACGCCGTCGAAGCCCGGGCGTACAAAAGGCGCAAATAGTCGAAAATTTCCGTTACCGAGCCGACGGTCGAGCGCGGATTGCGGCTCGTCGTTTTTTGGTCGATGGCGATGACGGGGCTCAGGCCGTTGATTTGTTCGACGTCGGGCCGTCTGAGTTCGCCGATGAACTGACGCACGTAAAGCGAAAACGTTTCAAGGTAGCGGCGTTGGCCTTCGGCGTAGAGCGTGTCGAAAATCAGCGAGCTTTTCCCCGAACCCGAAACGCCGGTAACGACCGTAAGCATGCCGCGCGGGATTTTGACGTCGACGTTCTGGAGGTTGTGTTCTTTGGCCCCCCGGATTTCGACGTATTCGGGTTCGACGACGGGGGCGCCCATTTCGGCCAACGCCGCCTCGTCCAATGCAAATATCATCGCCTAGGTTTAAGACCGCCAATTTACGTTTTTCCCGTGAATCTAGGACGTTTGTTTTTTCGCGTGGGGGGAATCCGACGCTTTTTCGGCGCCAACCGCAACGCCGCGGCGTTGGCCTTCGGCATCGTCTCCCGCGTATCTTTCCCATCGATTGATTTTTTCCACGCCCCCTCGTCGAAAAACGCCCAAGATTTTTTCGAGCGCCGAAAATCGTTTGTATATTTACGTTATAAAATCATGGCAAAAATTCCCAAGGAGACGGTAGACGAGATTTTTCGTCGGGTGGACATCTTGGACGTTGTTTCGGATTACGTTTCGCTCAAAAAGCGGGGGGCGAACTATTGGGGGTTGTCGCCGTTCAAACAGGAGCGTACGCCGTCGTTTTCGGTTTCGCCCGCCAAAGGCATCTATAAATGCTTCAGCACGGGCAAAGGGGGCAACGCCGTCGGTTTTTTGATGGAGATGGAAGGCCTGAGCTACCCCGACGCTTTGCGTCTTTTGGCCAAACGTTACGGCATTCCCATCGCCGAAACCGAAAGCGACGAAAGCCGCGCCGTGCGCGACAAACGCGAAAGCATGTTCGTTTTGAACAACTTCGCCGCCAAATGGTTTGCCGCCCAAGTGGACGAAACGGCCCGAAAATATTTTGCCTCCCGAGGGTTCGACGACGAAACGATACGCGAATTCGGTTTGGGTTACAGCCCCGAGGCGTGGACGGCGTTTACCGACGCGGCCGTCAAGGCCAAATTCGCGCCCGTGTTGATGCTCGAAACCGGTCTGAGCGTCAAATCCGAAAAAACGGGCAAGCTCTACGACAGATTTCGCGGGCGGGTCGTCTTTCCGATACACGACGTCATGGGCCGGGTGGCGGGGTTTGCCGCAAGGGTCTTGTCCTCGCAACCGCAAGTCGCCAAGTACGTCAATTCCCCCGAAAGCCCGGTTTACCACAAAGGCAAACTCCTTTACGGTCTGCATTTGGCCAAAAGCCACGTTCGTACCCAAGGCGAATGTTATTTGGTCGAAGGCTACACGGACGTTATCAGCTTGTACAAGGCGGGGGTCAAAAACGTTTGCGCCGGGGCGGGAACCGCCCTCACCCCCGACCAAGCCGCTCTGCTCAAACGTTTTGCCGACGTCGTTACCGTCCTTTACGACGGCGACGCGGCCGGCGTCGGCGCCGCGCTCCGAGGCGTCGACGTGCTTTTGGCCCAAGGTTTGATTGTCTACGTCCTTCAACTGCCCGCCGAACACGACCCCGATTCCTTCGTCCGCCAAAACGGCGCCCAAGCCTTTTTCGACTACGCCGCCCAATTTCGCACCGATTTTATCACCTTTAAAATTCGCGCGTTAAGCAAAGGCAAGCTCCAAGACCCGGCGGAAAAAACGCGTGTGGTCAGGGAGGTGGCCGCCTCCGTCGCACGCATCCCCGACGACCTGCGCCGGACAATGTATATAAAGCCGTGTGCCGACGCGCTTAGGGTCGAGGAGGGACTCTTCGCGACGGCCGTGCGCGAAGAAGGACTCAGAATCCAACGCGAGGAAAAGTTGGCCAAAGAACGCGAGCGTCGATTGGGTTCGACGTTGCCCGGCATGCCCCCGCCGTCCGCCAAGCGCGTTCCGTTGTATTCGGACGTTCCGCCGCCGGATTTTCTGCCCGAGGCGCCGGACTTCGACCTTCCGCCGCCGGAATCGTCGATTGCGCCGGCCCGAACGGTGAACGTTGTCGGCGGAAGTTCGTCCAAGTTTTTTCAGGAACGCGAACTCTTGCGCATTTTTCTCAATCACTACGACAAAACCTTCAACATCGAAGGGGGGACGGTAACGGTGGCAAATTATATGACGGAAAAAATCGGCGACTATGTTTTTGAAACCGTTGTTTACGAGCGGTTGAAAAATTGGTTGTGCGCAATGACGGCCCAAGGCGGAAAAATATCGTTGGACGAACTGCTCTCGGGTCTTGTCGACGACCCCGAAGCCGAAGCGATGCGCAACGCCGCCGCCGAACTCCTCACGCCTCCCGAAAGCCTTAGCGACAATTGGCGAAAACACGACGTTTACCTCAAAGAGTTTGACGCCGACCTCGCCTTGACCATCGTCCAATCCCTCCACCATTACGACCTACATTTTTTCAACGGCCTTTTAAAGCAGAACCTCGAAGAATTCAAGGCCGCCGCCCAAGAACGGGAACTCACCGACGAACAGTACGACCGCATGCTCAAACGCCACAACAAAATCTTGGAAACCCGAAAAATGATTGCCGATATGTTGGGCGTGGTCGTCATCGGATGACGGCATATGTAAATTTTACGAAATATTGCCTTAAAATTTGCGGGCCGGGGCAAATTCACTATTTTAGCGTCCGATATTAACGGTATTCTAAACAACCCGGTAGGCACCACGTCGATGATGTTAAAGATATACAAGTTTGCATTATTATTGGGTTTAATGCTCCCGTTTTGCGCGTGGGCGCAAAAAGTTACGGTCAAGGGGATAGTTACCAACGAGGACGGCGAAGCCTTACCGTATATTCGCGTCATTGGCAACCGCGGACAAACGGGCATCGAAACCAACGACCGCGGCGAATATCAACTTCAACTCAACCGCCAAGACACGCTTTATTTGGAGTTTCAGGCGATGGATTACGAACAAAAAGAAATCGCCATTCCTCGCCCGACACAGGACGTCGTCGTTCAAAACGTCAAACTTGAAACCATCGGCGTGACTTTGGGGGTGGTAACGGTAACCGAACAGTTTCGTCAGCGCGTCGAAGAGACGACGGCCTCGCTTCAAACCGTTTCTTCCAAGCGTTTGGACCAATTTGCGAACACCAACATCATAGACGCGATTTCGATGGTGCCGGGCGTAACGATATACGACGAACAACCGAGTATTCGGGGCAGCAGCGGCTACACGTACGGCGCGGGAAGTCGGGTATTGACCCTGCTCAACGGTTTGCCGATGCTTACCGCCGACCGAGGCTCGGTTTCGTTCGACATGCTTCCTACCGACAACGTGGCGCAAGTCGAGGTCTTCAAAGGGGCAACGTCGGTCTTGTACGGCGCGGGCGCCATGGGCGGGGTCATCAACGTCATCACCGCCGACCCCGCGGACACGCCGCGCACCGTCGTGCGTTTGCGTGCGGGCATGTTCGACGCGCCCCGCAACCGTTTGGCCGACTGGGACGGCCGTTCCGCCTCGGTTTTGCCCTCCGTTCACGTCTTCCATTCCCGGCGCATCGGCGAACATCTGGACTTTACCGCCCAAGCCGACGTCATGAAGGAAGGCGGCTACCGGCGCGACGAATTTTCCGACCGCTTGCGCATCCTGCTCATGCCCAAATACCGTTTCGCCAAAAACTTTTACGTCGGTTTCAACACCCAGCTGAGCATCGACTCGTCGGCGACGGTCATCTTCTACCGGGACTATCCCCGAGGCGCGTTGTTGCCCGGCCCCGGATTTCTTTCGATGCAGGTGTTGTATCGTATGTCTTTCGACCCTTATTTGACGTATATCGGACAAAAATCCCAGCATTTGTACCAAGGCAGAATTTATCATCAAGTCAACGAAATCAGCACGGGGCAGTCGGGAACGTCCACACTCATTTATAACGAATACCAATTCAAACGCAGTTTTTGGAAGGACAAGATTCAGACGGTTTTCGGCGTCAATTACACGCGCAACCAAGTGGCGGCGGCACAAACCTTTGGAAGTCCGTACAGCGACGGCTTGGCCGGTTTTTTGCAGGCCAAGTTCAAATTCGGACAGCGCTTGAACGTTGTGTTGGGGGCAAGATACCAATACGAGGCGATTACGGGACAGAACACGGTAACGGACACCTTGCGCGACGCCGAAGGCAGGTACGTCAAACGCGCCGGCGCCCTCGAGGACGACGGTTTCGTGACCAACATTCGCCGCCTCGACCCCGAACGTAAAATTCCCATCAACGACCCGCTTTTCCGCATCGGTTTGAACTACCGCGCCGGCGAAGGCACCTATATTCGCGCCTCGTGGGGACAGGCGATACGCAGTCCGTCGGTCGCCGAGCGTTACACCTCGACCTTTGCCGGCCCCTTGCAGGTCAAACCCAACCCAACCATCAACGTCGAGCGCGGTTGGACGGCCGAAGTGGGCATACGCCAGTTGGCCAAGTTCGGCTCGGTCAAAGGTTTTGTGGATGCGGCGGCTTTTACCATGCAGTTTAAGGATTTGGCCGAGTTTTATGCCGACACCGCCTCGCTTTTGCGCGGCGAAGTCGCTTTCACCGCCCAAAACGTTTCCGCCGCCAACGTTACGGGCGGGGAATTGATTATGGGTTTGGATTGGAAACCCGTCAAGGACTTCGGCGTGCTCATGGACGCCGGCTTTACCTTCACCAATCCCGTGGACTTCAACGGCAAAAAATCATGGGACGGCGACGACAGCACCGACGTCGTGGCCGGCGCCGCCATCCGCGCCCTCGGCCGAAACACGTCTTTGGCCGCGCTCATCGCCCCGCCCGTTCCCATTCCCGCCGACCGTCCCTACACCCTTAAATATCGCAACAAGTGGTTGGTGCGGGCCAACCTCACCCTCTCCTACAAACACTTCAGCTTCACGACCAACTATTCCTATTCCAGTCCTCTTATCAACGTGGACAAAGTCTTTTTGATTGACCTCGTCGAACACAACGTTCCCTTGCGCGGCGGCGGGGAGTTGCCCATCACCGAAGAGCTTTTGAACGGCTTGGGCCTGAATCGGCTTTTTCCCGACGTGCGCCGCTTCCGGGCCGTGCACAACAAAGGATGGCACCTCGTGGATTTCATTTTGGCCGCCAACTACGGTAGAAACACCGTTTCCTTCCACGTTTTCAACGCCTTCAACGAAGAATACATGACCATCCCCGGAACGCTGGGCAAACAACGCAACTTCGCCGTGCAGTGGAAAATCACGCTTTAGCCCCGTGCGCTTCAAACGCCGCTTGCCCGCCCGCGAATAGCACGATGGTTTTTTCGGACAACGATGTTTTCGGTTTCGGGAAAAAACGGACATATTCATTCGGTCGAATACAAGGGTAAGGAACTGCTTTTTCAATCCGCAAAATCTCCCGACGACGGCGATTATCCCGGCACGGGTTGGGACGAAATGCTTGCCACCGTCGAAGAATGCGAAATGGATTTGCCGGGTTACGGGCGGGTGCGCCTGCCCGACCACGGCGAAGCTTGGCACAAGGATTGGGACGGCAAACGCTTCGAGGGCCGGGTTTTGCCCTACGTTTTCCGTGTCGATTACCGAACGCAAGGCAAAGAATTGGTTTTGGATTATTCGTTCGAGAACGTCGGCCCGCATCCCATACCCTGCTTTTGGGCCATGCATCCGGTCATGGTCGGTGAAGCCGAACGTCCCGGCGAGGCCGTGCGTTTGACCCAAGACCATCCGCGTTTCGGCAAGGCGGGCACGCTTGCGACCATCGGCCCGCTTTTGCCCGGCGAAACCCTCAAATACTATTACGACCGCCCGATGAACGAGGCGCGTTTCACCGCACAAGGAATAAAGTTTAAGCTCTTAGTTGAAGAATCGGACGTGCCGATGTATCTGGGGGTGTGGGAAAACGCCGGCGGTTGGAAAGGCGAGGTCAATTTTGCGCCCGAGCTTTCGACCGCCGGCGACGACTCCGCCCGCCGTGCCTTTGAAATGCACCGCCTTGCGTTCGTCGAACCCGGAAAAATCCTGCGTTGGCGCATCCGTTGGCACGCAATTTAAGACCGTTCGAACGTTTTCGATTTTGCGGCGCCGTTTTTTTATTATCTTTACCCCCAAATTATCAAAATATGAAATATCGTTTGCCTATTTTGGCTTTTGCCACGTTTTTTTCCACGGCAAAAGCCCAGACCGTGATTCGCTCGTGGAACTTCAACGACGGCACCGAACAAGGCTGGAGTTTGAACGTCCAAGAAAACGGCGCGACCAACCCCGCCGGCGCCGCCCATCGTTTTCTTGTTTCCAACCAATACGCGAGCTGTCAGGCGTTTTTTCCGGGGCAGGGCAACGTAACGGAGGCGGCCTCGCCCAACCAGCCGACCAACGCCTGTACGGGCTTCGTCGGCGACCAGCCCAACCATCACAACCTGCGCGTAACGACCACCCGCGGCATCGAATCCACGCCCCCATGTCTTTTGCCCGCGATTTGCGCCGTGGACGTTTCCGCTTGCAACGGACTCAACAACTGTTGCAACGGCACGTTGGACAACGAAATCCTTTTCGCCAAAAGCCCCGTTTTTTCGACGGCCGGGCATATGGGCGTGCGTCTGGAATTTAGTTGGCACATGAACGGCGGTTATTGGCCCGCGGCCAACGATATTTTCGTCGGCGCCATACCCGAGGCGCTGTTGGCCGGCGAGGTCTATTACAGCTACGACGGCACGACATGGACGCAAATACAGAACGCGTCGCTGGGCGGCGGCGGCGGGGCGCAAGGACAACTCCGCGACCAAAACACATGGTTTCGCGCACGGGTGTCGGGCGCCTTCCTCGACGACCGCCCCACGCTCTACCTCGGTTTTCGCCACGTGATTCGAGGCCTGCACGCCCCGTGGTCACTCCTCGGCCTGTCCTCCGGGCAAATGAACTATTCCGTTACCCAAGCCATCGTCAACGGCGAATCCGTGGCCGAACCCGGCCTTGCCATCGACGATATTGTCGTCTACGTGCCGGCGGGCGCCGACGTCGCTTTGCAATGCCCCGACAATTTTGTCGTCTCCGTCGGACAAAACTTCAATTTGCCCATCGGCGTTACGGGGACGGTCGGCGCGGCCTCCTTGGAATGGAACATCGACGGCACAACGGGCTCCAACCCCAACGTCTCCTCCTTTCCTTATCTCATCGAGCATGCGTTCGCCAACGCGGGAACTTACCCTTACACCGTAACGATATGCGCCGACGGACAGACGCGCACGTGTTCGGGAACGATTACGGCACAAAGCTGTACGGGCGACATCGTCATCACCCCCGTCAATCTTAAGCATCCGACGGGTTGCGACCCCGACGGCGGCGCCTATTTTGAAATTACGCCCATGCTTTCCGACGGCCAACCGTATGCCCTGACGCTTTCGCCCGACGGCGGAACGTTGGTTCCCGGTTCGGGATTTTCGGATTTGGGGGCGGGAACGTATTTTATCACGGCCATCGACCCCGGGGGATGTTCGGCCACGTACGAATTTACCCTGCACGTCGCCGAACCCGTCGATTCGATAGGCGCGTCGCCGGCGGGATGTGCGGCGGGCGGTTCGGTTTTCGTCGCTCTCAAAGATTGCGTCGAGCCGCCGTTCGTCTACCGTTTGTTGGCCGGCGAATCGGTCGTCGCCCAAATCGAAACCGACGAACGCAACGCCACCTTTTCCAACGTTCCCCTCGGCGACTATGCCGTTCGCGTCGAATACGCTTCAACGAGCTATACGACGGGGATAATCAGCGTTTCGGGCAGCGGGAATTTGAACGTCGTCGTTGAGGACGTGGTGCATCCGTCGTACTGTACGGCGACGGACGGTCGTTTTACCGTTCGGGCCGTGGGGGGAACGCCGCCTTACACCTTGCACGTCAATGGTTCGGAAACGTCGGTTTTCGACGGACCGACGACGTTCGTCGGCCAACGCCCGTCGGGTTTGTACAGTCTTTATTTGACCGATGCGGCGGGTTGCCAAAGCACGCCGACGAACGCGACGCTCGTCGCGCCGATAACCTTTGAGGTCGGGCTGACGACGACGGCGGAATCGGTTGCGGGCGCGGGCGACGGCACGATAGTCGTCGCGTTGGCGGGCGGCACGATGCCCACCACCGATTTGACCATCAACGTTTCGGGGCCGTATACGGCGGAAATCATCGTTCCCGTTTCGACGGGGCCGTTGCCGTACACGATAGGCGAATTGTCGCCGGGCGTTTACATTGTACGGGTTTTCGACGGCAACGGATGCGCGGCGGGCGGTTCTCCGGACACGGTGGAGGTTCTTCCGGGCCCGACGGTACGGCATATTCTTTCGGAAAACCGGACGTTCGTCGTTTTTCCGAACCCTGCCCGGGACGTTGTCAAAATCGAGTTCAACGGGTCGGTTCACGCAAAATACGAGCTTTTGGACGCAACGGGCAAGCCGGCGCTTTGGGGGGAAATTCGTTCGGACAAAGGAGAAATTTCCGTGGCGGCTTTGCCCAAAGGGGCGTATTATTTGCAGCTTCACGACGGAAAACATCACGCGGGCGTGCCTTTGGTGTTGGAATAATTCGGTTTGGGTTTAGCGGGCCTTTCCGACGCGGGAAGGCCCGCGGTTTTTTGACGGGCGTTATTCGTCGGCTTTGCCGTCGCGAAGCTTGAGGATACGGTCGGCGGCGAGGGCCATGGCTTCGTTGTGGGTAACGACCAAAAATCCTACGCCTTCGTCGCGGGCGAGTTGTCGAAAAAGCGCAAAAAGGGTTTGGGTGTTTTGGGGGTCGAGGTTGCCGGTGGGTTCGTCGGCGAGAATGATTTGGGGGCGATTGACGAGGGCGCGGGCGACGGCGACGCGTTGTTGTTCGCCGCCGGAGAGTTGTGCGGGTTTGTGTTTGGCACGTGCTTGGAGGTCGAAACGTTCGAGGAGTTCGTAGGCCCGGCGTTTGGCCGCATCCATGCTTGCGCCGCCGATGAGCATGGGCAGGGCGACGTTTTCCCACGCGGTAAATTCGGCGAGCAGGTGGTGGAACTGAAAAACAAAGCCGAGGGTACGGTTGCGAAAACGGGCGGCGGCGTCGGGGGACATTTTGTGAAGCGCCGTGCCGTTGAATAAGAGTTCGCCGGCGTCGGGGAGGTCGAGCGTACCCATGATTTGGAGCAGGGTGGTTTTTCCCGAACCCGAGGGGCCGACGAGGGCCACGACTTCGCCGCCCGCCACCGTCAGGCTTACGCCGCGTAGGACGCTCACGTCGTTGTAGGCTTTGTGGATGTTTTTGGCGACGAGCATGGCGGCGCAAAGATACGCAACGCCGGGCAACGGGGCAAAGGGAATAGGTATAAACCCTTATTTTTAAATAAAAAATCGTTTTTCTTATATTTTATTTGCTTAAATAAAGTTCCTGTCGTAGATTTGCATTGCAATCATGGAATCAATGACGACGCAAAACGCCGCCGCCGGACGTAGGGGCCGGGTATCGTTGCAGGAAGTATTGGCCGCGGAATGGGGCCGACCGGGAGGTTCTGCGCAAACGTTCGGGGCTTCGACGCTCGGTTCCGAACGGGGTTTTCGGCACGACGACCCGCTTGACGTGCCCTTCCTTTCCAAACACGCGCCGACGAACGCCCAAAGCCGGACGTTGGCCGCCGCCTTAGGACTTGCCTCGGAGAAGATCGTGCTTTACGGCGTACCGTTGCACTTCACCGAGCGCGGCCCGGCGCTCAAAGAATTGGTCGAAACGTACGGTCGCCGCGTCCACATCCCCGACGTCGGCCCGAAAATCATGTTGGCGGGCGTTTTCCCGATACCCGTATTGCTCAAACTCTTGAACTTGGAGGTAACGCTGGCCTACTTCGAAAACGAACCCGAGGCGCGGCATCACGGCAGGTTCGTTTGCGGGGGCGTGCGTCTGATACGCCTCAACGACGAGGGCCGGATTGTGCTTACGCGCACGCCGTCGGTGGAGGCGCCGCCCGCGGCTGCGTCCGTTGCGCCGGCCGTTCTTGCCTTGCCCGCCAAGCGTCCGCGCATCCGTCGTACGCCGTTTATCGCCTAAATTAGAATACATTATATTTTTCTTCAAGGAACGTTGGCCGGTGAAAAACGCCTATATCCATAAGCTTTTTCTAAATAAAGTTATGGAAAAAAAACTTGAAAACGTTTTGCAAAAACCGGCCCCCGAACCCAAAAGCGTTCGCGTAACGCGGTTTTGAGCTCAATTCGGCGGCCGTAAGCCCGACGTTTCCCGCGCCGACCCCGGCGCATTCGTTCCGTCCCAACCCGCCGAAACGCTCCGGACGGTCAAGGAACCGCAATAAAACCAACGCTTTGTCGCCCAAATTAAGGGGGCGCAACGGCCAAACGCCGTTCGCCCCCGTTTTTTTTTCATTATGGAATACGCCGTCGGAGACTGGGTGCGTACGCACGAATACCTTGGGGTCGTCGTCGAAAAAACAACGGAATTTTTACACACCGACCCCGAAACGGGCCGATGCTATCGGCTTCCGCTGTCCAACCCGCTTTATACCGTGGAAATGGAAATAACGATAACGACCGAATGGGCGCATACCGAGCGCCAAGTGCCGCTGTACGACATTTTGTCCAAACGCGGCCGATTAAAATTGTTTGAAGAGGAGTTGTCGGCGTACCGTTCGTCGGCCGACGACTTGTGCCTCGAAATCGAGGATTACGTACGGCGTCGCAAACCGGGGATTGCCGTGGGCCGTCAGGCGCTGTCGGGTTTGACGCTCATGAGTCCGGCGTTCATCAAAAAAGCGCACGACGTGGGCGCCATCAACGACTGGCCGGCGCTGAGCGTCGCGACGGCGCGCGGGGGATGGTTCGGCCTGCTTTTGCAACCGGCCTCGGAGCCGTTGTGGGCGCCGATGCGCGGCACGCCCGCCGGCCCCGTCCCCGCGGCCGGACCCGCCGCACCCGAATTTTTACCGCCCCCGGGCTACCGTTACGCCGACCCGCGTCATTTTCGCCAAGCCCGCCTCTTCCGCAAACTCGTCAAAAACGGTTTTTTTCCCGCCTTCGTTCGGAGTTTCGACGAGGCCAAGTCGCTCGTCGACCGTTACCTCTCCTTGCCGGCGGTGAAAATCGAACGCCGCCCGCTCTAAGCTTGAATCCCGGGATTCGGCGCCGCCCCGTCGAATCCCGGCGGGCGCCGCCGCCCGGCAAATTATTCATAAACGCTTGGTTCTTTGTGTGCAAATTGTACGCGCACCCGAAGTCCAACCGGGCGTCGAAGCCATGCGCGCCGCCATTCAACGCTGCTACCAAGAACGCGAACGGCTCTTCCGTTACGGCGGCTCGCGCAACGAAAACGCCCTCAAACCCGCCTTTATTGCCTTTGTCAACGAGTTCGCAGGCCCCCAAAAACGCGAACTCGTTGACCCCCTCAAATCCGGCGACGGCATCCTCAAAAACATCCTTCGCCTCGACCACGGTTATCGGCAAGCCCAAGACCAAGACGACGACGAAAATTGGCAGCGTACCACGGATAATGACGAAAAATCCGCAACGACAAAAGACGTTAATCATTTATCTCTGATATCAAGGAATAATTTTGAATACGCCAAAAAATAATCTCCGTTGTCGTCATTGTCAATTTAACGCTACCGTTTAGCGGGGGGGGTATGGATTTTTTTGATTTTTGGTTAAAAGGCGTTAGATTTACGTTGTGAAACGGTTATTGTCGATGGCGTTGGCGTGGGCGACGGTTTGCGGGCTTTACGGTCAGCAGGCGCGCAAGTATTCGAACGCCTTTTTGGAATTGGGTGTCGGGGCGGCGGCCGGGGGTATGGCGAACTGTCGGACGGCGACGGTTTCGGACGTAACGTCGGGCTATTGGAACGCGGCGGGCTTGCCGTATTCGACGGAAAAGCACGAGCTTGGGTTGATGCACGCGGAATATTTCGCGGGGGTGGCGAAGTTTGATTACGCGGGTTTTTCGACGCGCATCGACACGTCGCGTCGTTTGGGCTTGACGGTTTTGCGTTTTGGGGTGGACGACATACCGAACACGTTGGACATTCGCGACGGTACGGGTTACGATTTTGCGCGCATCACGGGTTTTTCGGTGGCCGATTGGGCGTTTATGGTTTCGTACGGGCAGAAGGTGGGGCTTGTTCCGGGTTTGTCGGTGGGGGGGACTTTGAAGGTTGTCAATCGGACGGTGGGGCCGTTCGCGACGGCTTGGGGATTCGGTTTGGATTTGGGGGCGCAATACCGTTGGAAAAATTTGTTGGTGGGTTTGAACTATCGGGACGTGACGGGGACGTTCAACGCGTGGACGTTCAACACCGAAACGTTCGAGGAGGCGTTTAAGCAGTCGGGTCAGGAAATTCCACAAAACAACGTGGAGGTTACCTTGCCGTCCTTGCGCATGGGGGCGGGCTACGGTTTGAAATTTTTTTACAATAAATTGTGGATAACGCCGGCGTTGGAGTTGGACGTTTTTTTTGACGGCAAACGCAACGTTGTTGTGAACGCGGGCCGGATGAGTTTGGATCCGAAGGCGGGTTTGGAGGTGGGGTATCGGGAGCTGGTTTTTTTGCGCGGGGGGGTGATGAACATCCAAGAGGTTCGCGACGACCGGGGTCGTCGGGTTTGGACGGCGGCGCCGACGGTGGGTGCGGGCTTTTCGTTTGCGCCCTTTACGAAACTGAAGCTGTCGATAGACTATACGCTTTCGAACCTTACGGGTTTTTCGGCGAATCTATACGCGCATTTGGTGTCGTTGCGCTTTGGCTTCAACAAGGTACAACTTTAGATGACGGAGCGCTTGGATTTGGCGCCGAATTTTTCGGATTACCGTCTTTTGGACAGCGGTTTTGGGGAGAAGGTGGAATATTTCGGGGGTTGGGTTTTTGTTCGTCCGGAGCCTCAGGCGTTGTGGCGGCGTTTGGCGCCGGAGCTTGCGGTGGATTTTCGTTACGAGGCGACGACGAGCCGTTCGGGGCGTTGGGTGGCGGCGAGCGAGCGTGCGCGCGCTTTTGCGCGCGAGGATTGGCAGACGCGCTATTGCGGGCCGGGTTATGGTTTTGTGTTGCGTTTGGCACGCACGGGCTTCAAGCATTTGGGGGTTTTTCCGGAGCAGGCGCCGAACTGGGATTATATTTATCGTCATGCCCGGGGCCGGGTGTTGAATCTTTTTGCGTATACGGGGGCGGCGACGCTGGCGGCTCGGGCGGCGGGCGCCCAAGTAACCCACGTCGACGCGGTCAAGAACGTCGTCGCATGGGCCAAGCACAACCTTTTGTGCAACGGCTATAACGACGTTCGTTTTTTGACCGACGACGCGCTTGGTTTTTTACAACGCGAAATTCGACGGGGCCAAACGTACAACGGCCTGATACTCGACCCGCCGGCCTTCGGTACGGGCCCCAAAGGCGAGCGCTGGGTACTCGAAGACAAGCTTTACGAACTGCTTTCGGCGGCACGGGGCGTATTTCGTCCGCCGGGTTTTTTGGTCTTGAACTGTTATTCGTTGGGATTGTCGGCGATGGTGTTGGAGAACGTTGTAGGGGACACGTTTTCGGATTTAAACTTCGAGGCCCAAGCGGGGGAGTTGTATTTGCGGGAGGAGTCCGGGGGGCGGCGTTTGCCCGCCGGGGTTTTTTTTCGTTTTTTTACGCGCTAAAATAGACGAAAATGCGGTTTTCGGGCGTTAAGAGGGCGAGGGCAAGCAAGAAAATAAAATTTTTGCGTACAAATTTGGAACCAATTGCCGCCAATGTGTTATATTTGCGCCGTCCAACGAGCCTTGCCAAGGCTTCGTGGACAACGGGTGAAAAAAACGTCGCAAATTTTTAGGCGTTTTCATGGATTTGCCCTATTTTAGCGTCCGATTTGGTATTTGCGTTTTGGCAGAGGATTTTTTACCGAATAAGATACGCAAAACGACCAATAGGCATTATATTTGCATGCATCAATTCAAGCAACGTGAATAGGCTCAAACTACGGACAATCCGTAATTGGACAGAAAATATGAAAAAACTTTTACCGTCTTTGGCGGCGTTCGCTTGGGCGATGACCACGGCCTGTGAAAACGCCTTTGCCCAAGACCCACAGTTTTCCCAATACTATGCCAATCAGGTATGGTTGAGTCCCGCGTTTACGGGAGCGCACGAGCACATGCGCGTGGCCATGAATTTTAGGGCGCAATGGCCCGGCGTGGGGGCGGACTTTTACAAGACCTTTGCCACCTCCTTCGATACGCCCCTAAACATCGGCCCGACGCATCACGGCATCGGCGCGACGATAGCCGTAGACCAAGCCGGACGCGGAAACCTGACCAAAGTCGATTTTTTGGCCAATTACGCGTACAGTTTCTTTTTACCCGGCGACCGTAGCGCGATTCGTCTGGGTTTGGCGTTCGGTTTGCAACAAGCCAGCATCGACTACTCGAAACTCAAATTCCCCGACCAATTCCAAGCCGACGGCTCGACGATATTGTCGCGCACGGGTGAAAACCTCAATCAATCGGAGGCCCGGGTGAACGAAGAAATCGGCGTCGGGGCCTTGTATTACAGCAATTGGATGTGGGCGGGCGTGGACCTGCGTCACTTGACCATGCCGCGCCAAATTTTTCTGCGTCCCGAGTTCGGGGGCAACGCGGCCGTTTTGCCGCTTCGTCTTTCGGCCTACACGGGTTTCCGTTTTCCTCTCGTACGCAACGACTATTCAAAGACGATTTCGCCGTCGTTGATGTTTCGTTGGCAGCGTCCGTTCGTCCAAGTGGACTTCATGACCTACATGACTTGGGAACCAATCGTGTTCGGTTTGGGTTATAGGGTGTTGTCCGGGGGCGCGGGTCCCGGTGACGCCGTCATCGGACTTATCGGTTTTCATCGCGGAATGTTCCGCTTCGGATATTCTTACGACTTTACCATCTCCAATTTGACGGTCGGCGCATCGGGCGGGAGCCACGAGGTGTCGCTTATCGTGGAAATCGAACGGCAGGGCCGCAAGCGCTCTCCGAAAGTAAAAATGAGTTGCCCCAAATTCTAATTGTCTTTGACGTATCTTTTGCGTAGAAAGATGTATAAAAAAATAATCATTTTAACGGCGGCCGTCGGATTTATCGCCGCAGGATGCTCCAACCAAGGTCAGCTTGGGAAAGTGAGCGAAAAAACGGGTCTTCCTTACGGCGGCGACGGCTATACCCCGCTGACCAAATACGTTCAACCCACGCCCTTCGGCATGAAGTTCGTGGAAGGAGGAACGTTCCATATGGGGGGAAGCGAAAAAGACATCGCCTATGCGATGGACAACCGCGAACGTCAGGTAACGGTGCACAGTTTCTACATGGACGAAACGGAGGTGACCAACAACGATTGGCACGAGTTCATGTTTTACATGAAGCGCTACAACGCCGAAATTCCCGAAGAAGATTTGATGCCCGATACCTTGGTTTGGTTCCGAGACTTGGGTTACAACGAGCCGTTTGTCGAGTTGTATTTTCAAAACCCGGCGTTTTCGTTGTACCCCGTCGTCGGCGTGACGTGGTATCAAGCCAACGAGTACTGCAATTGGCGCACGCAGGTGGTGAATGCGGGCGGACCGAATCCTACGGCCACCGCGACCATCGACCCCAAAAATCCCGCCGCGGGCGTGCCTTTGCCCAATTTCCGTTTGCCGACCGAGGCCGAATGGGAATACGCGGCGCGGGCCTTGTATGAACAGGAAATTTATCCGTGGGAAGGCAAGCCGATGCGCAACGGCGCCGGCCGTTTCATGGCCAACTTCAAACGCGGACGCGGCGACTACGCCGGTCGTTCCGACCAAGGCGCCTCCACCCTCGTCGAAGGCCTCAACGACGGTTACATGATTCCCGCCCCCGTACGCTCTTATTGGGTAAACGAGTTCGGTCTTTACAACATGGCGGGCAACGTCGCCGAATGGACGATGGACACCTACCGCGTCCTCGCTTACGAAGACAACGACGACTTCCAGCCCTTCCGCCGCCGCGGAGAACTCTTCTGGGAAAAAGACGCCGACCGCGACGACTACAAATACGCCAAAGACGGCGACCCGGTCAACAACCCCGGCAACGCCCGTCTGTCCTTGCTTTACAACCCCGTCGCCAACCAAAAACGCGGTTTGAGCCTCAAATTCAACCCCGGTCCCGTACCTTACGAAGAAAGCGACTTCGACCGCATCAAGGTGTATCGCGGCGGTTCGTGGAAAGACCCGGCTTATTATCTTTCGACCGGAACGCGCCGTTTCTACAACGCCGATTCTTGCGCCGCACACATCGGCTTCCGTTGCGCGATGACGCGCGTGGGAAGCCCCTCGTTGAGCTATTAGTCCGGTAAAAAAAAGATACCCAAAGAATTTTCAACGGAAACCCCGAACAAGGGTTTCCGTTTTTTTTGAAATTCCGTGGCGTTTTGGCAAGAGTTGGCCGGGGTTTTTCTAACTTTGTCGAAATTTGCAGTTATGCCGACAATAGAAAACATTGTTCGCAACCATACGCTCTACGCGATGGGGGCGGGACTGATACCGATACCCTTTTTGGACATTGCGGCGGTTACGGCCATACAGGTGGACATGATACATCAGATAGCCGAAGCCTACGGCCAAAACTTCAGCACGACCCGCGCCAAAGCGTGGGTTGGCGCATTGAGCGGAAGTTTTTTGGCGCGTTTGGGGGCGGACGCGATAAAGCTCATACCGGGGGTTGGCCCGATAGTCGGCGGTGTTTCGATGGCCGTGCTTTCGGGGGCGAGTACTTACGCCATTGGGCAGGTTGTTGGTCGTCATTACGCCTCGGGCGGCACCACCGATTCCTTCAACGCCCAAAGCTTCAAACAGGCTTACAAGGAAGAGTTTGAAAAAGGCAAAGCCAAAGCGACGGAATGGCAAAAATCGGGCGCCAAGCCGACGGCCGAACCGCCCGACGCCCGTTCGGCCGCCTTTGCCAAAATCAAGGAATTGGCCGAACTCAGAGACTCCGGTGCGATTTCCGAGGAGGAGTTTGCCGAACTCAAAAAGAAAATCATTGCCGAATTTTAACATGACTTATTCCTTTCCCAAGGAAAAAATCAAGTTTTTACTTTTGGAAAACGTTCATCCCCGTGCCGTTGCCGCCTTGAACGAGGCGGGTTACACGGACGTGGAAACGGAAAAGCGTGCGCTTTCGGATGCGCAATTGCTTGAGCGTATTGGGCGGGTTCATGTGTTGGGTGTTCGTTCGAAGTCGCGGATTACGCCCCGGGTGTTGGAGGCGGGGGAAAAGCTTTTGGCCGTTGGTGCGTTTTGCATCGGTACCGACGGTATTGCCCTTGCCGAGGCCACCCAACGCGGCATTGCCGTGTTCAATTCGCCGTATTCCAGCACGCGAAGCGTGGCCGAATTGACGGTTTCGGCCGCGATTATGCTCTTGCGCCGGGTACCGGAAAAGAACGCCGCCGCCCACGTCGGAGGTTGGTTAAAGAGTCCGGAGGGTTGTCGCGAGGCGCGCGGCAAAACTTTGGGCGTGGTCGGTTACGGGCGCATCGGTTCGCAGGTGTCGGTATTGGCCGAAGGGCTGGGCATGCGCGTGGTCTTTTACGACGTGGAACCCAAATTGGCGTTGGGCAACGCGCGTTCGGTTTCGACGCTCGGAGAGTTGTTGGCGCAGTCCGACGTGGTTACGTTTCATGTTCCCGACACGCCCGGCACGCGCGGCATGATGGGCGCCGAACAAATTTTGCAAACCAAGCCCGGCGCCGTACTCATTAACTATGCACGGGGGAAAGTGGTGGACTATGCCGCGGCGGCCGACGCTCTTCGTACGGGGCGTTTGGGCGGCGTGGCGGCGGACGTTTTTCCCGTCGAACCCGCTTCGAACAACGAAATTTTTTCCTCGCCGTTGCAAGGTTTGCCCAACGTTTTGCTTACCCCGCACATCGGCGGTTCGACCGAAGAGGCGCAGGAAAACATCGGTCTCGACGTTGCGGGCAAACTTGTCGGTTTTTTGGACCGTGGGGTAACGTTCGGTTCGGTTTCCATCCCCGAACTCAATTTACCGCAACAACAAGACGCACACCGGCTTTTACACGTCCATCGCAATACCCCGGGCGTGCTTTCGGAAATCAACCGTCGGCTTTCGGATTTGGGCGTGAACATCGTCGGTCAATATTTAAAGACCAACGCCGAAGTGGGTTACGTGGTCTTGGATATCGAAAAAGGGAACACCGCCGCCGCGCTCGACGCCATCAAGGCGGTGCCGCACACGATTCGGGCGCGGTCGCTGTATTAATCGCCGGGTTTCCAGACGTTGAAAACGGTTTCGAAGGCGTCGTAGTCGAGGTTGAGCGGGTCAAGGGAAAAAATTTTTCGTCCCGCCACGCCCGTAATCGGAAGTTGGGGATGAGGTAGGAGTTCGGGAAAAGCGTCGAGGTTGAAAAACAGTTCGATAGCGGGGTGGAGTCGCCGTACGTCGTTGAGAACGCCGACGATTTGGCCGGGATTTTGGGGGCTGTATTCGAGCCAAACGATTTGGCCGTTGCGTTCGCCGACTTTCCAGTCCGGCGTTGGGCCGGGAAGCCGGTCGTCGTCGGCGGCGGCGCGTTCGACGGTCAAGCCCGTTTCCATCCCCAAAGATAAATAATATTCGCGGTCGTTGCCGAAGTCGAGGGTCAAAACGGGCACCGAAAGCCATTCGGCGATTTGTTTGAACAAATCTTCGGAAACAAAGAAGTCGCGTGTTCGGTCGAAATTGAAGGTAAGCACGTCGGCGCCGGCGGCGGCGGCGAAGCGTGCGTCGGCAAGGTTGGTGAGGTGGTTGGCTTTGAATTTCATGGTGTGCAAATATCGGAAAAAATGAAGTTACTGACGGTGATGTTGCGGGTTCCGTATCCGGCGAACGACGGCGGTTCGGCGGTGATGTTGGCGACGTTGAACGCCTTGCGCGGCGCGGGTCACGACGTCGTCGTCGCCGCCCTCAACACCGACAAACACCATTCTCCGCCCGAAGAATTACAACGACTTTCACCGATTTACACCGTCGATATCGACACCTCGATACGTTGGACGGCGGCGCTGTCGAATGTTTTGTTTTCGCGCTTGCCGTACAACGTATCGCGTTTTTTGTCCGAAGATTTTTCCAAAACATTGAAAAACTTGGTTAAAGCAGAGGCGTACGACGCGATACTTTTTGAGGGGACTTACACGGCGTTGTACGCGCCGGCGGTGCGTGCGCAAACACGGGCGCCGTTGTTTTTGCGTGCGCACAACGTCGAAAACCTGATATGGCGACGCATGGCGACGGCGGAAAAAAACGTGTTCAAAAAATGGTTTTTTCGTCATTTGTCGGGGCGAATCAAGCGTTTCGAGGCGGAAAATTTGCCGTTTTTCGACGGCGTGATAGCGATTACGGAAAACGACGAGCGAGAGTTTCGTCGGATGGGGTACGGGGGGGAAACGACGGTCGTTCCCGCGACGGCGAATTTGGAGCGTTTTTCGTTTCAAAAACCCGATGCGGGTTCGCGCAAGGTGGGATTTTTGGGGAGTTTGGATTGGGCGCCGAACGTTGAGGGATTGGTTTGGTTTGTGGAAAAAGTGTGGCCGTGGGTGCGCGACCGTGTACGGGGGGTGGAGTTTCACGTTGCGGGCCGCAATCCGTCGCCGGGTTTGGCGAAACGTTTGTCGGCCCCGGGGGTGGTGTTTCACGGTCAAGTGGACGACCCCGTCGAATATTTGCGTTCGTTCGGGGTGACGGTGGCGCCGTTGTGGTCGGGGGGGGGGATGCGGGTCAAAATCGTTGAACAGATGGCCTTGGGCAAGGCGGTGGTCGCGACGAGCGTCGGGGCCGAGGGTATAGACGCGCAAAACGGACGCGAAATATTTATCGCCGACGCTCCCGTCGAGTTTGCCGAACGGGTTTTGGCGTTGTTGGCCGACGGTGCGCTTGTTGAACGCATGGGTTTGGCGGCGGCGAACTTTGCGGCGAGCCGCTTCGACGAACGGGGGTTGGCGGGGCGTTTCGAGTCGTTTTTTGCCCGTCGGGTTGGGGAGCTACGACGGATTTCGTAATTTTGCGCTTATGGAAATCACTCCGTCGAGGTTCGTGGCGATACAAGGCGCGATGTTTGCATTGGTTGTGGGGGCGTTGGCATTGTTTCGGGGCCGGTCGCCGGCGGAAACGGCCGCCGCCGCCCTTCAATTTGCGCTCACGACGGCGGCGTTCGTGTACATCTACGCCGGCCGCGCCGAATCGGGGGGGCGTTTCATCAACCGCGTTTTGGGTGCGACGATGGTCAAACTGTCGGTCGGCGTCGGATTTTTGGTCTTGATTCTGCTGTACGCAAAGGTGGAAGTTAAGTTTTTTGTCGGCGTATATTTATCCACGTATTTTTTATTCACATTTTTTGAGGTATACGCATTGCTGCGTAACTTGCGTCAAAATTCCCAAGCAAAACCGAAGGCTTGACAAAATGAATTTACCCATATCCGTAATCCTGCGAATCATTGTTGTTTTGGTTTTGGCGTTTCCGACGTTGGCAAGGGCTTCGGAAACGAAAGCCGAAGGAGAACAAAGCGGCGGGTTCAACGTAACCGAACTTTTGCTTCACCACGTATTGGACTCCCACGATTGGCACATCGTCGACATACCGACGGGAGGGGGTAAATACTTTACGGTTTCGGTTTCGTTGCCGTGGTTGCTTTACGATTCGGAAAAAGGGTTGAAATTTTTCTTTTTGCACGGCCACACCCCCGAAGAATTGAACGCCTCGGCCGCCGAACACGGCTATCAAATCGACGGCCATGGACACATCGCCTCGCTAACCGGGGCGAATGTAGTCGATTTGTCGCCGACGAAAACGGTATTGCACATTTTGATGGTGGCCTTGGTGATGCTGTTGTTGTTTACGCGCATAGCGTCGGCCTACAAGGCGCGTCCGAACCAAGCTCCGAAAGGCGCACAGTCGTTTTTTGAGCCGTTGATAGTTTTTATCCGCGACGAAATTGCCAAGCCGAATCTTCACGGCAAACACGCGGCTTTCGTCCCGTATTTGCTTACGCTTTTCTTTTTCATTTGGTTCGCCAACATTTTCGGCATCATGCCGTTGAATTCAAACATCGCGGGCAACATCAGCGTGACGGCGGCGTTGGCGGTTTTAACGTTTGTTTTGATACAATTCAACGGCACGAAGGACTACTGGGGGCATATATTTTGGTTTCCGGGGCTTCCCGTCCCGTTGAAATTGTTAATGACGGTCGTTGAAATCGTGGGTTTGCTGACCAAGCCGGTGGCTTTGGCCATACGTCTTTTCGCCAACATTTCGGCGGGCCACTTTATGGTCTTGGCTTTGATAAGTTTGATATTTCTTTTGGGCAAACAAGGTCAAAGCGTCGGGGGGGCGCTGGGTATATTGCCGTTGTCGCTGGCGTTTTCGCTTTTCATTTTGACGCTTGAAGTGTTGGTGGCGATAGTTCAGGCGTACATTTTCACGTTATTGACGGCGGTGTTTATCGGTCAGGCGATGGAAAGCCACGACCACGCCGAAGCCGGACATTAATTTTATTTGCGGTGAATCTTCCCCACAATCCCTACGACCATTTTTTCAAAACCACGCTTGCGGAATACGCGCAAGAGCTGTTTTCGTACGTTTTGGGTACGCGCGTCTTGGACGTGATTGTCGAAACATTGGAGGAAGAGCAGGCCATTCTTCGCGCCACGCCGGACATGGTTTTTTTCTTGGTCTTGGAGGACGAACGGCGAATTCTAGGCCAACTCGAAGAAGAGACGGGCGAACCCGACGGATTGTGCAAAAAGCTTATTCAACATTTCTACCTTTTGGAAGAAAAATACGGACAAAAGCCTTTGCAGTTTGTCGGTTTTCTCAAAGACATTGCCCATCGATTTCGCAACGGACTCAACGACGGCGTCGAAGGTTTTGGAACGGGGCCGGGGGTGGCGTTTATTGCCTTTAATTTTTCCGACGTGCCCGCAGACCGTGTCGCCGCTCGAAGGACGTTGCCCGCTTTGGCCGTATCCCTGTTCTGCGACCGTTCGCGTCTTTCCGACGAGGCCGTCGCCTCACTCATGGACGACATAAAAAACTCCGCGAATGAAAAAGATTATCAAATTTTGTACTCGGGGCTGCAACTTGCATTGACCAAACAGCGTATATCGGAAGATTTATATGTAACGCTTATGGGGAAAATGATTGAAAAGGAGGGCGAGGATATTTTTTGGAGATTCGCCACCGAAGACCGTTTTGGAACCAAGTTTCTTTGGCCCAAAATTCAGGAATACGCCGACAAACAAAGCCGTGAGCTTGCCGAAAACGCTTACAAATCCGGGCGCGACGAGGGCATACGCGAAAATCAAATTCGCACCGCTCGCGCGATGCACAACAAAGGCGCCGACGCCGCTTTTATTTTCGAGATTACAGGCCTCCGCCCCGAAGAGTACTTGGGTAATGAACGCTAGCGCAAAGGCAACAAATTTCGTTTTGGAGGGCGAGGATATTTTTTCGAAATTCGCCCCATGTAATTCGTGCCATCATTCAATCGAATTTACTTGCATCATACACACAAGAAATTATATATTTTTAAATAAATAGGATTTATTAACCCAAAAATCAATAACAATTATGCTGTTGGAATCCGGAATGGATAAAATGGGCGCGGGCATCGGTGCGGGCGTAGCGGTCATCGGTGCGGGCTTGGGTATTGGCAAGTTGGCGGCTTCGGCCGTCGAATCCATGGCTCGTCAGCCCGAAGCGACCAACGACGTGCGCGGCGCCATGATTCTCACCGCGGCTTTCGTGGAAGGCGTGGCCTTGTTTGCCGAAGTGGTTTGTTTGCTTATCGCGCTCGGCTGACAAAAATTTTGCCGTTGTCCGCCCGCGGTTGGCGGGCGGTACGCGGCTCCTTCTTTCATCTAAATCGGCATACCCACAATGGAAATTATACTCCCAAAGTTCGGTCTGTTTTTTTGGACGCTTGTCGTCTTTCTGACCGTCTTTTTTCTTTTGAAAAAATTTGCATGGGGGCCCATCCTCAAAGCCCTCAACGACCGGGAAACCGACATCGAAAACAAGCTTAGGTCCGCCGCCGAAGCCGAGGCGCGCATGAAAACGCTCACCGCCGAGAACGAAAAAATCCTTCAAGAGGCTCAAAGCGAGCGCGCCAAAATCCTCAAAGAAGCCGGCGAACTTAAAGCGCAAATCATTGCCGAAGCCAAAAAAGAGGCCCAAGCCGAAGCCGCCAAAGAATTGGCCAACGCCCGGCGCGTCATCGAGTCCGAAAAAGCCGCCGCCGTCGCCCATATCAAGCAAACGGCCGTGCGTCTTTCCATCGAAGTGGCCGAAAAAGTCTTGCGCTACGAACTCGCCGACAAAACCAAGCACGAACAATTCGCCACGCAACTCGTCAACGACATTCGCCTCAATTAATGTTACCCGAACGGATTGCCCGGCGCTACGCCAAATCGCTTTTTGAGTTGGCACAGGAAAAAAACGCGACCGACGCCGTCAAAAACGACGTCGACTTTTTAGAGCGGGTTTACGACCTCACGCCCGAATTTCGCTTTTTTTTGCGCGGCCCCGAGGTACAACCCCGCGTCAAGGCCCGAATCCTTAAAATTCTCTTTGACGGCAAACTGCACGTCGTTACGGGGACGTTTTTGGAACTTCTGGCTATGCGCAGCCGCGTCGAACTTTTGCCCCAAATCGCGTACGCCTTTTTGGATTTGTATCATCAATCGCGCAACGAGGTCGTCGTCAAGCTTATCAGCGCCCAAGCCCTTTCCGACGAACAAAAAAATATTATTGCCCAAAGGGTAAAAACGGGACTCAACAAAACGCCGATTTTGCGCGAAGAGGTGCGTCCCGAACTCATCGGCGGATTTAAACTTCTTATCGGAACCCAACTTTACGACCAAACGGTCGTACGCGCATTGCGTAAAATCGAAAAAGAATTTTCCAAAATTTAATCAATACCCCAGCGGTTCAAACATATATGATAGAAGTCAGGCCGGACGAAGTTTCGGCAATTCTTAGAGAACAGCTGTCGGGCTTTAAGTCGGCGGCGGAACTGGAAGAAGTAGGTACGGTATTGCAGGTGGGCGACGGTATCGCCCGAGTTTACGGTTTGACGAGCGTCGAAGCGGGCGAACTCGTCGAATTTGAAAATCAAATGAAGGGTATGGTGCTCAACCTCGAAGAGGACAACGTGGGCGTCGTACTCTTTGGCCAATCCACGGGTATACGCGAAGGAAGCATCGTCCGCCGTACCAAACAAATCGCGTCGGTGAAAGTCGGCGACGGTATGTTGGGGCGGGTCGTCAATCCTTTGGGCGAACCGATAGACGGCAAAGGACCGATTACCGGTTCGCTTTACGATTGTCCTTACGAACGCGTGGCCCCGGGCGTGATTTATCGTCAGCCCGTCAGCGAGCCTTTGCAAACGGGCATCAAGGCCATCGATTCCATGATTCCCATCGGACGCGGCCAACGCGAATTGATTATCGGCGACCGCGCCACGGGAAAAACCGCCATCGCCCTCGACACCATCCTCAATCAAAAACAAGGCTTCGAAACGGGCAAAGACCCCGTTTACTGCATTTACGTCGCTTGCGGACAAAAAGCCTCGACGGTGGCGCAGGTCGTCAAAATACTTGAAGACCGGGGCGCGATGCCCTATACCATCGTCGTCGCCGCGCCCGCCTCCGCCCCCGCGCCCTTACAGTTTTTTGCGCCGTTTGCGGGTGCGGCCATCGGAGAATTTTTCCGCGACACCGGCCGCCACGCCCTCGTCATCTACGACGACCTTTCCAAACAAGCCGTCGCTTATCGCGAGGTGTCGTTGCTTTTGCGTCGTCCCCCCGGACGCGAAGCCTACCCCGGCGATATTTTCTATCTCCACTCCCGACTCCTTGAAAGGGCCGCAAAAATTATCGCCAACGACGACATCGCCCGGCAAATGAACGACCTCCCCGAATCAATCAAGCCCATCATCAAAGGCGGGGGGTCGCTTACCGCCTTGCCCGTCATCGAAACCCAAATGGGCGACGTCTCCGCCTACATCCCCACCAACGTCATCTCGATTACCGACGGCCAGATTTTCGTCGAGTCCAACCTTTTCAATTCCGGCGTTCGTCCCGCCATCAACGTCGGTATTTCGGTTTCGCGCGTCGGCGGCAGCGCCCAAATCAAGTCGATGAAAAAAGTCGCCGGTTCGCTCAAACTCGAACTCGCCCAATACCGCGAACTCGAAGCGTTTGCCAAATTCGGTTCCGACCTTGACGCCTCAACCAAGCTTCAGCTCGAACGCGGTAAACGCTCGGTCGAAATTCTCAAACAAGGTCAGTTCGTGCCGTATCCCGTCGAAGAGCAGGTCGCCGTGATTCACATCAACAGCAAAGGTTTGCTCTTGGACGTACCCGTGGAAAAAATTGCGGAATTTGAAAAAGAATTTCTTAATTTGGCGCGGATAAAGCTGCGTTCGACGCTCGACGCGGTCAAAGCCGGCAAGTTCGACGACGATATCGCCTCCCAACTCGAAAACGCGGCCAAAGAAATCGTCCCACGGTTCAAATAAGCCATGCCGAGTTTAAAAGACATACGCCTGCGCATCAAAAGCGTGCAAACCACGCAACAGACCACGCGGGCGATGAAAATGGTGGCGGCCTCCAAGCTCCGCCGCGCCCAAGACACGATTTTGCAGTTTCGTCCGTACGCCAACAAGCTCGGCGAACTGCAGCGCAACTTGGTCGCCGCCGCCGGTTCCGATGTAACGTCCGAATACGCCGAAGTCCGCGAGACGAACAACGTCCTGTTTGTCGTCGTCACTTCCAACCGGGGGCTGTGCGGCGCTTTCAACGCCGCAATTATCAAACTCGCCCAGACCGCCGCCGAAAACGAATACGCCGAACTCCATCGTCAAGGAAAGGTCAAGTTCCTCTGCCTCGGCAAAAAAGGGTACGACTATTTCAAAAAACGCGGCTTTCCCATCGTTTCCGACGACTTCGACGTTTTTTCCAAACTCAGTTTCGACGTCGTGAACGTTGTCGGGGAGCGGATTTTAAAAGGTTTTCGCGACGGCGAATGGGACAAGGTCGTCTTGTTTTACAACGCCTTCAAGAACGTGGCCACCCAAATCCGTACCGAGGAGACGCTTTTGCCCGCAACGGCCCAAGCCGATGCGGGCGCCGTCCTTTCCACCGACTACATCTACGAACCCGACCAAGCCCAAATTCTCCGACGTCTTGTGCCGCAAATCCTTAAGACCCGTTTTTACAGGGCGGTCTTGGAATCGAACGCCTCCGAACACGGCGCACGCATGTTCGCCATGGACCAAGCCACCGAAAACGCCGAAGCCCTCGTCAAAGAACTGCGCCTCACCTTCAACAAAGCCCGTCAAGCCGCCATCACCAAAGAAATTTTGGAAATCGTCGGTGGCGCCGAAGCTTTGGCCTCCTAACCTCTTTTCATACACACATTCATTTTTTTGCGCCGCCCGTCTAAAAACGGGCGGTTTTTTTAGGGGAAAACTTTTGCAAACCAACTTATTCTTGCGATGGTCGAGAGGGCGCCGGGTACGTGCCATTGCCAAGGCGTGCTTGCTTATTTTTCGACGAAAAAAGTAAAATCTTTTTTTACGGCGTTGCCGGCGTAGTCGACCAAAGCAACGGAAAAGACGTGTTTTCCCGGCGGGGGCGGGCTTTCAAATCGGTGGATGAGCAGGCCCGTATAATCGTAATATTCGCCGACGACCCATGCTCCGTCCAAATAACAATGTACGGCGTAGGGATTGACTTCGGCCACGTCGTCTTTGGCGACAAACGTGAGTTTTTGGGCGCCGGGCGCCAGCGTTGCGCCGTCGGTGAAGTTCTGCGGGGAGAGGGTCGGCGGGGTGCGGTCGCCAATCAAGCAAAAGCGGCCCATACGTTTGGCGACCGTCGCTCCCGTTGTGTTGGTTGAAAACCGGTTGAGCGTGCCGTCGTAACGCAGTTCCATGAGTTGGATTTGTCCCGCTTGAAAGCGTTCGACGTTGCGGTCGGGAAAAAGACGCACCGAAACGGGCCGAAACAGAGCGATGGTTGCATCGCCGAGCGAATATATCGGCGAACAAGCGTCGGGGTGGACGGGGGTTTGCGACCGGAATTCGACGAACGTTGTATCGAAAAACGACGTACCCGAAAAATGGGCGCGGAAATGTTTTTCGTAACCTTTGGGTTGGAAGCTCGTTTCGCGCCCCGGTACGACCGCCGCCGCAATGTAAAATTCCATCGCTTCGGCCCAACCCGCGCTTTGCGCCCGTACCGGCAGTTTGTGTGTTTCCGGCGCGACGAGCGTATAGGCGTATGGTCCTTCGGTGTACGCGGGCCGAAACGATTTTTTCGAGCCGTCGGAATATTCGACGACGACGGGTGCGTCGGGCGGGGGCAAGGCGTGGCGAATGACGGCGACGTTTCGGCGCAGGGTGTAGCTTGGCGCGACGCCTTCGCCCGTGCCGTAAATTATCGTTTCGGCCGTTGTGCTTTGTTTGATGCGTCCGTTCCACACGGTTTGGTTGCCGTGAACGTCTTCGACGACCAAACGCAAGCGGTGCACGGCCGTGTCTTTGAGTTCGATTTTGCCGTTGTTGACGAGTCGGGTGTAAATCGGCATGCGGTTGCCCGGTTCGACGAACGCTTTTTGTAAAAACACGTCCTCTTTGACGAGCGTCGGATAGTCCAAGTGGTGCATGACGTAGCGGCTGTCGTCGAAGGTGAATCGCTCGATTTGATAGGCGTAAACGATTTGCTCGTCGAGCCAAAGCGTGGCCTTGTAAACGCCGAGCAGGTTGGGGGTTCCGTAGACGCGGTCGAAGGCGGCGAACAAAACCCCGACGCGTCCCTTGACCTCCAAGATTTCATAGCAGTGGTATTGACCGCCGTCGAAAACGGGAACGGCGTGCCACGTTTCGAACTTTCCAAAAACGCGCGATTGGGCGTCCAAAGGCGTTAACCCGATGCGCGTAAAAAACGGCGGCACGAAATCGACGACGTCGGTTTTGTGGTAATGCAGGGCGTTGAGCGGCCGCTCGGACGGGTCGCGGATTTCGTAATGGAGGTGCGGCCCCGAACTGCCGCCCGTGCTTCCCGCCCAACCGATGATTTGCCCTTGTTTGACGGGAAACTCTCCCGGGGCGAAAAAGAGGTCTTGACAAAATTGTCGGTCGGCCTTTTGTTTGGCGACCATTCGTTTTTCGACGGCGGGCATATAGGCTTCGAGATGGCCGTAGACGGTGGAGAATCCGTCGGGGTGGCGGATAAAGAGCGCGCGTCCGTAGCCGTCGTGCCATGTTCGCACGCGGTGAACGTAGCCGTCGGCCGCCGCCAGCACGGGTACGCCCCACACGCCCGTGGGAATATCCAAGCCGAAGTGGAAGTGGTTGTGGCGGGGTTCGCCGTGGGTGCCGGAAAGGCCTTTGTGATTGGGCAGAGGAAAAAGGTATTTTCCGCTTTGGGGGGGCGGGCCGTGGTCGGGGCGGTAAAGGATGGGATTGGGGTCGTAATATTCGGCGGGGGAATGGCTTTCGGTATGCGGTTCCGCGACCGTCAACGCCATGGCTGTCAGCACGACCCTCGTCCACGCCGATGTTTTCATGCTTCGTCGTCGATTTCGAGGAGGGCGGCGGCGAGTTCGGCGCGGGCGTGCCGGTCGTCGCCCGATTTTTCGATGCCCGCGCGATAAAGCCGGCATGCGCCCGCAAGGTCGTTTTGCCGTTCGTGCCATTTGCCGTAATGATAGTAAGTCGGCAAATAGTCGGGATGTTCGTGCAACAGCCGTTCAAAATACGCTTGGGCCGAAGCGTCGTCGCCGCTTTGCACGTGCTCGTGCGCCACGGCGTAGAGTAAAAACGGGTCGTCGGGCGAAGACGACAAATATCCCAACAAGGTTTCCAAGCGGCTCATCGCGTGCAAATTTAACGAAAACCGGCCTAAGTAGGAGGTAAAAAAGAAGCCTCCCCTTCAAATTGATTTCAAGAGTTTTGTTGCCGTTGTTTTACTCTTGCGAATAAATTTTTGTTCAATGCTTGCGGCGACGACGGCCGTTGCCGCCTGTTCGACGCCGCAAGGTCCGATTGCCCGACGAATTGGCTGTGGAAAAAAAAATGAGTTTGGGTACGAAAAAGCGATTTTTATATTAAAATATTTCGTAAACTTGCGAAAATTCAGGTTTGAAATGACAATTCAAAATGCATTTCCATCAAACCTTTTTTAAACTAATATAAATAATACTTAATCTTATGATACACGCCCATTATTTCACTTTTGGTCAAATTATAGAACATCGCTATGTTTTGCCCAAATTCGCCCGCGGTTATTCGTGGCGGGTGCAACCGCATTGCCAAATTTTGTTGAACGATTTAATTAAGGCGCAAAAACAAAACCGTAGTTGGTTTTGGGGTTCGATTGTCTTGCAAAAAAAAGCGGGCGTCGGCTTTGAGGACGCCTATTTCGAGTTATTGGACGGTGCAAGTCGTTTAACGGCGTTGAGCCTGCTTTGGGGGGTAATGCGCGCTCTTGCGAACAAACCACAAACGACAAGCCCGAAGCCGAATGTAGAGTCCGTTGTTTCCATGGGCGATACTTGCATCGCAATAGAAGAAAACGACCGGGTTCTGGAAACCGTAAAATACTTTGAAGACAATCTTCGGGCCTATTCGCAAGAGGAGATGGAACGTTTGGCTCAACATCTTCTGCATCAAACGGGCGCGGTTATCACCTTCATAGACCCCGAAAAAAATACCCTCGAAATTTATGAAAACGTTCAAAGAAACGCCGTTCCATTCGGATTGTTGGACGAGTTTCGCCAATATTGTTTTCGAGTGGTTTCCGTTTCCGAACACGAATCGTTCGTCCGTTTACGTTTTCGTCCGTTTGAATCCAAACTTCATTCGATTGCTCCGGCGTTGAAAAACGGGGACGACGGTATAACGGCTTTTTTCAAAATATTTCTGGCCTCAAAAGGCAAACATGCCATCGGTTCGGCAGGCGTTTGGAGCTTCGATTCCGTATTGAACACAATCGAATCGTCCAATGGATTAATCGAGTTCTTTGACGACGCTTTATGGGGTTTGGAGGTGTTGGAGGCGTTGGGTAATGCTCAGGCCAACCTCAATATTTTGCCGATTCCCTCGGAATTTATATCGGCAATCGGACTTGCACGCGTAAAAGCCTCCGTTTATTATCCGTTGATTTTGGCGCTGGCGTTCGCGTATCGGCAAGGTCGTATGCCGCTTGCCGATGCGGCGCCCGTCTTTGACGCGTTGGAAAACGTTGCGATTCGCTGTACGCTCTGCAACGCCAATCCCAACGACGGAGTTTCCAAAGCCGTCGAATACACAAACCAAACGAAAAATTTCGACGCGAAAACGTTTGTCGCCCTCTTGACGGGCGACGGTTATCCCGACGACACGGACGTGTTTAAAAATTGTGTCACAAGAAAATTTTACAACGGCAACTCCGCCGTAAAGTCCTTGCTTCGTCTGCTGTTGATTAAAATCAATCGGTATATTTCCACCGTCGAAGGCAAAGACGCAAGCCGAATCGTTGATTTCAACGGCGCGAAAATCGAACACATATTGCCTCGAAACCGCGAGGCTTGGAAACCGTACTTGCAATCCAACGGACAATGGGACGACTTGAGCGAAGAACCCGATATCATTCATTGCATGGGCAACCTGACGCTTCTTTTCGACGGCGAAATCATCGGTTGCAAAACCATCGACGAAAAGAAAAAATTGTACGAAGCCAGTCCGATTCTTTTGACGCGAAGGCTGTGTGAATACAAGGTTTTCGGTCCGAAGCAAATTCAAGAACGAGGGCAAGCGCTTGCCGAAATCATCGTCAAACATGTTTATCCGAATTTAAAAAGCGCCGCGACGTCAAAGGCCTTGCCGGAGGCGAAAAAAGCGCCCGCGGCCGTTTCCAATTCCGCTTCGGCGCCTGCCGAAACGCCGTCGCTTGCGCCGGCTTCGTTGCCCGTTTCCGTCGCTCAAAAGCCCGCCGACCCACAGCCCACGCCCCCTTCGAGAGCGGTCGTCGATTTTTTCCCCTTGTTGTTTTTTCATTTTATCATTTATTCCTATACGCGTGGAAAAATGGAGGCGACTTTTTCCATCGACGATTTCAGGGACTACTTAAATTGTAAAAATTACTACTACGCCTCCGATATTGTAGAAATTCTAAGGAATTCGAGCCTATTTACGGTTGTGAACGACGGCAAAAGTTTTAAATTTTACGCCGACGTTCCCAAAACATCGTTCGAGCAGAAGTATTTTGATTATGTGGCGAAAAATAACGTCGTCGACGGGTGGGTGTTTTTAAACGACTTAAAGAACGACGTTTCTTTGTCAAGCGGCAAAAACGAAATCGACGCTACGGCGTTGTTTCGCAATCGCGAATATTTCGTTGTCGATAAGGATGCCAAAGAAGCAATTCGATTTCGGTGGAATGTCGCCGCCGCCAAAGCGCCCGTTCAATCCGCCACTCCCGCGACGACTTCCGGCACAACGAAAAATACCGAACCGTCCGCCGTTGTAGCGATGTTTAATAGGTTTGTTGCCGCCAACCCTCCTAAAAACGGGCATTATTTGTTAGGCGAATTCGGGACGTTTTTAAAGAACGAAAATTTTGCTTTTTCGGGTAAGTTGTCCACTTACTTGAAAGGTACGGAATGTTTTGATATTTATGCCGTTGATAAAAAGGATTGCGTCAAATTGGCGGACAAATGCCTTGCCCAAAAATTCAACGAACAAAACGTAATCGCCGCCGCCTATCGCGAATTTGTTTTTCTCAACAACGTTCAAGACGGATGGATATCGATGCAAAGGTTTGCCACTTTCTTGACAGAAAAAGGGCAAAAACCGCAAGGGAAGTTTATTAACGTTTTAACCAATTTGGGGTTGTTTGATTTTCAGGATTCCTTGCATAACGACAAAAAAATACGTTTAAAAGCTTATTCACCGGGGCCGTCGACGCCGACGAAATTGGAGTCCAAGCCAACGGCGGACGAGCGGACTTCCGAGCCTCAAAAGGCGCCGGCAGGCCCTACAACCTCCGCTCCCGCGACAACGTCCGATGCATTAAAATATATCGAACCGCGTCCTATCGTGGTAATGTTTGCCAAGTTTGTTGCCTTCAACCCTTCCGAAAACGGACATTATTTGTTAAGTGACTTCGGGACGTTTTTAAAGAACGAAAATTTTGTTTTTTCGGTTACCTTGTCCATTTACTTGAAAGGTACAGGATGTTTTAAGATTTATGTTTTCGAAGAAAAGAATTGCATAGACCTAACGGACGAATGGAAAATTCAATATCTTACCGAACAACTCAAAATCGTTGATGCTTATCGCGAATTTGTTTTTCTCAACAACGTTCAAGACGGATGGATATCGATGCAAAGGTTTGCCGTATTTTTGGCGGACGTGGAAAAAAAATCACCGGAGGATTTTATTAACATTCTCGACGATCCTAAATGGTTTGATTTTGAGGATTCCCTCCATAACGACAAAAAAATACGTTTAAAAATTTGTTCATCCGCGCCAACGACATTGCCGACAACAGAGGACATAACGGTGGCAAACAACTCGTCTTTTGCCGAAAAAAACGACGTATCGCCGGACGATTTTTGGGGCAATAAAACAACAAAACAACTCGACGAACCCGTAAAACTTATGCACGAACCCCGAAACGAGGTTGTGAAAGCGGATGCGTTCGGCGCCGTTTCCGATACCGATTCGGGTAAAAACGGGGTTGATTTCAATGAACCGTCGTCGGAGAAGGAAAACGAACCTACCCACGAAAATAAAAATCCTAAATCGGCCAACGTTGTCCTTGCAGGAACGATTCCTCCTATTCTTTTCCATTTTTTTAATTTTGCTTCTCCAATGGAGAACTTTTCGCTCCACGAACAAATTGTTTTTTCCATTGACGATTTTCAAAATTATCTGAACAGAAAGAATATTTCCTATCCGAACAGTTTACTCAAACACTTACAGGAAACACGGTATTTTACGCTGACGAAACACGGTTGTCGATTTGCCGTTCCGCAGACTCGGTTGAAGCGGCAATTAAGATGGAAATATTTTGTTTGTTTGTCTTCCAACGAAATCGGCTACGAATGGGTTCCGCTTCGTTTACTGTCTTCAAAACTGCTTCCGCCCAAGATTGAAGACGACCATTTGTTTTTACAGATAATCCGCAAGTTGGGTATTTTTGAAATCGATTCTAGTCTCATATATTACACAAAAGTTCGTTTAAAGTGGGGTGACGCCCAAGGTTCAAGTCAAGGCCGCCTTCCGACGATTGTCCATTATTTCTTTAAGTTTACGGCTCTTTTGCCGAAACCCGAATTCAAAGAGCGTTACAATTTGCAAGACTTTAAAGCATATCTGGATTCTTTGGGAGTGGTATATTCGGAACCTTTTGAGGATTATTTGTCTTCAAGCAAACAATTTCGTGTTTTTAGTGATGGAACGTTCACTTTGCTCGAACTCTACCGAAGACGATACGCCGTATTCAAATTTTTGCGAAGGTTAAAATGGCTTTACTATAAATACGTTTCCGTTTATCAAGCGGAACATGGCTGGATTCTTGTACAAAGATTTGCCAATTTCGCTAATTTGAAGCGGTTTAAGTATCGCGGCAAATTTTCGGACGTATTGAAAAAGTCGCGCTTGTTTGAAATAAACGCTTGCGAAAACGCTCCCATGGTCCGTTTGATAAAAAAAACGAAATATTTGTCGCCCGATTGTTTTTTGTTGGCCGAACCCCGTTGTTTGGAAACGGAAAATAATGTTGTCTGTTTGCAGTCCGCGAATCTTGAATCCGCCGCCGTGCCGGTGGTCTGTTCGTCGTCGGAAGACGAACGATCTTCGGACGATCGTCCCGATTGTTTTCATTCCGAGGCGTCGATTGACCCGGAACGCGAATTTTGGAACGATTTTCCGCCGTCCCGTTGGAAAGGCGCAGTCAAAGTTTGGGACTTTTTACGGAATTTGCGTTCGCAATTTTTGATCTTCTGTTCCAACGCTTGTCCCGTTTCGGACGACGGTCGTTATTCTTTCGACGAATTTTATGATTTTGGGATTGAATGCGGTTTGAATGGCGCCGAGGATTGGGAAATCAAGCTTTTGCAAAGCGGTCTTTTTGATTTTTGGGGGCTGGAAAATCACGCTTGTCTTCGTTTGCGAACCCTAAACGACATTACGCTTTTCGACGCAAAGTTTTCGTTCGTCGAATTGTCCGTTGAAGATTGGTTTTACCTTTTTTCCCGATTCAACCCGGGCTTGCACGACGACGACGGTTATTTTTCTTTCTTGGATTTTTGCCGTTTTCTTGGCGGAAAACTTGTCTTGGAACGCAACCAAACCTTTGTCAATTACGTCTTGCAAAGAAAAACTTTTGAACTCGACCTTTCTCGTTCAATGGGGGCGCGCATTCGCTTTTGGGACGGCAATAATATGGAGGCGTAGGGCGTTGGGTTTGTCGTCGGGGCGGACGCGCCGCATCGTTGCTTGGGTATTTGTTTTCTTGGAACGAATCCTTTCATAGACGGGTTGTTTGCATGATGAACGCCCTTGCCCAAAGTTCCAGTCCCTATCTCAAACAGCACGCCCACAATCCCGTCGATTGGCTCGAATGGTCGCCCGAGGTTTTTGAACGCGCCAAGCGCGAAAACAAACTCGTTTTGGTGAGCATCGGCTATTCGGCCTGTCATTGGTGCCACGTCATGGAGCGCGAATCGTTTGAAAACGTGCAAATCGCCGCGTTGATGAACGACCGATTTTTGTGCATAAAGGTCGACCGCGAGGAACGCCCCGACGTCGACGCCCTTTACATGGACGCGGTGCAGGTCATGAACGGCCGCGGCGGCTGGCCGCTCAATTGTTTTACGCTTCCCGACGGACGGCCGGTTTTTGGCGGCACGTATTTTCCGCCGGCGCAATGGACGGCCGTTTTGCAACAACTTTCCGAACGTTGGCAGACCGCGCCCGAAAAATTTGAAGAGTACGCCGCACGACTGACCGAATATCTGCAACGCGTCGAAAAACCCGAACCCAAAACGGGTTCGGGGCAATTCGGCGCCGAAGATATCGCCGCGGGTTTTATCGCGTTGATTCCCTTGCTCGACGCAAGCCTCGGCGGCCTTGCGGGTGCGCCCAAGTTCCCCATGCCGTCGGTCTTCGAGTTTTTGCTTGCCTATACCCGGCTTGGCGGCGACGAACGCGCCGCCCGACCCTTGGACGTTACGCTTACGCAAATGGCCCGCGGCGGCATTTTCGACCACGTCGGCGGCGGCTTTGCCCGTTATTCCACCGACGCGCGTTGGCACGTGCCGCATTTTGAAAAAATGCTTTACGACAACGCCCTCTTGCTTTCGCTTTATTCCCGCGCCGCCGAGCGCAACAACGAATATCTCGAATGCGCCGAAAAAACCTTTGATTTCATCGTAAACGAACTCTCGGCCCCCGACGGCGGATTTTATTGCGCTTACGACGCCGACAGCGAAGGGCAAGAAGGCAAATTTTACGTCTGGAGCCACGACGAATGGATTTCGGCTTGCGAACCCGAATGGGCCGAACGCATGGCCGCCGCTTTTCACATTAGCCCGCAAGGCAATTGGGAACACGGCCAAAACATCCCCTTTCGCACCGATTCCGACGAACAGGCCGCACGCGTCTTCGGCGTGGATTTCGACGATTGGCGGGCGGCGAAAAACCGTTCCTTGAAAAAACTTTACCAACAACGCGCCACGCGCGTCAAACCCGGTTTGGACGACAAAATACTCGCGGCGTGGAACGGTATGGTCGTCGCCGCCGCCTGCGACTTCGCCGTCGCCCACCCCGGCCGTAGAAAACACGCCCTCGACGTCGCCGAAAAATCGGTTCGTTACCTCAAAAACGTACACGTCAAAAACCACAGGGTTTGGCGAACGCCCAAAATCAACGGTTTTGCCGACGACTACGCTTTCGTCGTTCGTGCGTTTGTTCGTTTCGCGCAGGTTTGCGGGCAAACCGAATGGTGGCATAGCGCCCACGACCTCGTTCAAAGCTGTATGGAATACTTTTTCGACGCTTCGACGGGCTTCTTTTTCTTTACCCCAAGCGACGGCCAAGCGCTTGTCGCCCGCAATTACGAGCTTTACGACAACGTCGTTCCGTCGTCGAACGCCGTGATGATGCACAACCTTTTGACGTTGGGCAAGGTTTTCGACCGCAGGGATTGGGTGCAAATCGCACGAAACGCCGCCGTTTCGATGCGCGACGACTTTCATCGCCACCCCGCCACGTATTCGCATTGGGGGTCGTTGATGGCGCGATTGGGATTTGAAAGCCGGGAGGCGGTGGTGGCGGGCGCCGACGCGTTCGACGTTTTCGCGGCCGTCGAATCCAAGCACCGCGACCGGGTGTTGGCGCTTCATTTGTCACAGCCCGACGACCAAATCCCCGTTTTCGCTTACCGCTTCCAAAACAAAAACACGCTCTACGTTTGCGACCAAAAAGGATGCCTTCCCCCCGAAACGAACGACCTGCTTGCCGCCGCCGACCGACTCATCGCTTCGTAGCGGCGCGGTACTCGGCGATGGCGGCACGCAACTCTTCGGCCGTCTCCTCGACAAGCCGGGTGTTGGCCGCCGCCCACGCCCCCATTTCCGACGACGCATAGTATTTTATCACCCCCGGCGCCCGCAACGGCGGATAAAATTCGATGTGAAAACGGAAATATTCGTTGTGCGTGCCGATGGGCGGCGCCTGATGGACGCACATCATGTAGGGAAACGGCGTTCGGTACAAAAAGTCGAAGCCGCCGACCAGCGTTTGCAGGATTTGCGCCAAATCGCGCACGTGTTTGTCCGTAAATTCGACAAAGGTTTGTAAATCTTTTTTGGCGACGACGAACGCCCCGTAGGGATAATCGGTGAAGTCGGGCAAGTAAGCAACAAAGGCGTCGTTTTCGGCGAGGATTCTACGTCCGTCGCGGATTTCGGCGCGGTTGAGCGCGTCGAAAAGGTTTTGTCCCGTTTGCGAAAAGTAGTGTCGGGCGTTGTCGAGTTCGGTTTGAATTTTGAGGGGAAGAAAGGGATAGGCGTAAATTTGCCCGTGGGGATGATGAATGGTAACGCCGACGGCCTCTCCCCGGTTCTCAAAAACGTGGACGTATTGCACTTCGGGTTTGGCAAAAAGCGCGCGGGTGCGGGCGCGCCACAACGCAACGATTTTTTCGACGTGTTCGGGCGAAAAGTCTTTGAGATGTTTGTCGTGTTCGGAGGAATAAAGCACGACTTCGCATTTGCCTCGAGCGGCTTGTCTTAGAAAGGGTAGGGGTACGTTTTCGGGTTCGGGGGCGTCGGGGGAAAAAGCGGGAAAATCGTTGTCGTAGGCAAGTACGTCGAATTCCGGGGGCAGTTTGGGGTTGTCTTTGGGGCAGAAGGGACACCGGTCTTTGGGGAGGTTGGGGCGCGCTTGTCTGCCGGCGGCGACGATGGTCCACGTTCCCAAGAGCGGGTTGTATCTAAGGACGCTCATTCTTTCCACGGATGAAGTTTTTCGGGGCCTTCGGGCTTGACGGCGATAAATTGTACGGCTTGGTTGTCTTTGGCGCCGGCGTAGTAGTAGTTTTGCACCAATCCTTTCCACGGCTGGAGTTCGCGCAGACGCTCGGCGGCGGGTTTGAAGGCCGCGCCTTTTTCGTAAACGTAATATATGTATCGGAGCAAATCGTAACCGACGCAGGCGTAGGGGGAGGGGGTGTTGTGGTTGTATTTTTCGTAAGTTTTTTTAAACTTTGAAAAAGTAGCGGTGTCGTTGCCCGGAAAAAGGTTGTCGGGATAAATGGTGCGATGTTGGGCGAGTAGGGCGTTGTCGATGGTTTGTATTTGCGACCAGTCGGGGGTGCCGAAAATTTGGACCTTGTGGCCCGAGAGCGCTATTTCCTTGACGGCGGGTGCGAGCACGTCTTCGTCGGCAAAGGCGAAATAGACGGCCTCGGCTTGGAATTCGGTGATTTTGTTGATGAAAAGGCTGAGGTGGGCGGAGGTCGGAACGCCGTTGAATATAAAGGAATCGACCTCGGCTTTGAGGGTTTTGAGGGTGGCGGACAGCCTTGTCGCCAAAATTTGGGCGTTCTTGGAGCCGTCGGAAACGACGAGCCATTTTTTGTTCATGGCTTTTTCCACGCCGTATTGGGCAAGGGCGTCGGCTTGGGTCGGCAGCGAGGGCGTGGCCAAATAGACAAAGTCGCCGTATTTCAAGAGTTCGGGCGCGGGGGAGGTCGGGACGATTTGCAGGGGGGGATGTTTCCATGCACTCAAGGCTTCCGCCGCCGCTTTCGTACCTCCGTTGAAAAGGTCGCCGACGACAAAGTGCGGCTCGAAGGCCTTGATTTCCTTTTTGACTTTGGCGGCGGCAACGGGCGCCTCGCGTTTGGAGTCGAAAAATGCAACCGTCATTTTAACGGATTTTTCGGGTTTGGCCGTAGCTTCAAGATGTTCGGCGGCGATGGTCATGCCTTGCATGAGTTCGAGGGCGACGAACGTGGCGCGGTCGGACGTTTTTTTGTCGGCGTGGAAGGGTAAAAGTACGGCCACGCGCAAGGCTTCGGCCGTGGCTTCGTCGGGGGCGCCGAAGGCGGCGGCTTCGAGCTTTTTCATCCGCGGCGTCGGCGGCCCAACCTCCAATTTGTATTTCGCCAGCCACTCCGACAGCTCCTGCTTACGGCCGGCTTTCAACAGTCGGTAGGCTTTGGCTTCCGCGACCTCCGCCCGGAACGACGCCCGTACCATTTGATAATACTCGTCGAGTTGGGTTTCGCCGGCTTTTTCGTAAAAAAATTTGCGTACCGCGTTGAGTACGTCTTCTTTCATGCGCGGGTCGGGGGTCTCTTCGTAGAGGTTCAGCAGCACGTACAATCCCCCTTTGTAGCTCTCTTCTTTTTTGAGCATGACCAAGCCTTTGTGATAACGCGCGTCGTCGGCGTAAATCGAGGCCGGATAAGTGTTGAGCAGGCTTTGAAATTTGTTGAGCGCTTTTTCGTTTTCTTGTTCGTAGAAGTAGGACAGGCCCGTCATGTATAGGGCGGCGCTGGAAAGACGGTGGAACTTGCGGGCGGCAGCCTCCGAAAATTCCCCCGCCGCCCGTTTGTACAGCCCTTTTTCAAAATGTTCTATGCCCGATTTGAAAAGCGCCGTCGCTTTTTTATCGTCTTTGGGTTGGGCGAACGCCGTCGTCCATGCCGTCAGCGCTATAAAAACATATCTCATTGAGTAAAAAACGGCGCCCCACGGCGCCCGATGGGACAAATCAAACGCAATTTTACGATTTTTTCCAAAACGCACAACTTTCTACGCTCCCCTGCGCGACAACGGCGGCGCCTATCCATCGAACGACGAAGTCCCCACAACGCGGTATGTCGCGTTTAACAAACACATGATAATGCGAAAACGATAAAAAATCTAAAAAAACAAATTATTAATACCAAACAATGGTTTCCCTCGTTCGTCTTCACCCGTTTTGCGCCGCCGAAAAATTAGACAAACACCGTTTGTGTTGGCGTATACGAAACAAACGATTAATTTTAGCGCATGAACGGCGGATTGGAGGCTTTTGTTTGCGACACGGGCATCAAACGGATAATGAACCGTAATCCCGAATTTTTTTGGGGCTTGTTGTTTCCGGGTTTGCGGGCGACGCTCGTCGTTCCGGGGGGCGACAAGGAGTTGGTCGAATCGGAACGGACTTTGCGCGGCGACGGTTCGTGGTCGGCCAAGGTGGAGGGCGTTGGCGAGGCGGCGTTTTTTTGGTGCGAGGCGTTTACGCGCTACGACAAAAACATCGCCGTGCGGGTCGTCGAATACAAGACGGGCAAGCATCGCGAGCATCTTTCGGCGCACAAGGAGTCGGCGGCGGTGTACGCGGGAGCGGTGGTTTTGACGCATCCGCCTTCGGGGGCGAGTTTTTCGCTTTCCGGGATGCCGGAGATTGTCGTTCCGCACGTGGTCATGCCGTGTTTGCCGGTTGAACGGTGTTTGGGCGTCGAGGGGATTGCGGGGGGCGCGTTGGCGGTTTTGTCGGACGAACGCAACCTTGCGGTCGATAAAATCGTAGAAAGGTTGAACGCGGTCGAGGACGAAGTTCAATGGCGGAGTTGGGCGTCGATAGTTTTCGGATTTTCGGCCGCGGTCAAGGACGGGAAATTTTTCAGGAAATTTATGGAGTTATTGCAAACGACCGCGGAGGCGGAGAAGATTCGTAAACTTAAAGAGGAGTTGGCGCCGGTTTTGGAGGTGCTTTACGAGATGCGCTACGAGGAGGGCTTGGACGAGGGTTTTTCTCAGGGTTTTTCTCAGGGCTTTTCGGAGGGTGAGAAAAAAGGCTTTTCGGAGGGTGAGAAAAAAGGCTTTTCGGAGGGTGAGAAAAAAGGTTTCTCTGAGGGCGAAAAAACGGGTTTCTCCAAGGGCGAATTGGGTAAAAGCTTGAAATTGGCGGCCAAACTTTTGGAGCGCGGCATGAGCGTCGAAGAGGTGGCCGACCTTACGGAACTCGACGTTGCGAAGGTGGCCGCCATCACTTCGGACAAAAACCCGATCGATTAAGCAACGGGCAACGTCCGCAAAAGGGCCCCATACCCGAAAAATCTCCGCGCCAAACAAGCAACGGTGAAAAACGGATTCGATGTCGTTTTTATAAAAAAACATTTTTCCCGTTTCCATTGTTGTCGGGGCTGCGGCTTGTGACGGCAGAAGGTAATTTTAAGGCGTCGATGATAAATCGCCGCCCTTATCGGAACACCGGCGAAGGGAACGAACCCTTGTAACTTTGTGTCCGACGGTGCAAAGCTCGATTTGCCTTGGAACAGAATAAACTTATTTGTAATTTCGCTTGATGTACGAAAAATTGGCGCTTACGGTGGCGGGCTCTGATTCGGGCGGCGGTGCGGGCGTGCAGGCCGACCTCAAAACCTTCGAGGCCCACGGCGTTTACGGTGCAAGCGTTGTCACCGCCCTCACCGCCCAAAACACGCTGGGCGTCAAGTCCTCGATGCCCGTCCCGCCCGATTTTGTCCGTCTACAACTTGAGGCCGTATTCGAGGACTTTCCGTTCGCCGCCATAAAAACGGGCATGTTGGCCGACAAATCCATCGTTGCCGTTGTGGCCGACGCCCTGCAAGCTCTTTCGGGTTGCGTGCCGCTCGTCGTCGACCCCGTCATGGTATCGACCTCGGGCCACCGACTGCTTGAAGATTCGGCCGTTGAAGCATTAAAAGAACAACTTTTCCCGTTGGCCGCCGTCGTCACTCCCAATTTGCCCGAGCTTTTCGTTTTAACGGGTTTTTCCGACCCCACGGCGGCAGGAAAACATTTGAGTCAAAACTTTCCGAACGTTTACGTTTTAGTCAAAGGCGGCCACGACCACGGTCCCGAATGCACCGACGTCTTATGGTTGGACGGTCAAAGCCGTTCGTTTTCTTTTCCGCGCGTCGAAACGACCCATACCCACGGTACGGGTTGTACGTTGTCGGCGGCGATATGCGCCCGTTTGGCCCTCGGAGACGACGTGCCGACGGCCGTCGAAAAAGCCAAAGTCTTTGCTTACCATGCGCTCGTGCACGCGCCCGTTCACATCGGAAAAGGACGCGGCCCCGTTGCGTGGAGGCATTAATGGACGGCGAACGGATTTCAACGCCGGTTCGAAAACCGCCGAACTCCCCGCGCCCGTACAACGTCAAGTCTTGACGTACGGTTTTAAGGCCTCGGCTAATTTTCGGTCGTTGGTCAGGCGCGGAAATTTGTTTTGACCGCCGAGTTTGCCAACGCTTTTCATGTAGTTGCGACAGGCGTCGGTCTGCAATACGACCAACGCCGCCGGCCGGAGAATATTGCCTTCGCGCAAGTCGCGATAATAAGGGTTGCGCCGGGCCAAAGCGGAATCCAATGCGGCGGCGAAGCGGGCAAGGTCGTCGGGCGGGCGAACAAATTCCACCCACCATTCGTGGCGTGATTCGCTCTCGGAAACCAAGGGGGCAACGGTAAATTCCGCCACCTCGCCGCCGCACGCTTCAAGGGCGGCAAGCATCGCGGCGTTGACCTCTTCGGCGATGACGTGTTCGCCAAAAGCGCTGATGAAATGTTTGACCCGCCCCGTAACTTTAAGACGCAAGGGTTGGAGGGACGTGAAACGTACGGTGTCGCCCAAATCGTAAGCCCAAAGCCCGGCGTCGGTCGTCAAAACGACGGCGTATTGCACGCCCGTTTCGACCTCGTCGGCGCCCAAACGACGCGCCCCCGCTTGCCCGTACTCTTCGACGGGGATAAATTCAAAATAAATGCCGTAATCCAAACCCAAAAGCAGGCCGTCGTCGGGGCCCGCGTCCTGTACGGCGATAAACCCTTCGGAAGCGGGATAAACCTCGACGACCTCGACCTTTTTGCCCAGCGAACGCTCGAACGTTTCTTTATACGGGCCGTAGTCCACGCCGCCGTGGACGAACACCGACAGATGGGGCCATTGCGCGGCGGGGGTACGGCCCGTGGTTTGTTGGAGCTTTTCAAAAAACATTTGCACCCACGGCGGAATGCCCGAAATCAGGCGCAGGTCTTCGTTCGCCGTTTCGCGAACGACGGCCGCAATTTTTTCCTCCCAATCCTCGATGCAATTGGTGGCAAAACGAGGCAAACGGTTGGATTGAAGGTATCGGGGAACAAAATGCTGGGCGATGCCCGAAAGCCTGCCGACACGGATGCCCGCCTTGTTGATTTCCAACGCCGGACTTCCCGATAAGAACATCATTTTTCCATCGAGGAAGGCGCTGTTTTGGCTTCGATGGATGTAAAAAAGGAGGGCGTCGCGGGCGCCGCGAACGTGGTGCGGCACGGATTCGCGGGTGAGGGGAAGGTATTTGGTTCCGCCGGTGGTGCCGGAGGTTTTGGCCAAATACAGGGGTTTTCCGGGCCAGAGTTCGTCTTTTGCGCCGTCGGCGGCGCGTTCAAAGCGCGGGCGCAAAGCCTCGTAGTCGCGCACGGGAACGGCTTTTCGGAAGGCCGCAACGGGGTCGCGGTCGCGCAACAGCGCCGCAAATCCGTGTTCTTTGCCAAAGCGGGTGTTTGCGGCGCGACGCAAATGCGCCGCCAGCAGCGTTTTTTGCGTCGCCGGCGACCATTGGCGTACTTTTGCCGTTCGTCGCGTCGCCAGCCATTCCGCCACCCGCCGCTTCAACGACTTCACTATTCTTCCAGATGTGCCCGAAGAAACCACGCCGCCTTTTCGTGCGCCGCCATCAAGCCGATGAGAAAATCGGCCGTCGTTTCGTCCCCCGTTTCTTGCACCGCCGTCAAATCCCCGCGAATAAAACGTATCACCGCCTCTCGGTCGTCAAGCAGTTCTTTGATTATGGCCTTGTCGTCGGGCGAGGTTTGCGTCGCCTCTTTGAGCCGGGTGGCCGTAAGGTATCCCGACAACGTAATGCTCGGAAATCCGCCCAAAATACGCACCCGTTCCGCGATTTCGTCGGCCTGTTCCGAAAGTTCGTCGTATTGTTTGCCAAAAAGTTCGTGCAACGGCCCAAAATGCCGCCCCCGTACGTTCCAGTGGTATCCCCGCGTTTTGGTCGCCAAAACGACCGTGTCCGCCAGCAACGACTCCAAGACGATACACGTTTTTTCCTTGCTCGCTTCGTCCAAACCAATGTTTGCCTCCATTGTTTGTTGGATTAAATGTATGCAAAGTTAGGTAATTTTTTTCGGTAAAGCCAATCGCGTCCGAACGCCAATCTCATCGCTTGTTGCCACGAGGCGAAACGCCCGGCCCCAAGCCTTTGATTTGTCAAAACAACGCATAATATATAAGGGGAAAAACTAATTTTTTTCAAAAATACCCAAAGAATTGGCGGGGCGTTTTTTTCGGTTCGTCACCCCCCCAAGAAATAAATCGCGTAAGCAATAAGGCGCACGACGTGGCGTTCGCCGGCCGGTTTTTCGTCGCGCCGAAAACGGGCGGGGGGACAACGCCGGAAAAAACGGCGCTATCTTGGCTTCGATGCAGAATCCCGCCGCCGCCGTCGAACGCATGCGCCAGTGGAACGCCGCCATCGAAGCCATTCGGCCGATGACCGACGCCGTTCTCAAGGCCCTCGCCGACCGCGCGGCCCAAGGCCACGTCCAAGCCGCAAAACTCTACTTCCA
>CALAJH010000063.1 GCA_937922655.1 uncultured Bacteroidia bacterium
AAACCCGGAAACAACAGGCCCCAAAAAAATTCCGGATTACGGTTCATTATCCGTTTGATGCCCGTGTCGCAAACAAAAGCCTCCAATCCGCCGTTCATGCGCTAAAATTAATCGTTTTATTCCGCACAACACCCGCCCAAAAAGATATTTTCGTCAAACAACCAATTCTTTCGTCGGCCCCAAACCCGCAACGACAAAAATCGACATCAATTGCAAAAAATCACCATGCCCCCCGTTTAAAAGAATATTTACGATAAAAACCGGCTAATTATCGCTAGCTGTTTTGCATCGTCTGTTTTGATTCTAGTACGGGCCTTGGGAAAGGTTGTAGTTTAGGAGCCGAAGAGTATTTTTTTCCAAGCTTCGAGACCGGTTTCATTTTTTTTTCCGGAAACGAGATCGTGGATTTGGGGGCGCAAATACTCGTGTCGGAGGGAACGGACAAGGTCGCCGAGGTCGGATTGAAAAGGGAAAACGCCGATTTCGGGGTCGAATCCGATTCCCGTACCGGCCAGCGCTTCGGGCGTGGCAATGACGGCCTTGTTGGTGGCCAAAGCCTGCCAAACCTTGATTTTGAGTCCCGAGCGTTGGGTTTGGGGGAAAACGAGGGCGGCGGCGCGCGCGACGAGCGGTTCCAAATCCGCCGGACGTTCGACGCGTTCCACGCCCGGGGTTGGAGGCAATTTTTCCGCCCCGCGCCCGGCGACGGTAAGCGTCCAATCGTCGGGCAAACGTGTGTTCGCCGCCCGTATAGCCGAAATTCGGTTTTCGTTGACGGTCATGTTGCCGTAAAAGAGGAGTTTTTTTTCGGAGGCGGGCGGAAAAACGCGTATTTCGGCGAAAGGGGGCAACCACAAGGCGGGACGCCCGATGTTTTGCAGATATTCGGCTTCGTCGCGGGAAATGCATGCCAAGACGTCGGCCGCCGCCCACGCTTTCGGCTCGTAGCGCTCCAGTTTCCGACTTTCCATGAAAAAAAAAGCCTTTTTCCACGGGTTGGTTTCGCGTTCGGCGAGTTCGCGGTAGTAGCGCGATTCGAGGTTGTGGACGCGCAGAATGGTTTTGGCGCGTCGTCCCGAAAACCGGGAGCCGTGCACGCCTTCGACAACGAGCGGAAGGCCGTCGAAGTCGGCGCCGGCACGCCGGGTGGCGACGATGTAAGGCAAAGGGGAAAGCAGGGCGGCCCATCCCGTTTTTCGCGTCACGCCCCGTATGGAACGGCACCATCGCGTCAGTTCGGGTTCGGCGACGGCGCGGTCTTGCTTGTGAAAATAGACCATGTCCACTTCGATACCCGCTTGGGCAAAAGCCTTGAGACGAAAAAACATATCCGCCGCACCGCCGTAATCCGGCGGGTAGGGATTGTCCAAAGCCACGACGGCTATGCGCACCTTAACGGACGATGATGTTTTCGGGATGGTCGGGGTCTTTGCCGTACGACTGCTCGACGCGGCATATCTCAACCCAAAAATCGGAATACCAAACGGTTCTTCCTTTTTCTTTGGCGGCACGGTACTGTTCGTCGCGCCGCCAAGCGTCGATGTTTTCGAGTGTTTTCCAATAGACGAGGGCCACGCCCCAGCCGTCGGCTACACGAAAGCTGTTCATACCCAAAAATCCGGGATAGGTTTGTGCTTTTTCGTAAAGCTTTGCGTCCAAAACGGAAAAACCGTCGTCGACTTCCGTTCGACGCGAGGTGAAAACCACGACGTAATACGGCGGGGGGATTTCATGGGCAAAAGACAACAATAAACTCATATATTACGATTCGGCTTTCCGCCCTGTTTTAACACATTAACGCAATGTATTCTGCGGTCGCCGTGCAAAATTAAGAAATATTTTCTACGTAGCGATAGGTTCTTAAACGAAATCGAAATTGTGTTTATGCGTACGCAAATCCGTGGTTTGGGCGTCTAATCGTACATATTCCGCGGGGAAAGGGTTGGGGTCAAAGAAAAAGACGGGATTATGTCGGCGAAAATAACGAAATTTGCGCACAATAAACCCATGGAGAGGCTATGCGCTGGATGTTGTACGGATGCACGGGTTACACGGGCGGGCTCATCGTCGAGGCGGCGGTGCGCAAGGGCATGAAACCCGTTTTGGCGGGACGTAACGCAAGGGCGGTCAAAGCGCTGGCGGCCAAGTACGGCTTGGAATGGCAAAGCTTCGAGGTGCGGGATTTTTCGGGGCGCTTGAACGGCTTTGAGGCGTTGGCGTTATCGGCGGGGCCGTTCGTCCACACGTCGTCGTCGGCGGTAGCCGAATGTTTGCGTGCCGGCGCCCATTATTTGGACATTACCGGGGAAATGCCGGTGTTCGCCGCCGTTTACGGCCAAGACGCCCGCGCACGGGACAAAGGCGTGGCGCTCGTGCCGGGCGCGGGCTTCGACATCGTACCCTCCGACTGTCTGGCCGTTTACGCCACCGAAAATTTTCACTCCCTATACGCCTCCCGCCCCACCCACTTGGAAATCGCGGTTTACACCGACGGTACGCTCAGCGGCGGCACGCTCAAAACAATGCTGGAAATGTTGGCCGTCAAAGGCGGGGGAAGTCAAGTAAAAAACGGAAAAATCATTGCGTCGCCGCCGGGTTCGCGGGTCAAACAAATATCGTTCGGCAAGTTTGAACGGACGGTAACGGGCGTTCCATTGGCGGATTTGTTGGCGGCACAAAAATCCACGGGCGTAAACAACATCGAAACGTTTGCCGCCGTACCACCGAAAATATTGGCGCAAATGAAGTGGATGCGTCCGTTGATGGAGTCGGTTATGGGGATGGGTGTTTTTCGCAAGGCGGCGCAGGCGTTGGTCAAAGCCGCCGTCCACGGTCCGAACGAACACACGCGCCAAAACGCCCGCACCTACCTTTACGTCAAAGCCTACGACGATGCGGGCCGGTCGTTCGAGGCGCGTTTGGAAAGCATCGAAGCCTATCGTATGACGGCTTTATGCGTCGTCGAAGGAATCGAGGCGTTGGCCGAGCGCCGGCCGGTCGGAGCCCTAACCCCCGCCCAAGCCTTCGGAACCGACTTTATTTTACGTATGCCCGACACCCGGCGTTATCCCGAACGCGCATGATAGTTTTGTTGTGGGTCGTACTTTTTGGGGCGACCGGGCCGCGAACCGCCGCCGCGCAATCCGAAGAAGACCTTGAAAAGTACCGTTATCAAGACACCCTGCCCGAACGCCCGCGCAACCGCCTCTTCAAACAGGTGCGTCCGTCCGAACGTTTCGACCTTTTTTTCAATCGCGGCTTTTTGATTCCTACGGGTACCCAGCCGGACTCCGTGCCGTTTAAAACCGCACAAAGCGGAACGTATCTTGTCGGCATTTCCTTCAATTTTCAATTGGCGCCGCGCTGGATTTGGCGCGTCCAACCCTGTGCCGCCTTTCAAACCGTGGCCTTTGAAACCAAGGCGGACAAAAAATTTCCCAATCTCCGCGACAGCGTTTCGACCGAACGCCTGCGTTCCGATTACATCGAGTTGCACAACGCCGTAAGCTTTGTTTTCAACCGGGATACGGTCAAAAAACGTTCGACGGCATGGGTGGACGTAGGCATATGTTTGGGGGTACGGGTCGGAAGTCGTTGGCGCATCAATACTTTTGAAGGTACGCGCAAAGCGACGCTGACCCTGCCGGGCGTCGAAGGCATGAACCCGATACGCGCGGGCGTGTTCGTCAAAATCGCCTATCGCTTTGCGGGGGTTTGGGCCTATTACCGGTTTTCCAACCTTTTTGTCAAGAACGCGACGTTGGACGGACGGGCGTATCCCCGATTCGAGGGCTTCGAACTGGGATTTTCGCTCATGCTTTAAATTTAATTAAAAATGCGTAAATTGCATAAGCATTGATTTCCATGAAACGCATATCGCAAATTCTATTTGTTGCATGGCTGTCGGCGACGTCAACGCTTTTCGCGCAAACCGAACGTTACAGCCGCGCCAAAATACTACTTGAAGGCCGGTCGCTTTTGGAACTTGCCCGTTTGGGTTTGGCCGTCGACCACGGCGAATACAAAACCAACGCGTTTTTTGTTTCCGACTTTTCGGAAAGCGAAATACGCACGGCCCGCGAGGCCGGTTTTGTCGTCGAAACGCTTATCGAAGACGTTTCCAAATTTTACGAAGAACAAAATTACGGTTTGTACAAAACCGCCGACGACATTCCGCCTTTGTTCGATTGCCGCAACGACAATCCGTTTTATCCCCAACCGTCGGGTTTTAGTTTGGGAACGATGGGCGGATTTTTGAAATACGAGGAGGTCATGGCGCAACTCGACGCCATGCACGCCGCCTATCCCCACCTGATTAGCCCCAAAACCCCCATCGATTCCGCCATCGTTACCCACGAAGGGCGACCGATTTATTATCTTCGCATTTCCGACAACCCCCTCGTCGACGAGGACGAACCCGAAATCCTTTTCGACGCTTTGCACCACTCCCGCGAACCCGCCACCGTTACCAACCAACTCTTTTTTATGTGGTGGATACTCGAAAATTACGAAACGAACCCCGAAATCCGGTATTTGGTCGAACACACGGAAATGTATTTTGTGCCGGTGGTCAATCCCGACGGTTTGGTGCGCAACCAAACAACCAACCCCAACGGCGGCGGAATGTGGCGCAAAAACCGCCGGAACAACGGCGGCAGTTACGGCGTCGACCTCAACCGCAATTACGGTTTTCAATGGGGTTTGGACGACACGGGTTCGTCCCCCAACCCAAGTTCGGACGTCTATCGCGGCCCGGGGCCGTTTTCCGAACCCGAAACCCAAGCCATACGCAAACTTTGCAACGAACACGCCTTCGGCATCGCCCTCAACTACCACACTTACGGCAATTCGATTGTCTACCCGTGGGGCTATGCGCCGAGTTTGTTTACCCCCGATTCCACGGCTTTCCGACTCATCGCCAACCTTCTTACCGAAGAAAACGGTTACCTACACGGTACGGGCGACCAAACCGTTGGTTATTTCTCCAACGGCGACTCCGACGACTGGATGTACGGCGAACAAACCGAAAAAAACAAAATACTGGCCTTCACGCCCGAGGCCGGCGAAAGTTTTTGGCCGCCAAGCAATCAAATTTTGAGAATATGCCGTCAAAACGTGCTTATGCATCTTCGTGCGGCGCATCTGGTCAATTATTACCCGCGTCTCGAAGACCTTTCGGGGCCGTATTTGGACAGTGTACACACCGAAACGCGCTTTAGTTTTGAGCGCGTCGGTTTGCGCGACGGCGGAACGTACACCGTTTCCGTCGAGCCGCTGACGGCCAACATCGTCGCCGTCGGTTCTCCGGTCGTTTTTGAAGATCCTGCATACCTCCAGTATTTTGAGGCCGCCGTCACTTTACAACTTCAAACGCCCATAGCCACGGGCGAACCCATACGCTTTGTTTTGGCTTGCGACAACGGCCTTTATACCTTCCGAGACACGCTTACCAAGTATTTCGGCCAACCTCAAACCGTCGTTACCGAATCGTCCAACCTCGGCGACGACTGGCAGAGTTCGGGAAGTTGGAACATCACCGCCAACGAATTCCACACTCCGCCTTTTGCCTACACCTCCAACACAACGGCCAACTATGCCAACAACCTTAATCGTACCCTGACCTTGGCTTATCCCGTCGATTTGTCCGAGGCGCAGGCCGCCTACGCCGAATTTTACGCCAAATGGGAACTCGAAGCCGACTACGACTACGTTCAATTTGAGGCCAAAGTGGAAGCAACCAACGATTGGCAAGCGCTTTGCGGGCTTTACACCACCACCGGAACGTCAAATCAAGCCTTCGGAGAACCGCTTTACGACGCCTATCAACCCTTCTGGGTTCGCGAACGATTCGACCTCAGTCCCTACCTCGGACAACAAATCCGGCTTCGTTTCCAACTCGTTACCGACCCCGCCGAAACCCGTAAAGGCTTTCGTTTCGACGACTTTTCCGTCAACGTTTTACGCTATGCCTCTTTCACCGGCGACACCATCCCCACCGACACCGTTCCCACCGACACCGTTCCCAACGCATGGAATACGTGGAAGTATAAAATTCGTTCTAATGTTGTAGAACATTTTCCGAACCCTGTCGCAGGAGAAACGACCTTCCGGTACTATTTGGATGCGCCGTATCGTAACCTTCGCCTCGAACTTTACGACGCTCGCGGCGAACGGATGCGTTCCGTCGTTTTGCCCGACTCTCAAACCGACCGATTCGCTTTGGATTTAAGCGACCTGCCTTCCGGAACCTATTTCTATCGACTGGTTTCAAATTCCAAATCGATAACCGCCATCGGAAAATTGACGAAAATCTAGTTTCCGTCCTAACGTTTGACCCTTTCACGACGCCAACGCCTTTTGGGGGTTGGCGTCGTTTTTTCAGGCGGATTGTCGGTTGTTTTTGCGTTCACGAGCCTCGTTCGAGGCCGTTGTTTTCGGGCTCGGAGTTTTGAGAAAGAATTTCTTTAACTTTTTTGAGCGGCAAATCGAGGTTTTGCGCGATAAACTCCGGAGACAAGCCCTTGGCATACATATTTTTGACAAATTGGCGTGTAGCGACGTCCTTTCCGCGTGCTTCGCCGCGTGCTTCGCCGCGTGCTTCGCCCTGTGCTTCGCCGCGTGCTTTTCCCCGCAAATACAACGGGTCTTGGACGATTTGCTCCTCGGGTAAAACGTCCTCCCATTCCCTTTCCAATAGGGCCGTTATCATCTTTTCCATTTTTCTAAACCTTGAATAACGTAGCAAAGTGTGCAAGTATTTTTCGCGCTCTCGCGGATTTCCACGAGTCAGCTCCCCGACTTTGCGTATCACTTCCACGGCGACGTCTTCGCGGTCTTTGGCATCGTCGGAAAGAATGGCAAAAACCACTTGCGCCGGATGTTGCAAAGCCAAAAAATTGCGATACGGCACGTTGCGGACGTTGATGTACGTCGGACGAAAGACGTGGTGCCCCGGTTCGTTGATTTCGGCGGGCGCGGTAAACGGTTCGGCGCCGATGTAAAGCACGTAGGCGCGCGGCGAATACCACTTTTTCCGCGACGAAAACAACAACGCCAAAAGCATGCCGATGTACACAAGCAGACGCGCCAACATCGAAACGTCGTTTTGCGCCTGAATTTCAACGAGTACCATGCGCTCGACGCCGTCAGCGTAACGGGCGGTATAGACCCTGTCGGCGATGCGAAGCACGGTTTGCGAAAGTTCGACGGGTTCGGACTTCCACTCCGAGAGCTCTTCGCCCGTGAGGGCGGTGAAAAAGGCGCCCGGGTCGGCGTCCCACGCTTCTTTGGCCGCAAAATCGGTTTTCATACGCAAAGATAAGACGTTTACGGCGCCGCAAAGAAAAAGTTGCAACGTTCTTGGCCTACCACGGAAAACGTCGGTCAAAGGCCCGGAATCATTGCTTGTACAACCGTTTCGCCGATTCGTCGTTGTCGGTTGAATAAATACGTGACGTTTTTTGACAAAAACATCCGTTACGACCGAATTTCATAATACGTTCACAACGTCCGACGTTCTTTGCACCCAAATAATCGCATCTTAAAATGTTGAAACATTTACCGGGATGGGCCTTGTTACTCGGGGCCTTTGTTGCGGGTGCGCAGTTGCCCGCGCCCAACACCGAAGTTTCCATCGGCACGGACAAACAAGTGTATTATTCGCTCAAAAACGGCAAGGTCAAAGAAAGCGTGCGGGCCTCGTGGGATTTGGCCTTTCAAATCGGCAACGTCCCCTCCACGATTATGGCCAACTTTGAACGCTGGACGATATACAAAACCTCCCAAACGCCCGCACAATGGGACAGCCCCCTCGACACCGCAGGCATTTTCGTCAACGCCAACATCCTGCACAACAGCGCCCAAGACTGGTACATGGGCGCGTTCAGCCGAACGCTCAACCCCGACGACCCCTTCGACCCCGGTTGGGGCGCTTACAACCCGTCGACCCACATCATCGAAGGCGACGAAGTTTTTTTGGCCAAAGGCGTGAACGGCGCTTTCAAAAAAATCCTCATTGAAAAACGCTATCGTCCCGCCGCCACCGAAAAAAGCGCCTACCGCGTGCGCATCGGAGACCTAGACGGAACCAACACCGTCGTCAAAGAAATTGAGGCCGACGTCCAATCCTCTCCCAACCGAATGTTCGTTTACTACGACATCGCCTCGGACGCGACCGTCGACGTCGAACCCAACAACAAGGAATGGGATTTACTTTTCACCAAGTACGTCAGCGAGACTATCAACTATCCGGTTGCGGGCGTGTTGAGCAATCCGCGCGTACGCGTGGCCCGCGTCGTTACCTCCAACCTCGGTCTGACCGACACCGCCGGCGTCGCCTTCACCCGCGTCGCCAACACCATCGGCGACGACTGGAAATCCTACGACATGCAGACGGGAAGTTATCGGTTTGCGGACACGCTCGTGTTTTTTGTTGCCGACGAAGTCGAACTCTGGCGCGTGGTGATGACGGGTTTTGGAAGCAACAAATTTTCTTTTGAAAAAACGCAAATCGGTGGAACGTCCGCCGTCAAAGACTTGCACCGCACGCTTGGCGCTTGGACGCTCTATCCCAATCCCGCAACGGGCCCCGCAACCCTTGTTTACGACCTTGTCCGTCCCGCCCGAACGGCCGAATATTCGGTTCGCGACCTTGCGGGCCGTACCGTCGCGCAACAAAGCCTGCCCACCGCCCAAGGCCTGTTTCAAGCCGAACTCTCCGGCCTCGCTCCCGGCGTTTATTTTTTAACCCTGACCGTCGACGGTGCAAGCCAAACGAACAAACTCGTCGTGCGGTAAATTTAACGCTAAGTTTTTCCGCCGAATCGATTCCCCAATCCATCGCCGCCGGATTTTATTCTTGCGCCAAACGCCAAAAACGAACGATTGATTTTCGAATGCGGTCGTTTGCGCCGTCCGCGTCAAGGGCAAAAAAGAATCCGGCGCTTGGCAGCGCCGGATTCAACGATACCGGCAGGGGATTTCTTCGTTCATTGCGTTTTGACCCATTTAAAAGCTCGATTTTCGCGGCGGGTGTGAAGGTTGAGGTGATAAACGCCGGAAGGCAGGGCCGTCAGGTCGAGCGTGAGCGTGTCCGTTCCGGGCTTGCCCGTATGGCAAAAAACTTTGCGGCCGTCGGCATTGACCACGACGACGTGCGTCGTTTCGTCGGGAGAAATGCCGCCTTTGAGCGTAAGCCAACCGTCCGAAGGGTTGGGATACAATACGGTTTCCGTCATGCTTGGTCCTACGTCCACTTCCACCACGGCGCTGAACGTCGTTTTGCCGTCGAAATCGATTTGACGCAAACGATAAAAATGCCGGCCTTCGGCCAAACGCGAATGTACGAACCGATATTCGGCGCCTTCGGACGCGTTCGCCCTGCCTTCGACAAAGCCGACGATTTCAAATTCGGCGGGCGTGAGGTAAGCGTGTTGAATCTCGAAGCCGTAGTTGTCGATTTCACGGGAGGTCGTCCACGTCAAAACCGCGTTGTCGGGGCCGTCCAAGCGAGCGAAAAGCCTTAGGGATTCGACGGGCAAAGGGGTACTGCCCGTGGCAATGTCGGCGTCGGAAAAACCCGTATAGCCCGTACGCACACAAACCAGCGTCGCTCCGGCTTCGCTTGCCACGTGCGTGCCGGGCAAGGCCCAAGCCTCGGCCGCGTTCGCCCGTTTAATCACGCCGTAAACCGTACCGTATTGCGTCCATCCGCGTTTGTGAAGCGTAAGCGTGTAAGCGCCCGCCGTCATTACCGGACTGGGTGTCAGCGTCCAAAATCCGCCGCCCACCGAACTCTGCATCAACACCCCTTGGTCGGGTACGTCGTTGACGGCCATGTATTCGGTCGTCGGCCGCCCGTTGAAAAACACGACGATGGACGCAATACCCGGATTCGTCGCCGTAAATTGCACCGTCGCCAATTGATAATTGACGTTGGTCGTTTGATGACCGACGGGGAAATGGTAGGGATAGGTCGCGCCGCCCATTATCACCCGACGCAGTTTGCCGCGAACGTAAGAGTTTTCGCCGAATTCGGCTATCGCGTCCTCGTCGTCGTTGAGGACGACGCATTCGTCTTGGGCCGTCATTTCGGCGACGTTGTTTTGCAAACAACCCATGCGCAAACGCAATTGCCCGCCGACTTCTATAGTACTGCCCGGCGTTTGAACGACGAGCGTGTTCACGTCGTTTTTGTTGATAACTAGGTCGAAGAATTTGTTGGTTCCCGTGTGGGTTCCGACGATGTTTCGGGTTTGGTTGCCAAAAAATTCGACGGACGAGACGCCGGCGTTGTAAGCGGCGAAGCTTCTACGTTCCCAGTGGCCGGCGATGCGCGTTTGACTTTCGAAGCCGAACCAGCGGGCGGCGGCGATAAGGGTGGTGGCGTCGAGCGTACAGTTTTCGAGAATTGTGATGCATCCTTTGCCGGCATAGAACGTGCCTTGCGGACGCACCCACAACGAATTTTTCACCAGCAGCGTCGTCGGAGCGGAATAGTTCATCGTTACCGAGCCGTTGGGTTCGATTTGCAGGTTTTGGGTCGTGGCGATGCCGTAGGCCGTGGCGTCGGAATAAATCACGGGCATGTGCAACGGCCGGGGAACGCCGTTGTAAACCGTCGGCCCCGAAACGAAGCCGTTGAGGTCGGGGTTGGACTCGGGGGTAACGTTGGCCGCCGGAACGACCATGTCCACCCAGTTGCAGGGGTCGTGCCAATCGTCGTTTTTCATGCCTTTCCAATAGCCCCGGGCGAGCGTCGCTGCCGCGCCCGCGTTATTGACGTTGTCGGAAACGTCGTAAAGGGTGAAGGTCAGTTCGACGGCGTTCGACCAACAGTTGTTGCCCGTACGGCTTCGGCTGCGGAGGTAAACGGTGAAGGTGCCTTGCGCGTTGCGCGTGGCGGTGAACGTTATCGTGGCCGCCGTCCGGTCGACAAGAAACGCGGCTTGGTTTTGGCCGTTGATTTTCGGCGTTACCGTCGCCGTTCCCGTCGTGGCCGTTCCCGTCGGGGTGGTTTGCCAGTAGCAGTCCACGGTTGGCGGACATTCGCGCGTAATCGTTACGCGGTGGCAGGTTTGGGTAAACGCCGGGACGGGTTGGGGCACGTTGTTGGCGGGCGTGGCTTGTACCGGGGGCGACCAACAGCCGCTAACGTCGTGACGGGCACGAAGATAGGCGGCGCTTGTGCCCGGAGGGGAAACGGTGAAGGTCGTTGCGGAATTGACGGTCTCAAACGTATTCGGCCCCGACTGCCAGAAGCACGTCGAACCCACGGGACAAGAGGTGCGGGTAACGACGGCGGCGCCCGTTGCGCAATTGACCGCGCCGACGCTCACCGTGGGCGCCTCCGGAATTTCGGCGTGAATCATGGTAAAGATGGCCACCGCCGTCCAGCAATGAGGCGCGACGTTAAGCCGGCCGCGCAAATACACCGTTACGCTCGAACCGGCAGGGGGATGAAGCGTCAAGGGTTGGAGCGCCGGTTGGTCCAACGACGTTCCCGTTTCGGACGTTTGCCAATAGCACGTGTAACCCGTCGGACAGTGGTGGGAAAAGACATGTCCCGTGCCGCCGCAGGCATAAGCCGACGTTCCCGAAACCTCGCCGTTGATGAGCGGACGCAAAAAGACGCGCACGGTGTCTTCGACGTTTTCACAACCTTCGGCGGGGTCTTGGGTGCGCAAAACCACGTCGGCGTAACCGAGGCTTTGGTCGGCGGCGCTAAAATGATACGTGGCCAAAATTTGTTTTTCGTTTTCGTTGACGACAAGGGTTTGGAGGTTGGAAAACGTGCCGCCGGAGTGGGAAATCCAAACGCCGCCGGCGACGTTGCGTACCGTTCCGACGAGCGGAGCGGAGCTCGCGCCTTCGCAAACGGCGTGGTTGTCGCCCGCACGGGCTTCGACGAAGCGCGTCGGTTCGACGACGTGAACGACGCTGCGCACCCGGCGGTTGGTAAACCACCACGTATTTATCGTACGCACGTCGCCCCAATTGGTGGCGCAAACGTTGCTCATGCAACCGACCCCGGGCCGTCCCCAACTGTGGCATCCGCCCGAAGGCGAACCAACGAAATCACAGCCGAACAAATTGACCGTGCCACCGGGCAGATTGGAGTCGTCCCAATAGATGAGGGGCGGGGGAACGGTTTGGGGCGGACTGCCCGAAGTCGTCGGACGCACGAGTTCGACGGCAAAACCGTTTTCGTGATTTTCAACGTCGTAAAGCGGCAAATTGGTCAATCCCCAAACGTAGGTGGCCACGATATCGAAAGCCGTCCCGACGGGCGCGGCTTGGCCCAAACCGTCGATGTTGTTCCAAATTATCGTGTTCCAGCCGCGCGTAACCGATTGGGAAAGAAGCACGTCGCGCGTACCGGCTTGGTAGTCGGGCCGGCCGTTGAGGTTGATGAGTATTTCGACGTTGCCGGCGTTGGTGGCGAAAAGCACGATGTTGGTTTGCTCGCGGCTGCACGCCACGGTATAAAGCGTATCCAAATCGCCGATGCTTCCCGACGGAAACTGAACGGGGTCGGGGTTGTTGAGGAAAAGGGGAAATTCGGGAAAGGTAACGTTGCCCGGACGGGATTTGCGGTCTTCGACGAGGTTGCCCGTGTTGGCGCAACCCCGGGAATTACAGCTGAGAATGAAGCCGAAGGGTTGCATGCCGTTGAAATGAAAACGGGTAACGACGCTGTCGGCGGAATAGACGTAAAAAGTGGCGTCCAAGCGGGCGACGGCGGAGTTCATGTTGCCGTCCCATGCTTTGGACCAAAGCCGTCCAAGAATGGGGACGTTGTCGGCGTTGGTTACGGTAATATCGAAAAATTCAAAAAGGCGTTTGGCGCGGACAAGGGCGACGGGTTGGTCGGGGTTGAACTCGATGTAATAATCGCCGGCGATTGTGGGTTGGAAAAAGAGGGGAAGGTATCCGCCGGGGTTGGTGTTGTGGGGCGGTGGGCAGGCGCCTTGGGGGTTGGGCCCCGCGACGGCTTGGGCGTAGTTGGCGATGAAGCCCGGGCCGACGGGCGTTAAGGGAACGCCGGTTTGCGGCAGTTGCATCGGTCCGAAAACGATGTTTCCGTTGGGGTCGCGCAGGCGCATAAACATCGCGCCCGTGTAGCCCGCCAGCATGCGAAAACCCATGTAGATGCGTTCGTTAGGGTTTGCAATGCGGATATTGAGCCGATAGTCGGGAAAATCCGTCGATTCGTAGGTCATAAACCTACGGGTCGGCTGGGTTTCGGTGTCCCACACTTGGAGGAAACACGTAGAGGCCGGCGTAGGACGCAGTTCGCGCGTTCCCTCGGCCTTCGCGCCGCCGACGGCCATCGCCGCCGCAAGCGCCCACTTTGTTTGGGCCTGTAAAATCCGCTTCATAACCATTGTGTTGAATAAGGTGGACGGATAACTTCTTCATCTGTTGAATCATTGTGCTTTCGATCCATGGCGCAAAACCATCGACGAACGTCTTGGTTTTTTACCCGGAAGTTTACCAAATTTCGACGTTTACGCAGGCATTGAAAAAAAGTTACAAAAAATCGGAAATATTTTTAAAATTTTTATTTTCAAGCCCACTATTTTTTATTTTTTGCAAATACAATAGGTGTTTAACAAAACAGGGGAATTTTTTGGGGGTAAACGCGCGTTTAAGGCTTTTCACAACGGAGGTTGCGCAAAATTCAACCACAATGCTTTTTTTCCTTGTTTTCGCCTCCAAAAACGACCCTTTTCCAACCCGGGCGAAAAATTTTCGACGGTCTTTTCGTTTGGCGTTTAGGCCGAAGGACAAAAGCGCATGCATCCGCTTGGACGTTTTGGAATTTTTAACGCCGCCGTTGTTTGCGTTAAAGCCAAAAGTCCCGGCGAATTCGTCCTTCGTTTTTCGTTCGATTGAAAACTTTGTAGCTTTGTGTATGTTCAAAATTATTTTTTGGCGGGAATACACTTCACGGGTGCGAACGCCGTCGTTTTGGGTATTGACGATATTGGCGCCCGTGCTTTTCGCGGGTTTGACGGCCATTCCGGTGTTGATGGCGCTGTTCACGGAAACGGAGACGTTCAAAGTGTACGTTCACGACCCAAGCGGGCGCGTGGCGCCGCTATTGGAACAAGCCTCCGTTTTACATTTGACCTTTTTGCGTTCCGACGAGCCCGACCCCGTACGGCTTCGCGAACGCGTGTTGAACGAAAAAGGTATGGCGGCGTTGTTTTTACCCGAAGACCTTTCGCGCGGACAAATCACGGCCACGTTTTACGCCATACGATCGCCCACGCTCCCCACGAGCAGAAAAATCGAGGAAAAAATCCGGACGGCGCTGCAACGCGTGCGTTTGGAGGATGCCGGCGTTCCCATCGCGCGACAAGAACAACTCAACTTTTCGTTTAAGTTCGGCGTCAAAAAAATTACGCCGTCGGGCGACGAGGACGCCGGCGCCGAAATCGCTTACATCGTCGGTTATTTGGCCGCCCTGCTTAATTACGTGATGATTTTCATGTACGGCGGATTGATTCTGCGGGCGGTGACGGAAGAAAAAACCAACCGCATCATGGAGGTGATGATTTCATCGGTGCGCCCGTATACGCTGATGATGGGCAAGGTGGTGGCGGTGGCGTGCGTGGGTTTGACCCAGTTTGCCGTGTGGATTGTTTTGTATTTGGTTTTGAGTTTGGGCTTGGGTTTGTTGGCGGGTGCGATGGGGGCGTCGCCTCCCGACACACCGGAATTGACCGCCGAACAACAAGCCAACCTCGCCCAAAAAATCCAACGCGCCCTCGAAGAGTTCAATCCCGCCCTTGTACCGTGGATGATTTTTTATTTTTTGACGGGGTTTTTCTTGTTTGGCTCGCTGTTTGCGGCCATTGGCGCGGCCGTCGACCAAGAAAACGATTCCCAACAACTTTCCATGCTCGTTTCCCTACCCGCAATCATCCCGATGTTGATACTGCCGTCGGTCGTGACCAATCCTTCGGGGCCGTTGGCGGCGCTTACGTCGCTGATACCTTTTTTTGCGCCGACGATTATGCCGGTACGTTTGGCGGCGTCGGCGCCGTCGTGGTGGGAATTGTCGGCTTCGGCGGGGTTGATGGTTTTGTCGGCATGGGGGGCCGTAGTGTTGGCCGGAAAAATCTACCGGGTGGGCGTGCTCATGTACGGCAAAAAGCCGACGCTCAAAGAGATGTATCGTTGGATGCGGGAGGGATAAGCAGGTCGGGCCGGCGGATACGGGTTTTTTCGTAGGCTTGGGCGTCGTTCCATGCGTCGATTTGGCGGTGGTTGCCGTTGAGAAGCGCTTCGGGAACGCTCAAGCCTTCAAAAACCGGCGGGCGCGTGTAGACGGGCGGCGCCAAGAGTCCGTCTTGAAACGAGTCGCTGAGGGCGGAGGTTTCGTCGCCCAAGACGCCGGGAACGAGGCGGACGACGGCGTCGGCGATGACGAGCGCGGGCAGTTCGCCTCCCGAAAGCACATAGTCGCCGATGGAAATTTCGTCGGTAAAAAACAGGTCTCGGGCGCGTTGGTCCAAACCTTTATAACGACCGGCAAAAATAAGTATGTTTTCGGCCAAAGAAAGCCGGTTGGCGAGGGCTTGATTGAAGAGCGTACCGTCGGGGGTGGTGTAGACGACGTGGTCGTAGGTTCTTTGGGCGCTTAGGGCGCGAATACACTTGGCGACGGGTTCAACTTTGAGCACCATGCCCGCCGCGCCGCCGTAAGGGTAGTCGTCGACGGTGCGATGTTTGTCGTCGGCGTAGTCGCGCAGGTCGTGAACGAAAATTTCGACGATTTTTTTTTCTTGCGCCCGCTTGACGATGCTGTGTTCGAGCGGGCCGGCGAGCATTTGGGGAACGCAGCTGACGATGTCGATGCGCATGGAAAACGATAAAACGGCCTGTTTGGGGCCGAAAAACTTAGCGTTTGGATTTGGTGCGTTCCAGAAGTCGACGTTCTTTTCGGGAAAGAAAACGTTCGGGCTGTTTTTTGTCCGCGGGGGCGACGTTTTCCGGGGCTTCGGGGTCGAAGACGTCGTCGTCGAAAGTGGGTATGGGCGTGGCGCTGACGTTGTTTTTTGAGGGCACGGGGATGGCGGCGCGTTTTCGGATGACGCGTCCTTCGGGGGGTAAGGGTTCGTTGGAGTGGCTGGCCCGCATTTGGGCAAAAGGGTCGCGCCGCGGAGCCGCCGCCGCCCGTTGCGTCTCCTCCGCACCTTTGAGGTCGAAACGGAAAAGCTGGGACATGATTTTGGTATTGACGTCCAAAAGCATCTGCTGAAACAACTCGAAAGCCTCAAATTTGTAAATCAAGAGCGGGTCTTTTTGTTCGTAGGAGGCCGTCTGCACCGAATGTTTGAGTTCGTCCATTTCGCGCAAATGATTCTGCCACGCCTCGTCAATGACTTCGAGCGTTACGGCCTTTTCAACGAAACCGAGGGCGGCATAGCCTTTGGATTCAATGATTTCGTCGATGGGCGCGTGGATTTGCGCGGTGCGCGTGCCGTCGGTAAATTCGAGCAGGATGTGGGTGTATTGTTTGGCTTCTTGTTTGATGCGTTGAACGGTTTCGTACAACGGTTCGGCGATGCGTTGTTCTTTGCGTCGATAGGCTTCTTTGGCGAGTTGGTAGATTTTGTCGCCAAGGTCTTGGGCGGTGTTTTTGTCCAAATCGGCGTCGGTAAAACCGGGGTCGATGGCGAAAATGCGCATCGCTTCCATGCGCATGGCTTCGATATCGGCCTCGCGATAGTGACGTTCGGCGATGTTGCGGCAAAGGTCGAGAAGGGTTTGGTCGAGGTCGATTTTGATTTGTTCGCCAAAGAGGGCGTTGCGGCGACGTTTGTAGACGGCCTCGCGTTGAAGGTTCATCACGTCGTCGTATTCGAGCAGGCGTTTGCGGATGGCAAAGTTGTTTTCTTCGACCTTTTTCTGGGCGTTGGTGATGGAGTTGGTAACGATACGGGACTCAATCGGCTCGTTGTCGGGCATTTTGAGCCTGTCCATGAGTTTGGCGATACGTTCGGAACCGAACATGCGCATGAGGTCGTCTTCGAGGGAAACGAAAAACCTTGACGAGCCGGGGTCGCCTTGCCGGCCCGCGCGTCCACGCAACTGTCGGTCGATGCGGCGAGAGTCGTGGCGTTCGGAACCAATGATGGCCAAACCGCCGGCTTCGCGCACGCCCGGACCGAGCTTGATGTCCGTACCCCGTCCCGCCATGTTCGTCGCTATCGTTACCTGTCCTTTCAAACCCGCGTTGGCGATGATTTCGGCTTCGCGCTGGTGTTGTTTGGCGTTAAGCACGTTGTGGGGGATTTTACGCATGGTCAACGCACGGCTGAGCAATTCCGAGGTTTCGACCGAACTCGTACCGACCAACACGGGCCGTCCCGCTTCCGACAGCTTTTGGATTTCGTCGATGATGGCGGCGTATTTTTCGCGTTTGGTTTTATAGACGAGGTCGTTGAGGTCTTGGCGAATAACGGGTTTGTTGGTGGGGATGGAAACGACGTCGAGTTTGTAGATTTGGTAAAATTCGGCGGCTTCGGTTTCGGCCGTACCCGTCATGCCCGAAAGTTTGTGGTACATGCGGAAATAGTTTTGGAGCGTGACGGTGGCGAAGGTTTGGGTCGCGTCCTCGATTTTGACGTTTTCTTTGGCTTCGATGGCTTGGTGGAGGCCGTCGGAATAGCGCCGCCCCGCCAACACGCGGCCCGTGTTTTCGTCCACAATCATGACCTTGCCGTCGGCGACGATGTAGTCGACGTCTTTTTCAAAGAGCGCGTAGGCTTTGAGCAGTTGGGAAATGGAATGCAGGCGTTCGGACTTTTCAGAAAAATTGCGAAGCAATTCGTCTTTTTTGCGCAGACGCTCTTCGTCGGTCAGATTTTTTTCGGTATCGAGGGTGGCGAGTTGGGCCGCGATGTCGGGCAAAACGAAAAGTTCGGGGTCTTCGGACGATTTGGTAATCAAATCCCGGCCTTTGTCGGTGAGTTCGATGGTGTTGTTTTTTTCGTCGATGACGAAATAGAGTTCGTCGTCGATGAGGTGCATGTTGCGCGAGGCGTCTTGAAGGTAGTAGGCCTCGGTTTTGAGTAGTTCCTGTTTCATGCCCGGCTCGCTCAAAATTTTAATGAGCGGCTTAAATTTGGGCAGGGCACGGTGGCAACGCAACAACAAAACGCCCAGTTCTTTTTTCGCCTCCTTGTCGTTTTCTTTTTTCATCAGTTCGCGTACTTTGGAAAGATACTTGGTGATTTCGGCGGACTGGGTTTGAATCAGTTTTTCGATGCGGGGGCGAAGTTCGGCGAATTCGTGGCGGTCGCCTTGCGGCACGGGACCCGAGATGATGAGCGGCGTTCGCGCCTCATCGATAAGCACCGAGTCGATTTCGTCGATAATGGCGTAATGGTGGTCGCGTTGGACGAGCATTTCGGGATGAGAGACCATGTTGTCCCGAAGGTAGTCGAAACCGAACTCGTTGTTGGTGCCGTAGACGATGTCGGCGCGATAGGCGTTGCGACGGGCTTCGGAATTGGGCTGGTGAATATCGATGCAATCGACGCGCAAGCCGTGGAACTCGAAAATCGGGCCGTTCCATTGGCTGTCGCGTCGGGCAAGATAGTCGTTTACCGTTACGACGTGAACGCCTTCACCCGTAAGGGCGTTGAGGTAGGCGGGAAGGGTCGAAACAAGGGTTTTGCCTTCGCCCGTGGCCATCTCCGCAATTTTTCCTTGATGCAACGCCGCACCGCCGATGAGCTGAACGTCGTAGTGAATCATGTCCCAAGTGATGGGCGTGCCGGTGACGAGCCACGTGTTTTTCCACACGGCGGTTTCGCCTTCGATGACAACATTGGATTTTTTGGCCGCAAGCTCCCGGTCCCAATCCGTGGCCTTTACCCGAAGTTCGCCGTTTTCGACCAAACGCCGACACGTTTCCTTGACGACCGCGAACGCCTCGGGCAAAACCTCCAACAACACGATTTCGTACGCCTTGTTGCGGTCGGCCTTGATTTTTTCGACCTCGGCGAAAAGCTCTTTTTTTTCGGTGATGGTGCGGTCTTGGATGGCGGCGCGAATGCGTTCTTGGCGTTCGTTCATCGCCTCGACGTAAGGCGCCACCGCCGCCTTGATTTTTTCTTTCAGTCTTTGCGTTTCGGCGCGAAGTTCGTCGTCCGAAAGCGTCTTGAGCTCCGCGTAACGGAGGTTGGTTTTTTCCATGTAAGGACGCAACTCCTTGACGTCCTTTTCTTTTTTGGAACCAAACAGTTTGGTGATGAAACCGAGCATTTTCTGGGGATTTCCGTTTTTTCGGAACTATTCCGGATATCGACGGCAAATTTAAGCAACGCCACGCAATAATCGGGATAGTGCGGGCAAAATCCCGATTGCGGCCTTTATACGCTCTCTGCAAAGCAAGCGCCGGTTTAGCCGTGAAAACAAAATATTTTATGCGATTATCAATCCCGCTCGACAAATCACCGGCCGAAAACGGCGATTTATGACATTCCGGCATATCATATGAACGGAGCGTATGCGGACAACGCGCGGCGCGTTTACGCAACGGTTTACTTTCGTTGTTGGTACTCTTTCCAAAACTCCGCAAAGCGTGCAAGGGCGCGTTTACGGTGGGAAACGGCGTTTTTTTCTTCGGCGGAAAGTTCGGCAAGGGTACGGGTTTGCCCCTCGGGAACAAAAACGGGGTCGTATCCGAAACCGCCCGTTCCTCGTTCTTCCCTAATGATTTGGCCGTCAAGCACGCCTTCAAAAGTCCGCATTTCTTTGCCGTCGAAAAAGGCGACGACGGTTCTAAACTTTGCGGGCGAAGGGCCGGAAAGCAGGGAAAGAAGGCGCAGACGGTTGTCGCGATCGGTGGCCCCGGGGCCGGCAAAACGCGCCGACTTGACCCCCGGCGCCCCGTCCAAAGCCTCGACGTACAAACCCGTGTCGTCGGCGAAACAAACAACGCCCGTTTTTTCATAATAGTAACGGGCTTTGAGCGTCGCGTTGGCTTCGAGCGTAGAGCCGATTTCGTCGGCTTCGGACAAACCTTCGACGTCCGCCGCGCAAACCACCGGCGTCGGCGACAATATCGCGCTTACCTCCCGATGTTTGTTGCGGTTGAAAGAACCGAACAACAATTCCTTTTTACTCATAGGCTTGGAGCTTCGACCGAAGGGCCGTTCAATCGACGGCGGCGCTTTTGCACCGCAAATATAGACGCAAAGTTACGTTTTTATCGTCCAATGAACGCCCGTATTTTTTCCAAACACCTCCTGCCGCGCAAGAACTTCTCTTTGCCCGGCAAAAGCGCGTTCTTAAACGCGCCTTTAAACAATGGCAGAGCCGCCTCCCGCAAACCAACGCCCTTGCTTGGGAGCGTAAAAATCCAAGGGGACGGTTTTACGGCGTAACCCGCTTTATCTTCGCATATGTCGTTTTTTCTTTACACCCCCTGCGACGCGGGCTTGAGCGCCCTCGTTTGCGACGACTGTTCGGCGGGCGAAACGGCCCGGATTCGCGCCGTCGCCTTTGTTAAAAAAAGAGTCTTGGCCGGCGCCCCCGACCTTTCCGACCCCCTCGTCTGGAAAGCGTGGATACTCAACGAAGACGCGGTCGTCGTTCCGAACGTTCGCGGCGCCTACGACGGTTCCACCGAAGTCGTGGCCGAAGGCTACGGCTCGCAACTCAACCGCGTTACCGGACTGACCCACGTCGTCGAATACTTTCAACTCATGCGTTGCGAAAACGTCGCCGCCTACAACAAAATCAAACGCAACCGCGACCTCGTTTTCTTTTTTCGCACCGAAAATTCCCTCTGGCATTCGCTCAACGCCGTCAAGGTTTTCCCGCAAATGCCCGTGGAATTGGACATGGGCAAGGAAATCGAATTGAAGGTAACGGTGGAATGGTCGCATCCCGATTTGCCCGAATGCATCGTTCCGCCGCCCGGCGTTTTCGACGACTGTGCCGCGCTCGCCGCCCTACTTGAAGAAGACGAGCAAAGTCCCCTCGAATAAACAACGTTCCTCAAAAGGTTCGCCCCCAAGTTCCAAGCGGAAATTGGGGGCGAATCGCTTTTTTTAGGAGAAAATTTTAATTCAAGCGAGCGGTTATCTCGGCGCTTTGATTGGCGGCGTCGGTTACGCGAACGACGTAACTCGTTCCCAAAGGCTCGACCGTCAGGTTTTGGAACCTTACGGGATTGACGTTGTTTTGGGGCGGACCAACGGGAGTGATTCCGTCGGCTTGGTAGAGTTGCCAGCGATAAGGCGGGGTGCCGGCGGCGGCACGGGCGCGAATTTGGCCGTTGCCCGTGCCGGCGGTAAACGGCCGTTTTTGTAACTGTATGATGAACACCGGCGGCACGGGGTTGCCGCAAGGATTAAGCGATACCGAAAGCGTGGCCGCACACGATTGTTCGGTTCCGTTTTCTACGGCGTAGGCCGTTACGGTATAAGTACCGGGAGTAAGATTGCTAAAATTGCCCGTCGAATTGGAGTTGGCGCCGTTGAGGTAATAACGGTATTCGCCCGAAGTTCCGCCGCCCGAGGCTTGCACCCGGAATCTGCCGAGGCATTCGGGCGGTTCGGGGTGCTGGATTTGTCCCGACAAAGCGAGGCTTATCGGTTGGGGAACAACGATTTGCACGTCCACCGAATTGCAATCCGAGCCGGAGTCGTCGAAAATATAAAGGTCGTAAGTCCCCGGAGCCAAGCCCGATTGCGTCGGGGAGGTAGGGTCGTTGATACTACCGCCCGATAGCGTCGACCAGAAATAAGAGTAATTGCCCGTTCCGCCCGTGGGAACGGCGTAGGCAAAGCTTTGTTGTCCCGTGGACGGACAAGACGGCGTTACGGAAATATCGGCCACGTCCACGCCCGGAACCACGTTCACCGTTACCTCGCCGAAGTAGGTGTTGCCCGACACATCGCTAATCTCGGCTCGAAAGGTCGTGGTTTCGGTAACAAAAGCGCTTGCGGAGACGCCTTCGCCGATGTTTTCGCCCGTATTGAGGTTGTACCAGCGGATGAGCGGTTCGAGCGGCAGGGCGGGTAGCCCGACGTTGTCCAAGACGACGGCGTTCAACTGAATTTGGCTGTTGGCGCAGACGGGCGCCAACGGTTGCACCACCATCTGGGCCACCTCGCGGATAACGATGGGATATCTAAACGACTGGGGATTGAAACCGGGCTGGAATGAGCCGGGGTCTATACCGTCGCCACTATCTCCGCTAAAGTTTACAAATAAGTTGAAAACGACGGTTACGCTGTCGGTGATTTGGGTGGTGGCCTGCGGAACGCCGTAAAAGACGACGCAAGGATAAAGGCCGACGGTGGGATGGTTGTCTTGAGCGGCGGGCCGACGACTGATGCGTGCGCCTTGGGCACCGGGGACGCTGGGCGCGAAAACGCCTTGGGCGTCGGGTTCGTGATAGCCTTGGGCATGGTCGTTGGGGTTGCTGCTAACGATACGCACGTTCACGCCCGGCGGCAGGTTTTCAATCCGAAGCACTTCGATGCGGCGGATGTAAACGGTGTTTATTCCAAATTGATTGGGCGGTGCGGCGACGGATTTTGCCGCAAGCAAATGCATCGTGTGCAGGAAATCAAAGCCTACGTAACCGACGTTGAGGTTTTCCGGCGAGGTGCAAACGCCAAAAACGGGGTCGGGCACACAGGCGTCGGGGTTGGGCGTGCAAAGCTGGGCGTAAGCTTGGGAAAGCGTGGACCACGCCGCCAATCCCAAAACGTAAAGAATTTTTTTCATATTTTTTTATTTCGGAAATTTTGTGAAACAGGTTTTGAGGCCGCAATTTAGCAAATTTTAACCAAACAACGAGTCTTTTTCCACCCGGTTCGTGTCGTCGGCGTTTTTTCTTTCTTTGTTGTGGCGATAGAACACGCCTTCGACGTTGAAAGCCGACTCTTGGGCGATGCTTACGGCGAAATCGGCAATTTTTTCCAAGGCCCGCATAATTAAGAAGAGCTGAAGGAGGTCTTCGGCATCGTCGGGCGTTTTTTTGATTTCTTCGACGAAAATAGGAAAGGCGGCGCGGTGGATTTCGTCGATGCGGTCGTCTTTTTGATGGATGGTTTTGGATACTTCCGCATTTTCTTTAAAAAACGCGGAGAGCGATTCGGCGACCAAAAGCTTGGTCAGCAGGGTCATTTCATCGAGTTGGAGCCTTTCGAGCAGTTGGGGGTTGAAAGGCCGCTTGACCTCGAGAATTTTGCGACCGATGCCGCCGGCGATGTCGCCGATTTGTTCGAGCATCGCGTTGATTTTCAGGGTAACGACGATGAAACGAAGGTCGGCGGCCAAAGGCTGGTAAAGCGCAATGATGCGCTCGCAGCGTTTGTCGATTTTGACGTCGATTTTGTCGATTTTTTTTTCTTTTTTACGAATGCGGTGGACGGCGTCGTGGTCGAGGTCGTGCAAGGCTTCGGACAAATCGTCCAATTGCCGTTGCACCAATTCAACCATGTCGAAGAGCTTGTCTTTAAGCTCGCGCATTTCGTATTCGATAATTCTCATCAAGCCCCCAAATTTTCCACAAAGTTACAAAATAACGGCTATTTTCGGAAAAATTTTGATTACTCGAATTTAAATTCCGGAGTCATGAGGACGCAACGGCCCTCGTCGTCGCAGACTTGATGTTTTAGAACGGCGACAATCGGTTCTTTGCCCGTTCGTTTGACGGTTTGGACAAAAGTTACGCGCTTTTCGAAGTAGCGCAGGTCGGTTTCAAAAACGTCGTCGTACTTGGTTTTGAGATCGCCTTCTTCGCGCAGGTCGCCGACGGTTTCAAAACCTTTGCGCTTGGGAAATTCGAGGGTGGTGGGCAAATTACCCTCTCCCTCCGGGGGGACGACGGAATAAACGACGAAACCGGGCTTGATTTCTCCTTCAAAGCGGAGTTCAAAGCCGTCGCCGGCGGGGACGATTTTATGCTTCCATGTTACGGCGCGACGAAACGCGTCGTCAAGTTGGGCGTAAGAGACGCTCGAAAGCCAAGCGAACGCCGATAAAAAAAGAAGGGAGAGCCAAAAGCGGCCGAGCTTCATTCGGGTAAGGCGTGTTTCGATAGGTTTTTAGGATAAAACGAAACGTTTGACGACGGTGGTTTTACCGTTCGAGGCTTTCAGAAAATAAATGCCGGACTGAAATTCGTCGGTGGGGATTTCGACGGTGTGTTTGCCGTCTTTGTTTTCGGGCGTTGCACGATAAACCAACTTGCCAACGAGGTTGTAAACTTCGTAGACAATTTCTTCTTTCGATTCGACGTTAAAACGAATCGCCTCGCCGCGATTGAGGGGGTTTTTGAAGGTAAAGAAACGTTCGAGACCCTCGGCTTTGGGTTGGTCGAAATCAAAATCGAAGGCTTCGACCATCGTACGCGGCACGTCGAACGCCCTCGCGCGAGCGTGGGTTGGCAAGGCCCATGCAACCCACAGGAACCCAACCGCCAGTATTTTGTACATCATTCCAAGCATTTAAGATAATACAATCATTAACGGTGCAAATATAAAAAGAAAACGGCCACGTCCAAACAAATTTTCGATAATTTTTTTGACGTGGAAAAAAGCGGCGAGTAATGTTAATCCAACAACGACGGATATGAATGGAAAAACCGCCGAAACCAACGGGCGCGAGGTACCCGGTAAAAGAATGGCTTTTTCCAACCAAGCGCAAAACTTTGGAGCGCAACGTGCCGTTGAAACGATAGACG
>CALAJH010000064.1 GCA_937922655.1 uncultured Bacteroidia bacterium
TTCTCAGCGTCGAAAAGACGTCCCGTCTTTTCCAAAACTTTTTCGGTCGGCGCCCCAAACTTCGCACACAACCATTCCGCGTGCCGATACGCGAAAATACCGAAAATCGTATCGAAAACGAACGCCAAGCGACGACGATGCAAAAGTCTCGTTTGGTGGCTTTTTGTCATATTTTTAAGCTTGTCTGCCGTTAAGCCGACGGAGGGGCATCTTAACCCAACCGCATACGCGAACAACCACAATATTGTTGCACGACCGTTGTAAGTAATTTATCATATTACAATGATGAAATGAAAATTTTCACCCTCCCCGCTGCAATACCGCAAGTTTTTGGTTTTCACCCGTTTTTTTTCCGTTGTTTTCAAAAAACATTGTTGCGCGAAGCGACGGCGCTTTTGCATAATTGTTTTTGTTTAGCTTTTCAGGGTGCATTGACGTTAAGCTTGCGCATCGTTTTCTTCCCAACGTTAATTTCATCTTTTTTCAATCGAACCGGGGTCGTCGACGTAATACCGTTTTCTTTCTTCGGCGGAAAGGTCGCGGGTTTTCAACTCGCGATTGGCGTAATTGATAAGCTCGAAGCCCGCGGGAAGGGTACGGTAAAGGTTTACGGTGTTTGCTGCGGCTTGGGCGACGGCGACATATTCACCGCCGGGGCTGAATGTAGCTTTGAACCATTCGCCGGGGTGTCCGGTAAATTTTGCCAGCCGCAAGAAAGATTCACCGTCGTACAAATAACAATTTCCGTCGGCGACGGTGACGAGAATCCGTTTGCCGTCCGGAGAGTATTCGACGTATTTGGCCGAAGCGCCAAGGCCGATACGCGTCAGTTGCTTGCCCGTGAACGGGTCCCAAACCCGAAGCGAACCGTCGACGGAGGCGGTGGCCAAGCGTGCGCCGTCGGGAGAAAATGCAACGTCGTTCACCGCCCGGGTATGTCCGGCAAGCGTGAACACAAGGTTTCCGCCGCGAACGTCCCAGACTTTGGCGGTGTTGTCGCCGGCGGCGGAAGCCAAATAAGCGCCGTTGCGGGAAAACTTGACGGCGTTGATTTTTCCCGCATGACCCGAAAAAACCCCCATGGCGTCGCCCGTGGCGGCATTCCAAAGGCGTACGGAAAAGTCCGCCCCACCCGTAGCCAACAAACCGCCCGATGCCGCCATACAATTGACCGCCCCTTTGTGACCCCGAAGCGTATGGACGGTTTCTCCCGTTTCGCGGTTCCAAATTTGAACCGTGCCGTCGAACGACGAGGTGGCGATGTTTTTGCCCACGACCGCTATACCCGTCAGGTTGTCCCGATGGCCCTTGTAAACCGTTTCTTTGCCCGTAACAAGATTGAAATGCCGGGCGTAAAGGTCGCGGCAAATCGTCGCCAGCCCCGAACCGTCGGACGTAAAGACGGCGTCGTCGATGATATTGTCGTGGCCAAGAGCGTTGAAGGAGGCCTTGCCCGTCAGAACGTCGTATACGACGACGGTTTTGTCCCACGAGGCGACGACCAAAAACTTTCCGTCGTGGCTGAATCGCGTAAGGGAAATACGATTTTTGGCGCCGGAAAAAGTACGGAACGGCCGCCCGTTAACTTTGGCGTTGGCGGCGTAATACAAAGCGGCCTCGGCCTGCTCGGTGTAGGGCCGGTCTTCGGGGTCGGGGCTTTGCGGCAAACCTTCGAGTGCCAAAAGCAATCCTACGTCGGCATTGCCCATATCGGTTTCCTGTATCGCTTTTTCCGCCAAATACAACGATTGGTTTCGCAACGATTCGCGTGTTTGGCGTTTGGCGACGTCGCGGTCTTGGTTGGCCTTGGTTTCGCTGATGCGGGCGCGTTCTTTTTCTTCTTCGGCGATGAATCGCGACTTTTCCGCCTGTTCTTCTTGGATTTGGGCGAGCCGGGCGTTGATTTCGGCAAGGCGTTTTTCTTGAAGGGCCATTTTTTCGGCTTCTTCGGCGGTTTGCGCTTTGCCCTCGGCCAACTTGCGGTATCTTTCCGCCTTCATCCTTTCGTATTCGGCCTCGATTTGCTTTCGTTCGCCCAAAGTTTTTTGTTCTTGCGCGTCGAGGCTCGAAAGGTCGGCCTTGATTTTTTGTTTGTCGGCCTCGACCTTTTGTTTAAGCGCGATTTGCGTTTGTTTTTTGGATTCGCCCGCCTCCTGAAACGCCCGCCAACCCAAAAACGACGCAATAATCAGCAAAAAGGATATAAATCCCAAGGCCAAGTACACCAAACGTTTGTTGCGTTCGATACGGGCGCGGGTGCGGCGGAAAAACTCTTCGATATCCTCCAAGAACACCGCCGCCTGTTCAAGCGGTTCGGTGTCGGGGTTGAGCTCTTCCTGCGACAAATACCTCAACACCCACGCAGGATTGGGTTGTTTTTGTTTGTACCAATCGTAATAAAAAGCGTACATCCCCGTGCTGAGCAAAAAGCGCGGGTGGTAGTCGTTGTCTATCCAGCGTCGGATTTCGGTTTTGAAGCCCCCGAACATTTCCGCGTCCTTGTTTTCGGCCTCGGCCCATTCGACGAGCCGTTCCCAGTTGCGAATGAGCGATTCGTGGGTGATGTCCAATACGGTAAACGGCCCGATTTCCCGACTTTCGGGCGCGTCGGTGATGAACGGTTGAATAAAGTTGTTGCCGGGTTCCCGAAAATAATTCACCACCCTCGCCACTTCGATGCATCGGTCGTCGGAGTAGCCCATGAGTCGGGTGATCTCCAACAGTGTGGAACGGTTGCGCACGGCGCGTTGCCGGTCTATTTTGGTCAAGGCCGTGAAGGTGGAGCGCACGATTTTTTGCGCCTCGTCTTTGGAGACGTCGAAGCCGTAGGTTTGTTTGACGTAAAGGTGAGCCGTTTCGTAGAGTTCGTTGGCGTGGCGGTTGAGAACGTTGCGGAGCCGGGGTTTTTCGTAGAGTTCGCGTTTTTCTTGCGGTAAACGTTCGAACCAGCGGTCGAATTCGGCGCGGTCTTCGGCGGGCAGGCGGTTGGCGGGCAAACCGCCGACTTTGGCGTAATGGCGCAAGTCCACGGGTTCGGCGCCGCGGTTGGCGTCCGTCCACATTTGTAAAAGCGCATGTTGTAGGACGGGCAGTTGGTCGATGCCGTCGCCGAGGTCGTTGAGCAGACGTTGGGTCAAACGGGGGGTGACCTTGTTGCCGTTGAGCATGGCCGGCGCCTCGATGACCTCCTGTACCTCGTCGCGTTGAAGGCGGGGAACGAAAAACGTGCTGAAACCAATCATTTCCGCAAATCCCCGAAAAGCCACGCATTGGCCGATGTAGTCGCTGCGCATCGTGAAAACGACGTATACGGGCAAATCCTCGCGTTGCGCGATGCGAATGGTCTCGAGCAGGACGTTTACGGTGATTTGCGCCGAGGGCGAGGCGACGTTGTCCCGATAGTTTTCGGCGTTGGTGAAAAATTCTTCAAATTGGTCGACCAAAATAAGCAGGTTGGCGCCTTGTTTACGCATTTCGGCGCGTTCGGCGGGCGTGGCCTTGGTCCATTCGGGAGACGAAACGTCGATGTAAATCGGCGATTTTTTGTACAAATCCACTAGGGCGGAAAAGCCGTAGCTCAGGGCGTTTTCCACGACGTCGGGGTCGCGCAGACGCAATTCGTTGGAAAGCGCAAGCGTGAGGTTGCGCAAAGGTTCGCGTTCGGGCCGAAACGACGCGACGGCCCAGCGGCTGTACGTCGCTTTTAGAAAACCGCTTTTCAACGACGGTATCACCCCCGCGAATATCAGCGACGACTTGCCGTCGCCCGAAGAGCCGGTGACCATAACGAATTTGCGGGCCTGCAACATTTCGACGATACGGTCGATGTGTTTTTCCCGCCCCTTGAAAAAAATGGATTCGTTTTCGTTGAAGGGACGGATGCCCGTATACGGACAAAAGATTTCGTCGTTGAGCTTTCCCGATTTTTGGACGGTGTTGAAGGCTTCGACAACGGTTTCGGCCACGTTCGAGGCGGGAACGACCGACGGAACGATTTGCGGCCCGCGGAACTTCACAAACCGGTTGCGTCGGGGTTCGTCTTCGCCCAAGAGCAAATACGGAGTACCCGAAGATACGCCGCCCGCGCGTTTCCATATCTCTTTGACGAACGCCGCCGCCCAATCCGTTGCCTCTTTGAAATACACCACCGCCAGTTTGCTGCGCGGAATGGCCCACACCGCCTGAAACTTCGCATCGTCCGACGACGGTCGTATCGTCAGCAATTTGACGTTGTATCGGTCTTTTAAAGCATCGGTTAAGGCCTGCGCCGGCTTGGAGTCTTGTTCGTTGGCGACGATGCAAACGTCGAAAACCTTTGGAACGTTGAAAATGTTTTCCGGCTTGGCCAAAAGGTTTTTGAAGTCCTCGACCAACTGCGCGGGATTGACCACCGAAGTGTAATACAACCCGCTGAAAGTGTGGTTTTGAATGAAGTTGATAAACTCCTGCTGTTCGGCCTCGACGAACGGACTGTTTACGGGACAGTTCCAAACAAGACGGACAAAGGTTTTGGTTGAGGCGCGGGCGGCTTTTTCGGCGAGGTCGAACTGAAGCTTGGCCTGCGAGGTTTTGCGGTCGTTGAAAAAAGTTTTTCCGTACTCGGCGCCGAGAGGGTGAATGGAGCAGTCGGCTTGGGCGAGCGCCTCTTCGACCGCTTTTATAAAGCTCCGGTCGTCTTTGGGAGCGTCCGCGGCGGGCAGAACCACAAAACCCGCGTTTTCCAGCATGATTTTTAAATCGTTGCGAAAACCCGTTACGTCCGCCGCCGGATACGCCAAAAATACCTTGTACGTTTTCGACCCTTCGGTCGCTTCCATCATTTGCTCGTTCATGGGCCTTACGCCGCGCGGCGGCGCCTCCCCCGCCGCCCGGATAGTCGGCAACAAAGTTAGAAACTCAAAGGCGAAATTGCAATTTTTGCGGATAACACAACATTTATCCACCAAACCCTCCCCAAAAATCAACGTCCGGCTCCCCCTTGAACTTTTTATTTCCCGTAAAGGAATGACGACCAAACATTGCGCACATCGACGGGGCGCATGCCGACAAACACGCAGGGCTTTTCCATCGCCGGATATGCATCCAAACGCCGTTCGATTAAAACGGAGCAAAATTATAAAGACGAAAAACTCACGCTTGGTTGGAAAAAGTTATTTGTTTGCCGAATCGCTCATCGCTTCCGGCGTTGTCCTTTATCGCTACAAAATCACGTTGTTGCGTGGAGACAATAAATTTTGTAAATTTGTGAATAAATATACGGGCACAAAAAGCCCTCCGGTTTGCTATGAGTTATTTGATTAAAAACCTAGCCGAACTCCAACCCGCGGAAGTCAAGTCGGTGCTGAGCCGCCATTTGCTCGACGACCGCATGGACATGGTCATGGACTTGGAACGAAGCGAAGGCGCGTACGTCTACGATTCGCTCCACGGGCGACGATTGTTGGATTTCTTTTCGTGTTTCGCCACGATTCCCGTCGGTTACAACCATCCCAAAATGACGGGCGACGAAGATTTTAAGCGCGATTTGTTGCGGGCGGCGCTTATCAATCCCTCGAATTCGGACATCAGCACGGTGGAAAAGGCGCGGTTCATGGAGGTCTTCGAGCGCGTCGGCATTCCCGATTACCTTCCCCACGCCTTTTTCGTGGCCGGCGGGGCTTTGGCCGTCGAAAACGCCTTGAAGGTTGCCATGGACTGGAAGGTACAAAAGAATTTTCGAAAGGGTTACACCTACGAAAAAGGCACGAAGATACTGCACTTTCAAGAGGCGTTCCACGGGCGTTCGGGTTACACCATGACGCTGACCAACACCGACCCCGCCAAGGTCAAATATTTCGCCAAATTTCAGGATTGGCCCCGGGTGCTCAATCCCAAAATCGTATTTCCCCTTACCGAAGAAAACCTTGAAGATTTGGAACGGCGCGAAGAGTTGAGTTTGGCACAAATCAAGACGGCTTTCACCGAACACAAAGACGAAATCGCCGCGGTCATCGTCGAACCGATTCAAAGCGAGGGCGGCGACCACCATATTCGCGCCGACTTTTTCCGACGCGTGCGCGAACTTTGTTTGGAAAACGAGGCCTTGCTGATTTACGACGAGGTGCAGGTGGGCGCGGGCGCAACGGGAACGTTTTGGTGCCACGAACAATTCGGCCCCGAATGCCGTCCCGACCTTATCGCCTTCGGTAAAAAAATGCAAGTTTGCGGCATCCTCGGCGGCCCGCGCATCGACGAAATCGAAACCAACTGTTTCACCGTTTCGTCGCGCATCAATTCCACTTGGGGCGGCAACCTCGTGGACATGGTGCGTTCGGCCCGAATCATGCAAATTTTCGAGGAAGACGACGTTCTGCAAAACGTCCGCGACGGCGGCGAATACCTGCTCGACGAACTGCGCAAACTTTCCGCCGTCCACCCGAAAATGACCAACGTCCGCGGCCGCGGCCTCATTGTCGCCTTCGATTTACCCACGCCCCAACTGCGCAACGACTTCATCGCCCGAGGCCTGCATTACGACACGCTGTTTTTGGGTTGCGGCGAACGTTCGGTGCGTTTGCGCCCCACGCTCACCATTACCCGCGCCGACCTCCAAAAAGGCGTCGAGGTCATCGACCGTTGCCTTTCCGACCTCAGACTCTAAACCCCGCTTCAAGCCCGCACGCCAATGCGGGCTTGAGCGTTTTTGTGCTTATCTTTGCGGGCCAATCCACGCAATGACAACAACGTATTTGCCGCCCGACGCGGCGGCCACCACCCTACGCACCCACACCTGCGGCCAACTGCGCATCGCCGACGTAGGAAAAAAAGTTACTCTCACGGGATGGGTGCAGACCCACCGAGACAAGGGTTTTTTCAATTTTTTAGTCCTGCGAGACCGACACGGACTCACCCAAGTTACCTTTCGCAAAGACCAAAACGCCGAACTTTTTGAAGCGTCGTTAAAGCTCGGGCGCGAATACGTCGTACGTGTCTCGGGAACGGTCGTCGAACGCGAAAGCAAAAACCCCAAAATGCCCACGGGCGACGTGGAAATCGACCCCGAAACCCTAGAAATTCTCAATCCCGCCCAACTTCCCCCCTTTTTGATAGAAGACCAAACCGACGGCGGCGAAGAACTTCGTTTAAAATACCGGTATTTGGACCTGCGCCGCCCCGTTATGACCCAAAACTTGGTCTTGCGTGCGCAAGTGGTCAAAGCCGTGCGCGAATACCTCGACGCCGCCGGATTTCTGGAAATCGAAACCCCCAACCTCATCAAAACCACGCCCGAAGGCGCACGAGACTTCATCGTCCCCTCCCGCCTCCAGCCCGGCAACTTTTACGCCCTTCCCCAATCCCCCCAACTCCTCAAACAACTGCTCATGGTCGGCGGCATCGACCGCTATTACCAAATATGCAAATGTTTTCGCGACGAAGACTTTCGCGGCGACCGCCAGCCCGAGTTCACCCAAATCGACTGCGAAATGTCCTTCGTTACGCAGCAAGACATACTGACGATGTTCGACGGCATGGTGCGCTATGTGTTCAAAGCCGTCAAAAACATCGATTTGCCCCTGTTGCCGCGCATCACCTACGATGAGGCCGTACGCAAATACGGCAGCGACAAACCCGATTTGCGTTTTGGAATGCCGCTCGTCGAACTCAACGACGTCGTAAAAACAATCGCCTTCCCGGCTTTCGAACAGACGCTGGCCGAAGGCGGGTTGGTTATCGGCCTTAACGCCGAAAGTTGCGGCGCCTATACCCGTAAACAAATCGACGAACTGACCGAGTTCGTCAAGGCCCCGCACCGCGGATGCAAGGGTTTGGTCGCGATAAAGGTCGCCGACGACGGAACATGCAAGTCGTCGATTGACAAATTCTGTTCGTCCGAACAGTACGACAACATCAAAAACGCGTTGGGCGCCAAACCGGGCGACCTGATGTTGATACTTTCGGCGCCGACGGCCAAAGCCCGCAAATCCGGCGGCGATCTGCGTTTGGAAATCGCACGCCGCCAACAACTCATCGACCCCGACGCATGGTCGGTCTTTTACGTCGTAGACTTCCCCCTCTTCGAGCGCGACGAGGACACGGGCGCCTTTATGCCCGCGCATCATCCCTTCGTCATGCCCCACCCCGAAGATTGGCATTGGCTCGAATCCGACCCCGGAAGGGTTCGCGCCCTCTGTTACGACATGGTCATGAACGGCAACGAAATCATGTCGGGAAGCATACGCATCCACCGGGCCGATTTGCAAGACCGTATTTTCGGACTTTTGGGCATGAGCGAAACGGAAAAACAAGAAAAGTTTGGATTTTTATTGAAGGCGTTCGAGTTCGGGGCGCCGCCGCACGGGGGGTGCGCTTTGGGATTGGACCGGTGGGTGATGCTTTTGGCGGGCGGCGAAACCATACGCGACGTCATCGCTTTTCCCAAAAATTCCGCCGGCCGCGACCTCATGCTCGACGCCCCCGCTCCCGTAGACCCCGACGCCCTCGAAACCGTCGGTATTCAACTCCGCCATCCTTAGCCCCCCCCTCAAACTTCGACGCAAGATTCCCTCCAAAATCCAAATTCGACGCGGCGCCAAGCGTTTTTCGCTTCGTACCAACGGCATGCGGTCAGCTTTGTTTGAAGAGGACGTTTAGCTCGTCGAACGTACGCCAAGGTTCGGCGGCGTGGTAAACTTGGAAGCCCAGTTTTTTTGCGGTTTCTAGGTTGGCGGGCGTATCCTCGACAAAAAGGGTGTTTTCGGGTTTAAACCCCGCGTTTTCGACGACGTGTAGAAAAGCTTCGGGGTCGGGTTTGCGTAAACCGATTTCAAACGAAAAAAAGAGCCGTTCCATAGGTGCAAAAACCTCCCGCGTTTGCGCAACAAAACAATCATGATGGATGCGGTTGGTGTTGGAAAGCAAGGCGACGCGAAACTTTTCGGCGGCTTTGCGCGACAATTCGGGGGCAAAGTCGTAAGGACCGACCAAAATGGCGTTCCACGCCGAGCGTATTTCGTCGTCGGAGGCGGGCATTTGGGCGGCGTGCCGAAGCGCATGAAAAAATTCTTCTTCTTTATAGGCCCCGCGTTCCATGTCGTCGAAAATTTTAAAGAGTTCGTCGCGTTCGGGGGCCACGCCGTATTTCATACTCAAAGCCGCAAAGGCCTCGCGCATTCTTGCGGGTGCGATTTCGTACAATACGCCGCCCAAATCGAAAAGTACGTTTTCTATTTTCATGATACAAATTTACTCCAAGCAAATAACAAATAAGCGGCGTGCGACGTTTGCCCTAAAAACGGTTTAATGAAATCCGAACCTTAATCGTGCGAAGAGGGCGGCGTGGTCGGAGAGGTCGTCGGTATCCAAGGTGCGAAATTCGACGACGTCGAGTCGTCGGTCGGTAAAAATGTAGTCTATGCGAAAGGATTTGAGTCCGTGGCCGTAGGTTAATCCCCGTCCCGAACCGCGTTCGAGGAAAGCGTCGTTGAGGTCTTGACGCACCTGACGATACATGTAGTTGTAGGGCGGGTTGTTGAGGTCGCCGCAAACGACGGTATACACCTCGCCGCCGGGCGAATCGTATTCGTCGCTTTGAATCAAGCCGCGATGAACGGACAAACGATAAATCTGTTCGAGGTGTTTGTCCCATGTGCGCAGGAGTTCTTTGACGATTTGCCAATAGTATTTGAGGCCGCCGACGGGCGCGTTGCGGGTACGGGTTTCGGCGGCGGGCTTGGAGGCGTTTGGGGGTTGGACGCGGGGTTTTTCGTCGCAAGTTGAATTTTTTCGTTTACGGCCCGTCGGATTGGCGGAGACTTCGGAGGACGCCACTTCCACGGACGCTTTTTCGGGCGTGGATTTGACCGTTTGCGCTTTGACGACCGAGGCTTTTTCTGTTTTCGATGCGGTATCGAGGGGGTCGGCTTGGGGTTTTTCTTTGCGGTTTTTGACGTTTTCACCGCCGGGCTTTTCGGAGACGGCTTGAACGCCGGATTTTGGGGCGGGCGCTTTGGGGGCTTGGGCCGAGGCCGCCGGCCTTGTCGAAGCCTTGGAGAAAACGGTTTTCGTTGCGGAAGCGCCGGTTTTAGGATTTTCGATTGAGGCTTTCATCGTTTCGTTTTTGGCGGTTTGCGTTTTTGTTTTGACGGATTCGTTTTTGGATTTGGGGCCGTCGTTGGGGGGCGTGGCGCCGTCGTCGAAGGTTAGGCACATCGGGGGGGGAGCGGCCACCGTCCCCCGAACGTGTGGCGCAAACTTATACGACTCCAAATGGACGTTGTAAAGCCGAAGGGTTTGACCGTAAAGTTTTACATCGGCGTAGGCGATGCCGTTGGAGGCCGTCGGCCCGGGGTCGGTGACCGCCCCCGAACGGGTTATCGGGTACTTGGAAAAAAACGCCATGCCGTACGACGAACCGGGAATCAATTCGACGACGGCCTTGTGTTTGTAGCCCAGACGTTTTTTGAGGTATTGCGCCGCCGTTCCCGCAGAATCCAAACCGTCGCGATATTCTTGAAAGCATACGACGTCGGGATGGCGGTTTTCGATGAAATTGGTGATTTCGCGCAGTTTCTTTTGTTTGTATTGAAAGGCGTCGACGTTGAAGGACATGAGGGTGAAGTCTTTGGATTTGTGCGTCCTTGCGCCGTTGAACTGAAAAGAGAGCGACAATACGGGCCAGTGCATAGCCAAAAAAACAATGTTGACCAACGCGATTTTGAACTTCGGCGCCAACCACAACAAGGCCCAAAACAAGGGAACGAACGCCAACCACGGCATGGCCATCGCGCAAATCGACGGCGCCCACCACGAATCGGGCGACAAATACGGCGCCAAAAGCCCCAGAAGCGACGGCACAAGCGTCAAAAGATTGACGGCCAAGACCGCCTGCGTCAATCCGCGGCCTATCCATTGCCGCATCGTCGTTTTTTGTTTTTCGGCCATAGGTTGGGCTTTGTCGCAACAAAATTAAGCGTTATGAAAACCATGGAAAAACCACAATTTCCCGGCCCGGAATTACCGGGGCAAAAATCGGGGGATAACCGCCGCCGATTGCGACAAACGGCGTATTTTTGCACGGTATGGCTCTTTGGCTGATTCTTTTGGCGACGGCGCTCGCACAACCGGCCGCCGGTCTTTACGTCGCCGTTGAAAAAGACGGTCTTCGCGGCGTGGTTACATCCACGGGCGTCGAGGTCGTTCCCGCCCGTTTCGACGAAGTGAACTATTTCGGCGCCGGCATGTTCCGCGTGCGCAAAGACGGACTTTTCGGGCTTTACGCGGGCGCGGGAAAAGAAATTTTACCGCCGATTTACCCCGTCTTGTACCTTGACGCCCAAGACCTCGTCCGTTACAAGAACGCCGAAGGCAAAACCGGCATTCTTGACCGTATGGGCAAAACCGTTGCGCCTTGCGAATACGACTCGATTTCGCCGTTTTTCGACGGCGTGGCGCTCGTCGCCCAACGCTCGCAAAAATGGTTCAAATGGGGCTACCTCGGTCGTACGGGCAAAACGATTTGGCCTTGCGAATTTGACGAACGCGACCTTCGGCCTTTCGGTTCGGGTTTGGCGCCCGTGCGCCTTAACGAAAATTGGGGCTACATCGACAAAGCCGGAAAAACCGTTATTCCCGCGCTTTTTTCCGACGCCCTCCCCTTCCGAAAAGAAACCGCCCCCGCCGCCGACAAAAAAGGTTGGGGATTCATCACAAAGGACGGCGGTTTTGTGGACAAGGCGCGCTACGCCTCCATCGAACCCATGGGGCCGGACTTGTATTTCGTCGTCAGTAAAGAAAACAAAACCGGCGTGGCCAACAACGCCGGCAAAACCGTCATCCCCCCCGTTTTTACCCACGTCGAAGCCCTCAATTCGGCGCTGTACAAAACGGCGGCGAACGGCAAGTACGGACTCCTCTCCATCAAAGGCGTTCAGACCGCCCCCTGCGAATACAGCAAAATCGAAACCTTCGACGACGAGGGACTGCTGATTTTGCAAAAAGGACCCGCCTTCGGCATTGCCGACAGTTTCGGAAAAATCGTCGTTCCCGTCGAGTACTCCGACGTCGAGCCGTTCACGCCTTTCGGGGGATACAACGGTTTTTTGGCCGCTTACAAAGGCGGGGTTTTCGGCGTTTTTCATAAATCGGGCAAAAAAATATTGAATTGCGAATACACCTTGGGTCAGGTGGTCGGGCCGTTGGTGCAGTTGTTCAAAGGAAACCTGCAAGGCTATTTGGACGCGAACGGCAAATGGGTCATCCCTTGCGAATACGACCAAATCCGCCTCGATTGGGAAAGCGAATATTTAGACCGCAAACCCGGCCGGTTCGTTACCGTCGTGAGGATGAAAAAACACGGGGTCGTCAATACATCGGGAGACTTGGCCGTGCCTTGCGCCTACGACTCGATTTATGCGCCCAAACCCTTTCGGGGTTATTTTTACGCCCGGCGCGAAGGCAAATGGGGCGTAGTCGACACCACGGGAAAAATTCTTGTTCCGATGGACTTCGACGAAGTCGTGGATTATTGGGCGGGGGTGGCCATCGTCAAACGCACGGGTCGTTTGGGTTTGGCCGACGCCAAGGGCAACAGTCTTTTGCCGTCCAATTTTTACGAACTGCGTTTTGCCGACAATCGTTTGGCCTACGAGGCCAACCAAGAAACCTTGCGCAAGGCGTTGGAAGTCCCTTTGCCGCGCGGCGCCAAACGCCCCAAACCCGTGCTGGTCAAACCGTTTTGTCTTGTCCTTGTTCGCGAAAAGGAAACCAGTCATTGGGGCATTTTCGACAGAAACGGAAAGCAGGTGCAGGACTATATTTATCCGTCGGTCGAAGGGTTTCGTGCGGGGGGGTATTACGGCGTGGTAACGGCGGTTTCGGGATTGTTGGGAGTGATAGACAGCGCGGGGAAATTGGTTGTGCCGTGCGAATACACTCAAATCGGCAACGACCCGTTTACCCCCGTGTTTTCGGGGCCGTGCGCCATCGTCGCCAAAAAAACGGGCTTTGGTTTGGTGGACAAGACGGGCAAACTCGTTTTGCCCTGCGTTTATGAATCGATTGCCAAGATTCGCAACGTAACCTTTGCCGCCACGTTTTCGGAGGGTAAGGCGTTGATTGAACAAGGGGGAAAATTCGGTTACGCGGATTCGACGGGCGCCGTCGTCGCCGAATGCGAATACGAGGACGCGTTGCCGTTTTTTTCGGGCTTTGCCCCCGTGAAAAAAAACGGGCTTTGGGGTTATCTCGGCGCCGACGGCAAGATGGCCATTGCCCCGCAATTCGACGAGGCTTATCCCTTTGAGGGCAAGTTTGCCGCCGTGCGCATCAAACGCGACTATCTCTACATCGACCGCAAAGGGGTTATTCAACCGCTCGACGCCCTGCTCGACGAAGGCATCGACGATTTGTGGCAAATCCAACGCGAGGGGCGAAGCGTCGAGGAGCGTATCTATTTGGAGGGCATGAGTGTTTTCGGGGCCAACGGGCGTTACGGCTACCGGGATTCGACGGGCCGTTTGGCCATTGCCCGAAAGTTTACCCAAGCCTTCAACTTCAAGGATGGGGTGGCCGTTGTGGCGCAAGGGTCCAAATACGGCGTGATAGACAAAACGGGGCGCATGATTATTCCCGCCCAGTTCGACGAAATCGGTGAAGAAGCGGGGGACAAGTCCAGAAAGGTTTTTTTCCACCGCACCCTTGCGCCCGTGCGTCAAGAAAAATATTGGGGCCTTAGCGATAGAACGGGGCGTTTGGTCGTGCCTTGCAAATACGACAAGGTCGGTCCGTTTTTCGGGGGATAAACCTTGTGGGATTATTCCTCTTGGTCGAAAAACGTTTTTTTAGGGGTTTGGGTGATTTCGCGCGGTGGGGGTTGGACTTCGGCGCGGTCGCCGAGCGTCTTTTCGGCGGAACGCGATGCGGAAGGAGTCTCGGGGGGCGGCGCAACGGCGCCGTTTTCGGAGCCAACGGCCCGACCTTCGAGCGCTATATCGAGTTTGGCCTCAACGACGGCCGATTGGGAACGGAGCCGCGCCGTCATTTCGTCGGTCGTTTCGGACAGTCTCGCAAGCTCTTCGAGCCGTTGATTGACTTTGTAAAGCGCGTCGCCGATGCGCGACTCGTTCACCGCCGCGTCCACACGCTCCTTGAACTTTTTTCGTGCCTCCAAGTCCGCGCGAAACTCCGCTTTCAAGCGTTCTTTTTCCGCCTCGCGCTCCAAACGTTTTGCGTCCATATCGTTTATTTTACCGCAAGATACGAAAAGGTTTTGATTTCGGAACTCAACGACGTATTTTCGCGTATCATTTACAAATTAAAAATCATACCGTAAAAACATGGCAATACTGGCAAACTTCAGTCTTCCCGCGCTTCCCTACGAATACGGGGCTTTGGAACCGTACATCGACCGCCAAACGATGGAAATCCATCACGGCAAACATCACAACGCCTACGTTACCAACCTCAACGCGGCCGTCGCCAACCACCCCGAATGGGCCGAAAAATCGTTGGAAGAACTCTTGGCCAACATCCGCAATCTCCCCAACGACATCAAAAACGCCGTACGCAACAACGGCGGCGGCCATTGGAACCACTCGTTTTTTTGGAAAATCATGACCCCCAAAAGCACGGGCGAACCGGTCGGCCAACTCAAAGCGGAAATCGAACGGGTTTTTGGCACCTTTTCCCGTCTGAAAGAAGATTTTTCCGCCGCCGCCCAAAGCCGCTTCGGTTCCGGATGGGCGTGGCTCATTAAAAAAGACGACAGCCTCGTCATCACCTCCACCCCCAACCAAGACAACCCCCTCATGGACATCGCCGACGTGGCGGGCAAACCCGTTTTGGGCATCGACGTTTGGGAACACGCCTATTACCTCAAATATCAAAATCGGCGGCCCGAATACATCAACGCCTTTTGGAACGTCGTCAATTGGGAATACGCCGACGAACTTTTCCGTCAAAGTTAAACGGCCTAAAACCGATTCGCCTTCGGCTCGCGAGGGTTTGCGGCACGGCATGAACGCAGGCCGCCCATCCGCAACCAACACGGTTTTTTGGGGCAAACCCTCGTAAGCCGGAATCATTACGAATAATCCCGTTCCCGGGGCGCAGACAATGTAAAACAAACGTCTGCAAAAATAAAACGCAATTTTTCGGCACCCGATATGGGGCCGGACTCAAACGTCTCGAATCAAAGGCCGTCCATCGCACGTTTTTCTGAAAAAAATAAAAGCGTCTTTCGGGACGCAAAGACGTTCGTCCGTCCTGTTGTTTTCACCGTCCCCCGCCTAGAAATGCTTCCACCCGTATTTCGTCAATTTCACAACCTATGGTCGATAGGGGAATTTTTTTCCACACCGATTTTTGCACTCAATGTGCCAAAGCCACGGTTTGGACAAGCCCTCTCTTTTTTATAATTTTCCAACGTCGCCCTTCTTTACCCATCGCTTGTATTCGCAAGAGTCCGTTGGTAGTGTTAAACGGGTAACGATAGTTTGTGGCGACAAAGGACAACGCCGGAAGCGACGAGCGCGTCGAAGAATTTGGGTCCGAACGAATCGGCGTCATCCATTTTACACAAAAAGCGGAATTTTGCGTTACGATATTGCGGCTTCCATGGGCCGGGCATCTTGCAGTGTTGATAATGCAAATTTCGTGCTTTTAGACCCGTGGATATTTTTTTTTATCTTTGACAAACCACCCGTTCTTTTTATTATTGTATTTTTGTTTTAAAATTTTTCTTAACCATCTTAATTAACTTTGGAAACCATTCGGCGCCACGTATACTTCAAAAAATCGAAATTTTTCAAAAAAATCTTGCCCATAGTCGCCATAGTCGCGGTGTTTTTCGCGCAAACGCTTTGGGCCCAAGAATTTCGCCGCAGGGGAATTTGGAAAAAGGAAAAAACGCCGGCTCCCGATGCGGCGACAGGGGTGGAACGAACGGCTCCGGGCCGCATCGTCGGAACGGCCGTGGACGCAACCACCGGCGAAACCCTCGCCGGCGCCATCGTCCGAATCGGTGACAAAGGAACCGTCGCCGACTACGAAGGCAAATTCGAGTTCGAGGCCGTACCCGCGGGAACTTACGCGTTAAGTTTCGAGATGGTCTCCTACAAACCGCTTACGCTCTCGAACGTAACGGTTAAAGCCCAAAAAACCACGGAAGTGCGTGCGGCCATGAGTGAAGACCTCAAAACGCTCGAAACCGTCGTCGTCGAAGACGAAATGCGCAAATCCTCGGACGTCGCCCTCGTCGCCATCCAAAAAAACGCCGTCCAAATTTCCGACGGCTATTCGGGCGACATGGTACTCAAACAAACCCCCGGCTTCCAATTCAACACGGTGTTGCGGCGTATGCCCGGCGTGGCTTTGGTCGAAGACCGGTATTTGTCGATACGCGGTTTGTTTGAAAGATACAACACGTTCACGCTCAACGGCGCCCCCGTTCCCATCAACGATTTCGAACGCAACGGTTTCGATTACTCGTATCTGCCGTCGAACGTAATTTCGTCGTTGCGCATCATCAAAACCGCGTCTTCGGACATCGTCAACGAATTCGGGGGCGGTTGCGTACAACTGGAAACGGCGGATATTCCCCAAGCCAATCAAATCAACGTATCCGTTATGGGGGAGTATCATCCCTTGACGACGTTTCGTACATTACAAAGCATGCCCACGAACCATCGGCCGTTTCTTTTGCGGGAGTTGAGGGGCCTGCCCGACAACTTTCCGTCGCCGGCGGCGCTGGGCGGCGGCGTCGGGGCAAGTACGCCCGAAAACCGGGCGGCGATATTGCAATTGAGCGAAGGCAAATTGTTAAGCAGCGCTTGGGAGACGTCGACGGCGGCGCCCGGAGTCAATGTGGGCGCCACCGTGCAACGGCGTTTTCCGGTGGGGGGCCAAAGCGCCGGCATTACGGCTTACGCCGGCTATTTTCAGACCCAAAACATCACCCCGTTGGTTCAACAAACCGCGTCCACCGCACGTGAAATCGGCGTGCGCCCCGTGCTCATAGACAGTTTTGGCTCCGAACTCCATCATCGAGAGACGCTTTTGACGGGCATGCTCAATTTCGGCATGCGTCTGGGGAGGGGAGGAAAAATTACGTTCAAAAACATGCTGGTACACCAAGCCAAAAACCACCGTATGCCGCAAGAAGGTATCAGCGGAGATTACGGCTATTATTATCAAATCGGGCGGGTTCAGGGTTCGACGCTTTATTCGGGACAGGCGTTGTTGGAAAAAACGCTTTTTGACCTTGCCGGAGGCTCGGCATTGTTGAGCTTCAAGCCGTTTTATTCGTTGCTTGAAAACCGGGAACCCGCACTTTCAGGATACAACTATGATTTCGATTCCACGTGGCAAAACGCATATTTTAACCCCGACACCTCGGAATACATTGCCGTATGGACGGCGCGGCAAAAACACCGTTTGGGCGGCGGACAGCTAAGTTTGGAAATTCCCTTGGGTACCAAAGAGGTCAAAGCCGTCGCCGGCGCGCTTGTCTATCACAACGTTCACGACTATCGTTCGCGATTCATCGGCTATTCGTTCGCCGCAAACGACACGGGAGAATTGATTTATCCCGAAGCGGAAAAACTACGTTACAGAGAGAATGTTGATTATTTTTCCCCTTTAATTGCGAACGGAGAACTGGTCGTTTACGACCGTACCCCCCTATGGGCCAACTACCGTTCCCAAAGAACGCTGTGGGCGCCGTTTTTGCAGTTGAACTACCGTCCCATACGCAAGCTTACGCTCAACGCCGGCCTGAGAATCGAAACCTACAAACAACACATTCGAGCCGTACCCGAAGACACCGCCGCTTTCGACGTCGTTCGCGGCACGCTCACCGACCTGCTCCCCTCGTTCAACGGGGCTTATTCGCTCAACCCGAAAACGAACCTTCGATGGGCGTACGCGCAAACCGTCGTGCGCACGCGCGACCGCGAACTGGTTCCCTTTGCCTACCTCGATTACGTGAGCACCATCAAAACCTTGGGCAACCCCCGGCTTGTTCGCACCAAAATACACAACATCGACCTGCGTTACGAATACTATCCCCGCAAAGCCGATTTGATTTCCATGACATGGTTTTACAAATACTTTCTCAATCCCGTTGAACAGGTGTTGAACGAGGGGATTATCATCGGAATCAATGACGCCCAAATAATCTACGAGGTGCGCAACCAAAAATCCGCCGCCGTGGCGGGTGTAGAGCTGGAATTTCGCCAAAGTTTGGAGCCGTACGTCAAAAATCTTTGGCTCTCGGGTTTGGGCGTTTACGGAAACGTGTCGCTCATGGCCTCGCGCATCAATCCTGTCGGCGCCTTCGACCTCTTCGGCGCCGGCAGAGGCCTGCAAGGACAGGCCAACTTCCTGTTGAATTTCGGTCTGACGTATTCCGAAGAAAAAACGGGCCTTTCCGCCGCCGTGTTTTACAACCGGGTGGGTCGGCGGATTGCATGGGTCGGCGTTTCGGACAATCTTTACCCAAGCATCTTCGAAATGCCCCGGGACTTGTTGGACGTACAAATTTCCAAAACCTTTTTTGAAAAATTGACCCTTCGTTTGGCCGTGCAGGACCTTTTGGCCCAAAGATTCAAACTCATACAATTTTACGACGACGGAAAAACCTTCGAAGAAAACCGGGATTTGTTGGTAAGAAACGAACGCCGGGCGCCGTTGTTTTATTTAACCGTAGGCTACAAATTTTAATTTTTTCCCGACGCAAAACGAAGGCTAGGTCGGCGGGGAATGTTCCCGCCGACCTTTTTTTCATACCCCAAGGTTTCGGTGTTGGGGTTGGCGCGTAAAATTTGCGCATATTTGCCTTAAATTTGTTTATGGCCATTTTTATTCCGGAAAAACCAAAATCCAGAGACTCGCAAGGGGAAAATCGCGCCTTGACGATGCTCGAAAAGCTGTCCGACGATTGGTTTGTGTTTCATTCCGTCGCGTGGGCGGCGCCGAAAAACTACAAAAAAGCCGCACAAGGAGAAATCGACCTATTGGTTTTCCATCCCCAAAAAGGAATATTGATTATCGAGGTAAAAGGCGGAACCATTTCAACCGAAAAAGGAAAATGGTTTTCGCTGGCCAAAAACGGCGCCAAACACGAAATCAAGAATCCCGTACAACAAGCAAGCGACAACAAACACGCTTTTCGGCAACATCTAAAAGAGCGGCTGAACGATGAATTGTTAAAAAAGTTGGTTATCGGCCACGCGGTATGGTTCCCCGATTGCGCCTCCCCGATATCGCATGAAAATTATCCGCTCGACTGGAAACCGCAATGGACGCTCTTCAACGACGCGGTATACAATCCCGAAGCGGCGCTTTCGGTGGCATTGGATGTTTGGTACGAACAAATCACCGCTCAATTTGGTAAGACCAAGATAGAAAGGAAACTCACCCGGGAGGAAACGGAGATGGTCGTTCAAGCGACGGCGCCCACCTTTTCGGCCATCCCCGTCCACAACGTAGGCGCCCAATTGCGCGAAATGCGCTTTGTTCGCCTGACGGAAAATCAAAACCGTATCTTGGACTACATCGAGGATGCGGACTACATCGCAGTTTACGGCTCCGCCGGCACGGGAAAAACCCTTTTGGCCGCCGAAATGTGCAGACGCTTCGCCGCCGCCGGCGAAAAAACCCTGTTTTTATGCTACAACCGACTGCTTAAAAACCGCGTCGAAGAGTATCGAAAGCTTCTTTCGCCGGAAGAGCAGAAGTTTTGGGACGTTTTTACCTTCGACGGCCTTGCCCTTACCCTCTGCGCACTCAAACCGCCCGTCCAATCCAACCTCGCCGGTTGGCAGGAAGTCAAAAACAAACTCCTGCAACACCTCAAAACCGGCGGCGCCTTTCCCTATCAACATGTGGTCGTGGACGAAGCACAGGATTTTCAAGACGATTGGCTTAAAGCGTTGAAAAAACGAGCTTTAAACAAGTTTGTCGTCTTTTACGACCCTCAACAGTTGGTTTATGACGACAAATCGGAGTTACCCAAGTTTTTCGAATCCGCGGAGATTAAACTCAAACTGCCTTACAATATGCGCAATACCGCCGAAATCGCGCAAACGGGTTACAGTTTTGCTCGAATCAAACCCAAACTGTTGGCCCACATCTCGGGTCCCAAACCCAAATTTTACGTTTACGAAAACGAAAACACACGCATCGAAAAAGTACGGGAAGTGCTTCAATGCTGGCGAGAATGTTACACGCCGCAAAGCATCATGGTCGGTTTTCTAGGAACGAAGCCCGCGCAATACAAATTGGACATATACAAGTTTGCCGACGGCACGTCGCCGATAATCGATACGGTGTTGCGAATGAAAGGTTTGGAGGCGGCGGCGGTGATTTTGCCCGAGGCCGACCTCTCCAAACTCAAAATTAAAACCCAGCGCAACAAACTTTACGTCGCCGCCACACGGGCAAGACACGAATTGGCCATTTTCATCCGAAAGCCCGACCCCAACGTGCTTAAACTTGTCTGCGAAAGCTATGAAATCGAATTTTTGGACGATGTCTCCGGATTCTCCAGCTATTTTGAAGGTGAATTGATCGACTAAAATCCCAACAACGAAAACTCCGATTGTACCAAACGCGTAAAACGTTTGCGTAGGCTTGTCCGCTTGTCAAGTCAAAGTTTCCCATGAAGTATTGTATGTAGAACCCGTTTAAAGCGAGCCAAAGGGCTTTGTCGTTCTTCTCTATTCTATCCCCCCGTCCAAACGTCGATGTATAAAAAAGCCCGCCCCGTCATTCGACGGGGCGGGTGAATTTTGGGAAGTTTGCGGTTTACTCCACCACCACTTTCACCGTGTGCATAAGCGCCGCTTTGAGTTGCAGCATGTATACGCCTTTGGCGAACTTGGAGATGTCTACGGGAATCTCGTTGGAACCGGCGACAACCGATACCGTCGAGCGATAGATAATTCGTCCCGCAAGGTCGGTAACGGCCAGTTCGGCGCGCGTGTCGCTTTCCGTAGCCAACGTTGCGGTAAAGACGCCTTGGCTAGGATTCGGGTAAACGGTTAAACTTTCGTTTGCGTTCACCACCATAGCGTCCGCTTCACGATTGGCGGGTAAGGTAAACGTGTACTCTTGCGACCACGGTCCGAACGTCGTGCCGCAACGCGAACGAATGCGGAAGCGATACGTCGCGCCGGGGATGAGGTTTTGGATGGTATAGGACGTGTTGGCCGTTGTGGTCGAAGTCCAGTTGTCGACCGTCGAACGGCGCCACGATACCGTATATTGGCCGGCGCCCTGCGCCGCCGTCCATGACGCCGTTACATTCGTTCCGCTGATGGTAAACGTTACGTTCGTCGGAGGCGGACATCCGTTGAAGAGTACCGATTGGCTGAAGGCCGAGCTTTGACCACCCGCGCATATCGTACGCACTTGCACTTCGTACGTCGAACCCGACTGCAGCCCCGTCAATTGTACGGAAGTCGCCGTCGTGGACAACACCGTCCATCCGCTCGTCGCCGTTCCGGTAACGCCGTAACGTACTTCGTAAGAGACCGCACCTGAAACCGCGTTCCAGCTTGCCAGACCCGAAGCGTTGACCGTCAAGCCCGTCGGAGTCGTGCACGTTCCACCCGTACTCACGGTAACGGTGGTCGAACCCGTACATCCGTTCGCGCTTGTAGCGTTCACCGTGTACGTTCCCGCCGAAACGTTGCCGAACGTGGTCGTCGAGCTTACGTTGTTGTTCGTCGCAATCGTTACTCCGTTAAGAATCAAGCTCACGGAATAAGGAGCGTTGCCGCCCGATACCGTTGCCGTAACCGTAGCGTTGGGCGCGGTCGTGGCCGTAGCGGATACGGTCAGGTTGCCAATCGTAACCGTTCCCGTCGCCGACTGAGGCGTGCAACCCGCCGCCGTCGCCGTCACGGTGTAAGTCGAAGTCGTCGTCGGGGAAACGGTGATGGTCGAACCCGTGGCCGTAAAGCCGTTCGGTCCCGCCCATGCAAACGTTACGTTCGAGGCGCCCGTGGCATTGGCCGCCAACGTGGCGGAAGCGCCGGGACAAACCGTTGTCGAACCCGTTACGTTCACCGCAAGGTTGCACGGAGCCGCACCCCCGCAGTTCGTGATTTGGCAAACCACCGTACGCGTCAAGCTTACGCTCGCCACCACGGATGTACCGCCTACGACGTTGTTCACCGGCGTGGTCGCTACAATTGTCGGCGTACCCGTTTGAGTACCGGCGGCGTTGGAAGCGTTCCACGTCAAATTGGAGCTGTTGCAACCGTCCACCGAGCCTTGCAAGCCCGTTTTGATGAGATAAAAGTTCGCGGCGGCGGAAGCGTTTTCGCCAAACGAACGCGTCGAACCGAAGACCGCATAGCCGCCGTCCGCCGTTTGCACGAACGAACGCGCCAAATCGGAACCCGTGCCGCCGTAGGCCACACCCCATTGTACCGAACCGTTCGACGCGTTCGCCGACAACAAATACGCTTGATTGCCGTTGCCCGCACTTTGCGTCGAACCCGTAATCACGTAATTGCCGTTGGCATTGACATCCAAATAGTAGGCAATGTCAAAAGACGTGCCGCCGTAAGCATTGGCCCAGACCACGTTGCCGTTCGTCGCGTTGATTTTCACGATGTAAGCGTCCGCCGAACCGGTGCCGAAGCTACGAGTCGAACCCGCCAATACGTAGTTGTCGCCGTCGGCGGCAATCGAGTAGCCTTCGTCGCGTTGAGAACCGCCGTAGTTTTTCTGCCAAATCGTCGCACCGTTGGTTTTGTTCGTTTTGACCACGTAAACGTCGCCGCTCGTGCCAAAACTCGAAGTAAAGCCTACGGAGACAAAGGCGTCGGCCGTTTCGATGGTCTCATAACCAATGTCTTCGTTAACGCCACCGAAAGTGCGTACCCATTCGACGTTGCCCGTACCACCGACTTTCATCAACAAGAGGTCGCGATCGGTCGAGCCCGTCGCTTTCAAGGCGTCGCCCGTAAGGATATAGCCTCCGTCGGACGTTACTTGTACGTCGTAGAAGCGACGTGCGTCCGTACCGCCGAACTTGCGTTCCCAATTGATGGTACCGTTGGCGTTGATGTTAAGCAGGTAGGCCGTATAAGCTTCGCTACCGAAGCTCGAGCTAAAGCCCGCCACCGCATATCCACCGCCGGGCAAGACCGCAACCGAACGGCTTTCGTCGTCGAAGTTGCCGCCATAGGTACGTTCCCATTCGATTTCTCCACAGGCGCTCACTTTCGCCAGATAAGCGTCGCGATTGCCGGCGTTGGAAGTATACCCGGAGATGACGTAGCCGCCGTCCGCCGTCGATTGTACGTCGTAGCCTTCTTCAAGCGCCGCGCGTCCGATGGCCAACTGGAATTGCGCCGGTCCCGCGGGAGCGCCGCAGCCTTCGGCCACAATCAATCCGCAACCCGACGATATCGTCGAACCGCAAACCGTCGAAACTTGCAGGTCGTAAGGTACACAGTTCAATCCGCTAAGCGTCGCCGACGTTCCCGTAACGTTCAAGGTCGTGAACGTCGAAGTTCCCGTCGGACGATATTCCACGCGATATCCCGTCGCGCCCGAAACACCGTTCCACGAAAGGTTGATGGCGTTCGTTCCCGAGGTCGCGGTCAAGCCCGTCGGGCAACCGCAAGCAATGTTCGACAACGTTACACAAATCCGACGCGGAGCCGAGATTTCACCGCCCGCGCATACGCTCAGCACTTGGAAGCAGTACTCCTCGCCCGGAATCAATCCTGCGATGGTTACCGTCGTTGTGTTGCACACTTGGCCGTAGGTCGTGAACGTTCCATCTTCCAACAAGCCGTATTGTACAATGTAACATTCGGCCGTTTGCGACGGCGTCCACGTCAAGGTACCGCCCGTATTGCTCGTTTGGTTGAACGCAAGCGCGGCGGGACGGGTACAGCCTTGTACGCAAGGCAATTGGAAATCTTCTTGAATATAGTCGATAGAGGTCGCGCCGTCCACGCATATCGTACGAATACGTACCGAATACGTGCTGCACGCTTGGAACACGTTGTTCAAATCGACCCATTCCGTCGTCGGAGCGTTCACCAAGGCCAACGGCAGATAGGGACCGGACGTACCCAACTGGCGATATTCAAGGATGTAGGCTTGGGCTATCGGCGCCGTCGCCCAGCTAATGCGGAACGGACTTTCGGTTGCGAAGATTTGGATGCCCGTCGGAGCGGCGCAAGGCGGCAAGGGCGGATTGCCCAAGACCACAATGCTCGTCGCGGAGCAAAGGTGGTTGTTCGCATCGGAATCCGCCGTTACAACGATTTCGTAAATGCCGGCGGGGCGATTGACGCAAATCGGAGTCGTCGGGCGCGGACCTTCGTAAATCAACGTCGTTCCCACCGTAATGCGGTAGCCGCCAACAACGGGGCCGTTCGTTACATTGACACAGATTTGGCCTTCTTGTCCGTAAACCGCCGGATCTTGCCACGTCGCAACAAATTCGGGCGATTCGTAAACCGTTACCGTTTGGGACGTGGTGTAGGAACAGTTGTCGCGGAAACCGGCGTAGGTCAAGGTATACGTACCCGGGCCGACCGACGGGAAGAAGAAGCGTCCCACCACGCCGGGGCCGGAATAGAAGCCCGAATCCGGAACTCCCAACATCGTAACCACCGGGTCGTTGGTGCAATACGTCGCTTGCAAGCCGTTGAGTTGTGCGTTGATGTTCGCAATCGTCTCGACAATGGTTATCGTTTCCGTCGTCGTGTACGGACAACCCAAATAAATACCGGAATAGGTGATGGTATGGGTACCGATGCCGGCAGCCAAGGGGCTAAATATGTTGCCCGTAACGCCGGGGCCGGAGAACGTTCCGCCCGCCGGAATCGCCGTCAAAGTAAACGGTTCGGCCGTGCGGCAAATTACGTCAAGCACGTTGGCAATTTGCGCCACCGCCGGCAGGTTGATGCGCACGTTTTGCGACGTGGCGTACGAACAGCCGTTGTACGTCCCAAAGTACGTTACGATGTAGTTGCCCGGTTGCAAGGTTTGGCCGATGGGCGGGAAGATACCGCCGGTCAGCGTCGTCAATTGCGAACCGTTCGACAACACGAAGATACCGCCCGGAGGAGTTCCCGTCAAAATGTCGGGTTGCGTACCTTGGCTGTACTGGCAATAAATGTCGCTCAAACCCGAGATGCTCGCAATCGGAGGCTCGGTAACCGTAACCGCAATGGTCGTCGTGTAGGCGCAGTGCGCTATCACGCCGCTATACGTAATATAATACGTACCCGGGCCTGCGGAAGGAATAAAGTTGTTGTTGGCGTCGAGCGCGGGAATGCCGTACGAACCAATCGGCGATTCCGTTCCTTCGAACGCCACGCTGAGCGTACCGCCGCCGGGCATACCGCAGAGTTCGATGGGGGCGTCCTGCGTGCAAAGTTGCGCGCCGTCCGACAAACCGTTAATCATCGGTACGGGGGCGGGAATCACTTGAATAAACGTATCGGCGGTATAAGCGCAATGGTTCGTTCCCAAAATGCTACCCGTGTACACAATCGTGAAGATACCCGGACCCGTAATTGCGGGCGAGAATTGATTGCCGTTGATGATGCCGTTAATCGGGTTGGTGAACCACGTTCCGCCGGCAACGTTCGATTGCAAGGTTACGGGCGGGGCCGTCGTGCAATACGGAGATTCGAAGCCGAAGATGTTGACCTGTTCGGGCGCGACGACGTTGATGTTCCACGTCGAAGAGTAGGTACAACCGCCATCGATACCCGTGTAGCTAATCACAAAGTCGCCGGGGCCGGCCGCGGGATTGAACATACCGTTTACCCATGCCGGAACGCCCGAAAAGCTGATGGCGGGCGTTACGTTCCATGCGCCGCCCAACGGGAAGCCCGTCGGCATCACGGGTTCGTCCGTAACGCAATATTGCGTTTGCAAGCCGGCGATAACGGAAACGGGCGGGTCGCTGACCGTGATTTGGAACGTCGTGTAGTACGGACAACCTTGATACGTGCCGCGATAGATAATCGTGTACACGTCGGCGCCCGTAGCGGGGTTGAAGTAGGTGTTGCCGAAACCGTCCGTCGGGATGGTAACCTCGCCCAAAACGCTCGAACGTTTGTAGCTGAACGTTCCGCCCGCCGGCGTACCCGTCAATTGTACCAAACCGTAGTTGGTGCAATATTCGAGGGCCAAGCCGGTAATCGTCGCTTCGGGAGCGCCCGTAATCGTTACCGTGCGCGTCGTCGAATATTCGCAACCGCCGATATCGCCCGAATACGTAATGGTGTACGTGCCGGGGGTCGGGGCGTTTTGCGGATTGAATTGTGCTTGGCCCGTACCGGAGTTGATTATCAATCCCGGAATGTTGGACGAGAAGCTACCCGTAGCCGGCGTACCCGTCAATTGTACGGGAGCCGCCGTAATACAATACGGTCCCGCCAAACCGTTGATGGAAACGACCGACGGAGGCGCCGTGACGAGAACGCGTTTTTGCACGATAAACTCACAGCCGTTGTAATTGCCGCGGTACGTTATCATGCACTCGCCGGGACCCGCTATCGAGGGATAGAAGAAATTGCCGCCTTGGATCGTACCCACGGGGCAGTTCGTTTCAAAAATACCGCCCGCCGGGAAGCCGCCCATTTGCACGGGACCGTCCGACAAACAATATTCGCTTTCAAGATTAAGGATTTCCGCCACCGGGGGAATGGTAACGTTTACCGTCGCCGTAACCGTATATTGGCAGTATTGGTAAGTGCCGCTGTACGTAATAACCACGGGGCCGGACAAACCGGCGGGATTGAAAACGCCGTTGGCAACGCCGGGGCCGGAGAACGTACCGCCACCCGGGAAGCCTTGCAACACTATCGGAGCCGACGTTTGGCAATAAAAGTTCGGTAGGTTGGTAATCGCCGCCGCAACGGGAGGATTGACGCAAACGATGCGGGTCGTCGTATACGCGCAAAAGTCGTTTACGCCGCTGTACGTGATTTCATAACAACCTACGCCCGCCGCGGGATTGAATTGATTGCCGTTGATAATGGCGCCCGCGGGAACGGAGGTGAACGTGCCGCCCGAGGGGAAACCAACCAACGTAGCGGGAGCGGCGTTCACGCAGTAAGCGTTGTCCAAACCGCTTATCGTCGGCGTTACCGGCGTACCGATGCGAACGATGCGCGAAGTCGTGTAACTACATCCCCCGAAGTTGCCCGAGTATGTAATCAAATAGCTGTCGGAGGGGATGGCGGTGTTGAAAATAATCGAGCTACCCGAACCGATGAGGGCGTTGCCGGGGTTGGGGGTGATGCTGAAATTACCGCCCGCAGGAGAACCCGTTACGCTGACCGGACCGCTGTTGATGCAATATCCGTTTTCCAAACCGGAAATGACCGGCGTGGGCGGAGGCGTATTCGTAACCGTAACGGACGTGGAATAATCACAACCGCCGACGTTGCCCGAATACGTGATGACGTGCGTTCCCGCCACCGCCGCATCGTAGAACCATACGCCATTGTTGAAGAATATCACGCCGTCGTTGGGTACTGCGCTGTAAGAACCGCCCGGGGGTTGCGAACCTTGAATTTGGAACGCGCCCACCGTCGTGCAATACACCGGCAAAAGATTGATGCTCTGCGGAACGGGCGGGTTGTTTACCACCACCGTGATGCTCGTGCTGTAAGCGCATCCGTTCAAATTGCCCGAATACGTGATTTGCACTTGGGCGCCCGTCGAACCGGCGTTAATCGCCGCCGGATTGAATACGCCTCCGGCAGTTATACCTTCACCCGAGAACGTACCGCCGTCCGGGAAGCCCGTCATGACCACAAACGGGTCGTTGGTGCAATACGGCCCTTCGTAGGACGGGGTAATCGACGGGGTCGGCGGTTCGTTGACCAAAACGAATACCGTCGTTTCGTATTCACAACCATTGACGGAGCCGGAGTAAGTAATCGAATACACGCCTTGCGGCAAACCGAAAGGATTGAAACAGGCGCCGCCGGGGCCGCTCATCAGGTTGCCGCCGAAAGGCCCGGGCGCAAAGAACGAACCACCCGCGGGCGTCGCCGTCAAGCACAATTGCGTGCCGTTGGAACAAAGCAAGCCGTTGGAGGGAACGCCGAAAATTTGCGCCGTCGGGCTGGTAACGATTTGTACGTTGACCGCCTCGTAAAAGTCGCAACCGTTAATCGACGTACCGAAATATTCAATCGTGTAAACGCCGGGGTTCAAAGACGAGGGATTAAAGAAATATTGCCCGCCGATGCTTTCCACGCCCGGACCTTGAATAATTCCTCCCGAAGGACTGCCGCTGATGGCGACCGCCGCGTCGTTGGTGCAATATTGCGGGCTAAGGCCGAGAATATCCGCGTCCGCCGTTTGCCGCACCACCACTTGAATCGAAGTAGAATAGCCGCAACCGCCCGATACGCCTTGATAGACGATGGTGTGCGTTCCCGCACCCGCCAACGCAGGGTTGAATTGCGACGTACCCGAAATAATGCCGGGGCCGCTGAACGTACCGCCCGTCGGAACGCCCGAAAGGTTAAGAATGCCGCCGCCCGAGCAGACGGGGCCGTTGTAGCCCAAGATTTGGGCCGTCGGACTTTGCAAGACCACAAAGTTGCGCGTCGTCGTCGCCGAACATCCGTTTTCCGCTACCGTATACGTGATTTGATACGTGCCGGGATTGCCGTTGAACGCCGAAGGATTCAACACGTTGCCGTTCAATCCGCCTTGCACGTTCGGCGAAAGAACGAATTGACCGCCCGGAGGCGTCGCCGTTACCGTAATCGGATTGTCCGCGGTACAGAAAGACGTGGGCAGGCTCGTGATTTGCGCGTTCGGGTTGGGAACGATGTTCACCAACGTCGATAGCGAATAGGGACATCCGTTCAATTGACCGGAATAAACCACGACGTGTTGGCCCAACGAAAGTTGGCTGGGGCAAAAGACCGCCGAAGTTACGCCGTCGATGGAGAACGTGCCGCCCGACGGCGTGCCTATCAAAGTGATGCAGGGGTCGGCCGAGCAGTACGACGTATTCAAGTTCACCGTTACCGTCGGGGAGACGTTGACCGTTACCACCACGGAAGTAGAGTAAAAACAGCCGTTGGAAGCAACGCCTGAATACGTAACGGTATGGTTGCCCACGCCCGCCGTTTGGGGACAGAAGGTGTTGCCCGTAACGCCGGGGCCGGCAAACGTACCACCCGCCGGCGTACCAACCATCGTTACACAGGCGTTGTTCGTACAATACGTCGAAGACAAACCGGAAATAAACGCTTGCGGCGTGGTATTGACCGTTACTTGGCGCGAAGTCGTGTAGTTACAACCCGTCGAAGGGTCGTTGCCGCTGTAAGTAATCGTATAGCTGACGCCGCCCGTCAAGCCCGAAGGACAGAAACGGAACCCGTCAATCGAGTTGCCTTGAATACCCGGGCCGCTAAACGTACCGCCCGCAATGCTCGCCGAAAGATTGTAGCAGGCGTCGCCCGTGCAAGCGATGTTCGGCAAACCTTGAATCACGACCGTCGGGTTGCCGATAATCGTGAACGTTTGGCTGGTCGTATAGTTGCAACCGTTAAACGTGCCGCTGTACGTAACCGTATAAATTTGGCCCGCCGGTAAAACGGAAAGTTGCAAAATGTTCGGAGCCACAAATCCGTTGGCGGGGCCGGAGAACGAGAACGTTCCGCCCGCCGGCGTTGCTTGAAGAGCGATGTTACCCGCGCCTTGGCAGTATTGCGTTGCCAAGTTGGTAATTTGCGGATTGACTTGATTGACGAAAATCGACGCCGTCGTCGAAGAGCCGCATCCTTGGGCCGAGGTGAACGTCGCCGTCAAAATATTGGCTTGGTTGAAAACCACGCCCGCACCCGAAGGATTAAAGAAATAGTTCGTGCCGTTAAACGATACGCCCGGACCCGTGATAACGCCGCCCGGAGGATTGGTACCGATTTGAATCGGCGCGGAGTTGTGGCACGTCGATGCCGGCAAACCAACAATCGACAAACCCGGCGTTTGATTGACCACCACCGTAGTCGATACGGAGTATTGACAATCGACGCCCGGCTCGGTCGAGGCCGCTATACCCGAGTAAGTAATGGTATTCGACCCGATGGTGGCCAACGCGGGGTTGAAGGCGCCTTGCGGCGTAATGCACGTTCCGCACGAGGCGCTGAACGTTCCGCCCGCAATCGACGCGGTGTATTGTTGCAAACCGTCGGCGGAGCAGAACGGACCCGCAGGGCCGCTTATCGTCGGTACGCCGCCGGCGACGCTCACCACGCGAAGCGTACGCGTCGTGCTGTAAGGACAACCGTTCAACGAACCCGAGTAGGTAATCAAATAGTTGCCCGGCGTCAATCCCGACGGATCCCATACGCCCGAACTGCTTGTTACCCCCGTACCCGAAAACACGCCGCCCGCGGGAGTACCCACCAATTGAACGGCCGACGAGCTTTGACAGAACACCGATTGTTGCGGAGCGGTGATTTGCGGTTGCGGGTCGTTTATCGTAATTGTAATCGTCGAAGAAAAATCGCAAGGATCGGTTCCCGTCCACGTAATTTGAAATACGCCGCCGCCCACCGCTTGGTTCGACGGTCGGAACGTGATTTGATTGCCGTTGACGACGGCGTTGAGCGTATTGGGAACGATGGTAAAGTTACCGCCCGACGGAGTCGCCGTAATTACCACGTCTTGGTTGTCCGAACGACAGAAATGGTTGGCGGGGTTGTTTTCGTTGGAACGGTTGGGGTTGATGGCGATGGTCGACGCCGTGGGGGGACAGTTGATTTTGGTTACAAAACCGTCTTGTCCGCCCGCATTGGTGCTTTGAATAAACACGCCGGCGGGTTGAAGCGTAGGATAGTTGGTCGAGGCGGTAACGCCGGCGATATACACCGCGCCCGAGGCGTCCACGTCGATGCCGCGAGGTTCTTCGGAAGCGCCGCCGCCCAAATAGGAATTGTAAATAACCGCACCGTTGGAATTGAGTTTGGCAAAGTAAACATCCTGCGTACCGCTAAGCGAACTGCCGGCGTTGCCGTTGCCTACCAAAGGAAATACGGTGGCCAAGTTGGCGCTTTGGGTCGCGCCCGCCACGTGGACGTTGTTGTTGTCGTCGAAAGCAACGGCAAAGAGATTGTCCACGCCCGAACCGCCGAGATAGCTGTACCATTGGCGTTGTCCGGTCGCGTTGTAGGTAATAACCGCACCTTCGGAAAATCCGCCGGAGTTGGGGTTGATGACCGTACCTTGGGCGCCAAAGAACGAAGGCGAACTGCCGACGCCGGCCGCCACCGCAATCCTTCCCGCAGCGTTGATATCGACGTCATAACCCGCCTCATTCGCACCGGCGTTGCCAAAGAACGTTACCCAATCGCGGGTGACGGCGCCGGCGGAAATCGAAAACTGCGCCACAAAACCGTCGCCTTCCACGGGCGAACACGTTGCACAACCAATCACGGGGTTTTGCAAAGCCACGCCCGAGTTCGACCGGGCCGAACCCGTGATGACAAGTTTATTGTTGCCGCCGATGGCCAAGCCGTAGAGCAGGTCGTTGTTTTCGCCGCCGAAGTATTGTGCGAAATCGCGGGCACCGGAGGCGGCGTTGAACCGCAATAAGAAAGCGTCGTTTTCGGTGGCGTCGGGATTGCCTTGGGAATAAGAACCGGCCAAATTGACGGTAACGAGGTCGGAAGAGTTGGAGGTACCGCCGACGTAGAGGTAAACGCCGTCGGGGCTGAAAGCCACACCTTCGCCGCGGTCGACGCCCGAGGTCGCCGGTTGTCCGTCGCCGCCGTTGAACCCGCCGTAGAGCGTGGCCCATGCAAAAGTACCGTTGTCGTTGAGTGCGAGAACGAAAGCGTCGGCGCCGCCGCCACCGTAAGTGGACTGGGATGCACCCGCGGAAACGAAAAAGTTAATCGGGTCGCCGGGGGGAGTCGGGGTTACGCCTTGGGTGAAAGCGCCCGCAAAACCGGTAACGGCGATGTTGGCGCTCGTGCCGGCACGCACGGTAACGGCGTTGGCGCCGTCGATACCGCGTCCGCCGTGAATGGTGCGCCACAAACGCGAACCGTTGGAACGATAACGCACGATGAAAGCGTCTTGCGTTACGGGGTTGGAGGCGTTGCTAAAATTGACGTTTTCGCCAAGGTTGGGAATGGTCGTCCATTGCGCGGTCGAACCGCAAACGAGTACGTCGCCGTTGGGAGCGACGATTACGTCGTTAATTTCGTCGAACTGTCCCGAACCGAGGTAAGTGGACCAGACGAAGGCAAGGGGGTCGATGACGAGATCTTGGGAGGCGTCGTAGTTTCCGACGTCGAAGGTAACGACGCCGTCGTTAAGCCGGTAAGCGGCCGCGACGGTGTTGGAAACGCGGCCCTGATAGACGAGCGGGGCGTTTTCAATCACACGACCGTAGGGGTTGGCAATGTCGAGCCGGCCGTCGGCTTCGATGCCGACCTTTTCCGCCGCATTGTAGCGCAGGCGAATGTCCGAAACCCGCCCGCCCGGATGTACGACAAAGTCGTATTTGAGGGCGGGAGCGTTTCCGTTTTCGGCTTGGCTGTAAAAGACCAAGTCGATTTTGGGATAGACGTTTTTGTAGACGATGCTACGAAACGCCCGAACGCCGGTCACGGGAGCGGCAAGGCCCGGAGTGTAGAAGTGGGTTTCCCCTTCTTCCTCGGCCCATAAACCGCGCTCCACCTCCACGTTGGGATTCGAGCCCAAAAGCTCCAAATCCATACGATACAGACCGGTAATGCGCGTATAACGCCCGGCGGCCATTGTACCGGACTCCACGCGGGGAAAGACGAAGCTGACGCGGTCTTTTTGGAAAAAGAGCTTCGCGCCCTCTACGTCGGCCGTGTATAGGACGTCCGGCCGCGAATTGCCGTTAAGGTCCGCTACCTGCCCACGGTTCTCCGTGAAGCTGACACTGCGGCGCCCCAACAGCCCTTCGGCATTCGGACCGTCCGCCGCCCTTGCCCAATGACTGAGCAAAAACAGCAGCACCAACAATAAACTGTTTCTCATCGAGTTTATCTTACTATAAATATGTTTTGGAAACTTCTAGGCTATACCTTTTTAGTCCAATCGCAAAATTATGCAATCCCACGCAAATACAATAGGTTTGCCAAATTTTTTTTTGCGTTCGATGGACTAAATGGAAAAAATCCTTCGTTTTTTCCCCGTACGGCCAAAATCGTATGCCCATTTTTGATGGAATTTTCCAAATAGAATACGTTTTTTATGCTATATGTAGAAAAAACGACCCGATTACACGCCCATAACGCCGAAATCGGGGAACTTATTGTGAAAAGCCCATTTTATGGTTTGCATACCGACCTACAAGCGAAAACCGCACTAAAACGCGGGCTTCGCGGACTCAAACACACTCTCTCGCCGGCGCCACCGTTCGGCTCCTCACCAAAGACGTCGCCCAAAAAGCGCTTATTGCATTTAACTTTGTAAATTTGCAACCGTCGGCCACGGAAAGGAAAAAGGAAAGGAAAAAAAGAACATGGCGGGATTGCTATTGACCTTGGCGTGGAGCGGGTTGATTCCCGGAGCGCTCAATCGGGTGCGCAGCGCCTTGGCCGGGCGCAAAGGGCCCAATATGTGGCAATTTTTCCACGACATTAGGCGGTTGAGCCGAAAATCGACGGTTTACGGAGAAACAACGACGTTCGTTTTTCGATGGGCGCCCATCGTGTATTTAACGTCGCTGTTGTGCGCCTTGTCCACGCTTCCCTTGGGCGGTTCGCCCGCGCTTTTGGCCTTCGAAGGAGACTTCATCTTTTTCGCCTACGTCATGGCCCTAGGCAAATTTTTCATGATAGCGGCGGCAATGGACACGGGCAGTCCGTTCGCGGGTATGGGCGCGGTGCGCGAGGCTTTTTTTTCTCTTTTGGCCGAACCCGCATTTTTCATTTTGTTAGGCTCGTTCGGCCTGCTTACCGGCCAAACTTCGTTCGCCGAAATATTCCGGAACGTGCATTTGTCGGATTCGTCGGCCTCGGCGCTGTTGGGGGCGTTGGCCGGTTATTTGCTGTTTGAAATTGCGCTCATCGAAACGGGACGCGTGCCCTTCGACGACCCTTCGACCCACCTCGAACTCACCATGGTCCACGAAGCCATGATTCTCGACGCCTCGGGTCCCGATTTGGCGCTCTGGAACTACGCCGGCGCCTTGAAAATTGCCGTTTACGGCGCTTTAATCGCCGGCTTTTTCGTCTCCCCCGAACTGCCGCTCTGGGCCGCGACAATCGTTTACATCATCGTACAGCTCGTTTTCACTTCGGCCATCGGCCTAAGCGAATCGGTGCGTCCGCGTTACGCCATGCGCGACAACGGCAAACGCATCTTCGCAAGAACCGCCCTTGCCGTACTCATTTTCTTTACCGTGCTGCTCATCACCCATAAACTCGACGGCTGATGCAAGACCTATTGACCATCCTATTCACGGGCGCGTCGGTGTATTTGGCCGTAACGACGCACACCCAAATATTGGCGCGCCTGCTTTTTTTGCAAGGACTGTTGCTGTCGGGATTGGCGCTCGTCGAACTCGGAAACCCAACGACGACGGGTCACGACATCCCCGTCTCCCACCACACGCCGTGGTCGCCGGCGTTGATTCTGCTCGAAACCGTCGCGTTCAAAACGGTTTTGGCGCCATGGTTTTTGTCCCGGGCCGGAAAAAAAATCACCGTTTGCGCCACGGGCGGCTTTGGCAACATCGGCGCGGTCGTCGCCATTATCGTCTCGAGTTTTGCGGTCGCTCATTCGCTCGACGACTCCAAAATCCACACCGCCTATTTCTCTTCGGCCATCAGTGCGGTGTTCATCGGCTTTTACCTCATAGTTTCGAGAAAAAGTTTATTGATACACCTTGCGGCGTATCTGCTCATGGAAAACGGTATTTTTATGTTGGCGCTTGCGCTTGGAAGCGAAATGCCGATGGTCGTCCATACGGCGATTTTGGCCGACGTACTCACCGCCTTTCTGCTCATGGGTATGCTTTTACGGCGTATTGACGAACAGCTCCACGCCACAGAATCCGAACCGCTCAGCCGGCTCAAAGACTGAAACACAAATCGGGGCGTAAACGGCTTGACGGCGGACGATAAAAGTAAACGGTGCAACAAAAGCGGAAGCCTTGTATTTTGGGTATTTTTGTGGCGGTCGTTGTCGATGTAAAGCCGGCGGCGTAAAAACAAACGTAAAATTTTTTTAAGCAATAAACGTTTCGCGTCAAAAGATTGTCGTAAATTATGGGCGATAAGGCTCAATGCCTTTTTACGGAGTATTCCATGAACATGAACAACGCCTTGAACAAAAGGCTTACGAAACCAAAAATTTCAAAGAACTGCTCGACGCGCCGATTGACGCGCCGCAAGAATTGACCACCGAACACGCCCAAATATTGAAGGACAAATTCCGGATAAAAACCATCGGCGACATGGCCAAATACAAGTTTTTCCGGGCCGCCGCCGAATTTGAACAGTAAGCCGTCGTCGAACGAAGCCGTTTTTTCGTCCGACGACGAACATCAAGCAATGCCGACCCAATCCGTGCCGCCGTCTTCCTTCATTCGGACGTACACCTTCTCGACGTCGAGCGTGTCGATGGCGTAGCCGACGTAGTCGGCGGCAATGGGAAAATCGCGTTTGCGTATTCTATCGACCAATACAACGAGTTCGACCCTTGCGGGCCGGCCCATGCTTACCAAAGCATCGTAGGCGGAACGTATCGTTCGCCCCGTAAACAGCACGTCGTCTATCAAAATGACGTTCATGTTTTCGATGGAAAACGAAATGCGCGTGTCTTTGGGAACGATGGGAAAGCGCCGCCGGGTTAGGTCGTCGCGAAAAAGGGTAACGTCGAGTTCGCCGTAGAGCAGTCGCGTTCCCGTTTCTTTTTCAAGCAGGGCGTGTAAGCGCTTGGAGACGTTCACCCCCCGGGGCTGCACGCCGATAACGCACGTGTCGTCAAAACTTGCGCGGTTTTCAATGATTTCCAGTGCAAGACGGGTGAGGGTAAGACGAATTTTACCTTCATCGGCAATGGTGCGCATGTTCATAAGGCGTTTTCAAAGTCGGGACACAAACCATAACCCAAACCGCGAAACGTTTTAATCAACGGTGCGGCCGCGCCAAGTTTGAGCCGTAGGTTTTTTACATGCGCGTCGATGGTTCGCTCGAAAACATCGTCCTCGATGCCGAGTCTGTCGAGAATTTCGGCGCGGGAAAAGGCGCGTTGCGGGTGATTGACAAAAAGTAAAAGCAGGTTGAACTCGGTTTGGGTGAGGGGAAGGGCGACCCCGTCCAAAAACGCCGTTTGCATCAAACGGGAAATGGCCAACGGACCCATACGAAGCGTGCCGTCGGCGTCCAAGCCTTGCCGCCGAAGCATGGCTTGGATGCGCGTATAAATGAGTTTGAGCGAGGCGGGTTTACGAATATAGTCGTCGGCGCCGAGACTCAAACCTTTGATTTCGTCGTCGTCGCGGTCTTTGGCCGTCAAAAATACAACCGGCACGCGGCCCGTATCCAAACGTCCGCGAATAAATTTTAAAAGCTCGTGACCGTCCATTTTCGGCATCATGACGTCGACCACGGCCAAAATCAATCGTTTTCCTTCGTTTTCCACGATGGTTCGGGCCTCGATTCCGTCGGCGGCGGTCAGCACCTCGAAACCTTGAAGCTCGAGGTATTCACGCAAATTTTCGCGTCCGTCGGCCTCGTCCTCGGCGACCAATATCGCGGGCTTCATAAGCGGTCAATCAACGTAGTTTTTGCGAATAAGACGAATGGGCGTGGTGCGCACGGGCGGTGAAACGTGGCCCGCCCGGTCGCGAACGTAAACGTCGAAAAGCAAATCCTCCTCCGTCGAATCGCGTTCGATGATGGGGATGTAACCGGCGTAAGTTACGGTGATGGTTCCTTGAATGGACGGGGGTTTGGTGTTGGGGGTGAGGTTGGGCAGGGCGTAAGGCAGGCGACCGTCGTAGGTGTCGCGAAAAACGACGACGGGCAAACCGGGGCGAAGGTCTTGCAAAACAAAACTCCCCGATTCCCCCCCTAAATCCCCGTCCCCGTCCTGAAATTTAATGGTGATTTTCAGTTCGGGGACGGGAGCGTCGGGTTCGAAACGCAAATCCGGGACGTACAACGTTTCGGGGACGGCGGAAACAAACTCAATCATCGGCTCGTCGGGGTAGATGTTGCCCTGCGCACAGCCCGCGACGACCACGACCGCCACCCACAACGCCCGTATCATGCTAGTTTTTGTAAATTTCGTAAATGCCGGCGATGCCTTGTCCACCGCCGACGCAAGCCGAAACCATACCGTATTTGCCGCCGCGACGACGCACTTCGTTGAAGAGCTGCACCGACAGCTTGGCGCCCGAACACCCCAACGGGTGCCCCAACGCAATGGCGCCGCCGTTGGGATTGACTTTCGATTCGTCCAAGCCCAGTTTGCGTATCACGGCCAAAGATTGGGTGGCAAAAGCCTCGTTGAGTTCGATGACGTCGACGTCGTCTTGTTTGAGGCCGGCGTGTTTGAGGGCGGCGGGAATCGCTTCGACGGGGCCGATGCCCATGATGCGCGGCTCGACGCCCGACATGCCATAGCCTACCAAACGGGCAATCGGAGTCAGGTTGAACTCTTTCAACACTTTTTCGGAGACGACGAGAACAAAGGCCGCGCCGTCCGACGTTTGGGAGGCGTTGCCGGCGGTAACGACGCCTTTGGCCGCAAAAACGGGCTTAAGCTTGGCGAGTTTGTCGATGGTCGTATCGGCGCGCGGCCCCTCGTCGGTATCGACGACGTAAGTGCGCGTGCGTTTTTTTTCGTTTTCGTCGAGGTAGGTTTCGGTGACGGTAAAAGGGACGATTTCGTCTTTGAACTTGCCGGCGGCGATGGCGGCCACGGCCTTCATGTGCGAATGGTAGGCGAAAACGTCGCAATCCTCGCGCGAAACGTTGAACTCCATTGCCACGGCCTCGGCGGTATTGCCCATGCCAAAGTACCATTCGGGATGTTCCATGGCAACGGTCGGATTGGGCGCGATTTTATACCCGCCCATCGGAATAAGGGACATGGTTTCGGCGCCGCCGGCGACAACCGCCTCCGCCAAACCCGAATGAATCTTGGCCGCCGCCATGGTTATCGCCTCCAAACCCGAAGCGCAATAGCGGTTGATGGTTACCCCGGGCGTTTTGATGGGTAGGGACATGAGGGCTATCATACGGGCCATGTTCAGGCCCTGTTCGGCTTCGGGGATGGCGTTGCCGACGATGAGGTCGTCCACCCGGTTGGGGTCGAAGTTTGGCACGGAGGCCATAAGGTGTTTAATGACGGCGGCGGCGAGGTCGTCGGGACGTGTAAAACGAAACCCGCCGCGCGGCGCCTTGGCTACGGCCGTTCGATAACCGGCCACGATATATGCGTTCATCTGTTTATATTTTTTTTACGGCTCGTGCCGAAATGTATAACAAAAATACCAAATTTTAAGATTCTAAATTTTGGCCATTCTGCCGCCGTCGACGGGCAAACTCACGCCCGTAACGTACGGCGAAACGACGAAAAACATCACCGCCCGTGCAATCTCGTCGGCCCGGGCGAAACGTCCCGCCGGAATTTCCTTCAACATCGCCTCGCGCACGTCCTCAACGGAACGGCCCGTATTGCGGGCTTTGGCTTCGATGAGCGCGTGCAAACGGACGGTATCCGTCGCTCCGGGCAAAACGTTGTTTACCGTAATGCCAAAAGGCGCGGTTTCTTTGGCCCAAGTTTTGGCCCAACCCGCCATCGCCGCCCGCGTCGTATTCGATACGCCCAAACCCGCCAACGGTTCGTAAACCGAGGTGGAAACAATGTTCACAATGCGCCCGTAACCCGCGTTTTTCATCCCTTCAAGCAAGGCGGAGGCTAAAATTTGCGCATTGACCACGTGGGCGCGAAACGCACCGACGAAATCGTCTTCTTGGGCGGCGGTTATCGGCCCCGACGGCGGGCCGCCCGTGTTGTTGATTAATATATGTATGGGTTGAGGCAGGGTGGGAACGACGGCGCGTACGGTTTCGGGATTGGAAAAATCCGCTTGTCGCCACTGCGCCCCCATGGCTTGGGCAAGGGTTTGAAGTTTGGTTTGGTCGCGGGCCAACAAAATTACGTCGGCGCCGGCGGCGACTAAAGCTTGCGCCGTCGCCAAACCGATGCCTTGCGTCGCACCGCACACCAAAGCCCGTTTTCCCTCCAATCGTTCCGTCATTTCAACTCAAAAACCCCGCCGCCACAGTAATAAACTTTTTTGGCGTTTTCTTCCCGACAATACAACTTTACCCTGTAAATCCCGGGCTTGAACTGACCGGGCCGCTTGGCGAAATACTCCGCGCAAATATTGCGGTTTTTGTTGGAAAACGGAAGCGATATTTTCGTGGAAAAGAAAAGGGTGTCGTTTTCGGAAAAGATGCGACTCTCTTCGGGCGTTCCGCTCAAAATGGGCGTACCGTTTTGGTTTTCGATTAAAAAATAAAAGGAGCGTTCGGCGTCCGCAAGAAGCGGGTTGGGAGCGGAAGTAAAACAAACGCTGAGATATTGCACGGCGCCGGCGGCTTTGGTTGGTTTGCCTTTGGCGGAAAAAGCTTCGCATTGCATATCGCCGGCCTGTACCCGTGCCGCAATCTCCAAAAGACGCGCCTGACGACGCACCGAATCCACCAACCGTTGCGTGCGCTCGTACTCCGCTTGATAGGCCGAATCGGCTTTGAGTTTGAGCCGAAGCAATTCTCGTTCGCGTTCCAAAAATCGTTCGTCCTTGGTTTTAAGCGTACGAAGCTGGGACTCAATCGACATTTTCTCCTCGGCGACGGTTTTGAGCTTGTTGCCCGCCTCGCGCAACTTAATTTTGGCGTCGTTGAGCTTTTCGTCGGTGCTTTTTTTGAACGCGCCGAATTGTTTGGTCTCTTCGATGGCACGTTCCAATTCTTGCTGACGACGAGCCAAAGCATCGTTGAGTTGCGCCATTTCACTGTCCAAAGAATCGCTTCCCGCCAGCTCTTGCTCCACGGTAGAACGCAAGGGCGTACGTACGCTCTGGCTAAACTTATAGAACATTACGGCAAATATTACGACGGTGGCCAATCCTAAAAGGATAATCACCGACTTCTGCCGCAAACGACGACTAGTGGATGTGTTCATGAATGGGCCGACCAACAATTTCACGCCAAATTACAAAAAAATCCCCAACGCAAACCCTGGTCCGTTTGCCGCCGTGAAAAATGCGTGGCTCCGCAATACCCGGGCGCGTGTTTTTCCGAATTACGTTTCCGAAAAATGCAGGACGTATTTTGCCCTAGTCCCCCGTCTCCGTCGATGAAGGGCTCCGGGGTTGGTTGTCGGAATTTTTCGGCGTCCGTCGCTTTTTTACAAAAAATACGGCAAGGTATACAACAAAGTAAGCGGCAAACGAGGCGGCCAAACCGTAGAGCAGTGGGTCGAGCGCCGTTTGATTGCCAAAAGCCACCCCCCACGCCGTCATGCCGACAATCATTGAAGCCGTCGCCGCCCCCGCCGAATGCCGACGCATCCACAAACCCGCGCACAAAGGCACAAACAACGACACCAAACTCAGCGCCGACGATTCGGCCACCAACTCGTGGATATCCCTGCGTCCCAGCGCCATGAACAGCGCCGCCGCCGCCGCCAACGCCACGCACGCCCGCGTGAGCGGCAAAAGTCGTCGTTCGGCAAAGCGTGGAAACAGCGGACGCAAAAAATTTTCGCTCGCAATGGCGGCGCATGCCAAAAGCACCGCGCTTGCCGTACTAAGTATCGCCGAAGTCAATGCGCCCATGAACAGCAAGCTCACCCACAGGGGGGTGCGTTCGAGTATCAAACGGGGAATGATTTGTTGGGCATCGGCGCCGGGAGCCAAAAGCTCGGGCGCTTCCACGCGCAAATACGCCGCCAACACCGGCGGTATCAGGCCTACCGTCAAATACAGCGCTCCCCCCAAAAGCGACGCCCGTACCGCTATGCGCCGCGTTTTCGAGGACGTTACCCGCTGAAAAACGTCCTGTTGCGGAATCGAACCCAAACCTATCGTTATCCATGCGGCCAAATAATTCCACCAACCCACGGACGTGCGTTCAAGAGGCAAAATACTCGTAAAACCTTCGGGCAACGCCGCGTTCACTCGCGTCCAAACCCCATCGCCCGAAATCGCGGCCATCGTCGCCGTCAAACCCGCTATCAATACCCCGTTCTGTACCAAATCCAACACCGCTATCGACCACATTCCCCCAACGAAAGTGTAAAAGGTAACGACCGCGGCGCCCACGACGATACCCACGCCCGAATCCCAGCCAAACACCAAACGCCCCACCAATCCCAACGCAACGATTTGCCCCGCCAGCCAGCCCAAATACGAAACGACCAAACACGCGGCGGCGACGGTTTCGGCCGTACGGCCGAATCGCAGGCGGAAAAAATCGCCAAAGGTCGTTAATCGAAGGTCGTAAAGCGGACGGGCGAAAAACAAACCGACCAAAATCAAACACAACGCCGCCCCCAAGGGGTCGGTTACGGCGGCCGAAAAACCGTCGCGTGCGACGTGCGCCGACGTCCCCAAAAGCGTTTCGGCGCCGAACCACGTGGCGAACACCGCCCCCGTCGCCAACGGCAGGTTCAAACCCCGGCCGGCCAAAAGATAGTCTTCCTGTGTGCGCACACGACGCGCCGCCCACAATCCCACCGCCAACGTTCCCAAGACGTACAGCCCCACCCCGAACGCCATCATGACCGCAAATTAACCTAAAAACCTTTACTTTCCCCTTAACCCCGCCGACAATCTTTGCTCCGAATGGGCAATCGACAAACCGACTAATTCGTTCAATCAAAAAAAGGGAGGCCCGACTATCCAAAAGCCGGGCCTCCCCTATCCGTCAACGATTTTCGATTAGCGGTTTTTCAACGCCTCGATTTCTTTTTTGAGGTCTTCAATCATTTTTTGCTGTTCCTTTATCGCCTCGACAAGTACGGGAATGACGCTATCGTAGGCAACGGAAAGGTGGGTGCCCGTAACATTGCCGTTCTCGTCTTTTTCTTCCATTTCTTGTACGGCTTGCGGCAATACGTCGCGAAGTTCTTGGGCAATGAAGCCAACTTGTCCCTGCATGGCATTGTCAAAGTCGAAGTTCCCTGTAGGTTTGAAATCCGTCGGGGTTTCCCCGGGTTCGATGGGACGATAGGTAACCCCGCGCATTTTCATGACTTTGTCCAAAGCACTCGGAATGGTTTTGATGTCGGTTTTAAATTTGCGGTCGCTCATTATAAACCAGTTGGAGGCTTCGGCGCCGCCATTGACGAAAAGGCGCATTTTGTGGTAGGTCGTGCTTCCGCACCAAAAACAGCTGGTTCCATTTTCCAGAAAAGGCCCGCAACCCCAATACCAAACCGGAGAGTGGCAGCAAGTATGACATACCGTCCAAGTAGGTGGTTCGCCGTTGTTGGCGATGTCGATACGTCCGCCGTTCCACGTTTCTGAAATTTGTACCGCCAATCTGCTTCCAACACCGGTAGCGCCTTCTTGGACGTAAAACATAAACGGCGCCGAATTGGTAACAAAGCGCATCCAATTGCCCCAAACCCGGGAATAAAGGCCCAGATCCGAAGTGGCCGTAATGGTGCCGCCGCCCCGTTGAATAACGCCGTTGTTAACATTCACCCGTCCGTTCACGTCAAGTTCTTGAATTGGCGCCGCGGTACCGATACCGAGCCGGTTGTCGGCCAAGCGCATTCTTTCGGTGTTGTTGTTGCCGAAGACAATCGGTTGGGACCAGTTGTTGGTAAAGAGCTGCAAACCAAGGCCCGAATTGGCGTAAACGCCGGGGCGTCCCCACGCCGCACCCAAACGCACCTCCGCGCCCGAACCCTCCGGACTGTTGAGGTAGAGGTTGCGGTTGACGTCCAAGCGCATCATGACCGTACCACCCGCGCCGGGGTCCCATGTAGCATCGCTATGCGTACCGCCCATGTACCACGCATAGTTCGAACCCGTGCGATAGTACTGGGTGGAGTTTTGCACGCCGATGCCGTAAGGCGCGTTCGGACCCGTTCCCCAAAGATTGACCATTTGGCGGGTTTGGGAGGCGAAGTTCAAAAATCCACCGATTTCGCCGTTGCCCGTGATGTCAAAACTCGCCGCTTGACCCACGGCGTGGTTGTTGTTGATGGCTTGGTTCCAAATGTAGTTGCCGTGGTCGTTGGAGGTCAAGAACCGCGACCACGCTTGGTTGGCGTTGTCGTTGGTTTTGCGGAACCAAAGGTTTTGGTCGAAAAACGAACCGGCGATTTGCAGGGCGTAGTTGTTGGCGGTGTTGGAGTGGCGCACGTCCAAAAGATGCCACCAACTTGTGGCGCCGGTGGGCCATTGGGCGGCGAAGGGGGTGGGATCGTGGGTTTCGTAAAAGCCCGAGCGCACGCCCACGCCCGAGGCGCCCGCCGAATGCCGGGTCTCGGTGCGCGTCTGGGCGTTGCCCCACATGACCACGCCGTCGGCACGGATATTGCCCGTGGCGTGAATCTGCTCGGCGGGCGCGACCGTGCCTACCCCCACAAAGCCCCCGCCCGTCACGCGTGCGCGTTCGGCAGAGTTGGTATAGAAAACAATCGATTCCGTTCCACGCGACGCCAAACCCAAAGGTTGGTTGGCGTTGGTTCCCGTGGCAAATATCGTGTTGTAACCGATACCCACGCCCTGCGTGCCGTTGGAATGACGGAACTGAAAAGAAACGGCTTGGTCGCCCGGAGTTCCCGCGCCGACGGTGCCCGTAGCGTAAAAAGGCAAGCCCGTACCGTGCGTTCCCGTTCGCGCCGCGGCGGCCAAATCGAACTTGTTCGTCGGGTTGGCGATGCCCACGCCCAAATTGGCGTTGTCGGCGGCGAAAACAAACGGATTGCCCGCCGAACGGATTTCAAAATCCCCCGTGCCCGTGAGGTCGAAAACCGTGTTGAAAGCGCCTTGGGTGACGGTCGTGTTTTGCATCAACGGCCCGCCCCAGCGCACGATGTTCGGCGCGGTTTCGGTCAGGGCGTTTTCTGCCACAATTACGCCGGTAAAGTTCGTGCCGACCCATTGCGTACCGTTCCACGTGAAGACTTGGCCGGTCGCGGGCGCGGTCGAACTCACGGGTTGCCCTTGAATTTGGGCGACGGTGGGGTTGGGATAGGTACCGGTAAGGTCGCCGCCGGCCGTTCCCGTGGGCGGCGCTCCGGTAACGCTCAACGTACCTAAGCTGAAATTGAGTCCCGTGCCGATGATTACGGGCTCGACGACGCCCGTGGCGTTCGCTCGAAGCACGGAGTTGTAGATGGCGGCGTCGCGAATGCGCAGTTTGCCGTCGACGTCCAATTTTTCCGTCGGAGCCGCCGTGCCTATCCCCACGTTTTGGGCGTGCAACACGCCCCCGGACGTTGCCATTAGAAGAAAGGCGAGTAATGCATGTTTCATTGCTTCAAAAGAATATGCGTTAAATAATACGCAATTTAGCAAATTATCGAATATGATGAACCGAATTTTCATAATAATCAAAAAAAAATTTTCCACAAGCAAAAAATCAAGCCGTCTTCATACAAAATCGCTTTGTGGAAAAAGGGGTTGAAAAAAACAACACGCGCCAATGGCGGCGTTAAACGAATAAGGAGCTGATATTGGGCGTGAACACGGCCGGGATTCGTCGGGTAAAAGCGTTGTCATACCCGTCGAAAACCGAGTTGTGTTTGCTGGACCGCTTTAACGATGCGACGGAAAGCACATAACCCTCGATATCGCCGGCTTCAAATGCCTCCGGCGGTCTCGGGCAACCCAACCCGCATCGTTGCTAAACAATTTTTCGTCCGACGGCATGGGCCACGGCGCCCAGCGATTGGTACAAAGCGCTAAATTCGTCGGGGTCGAGTTGTTGTTCGGCGTCGGAAAGGGCTTTTGCCGGGTTGGGATGGGTTTCGATAAGCACGCCGTCGCAACCGAAGGCCACGGCCGCACGCGCAAGGTCGGCCACGCCCCAACGCCACCCCACACCGTGACTCGGGTCAATAAAAAGCGGCAGATTCACGTGGGTTTTAAGGTAGGCCGCACCCGAAAAGTCGAGCGTAAACCGCGTCTTGGTTTCAAAAGTACGAATGCCGCGTTCGCAAAGGGCCACGTTCGCGTTGCCGCCCGACAAAATAAATTCCGCCGCCTGCACAAACTCTTGGAGTGTCGCGCCGAAATGCCGTTTGAGCAGAACGGGCTTTTGAGAACGCCCGCAACGCCGCAAAAGACCGTGGTCGTACATGGCCTTCGCCCCAATTTGCACCACGTCCGCGTATTCCAAGACTTCTTCGACGTGGGTGGCGTCGCGTACCTCGGTGATAATAAGCAGGCCGTATTTTTCACGCATTTGCGCCAAAAGTTTTAAGCCCTCCAAACCAAGACCTTGAAACGTGTACGGGGAAGTACGGGGTTTGTAAGCCCCGGCACGCAACATTTTTATCCCCAAATTTTGGCAAAACCGGGCCGAAAATTCGATTTGTTCCAAACTTTCGACGGAGCAGGGCCCGGCGGCCACAAGCGTAACGTTTTGCGTACCACCGATTTTCACGCCCCGACCCAAATCCAATAAACGCGTTTGAGGCTCGTAAGCCCGGGAGGCGAGTTGAACGTCGTCTTTGGCGACAAACTTTTTAACCACGTACGGTTCGTAAGCGGGGTCGAACTCCTTGTGTTTCGACGAGGTAACGACCGCGTCGCCCAAACGAATGCCGTCGTAACGACGGACGTATTCCTCGACCGGAGCCCCGGCCGCAAAATGTACTATCATTCTCCTTTGATTAATTTGTGAAAAACCAAACCGCCGACCAACTTTTCGTTTTCGACGACGGGCAAATAAAAAACGGCGGTCGAACGAAGTTTGTCCAAAAGTCCGGGCAGGGTTTCGTCGGGCGAAACGCTCATCGGCCGGGGATTGACGACGTCTTTGACGGTAATGTTTTCGGGCCTGTCAAGATAACGCATGAGGGCTCGGCGCACGTCGGCGTTGCCCACCAAGCCTTCGAGCCTGCCCTCGTCGCCGACGGCAAGCGCAAAGCCGTAACGATAACGTTCCATGGTTTCGAGTACGTCGTAAAGACGGGCGGTGCGAACGTTGAAAACGGGCAGTTCGTCGGGGGCAAGCATAAAATCCCGCACGCGAAAATGACCGGCGTAACGTTCGTTGTCGAGTTGGGCGGCGGCGGCGCTCCACGAGGCGGCCCGCATCAAGAACGCACCCGAGACCGCCACCTCCACCCCCAAACTACGCAAAATATACGCCACCTCCGCGTTCACGCCCCCATCGACGTGCAAACTTTTTTCGGGATACCAACGGGAAAACTCGCGTATGCGCCTAAAACCCTCGGCATGAAACTTCCCCCCGCTTTTACCGGGCATACCGCTCATCACGACGATAAAATCGAACCTTGCACGATACGGCAAAAAGGCTTCGGGCGGCGTGTCGGGCGTGAAGGCCACCCCCAAGCGGGCGGGAAAATTCGCCGGCACCTCGGGCATTCGCGTCAAAGTTTCGTGTTGGAACGTTACCCATTCGACGCCGTGGCGTAAAAGCGCCTCGTAATACGGCGTAGGGTCGGGGCCGATGTAGTGAAAGTCTATCGGCGTTGAGGTGGCTTGTCGGATTTGGGCGACGTCGTCGAAAACGCGGGGGTCGTCGTTGCAATCGACGTGGATATAATCGACACCGAGGGCGTCGAGCCTAAGGGCGACCTCGGCGGCGCTCAGGCCCTCGGCGGCGTACAAAGAGGCGGAAATCTTCATTCGACGCGCAAATTTCGCAAAAAAAGCTAAGCACGGGGTTCGATTTTTTGAACGCGCCGTTCGTGGCGCCCGCCCTCGAATTCGGCGGTCAAAAATTCCAACGCCGCCGCCAACGCAGTCTCCTCCCCGATGAACCGGGCGGGCAAACAAAGCACGTTGGCGTCGTTGTGCCGACGAAGCAAACCGGCCACCTCGACGTTCCACGCCAATCCGGCCCGTATCCCCGGATGACGGTTGGCGCTCATGCACACGCCGTTGCCCGTCCCGCATATCAGTACGCCGTATTCATCGGCTTCAAGTCCTTCGGCCAAACGATGGGCAAAATCGGGGTAGTCCACGGAATCCGGCGTGTGCGTGCCAAGGTCGCGCGTTTCGACTCCCCGGTTTTGAAGTTCTCGCATTAATTTGTTTTTGAGGTCGAAACCCGCGTGGTCGGCGGCGAAAACGACTTTATTCTTTGTAAACATTGATTCTGTCGATGATTGGGGCGAAAACGCTTGCGCAACCCCCGCAAAAATACACCCAATTACAACAAAAATCCACTTCCGCAACCCCATCGCATGGCTCCAAACCGATGACAACGAAAAAGCGGCGAACGCTATTAACAAATTAAGGAACGGTCATTAAATAATTGACGTTTGGGTTTGTCCGGAAATTTATTGCCGGCGCTTGACTGCGCCGGTCGCATGCCCGTCCCTTTGCGGGACTGCAATTACGGGTTGTCTTTGCGGCCGCGTTCCAACTTTTGCGGTTTACGGGGTGCAACGTTTTGACAAAGTGCGTAAATTGGCGGCGTTAAAACACCGTCATGAATACCGGACATTTTTCCACGCCGCGAAACCCCTTCGACTACGTCGTCAAAAAAGGCGTGGCTCGCAGGGCCAAGCCCCTGTTGGAACACGTGCTCGACGAACGCGTCGAACGTTACGAAATCATCGAAGA
>CALAJH010000065.1 GCA_937922655.1 uncultured Bacteroidia bacterium
ATGTTGTCCCCCTACCAAGGGTAGGTTACGTACGCGTTACGCACCCGTCCGCCACTATGCGTCGCCGCACCGTTCGACTTGCATGTATTAGGCCCCCCGCTAGCGTTCATCCTGAGCCAGGATCAAACTCTCCATAGTAAAGTCTGTTTCCCTTACCCTATAAGTGCCTTCCTGCTTCCCTTACTCTCAAAGAACTTTTATGACCATCCCTCGCTTGCGCTTGGGCGTTTGTTTCTATTTTAGAGCCGCAAAATTAGCGCTTGTTTTTCAATCCGCAAAACTTTTTCAAAAAAAATTTTTTTTTCGTTCCGCGGACGCCTTCCCCTCGACCGTAACAAGTGCGATTCTTTGGGAAGGCGGATGCAAAATTAGCGCCTTTTTTTCAATCCGCAAAACTTTTTCAAAAAAAATTTTTTTTCGCTCCGCGGATGCCTTCCCTTCGACCGCAAGAAGTGCGATTCTTTGGAAAAGCGGATGCAAAATTAGCGCCTTTTTTTCAATCCGCAAAACTTTTTCAAAAAAAAACAATCCGCGCTCTTAGCCAAGGGGAAGCCCCTTCGTCGGCCTTGAAAAGAGACTTGTCTTTGGACGCAAGGCGAGTGTAACACGTCCGTTAATCGGGGACGTTGAGATGTTCGACGTCGTTGAGGCGTTCGGGGACGAAAAGCGCGCCGCGACGAACAAGGACGTTAAGGGCGGCATTTTGATGAGGAAATTGATTCATTTTTTCGAGTCCCGCCCCCGTAAGGGTCGCCAAAAGGATTCGCAGAACGCGGCCGTGAGTGCAAATGAGGACGTCGCCTCGGGGGTGTCTGCGAAGAATTTCCCAAATGGCGGCAAGAACACGGGCTTGAACGACGTGAGGCGTTTCCGCGCCTTCGACGGCATAGTCGAAATCGCCGTTTTCCCAACGCAAGTTGGCGTCCGAAAACATTTGTTGTTGTTCGGGGGTAGGGTCGACGCCCTCCAAGATTCCCCAATTCATCTCGTTAAGCCGAGGTTCGCGAACAAATACCGCCCCTTTTTCCATGAACGGAGCCATCGTTTGCGCCGTACGTCGCAGTCCCGTAACATAATATCCGACGAACGGATGCGTACCGTAGCGTCGAAAAAAAAGTCGTCCCTGACGGCGCCCCGTTTCGTTGAGGTCGCTATTGACCCCGCCGCCTTGAATGATTTTCGTTTTGTTGTAATCGGTTTCGCCGTGTCGAACCAAAAACAGCCTTTGGTTGGCCGGCAATGTCGTATCGGAATTCATCGTAAATAACAACGGATGTCTTTCTTCGGTTTTCGTGGAAAGCGTCCGAAAAAAAAATTAGACGTCAAAAATTTGAAATATTGGAATTGGCGCCGTATTTTTGCCGCGTTTTTGACGGAGGTTGTAGCTCAGCCGGTTAGAGCGTCGGATTGTGGTTCCGAAGGTCGTGGGTTCGAGTCCCATCTGCCTCCCTTGCGTTGGCCTCGGACGTTTGTCGTTCGGGGCCAACGACTTTAACGCGGCACTTCGACGCGCTCGATGATTTGTTTGACGGCGGCGACGGGGGTTAATCCCTGCATTTCTTTTTCCGGGGTGAGGATGATGCGGTGTCGTAAAGCGGGAACGGCAACGAAACGGACGTCGTCGGGGGTGATGAAGTCGCGCCCTTGCATGGCGGCAACCGCTTTGGCGCCGGCCAAAATCGCAAGCGAGGCCCGAGGCGACGCTCCCAAGAACACGGCCCCGTCGATACGCGTCCGGCGAACCAGCCGCGCAATGTATTCGACGACCGTGCGTTCGGCCCGAACCGAACGCACGGTTTTTTGGTGGGCGTCGAGCGCAGGCGCGTCCAAGACCGCCCCAATCGATGCCGAAGCCCGTCCCGCCGCTCCTTCCATTATCGCCACCTCGCCCTCAAAATCCGGATAACCCGCCTCCACCAAAAACAAAAATCGGTCCAACTGCGCCTCGGGAAGGCGATAAGTGCCTTCGTGTTCTATGGGATTTTGCGTCGCAAAGACCAAAAACGGAACGGTCATCGAATACCTAACGCCGTCTATCGTCGCCTGACGCTCTTCCATCACCTCGAAAAGAGCCGACTGCGTTTTGGCCGGCGCACGGTTGATTTCGTCGACCAAAACGAACGAAGAAAATATCGGCCCCCGTTTAAATTCAAATTCCGAGGTTTTGACGTTGAAAACGTTGGTGCCGAGAACGTCCGAGGGCATAAGGTCGGGAGTAAATTGCAAGCGCCCAAAATTGACGTCCAACGTTTTGGCCAAAAGCTTGACGGTAAGCGTTTTGGCCACCCCGGGCACACCCTCGATTAACACGTGGCCGTCGGCCAATATCGCCGCCAAGAGCAAATCCAACATCTCCTCTTGACCCACCAGCGCCTTTCGTACCTCGGCTTTAATGCTTTCGACGTCTTTGCATAAGCGTTCAATCTGCTCCATGCCGGCAATACTACGAATATTTTTGCAACCCAACGCCGTCGCTACGTAAGTCTTGTTTCCCACGAGTTTCGAAACCGGCGCCGGGTTCAATTCGCCCGTGCGTAAAGTTTTTCGTATTCTTTGACGACGACGCGGATGTCGAAGCGGTTTTTGACGTCCTGGAGAGCGTTGGCAACGATGCGCTTTTTTTCGTCGGGGTTCTGTAAAAAAAAGCGCACGCCTTCGGCAATGCCCTTGGGGTCGTTGAAGTCCACGACGTAGGCGTTGTGCAGGTGGCGGACAAATTCCAAGGCTATGCCCGAAAGAGTGAACACGCACGGCACGCCCGCCGCCGGCGCCTCGACGTACGTCTGGCCGAAGGCCTCCAAATAAGGGTCTATCGGCACGTGGACGTACACGTCGAAAAGCCGATAGAGCGAAAAAACGTCGGACTCAAACGGGATTTCCACGTAACTTTCGGGCGGCAAATGATTTTGTAGCAATTTTTTGACTTCCGGGGCGTAATCGCCCGAAGCGTTGGCCAAAATCAAGAGTAAATCCGGGTAGTCGTTGCGCAAAACGGCGACGGCGGGAAGAATGTTTTGAAGTCCTTTGTAATGCGTATAACGGGATACGACGCCAATTACCGGAGATTTTCCCGCCGGGTTGTATTTTGAAGCGAAATCTTGGGTCGATCGGGCGATACGTTCAAAATCGAAACCGTGGGGAACGACGGTAATTTTTGAGGCTTTGGCGCCGTCGTTTTCAATCAAGACTTTTTCCACGGCTTTTGAAATAGCCAGAACGTCGGTGGCGACGGAATTGAGAAACCGGTCCACCCGCACCATTTTGGGGTGGTAAACGTGGTGATTGGAGCCGTAATGACGGGTATAAATGCGTTGAGGGACGGCGGCGGCGCGTGCCGCCGTAAAGGCGGCCAAGCCCGCATCCCAAAAGTGGGCGTGTACCGTGCGCGGCCGCCGGCGCATAAACATTGACCACAAACGGGCCGTAACCCGGGGCAAATCTTTTTTGTCGTGGTAGGATATGCGCCGTACAAAGGCTCCGCGTTCTTTGAGCCAACGCTCGAACTCGGAATCTTTGGAATTTAAGAGTACGAAACCGGGCTTAAATTCGGGAGCCAAGTAATCGTAAAGCCATTCGAAGCCGAAAGATTTGTACAGGTGGGAAACGACGTGTACGATTTTCGGCATCGGAGCGTACCGGAACTATCGAATGACAAATTCGGCAAAGCCGGCGGCGTAAGCCTTGCCGTCGCCGTCCTGAATGAAAATTTCGGCACGATGCGTACCACGGTCGTATTCGAAGGATTCGACGGGCGAAAAAACGATTTCTACGTTTTGATGTTGGTTGTTGTAAGAAACGTTCTTTTTTCCGGCAAAAACAAGCGCGCCTCGTTCGGTTTCGACGTTCGGTCTTCCCGTCATTTGGGCGGGATAAGCCTTGCCCGAAGGCGAGGTAATGACGGCATAAACAACGCGGTTGCCCGCTTCGGCAACGGTATTTTTGAGAATACGCGCCTTGATTTTGAGTTTGTCCAACTTGCGGGTACGAAATTCGGGGCCGACGTCCACTTTTCCATTGGCCCGAACGCCCTCAAACTCGATTTCGTCCACCGACAAGCGCGCCCCTTCCTTGAGATTTTCGCTCAAAGAAGCGATGGCGGCGTTCTTTTTCTCGTTTTCTTGGCTGACAACGGCCAATTTTTCGTCTTTGGCCTTGATTTCCGCGTCTTTGGCCTCGATTTCCGCACGCAAGCGCAAGACCTCCATGCGATAGTTTTCCTTGTAGTGTTCGAATTGCATGGCGATGCCTTCGAACTTTTTGCGCTTTTCTTCGGTAAGCTGTCCGGCGCGGATGGTTTCCGCAAGTTTGACTTTGTAATAACCGAGTTTGTCTTCGAGTTCTTTGATGCGGGCGGTGAGCGCGACCTTGTCTTGACCGGCTTGGGTGAGCTGTTCGGAAAGACGTTCGGCCTCGACGGTCAGTTCTTGCACCTCGAGTTCGAGTTTTTCGTTTTCGGCACGCAACTCGTGAATTCTGGCGCCCGCGCTAAACGAATAGGCAATAAACCCCACGCCCAAGGCAAGGGTCATAAGGGCCAAGGCATACATGACGACTTTGCCTCTAGCGTCCAAACCCATTCCGGGGGGGAGGCTTTGCCGTGCGGCTTGTTGTTTCATAGCGCCGTGTAAATCAAAAAAATTATGAAACCAATGGTGCTTCCTGCGTTTGGGGAACGGCAAAATAAGATTCGTCGACCAAAATACGTCCGCAATTTTCGCAAACGATGATTTGCCGGCGCTGACGAACTTCAAATTGACGTTGGGGCGGGATGATGGCGAAGCATCCGCCGCACGCGCCTTTGTTGTACATCGTAACGACGGCCAAACCGTTGCGCATATTTTTACGTATGCGGCGGTAAGCGTAAAGCAGGCGCGGCTCGATTTTCGATTCGGCTTCTTGTGCCGCCGCATGCAATTGTGCTTCTTCGATGGCCGTTTCCTCCATGATTTGGTTAAGTTCCAAGCGTTTTTCGTCCAAATCGTGTTGGCGCTCGCGATAGATGCGTTCGACCTCAAGAATTTTCGCCTCGCGCTCGTGTATAGCCTCGGAAAATTTGCGGATTTTGCGCTCGGCCGCCATGATTTCGAGCTCGGCCACCTCGATTTCTTTGGTGACGGCCTCGTGTTCGCGACTGTTGCGCACGTTGTCGAGCTGGGCGTTGAACTTGACGATGTTGTCTTTGGAAACGGAAATGACGACGTTGCAGTCGGCGATGTCGCGCCGGGCTTGGTCGTTTTCCGCCGTCAAACGTTCGATACGGGTCTGCAAACCCTCGAGTTCGTCCTCAAGGTCGCGCACTTCCTCCGGCAAACCGCCCCGAATTTGGACAATTCGGTCGATGCGGCTGTGTATTTTTTGTAAGTCGGTAAGCGCCTGCAAACGCTGATGTACCAAGGCATCCATCTCTATTGATGATAATATACGGGGTTGGTCGAAAACGGCAACAATCCCACGTCAAAATTAGGAAATTTATTTTTAATTGCCTCAAATAAAATTTCGGTGGTGTATTGTTCGGATTCGTAATGACCGACGTCGAGCAAAAACAGTTCGGCGTCGAAAAATTTGTGGTAGGAAACGTCGGCGGTAACGAGGGCGTCGGCATGGGCGTTTTGGGCGGCGGAAATCAAAAAACTTCCCGCGCCGCCGCAAACAGCGACCCGCGATATATGAGTGGGGCCGCGTCCGTTGTGTCGTACGACGGGCGTTTGGAACGCCGTTTTCACATGTGCCAAAAATTCCGTCTTTTCCATGGGCGTGCCCAAGGTTCCCAACATGCCCGAACCGACCGAGGCGTCCCCCGCGCGAGGTTGAAGTATTTCCACGTCTTTAAGGGCCAATTTTTCGCCCATTTTCGCGTTTACCCCCCGCACGACGTTGTCCAAGTTGGTGTGGGCGGCGTAAAGGGCGACCCCGGCACGTATCGCCTTCATGATGCAACGCGACGCAAGGTCTTCGCCCGTCAAGCGTTTTTTGGCGCCGAACCATATCGGGTGGTGGGAAACGACAAGGCCGTAACCGTTTTCCGCCGCGTATTCGACCACCCCTTCCGTCACGTCCAGCGTTACCAACGCTTTTTGAATTTCGTCCGTCGCCCTGCCGACCAAAAGGCCGACGTTGTCGTAGGACTCGGCGTAAACCGGCGGCGCGAACGCTTCCAAGGCCGCACAAACGTCGGCAACGCGCAAAATTGTGGCGTTTGTCATCGGGGCGATTACGGACGACGAACGAAAAGGTTGCATAAAATCAAAATTTTAATCGAATTTTATAGCCTCCCCCGTGCCGTCGAAATATTTGACGGTCGTAAACGGGAGTTGTGCGTTGGAGGTAATCGTAATCCACCGGCCGTACTTGAAAAACCATTTCCACCGGATACTCGGAAATCCGTGTTTGAAGTACGCGGCCAAATACGGGTTCATGGTCAGTTTTAAGCGTTTGACCTTGTTTTTGTTGATGAGGAAGTCCACGTTTCTTGCCACTTCGTCGGCCAAGAGTATCGAGGGCTGGATTTTGCCGGTGCCGTTGCACGACGGACAATTTTCGTCGGTGGAAATGCTTACTTCGGGCCGGACGCGGTGACGCGTGATTTGAATCAAGCCAAAAGGACTCATGGGTAAAACGGTGTGGCGGGCGCGGTCGGACTCCATGCAGTCCTTCATGTATTGATAAATTTTGCGTCGGTTCTCGGGCAAACGCTGGTCGATGAAGTCCACGACGATGATGCCTCCCATGTCGCGAAGGCGAAGTTGGCGGGCGATTTCGGCGGCGGCCTCGAGGTTGATGCGCAGGGCGTTGTCTTCGGGCGAGAGTTCGCCCGCCTTGGCGCTGCCGCTATTGACGTCGAAAACGTGCAGGGCCTCGGTATGTTCGACGACGATGTACGCGCCGTTGGAAAGATTAACCGTTTTTCCGAAGGCGCCTTTAATTTGTTTGTCCACCCCCATGGCCTCGAATATGCCCACGCGCGACTTTTTCAAAAACAGGCGCCGGCGCAACTCGGGTTGATGACGCTCAAGAAATTCGGCAATTTCGGAATAGACCCCTTGGTCGTCGGTATAGATGGCGTCAAAGCCCGTTGAGAGCATATCACGCAAAATACCGGTGGTACGATCGAGTTCGCTTAATATTTTTTGTCCCGGTTCGGCGGTGCGGCAGGCGTGCGCCAAGTCCTCGAAGCGCTCCATGAGCCGATAAAACTCCTGACCTATCAATTGCAGGTCGGCCCCCTCGGCCGCCGTCCGTACAATGACCCCGATGTTGCGCGGAACGATTCCCTCCAAATACCTTTTGACGCGCCGCTTCTCTTCAATCGATTTGAACTTGCGCGACACCGAAACGTCCTGCGAAAACGGCATGACGATAATATACTGCCCCGCCAACGACAGTTGGCTCGAGAGCCTCGGCCCTTTCGACGAAATGGCCTCTTTCATGATTTGTACGGGAATCAATTGACCCGTGCGAAGCACGTCGGCAATTTTCCCGTGCTTGTCGATGTCGGGAAGAGGAGTATAAAGCGACGGGTCGGTGGGGTTGTCCGGCGACGCCGTTATCGATTTCAGATATTTGAGTTGGGTCAAAATTTGCGGGCCGAGGTCGGAATAATGCAAAAAAGCGTCCTTGTGAAAACCCACGTCCACAAAAACAGCGTTCAGCCCCGGCAAAACCCGCTTGACTTTGCCCAAGAACACGTCGCCTACCGCATAATAGCTGCTTTTCTTTTCGTGATGCAGTTCGACGAGCCGTCTGTCCTCGAGCAACGCGATTTGCAAGCCGTCCTCGGTGGTTTCAACGATGAGCTCGTTCACTCGTCATCAATTATTTCTTTTTATGACGGTTTTTGCGCAAACGTTTTTTTCTTTTATGCGTCGCCATTTTATGGCGTTTTCTTTTTTTTCCGCAGGGCATATGTAAATGGGATAAAAATAATTCTTGGTTTGGGGATTATTTGGGCAAAGCGGACAATTGTTGCGTCACTTGCATCCGCGCCGACGAATCGGGGGCCAAAATTAGGGATTTTTCGTAGAACTTTTTCGCTTCGGCGAAATTTTCTTGGCTTTGCATCAAAAAACCGAGGTAATAGGGCGCCTCCCAACGCCCGGGTTCGGCGTTCATGGCGGTGGTGAGCCGTTCGCGGGCCTTGTCCCATTGGGCGGTCATCATCGAAAATTTGCCCATTTCGATGTTGGCGCGGTAGTGGCCGGGATTTTTTTCGAGCACTTGTTTGAGTTTCTGTATGCCGGCCATAGGTGCGGGGGAGGCGACGTGAAAAACGGCGGCGTCGACTTGGGCGTCGAGGTCGTCGGGCTTGCGGGCGGCGATACGCTCGGCAATGCCGAGCGCCATGGCGTTCACGCTTTGATAGCGTTCCGCGTTTTGAATGACGGCGGGGTCGGCCAGAGCCGCTTTTAGTGCGGCGAGCGAATCCTCGCTCGTTTTTGCGCCCACAAGCCGCTTTTCCAACAACGCCGCATCGGGCGACAAAGGAGCGCCCGCACCGTCGGTACCTTCGGGCTTGCCCGTTTGCGTCGTCGCGCCCGTCGTACGCGGGTTGTTCAGCGTCGTTTTGTCCGCCATCGCCAACAATATCACCGTCGTTATCCCGCCAATAATCACCGCCCAATGCGGCCAACCCATTTTTTCTTCGAACTCCATTGCAACGGCAAAGTTCTCAAAAAAATCCGTACCATGCCGGGCCCGGACAATATTCATTGACGAAACCGACCCCGATTTCCAAACGCCGCGCCGCAGGCAGCAAACAAATTAACGACGACGATTGCCGTCCGGCGCCTTCACATTGCCCGCCGCCTGTTGAAATAGTACGGCTACGACGTCGATTTTTCATCGTTACGCCGCCATCTTATCCAATCGTTGCCGGTTTCACGCCGCGCTCCCCCCAAAAAACGCCGTGCTTGGTGCGACGGCGGTGCGGCGACCGAGACGACGCGCTTAACGTGGCGCGTTTTGTTTTTCAAACTGTTGGGCTTCGGTCGAGCCTTGCAACGCGACGGTGGACGAGCTTCCGCCGTTGATAATGTTTTGTACCTCGTCGAAGTATCCGGTGCCGACGAAAGATTGGTGCTTGACGGCGGCATAACCTTGGGATTCGAGGATAAATTCGCGTTCTTGGAGTTCGACGTAGGCGCTCATACCCGCACGGGCGTATCCCGAAGCGAGTTCGAACATGCCGGCGTTGAGCGAATGAAAACCCGCCAAAGTGATAAACTGAAATTTGTATCCCATTTCGCCAAGTTTGACTTGAAAATCGGCGATGGTTCGGTCGTCGAGGTGACGTTTCCAGTTGAACGACGGCGAACAGTTGTACATAAGCATTTTGCCGGGGTGGTGTCGGTGGACTTCTTGGGCAAATTCGCGGGCTTCGCCGAGGTCGGGTTTGGCGGTTTCACACCAGACGATGTCGGCGTAGGGAGCGTAGGCGACGGCGCGTGCCGCCGCGTATTCGAGTCCCGATTTGACGCGATAAAACCCTTCGCGGGTGCGGGATTGGGCAATGATGAAACGTTCGTCGAGGGGGTCGATGTCGGAAGTGAGGAGTTGGGCGGCCTCGGCGTCGGTACGGGCGACAATGAGCGTCGGTACGCCGCAGACGTCGGTGGCCAAGCGGGCGGCAACGAGTTTGGCAATAAACTCTTGGGCGGGAACGAGCACCTTTCCTCCCAAATGTCCGCATTTTTTTTCGGACGAAAGTTGGTCTTCGAAGTGAACGCCGGCGGCGCCGGCGGCAATCATGCCTTTCATCAATTCGAAGGCGTTGAGCACGCCGCCGAAACCGGCTTCGGCGTCGGCGACGATGGGAACGAACCATGTTTCGACGCTCTTTTTGCCGGCGGCGCATTCGATTTGGTCGGCGCGTTGAAGGGCGTTGTTGATGCGTGCGACGAGGGCGGGAACGCTGTTGGCGGGATAAAGGCTTTGGTCGGGATAGGTGTGGGCGGAGAGATTGGCGTCGGCGGCGACCTGCCAACCGCTGCAATAAATCGCTTTAAGGCCCGCGGCCACCATTTGCACCGCTTGATTGCCCGTTACCGCGCCGAGCGCGTTGACGTACGGCTCGGCGTTGAGAAGTTCCCAAAGCCGATAAGCGCCGTTTTCGGCAAAAGTGTAGGCAATGGACAAACGACCGCGCAAACGCGCCACGTCTTGAGCCGAATAAGGCCGGACCACGCCTTTCCAGCGGGGATGGGTTTGCCACGCCGCCTCCATCGAAGAGTAACCGTTGGAGCCGTAGGGCTTACCGTGTTGTTCCGTCATTGTTGAAACTATCGTGTTTGATTGTAAAATCGTTGTGGGCGTCGGGCTTATGTTCGTGCGGGTGCAAATTCGCGCGTCGCCAACAAGGAACCCGAAAAGGCGGCAAATTTACAAAATAAATTTATTTTCCGAATTTAAATGCAAAAAAAATAAAATAACGAACGATTTTTTGTAAAATTCAAAAATATATTTTAATCGGCCGATTCAAAATCGGCAACGGCGGGTAAACGTGGCGCAACGCCTCGCGATTCCAAGCCGCGTACGCATTGGCAAGGCTTGCGGTTCGTCGAAAAATAACGGCCTTTGGACGAAAAAACATTTGGAAGCTCCAAACAAATGCGTAGATTTGCATTGTATTCAAAAAATATTCGGATATGAAACGACTGGGAAAAATATCGTTGTACGCGGCAATGCTGTTTTTGAGCACGACGGGAGGAATATTCGCCCAACCCCCGCCGCCGGAAGAAATTCCCGTGGACGGCGGCGCCGCCTTGTTGCTTGGCGCCGGCGCGGCTTACGCAATTAAAAAATATCGCGACTATCGCAAAAAGAAAAATCAATAACACATGACCGAATTTTTTATTCCCGTCTTGCCCGGGGTCTTTGGCTTGGGGCCGTGGGAAATCGCACTCATTGTATTGGTTATCCTTGTCCTCTTTGGCGCCAAAAAAATACCCGACTTTGCACGCGGTCTTGGGCAGGGTATCCGTGAATTTAAAAACGCCGCCAACAACGTCAAACAGGAAATCGAACAAGAATCCCGACAGCTCGACCCCGAAAAAAACAAGTCTTTGAACTAAAACGCGTTCCGGAGACGCCGACCCACGACGACTTGATTCGCGGGCTCCAAAGTTTGGCTTGAAGGGTTTGATAAACCTTTGTGTCGCCCCGTTTCCGACGGGGCTTTTCGTTTATCGCCCGGAAAAGTCGTGGTGGAAACGTCCACGGTTCACGCGTTTTTTTCATAATTTTGCAAAAAAAACACGTCGTTGCGTGTTATGTGGTTATGAAGGAGGTTATTGAAGAAAAAGTATACGCCGGCCGGCGCTTGGACGAAAACGAGGCTTTGTTTTTGTATCAATCCGCCGACTTGGGTTGGCTGGGAGAACTCGCCACCTACGTGCGCGAAAAAAAACACGGTAAAAACACTTATTTCAACCGCAATTTTCACATCGAGCCGACGAACATCTGCATTTACACCTGCGCCTTTTGCGCCTTTGCCCGACGGCCCGGCGAGGAGGGCGGTTGGGAATATACGCTCGAAGAAATTGAAGACATTTGCCGGGGCTACGTTGGCAAACCCGTTACGGAGGTGCACATTGTCGGCGGCGTTCATCCCAAACGCGGCGTCGAATACTACGGCGAAATGATTCAACGCATCAAACGCATTTTGCCCCACATCCACGTCAAGGGTTTTACGGCCGTGGAATTGAAGGTGATGTTTGCCCGAAGCCGTATGAGCATCGAAGAAGGGCTGGCCGCCTTGCGAGAATACGGCCTCGACTCCATCCCCGGCGGCGGCGCCGAAATTTTCCATCCCGACGTGCGCAAACAAATTTGCGACACCAAAGCCTCCACCGACAACTGGCTCGTCATTCACGAGGCCGCCCACAAACTCGGCATCCCCTCCAACTGCACCATGCTTTACGGACACGTCGAAAACTATTTTCATCGCGTCCATCATATGAACCTCTTGCGCGAACTCCAAGACCGCACCGGCGGCTTCAACACCTTTATTCCCCTCAAATTCAGGCACGAAAACAACGAGCTTTCCCACATCCAAGAAGCGTCGGTGATAGAAGACCTGAAAAACTATGCGGTGGCAAGGCTGTTTTTGGACAACATCCCCCACATCAAGGCTTATTGGCCGATGATTGGCAAACCCACCACCCAACTCGCGCTAAGTTTTGGCGTCGACGACGTCGACGGCACCATCGACGATACGACCAAAATTTATTCCATGGCCGGCGCCGAAGAGCAGTCCCCCGCCGTTACGACGGCCGAACTCGTTCATCTCATCACCCGCGCCGGCTATCGTCCCATCGAACGCGACTCGGTTTACAACATTCTCAACGACTTTTCCGTCGTCGCCGCATAGAACGAACGTTGTGCGACAACGGCACAACGGGCGAACGGCGATTCGCCTTCGCTTCGGGGCGCAAGCAAAAATTAAATCAAACCCAACCACAAAAACATACGCCGCGCCGAAAATTTCGGCGCGGCGTATGCATAAAAATCGTTTAAGCGACAACGGCGATTTTCGGCGCGGCGGCTTTGATTTCGTCGTTGGCGAAGTCGGAGTAACGCGCGAAATTGTCGTTGAAAAACCGGGCGAGTTTGAGGGCCGTGGCGTCGAAGGCGGCCTTGTCCGCCCACGTGTTGCGGGGAACGAGTACCTCGCTCGGCACGCCGGGCACGTTTTCGGGGATGGCCAACCCAAAAACGGGGTCGTTATGGAAGGCGACGCCGTTGAGTTTGCCTTCGATGGCGGCGGTAATCATGGCCCGGGTATAGGCGAGTTTGATGCGCGAGCCCGTGCCGTACGAGCCGCCCGTCCACCCCGTATTCACCATCCAGACGCTCACTTGGTGTTTTTTCATTTTTTGCCCGAGCATATCGGCGTAGGTTGTCGGGTGCATGGGCAAAAAGGCTTGTCCGAAGCAGGCGGAGAACGTCGGTTGGGGTTCGACGACGCCGGCCTCCGTACCCGCGACTTTGGCCGTGTAACCGCTCAAAAAGTGGTACATCGCCTGTCCGGGCGTAAGTTTGGAGATAGGGGGAAGCACGCCGAAGGCGTCGGCCGTCAAAAGGAAAATGTTTTGCGGCAAACCGCCGACCGAAGGACGCACGGCGTTCGAGACGTGGAAAAGAGGGTAGGATACGCGGGTGTTTTCGGTGATGGATTTGTCGGCAAAATCGACCTTGCGCATTCCGGGATAGAAACGAGTGTTTTCGAGCAGGGCGCCAAACTTGATGGCGTTCCAGATGTCGGGTTCGCTTTCTTTGGTGAGGTTGATGCATTTGGCATAACATCCGCCTTCGAAATTAAAAACGCCGTCGTCGGTCCAGCCGTGTTCGTCGTCGCCGATGAGCCCGCGGTTGGGGTCGGCGGAAAGCGTGGTTTTTCCCGTACCGGAGAGCCCAAAGAAAACGGCGACGTCGCCTCCCGCGCCAACGTTGGCCGAACAATGCATCGGCAGTACGTTTTGATGCGGAAGCAGAAAGTTCAACACCGAAAAGACGCTCTTTTTGATTTCGCCCGTATACGCCGAACCGCCAATGAGAATGATTTTACGCGGAAAGTTGAGGATGGTGAAGTTGTGCTGACGCGTAAAGTCAATGACGGGGTCGGCGTAAAAGCCCGGCACGGCGATAAGGGTGAAGTCCGGCACGAAGTCTTTGAGTTCTTCTTTCGGCGGCCGGATGAACATGTTGTAGGCGAAGAGGCTTTGCCATGGTTTTTCGGTCAGCACCCGGATTTTGAGGCGATATTTGGGGTCTGCACAGGCGTAGCAGTCGCGGATGTAAACGTCGCGCCGCTGCATGTACGCCCGAACCCGAAGGTACAAACGGTCGAAGTGCTCGGCGGAATATTCGTGATTGACGTCCCCCCACCAAATTTCCGATGCTTCTTGGCCCTCGCGCACGACGTATTTGTCCTTCGGGGAACGACCCGTAAATTCACCCGTGTGGATGACCAGCGCCCCGGAATCCGCCAAAACACCCTCGCCCATGCGAATGGTATGGTCGACCAACTCCGCAGGGCTTAAATTGTAATAAACTTGACCTAAATTCCTAAGATTGAGGTAGGAATATAATTCTTGAGACATAAATGCTTGTGAATCGGCGAGTTCGTCCTGATTAATAAATTAAGGGACCCAAAATTAACAAAAAATAAAACGGCCCGCTACGGCGTGCGTTCAAGATGAGCGCTCGCGCTTGATGTATTCGAGCAGTGCGGCACATGAACGATCGAGTTGTTCGTATACGGCTTCAAAGTGTTTGTCTTCGCCGTGATAAGGGTCGGGAACGTCGCGTTTGCCCGTCGGGTCGAAGGCCGCCATTTTCAAAAGTTTCGCCTCCGTGCGTCGCGAGCGCATCATCTGCTCGACTTTCTCAAAGTTCATATCGTCCATGACGACCAAATAGTGAAAGTCGAAGAGGTCGCGCGGCCGGATTTGACGGGCGCGATGCTCAAAGGGAACGCCGCGACGCTCCAAGACCTTGATGGTACGCTCGTCCGCTTTTTCCCCCTCGTGCCAACCGCCGAGTCCCGCCGAGTCCACCTCGAAGCGATCCTCCAAACCGGCGTCGCGCACCTTTTGAGAGAATATCGCTTTGGCCATCGGCGAGCGGCAGATATTGCCCAAACAGATGAATAAAACCCGAATTTTTTCCATAGCCGGCCTTCTACCGCCGCCGTTTTATTACCCCGCCGAACAACGGTTTAGGATTTGGCCGCCTCGTCTATCAATTGTTGCACCATTTCGTTCGGGACAATCTCTTCTTTGAACGAATAGTTGCCCGTCACGGGGTTTCGCATCGCCCGGATAACCTTCGTTACCGTCGAACCTTTTTCTTTTTTCAGCGTTGCAACGACCTTCTTTGCCATGACTACTTCGTTTCTTTATGAATGGTGTAGCGTTTCAATATCGGGTTGTATTTTTTGATTTCCATACGTCCCGGGGTGTTTTTGCGGTTTTTTTGCGTGTAGTAACGCGACGTACCCGGCAAACCGCTCGCCTTGTGTTCGGTACACTCCAAGATGATTTGCAGACGATTGCCTTTTTTCTTTGCCATGTCCGTTTTTGCTAACGAACCGCGAAATTACGATGTTTCGGGCGTTTCGCCAAATTTTTTACGCTTCGTTCAACGGGGCGCGGGTGTTTTTTTTGACCCGACGCGCGTGCAAAAGCGACGAACGGGTCCGAAAAATTTTCGGCGCTTCGGGCGAAATACCGAGATTTTCTTTGTAGTTTACGAGGGATTTCGACAAAATTTTTTATTTTTGCGTAAACGAAAACGTCATGGGCAAGGAAAGAAAATACAAAACGCTCAAAGAATTTTATCCTTACTACCTAACCGAACACCAAAATCCGGTGTGCCGCGGCCTGCATTTTTTCGGTACGTTTTGGGTCATCGTCATCGCGATTGTCGCGCCGTTTTTGGGGAAAATGTCCTACTATTGGTTGATTCCTTTGGTGGGTTACGGCTTTGCGTGGTTTGGACACGCTTTTTTTGAAAAAAACAAGCCCGCCACCTTCCAATATCCGCTTTACAGCTTGGCTTCGGACTTCATCATGTTTTGGCACATCGTTACGGGTCAAATCGGTGCGAAATTGAAATGGGCGCGGGAGACGATTTACGGCGCCTGATTCCCGCTCCTTTACGTCCCGGCGACGAGGTAGCCTTTGTTGCACCGTCCAAGCCCGTTTCCGCCGAAGATTGGGCGGCGACCGAGGCGTGGTGGCAAGAACAAGGTTTTGTACCCGTAGCGTTTTTCAACCCGTTTTCCCGTTGGGGCATGTTCGCCGACGACGACCTCGAACGCGCCCGCTTCTTACAGGCCGCGCTCGATTCGCCGACGGCGAAGGCCGTCGTCTGCCTGCGCGGAGGTTATGGCGTAAACCGCATCATCGACAAATTAAACTGGGATTATTTTGCGCGCTTTCCCAAATGGGTTTGCGGCTTCAGCGACGCCACTCCTTTGCTCAATACCGCCGCCGCCGTTACCGTTGCCGTCCACGGGGCGATGTTCGGCGGCTTTGCGGCCGACGCCCGGCGCAACAACCACGCCGCCCTTCTTCAAGCCCTTACAGGATTTTATCCGCCGTCGATGCGCTACGATTTGCCGCCGCACCCGCTCAACCGAACGGGAAACGCCTCGGGCAGGCTTATGGGCGGCAACCTCGCCCTCATTCATTCCAACCTCGGCGCCCCCTCCGAAATTCCCACCGCCGACGTCGTGCTTTTTATCGAAGAGGTCGGCGAATATCTTTACAACATCGACCGCATGCTCGGCACGCTTCGCCGCGCCGGCAAACTCAAAAACCTCAAAGCGCTGGTCGTCGGCACGTTCACCGACCTCCAAGACAACGACCCCGCTTTCGGCGCCTCTTGGGAAGAAATCGTTCGTCAAGCCGTGGAAGATTACGCGTTTCCCGTGGCCTTCGGCGTTCCCGCCGGCCACGGCGCCGTCAATTTGCCGTTGTATTTGGGCGCCGACGTCCAAATTTCCGTCGGAAAAGAAGGAACGTCGTGGCAATACGCTTAAACGCGCGCTTGTTTTTTGCCCGTCAGCCAAAGGCCGACAAACGTAACAAGGCCGTTGACGACAACGGTTTCGTATCCCATTCGGTATTCGAGGCCTTTTTCAAGAGCGTAATGGAGAAGGTAGGTGAGCAGCGGCGAGCTTACGCAGACCACGGGAACGAGAGGGTCGCGAACGGCCCGGCGAGTGAACATCCCGTAAGCAAACAAACCCAGCAACGGCCCGTACGTGTAACCCGCCCAACCCAAGGCCATCGTTACGACGTTTTCCCCCAAAAATCCCGAACGCGCCCCGTAATACAGCCCCGCCATCAACCCCACGAACATCGCCGAAAAACCGATGTAAATGCGATTTTTCAACCCGACGTCCGAATCGTTTTCCAATACGTCCACCATAAACGAGGTCGTTAGCGCGGTAAGCGAACCGTCGGCGGAATTGTAGGCCGCCGCCACCAACCCCAACACGACCCAAACCGCCACCGCCGGGGCAAAGCGTTCAAGAGCCGTGCGCGGAAATATTTGGTCGGCTTGGGCCGCCACCGCCGCACCGCCCCCACCCGCGTATTCGTACAACAGCCCGCCCAACATCACCAACAACGCGCTTACCAATATCACGGCCGCCGAATAGCCCGCGATGTTCCATTGCGACTCGCGGGCCGTACGGCACGTCAAATTTTTTTGCATCATGTCTTGGTCGAGGCCCGTCATCACTATCGCCAAAAACATTCCCCCCAAAAACTGTTTGGGAAAAAAGTTGGGCAGCGCGGGGTCCCAAAAGAACACTTTGCCGTACGGTCCGGAAAAATAATGCGCCACGGGATTCGATACCCCCAAGGCAAGGGACAGGTAGGCCACCGACGCCGCCAGCGCAAATATCATGACGGCCGTTTGTAGAACGTCCGTCCAAACCACGGCCTGCATCCCCCCTTGCCCCGTATACGAGGCGATAAACACCACGGTAAAGGCGCCGGTCACGACGAAGGGCACGCCCAAAGAATCGAAGACCATCCATTGCAACACGCCCACGGCCAAATACAACCGGAGTACGGCCCCCAGCGTACGCGAAACCACGAACAGCATCGAGGCCGTTTTTCGGGCCGTCGGCCCCAGACGTTCGCCGATATAGCCGTAAATCGACGTTAGACCGTAACGATAATACAAGGGAATCAAGAGCAGGGCGATGACCGCGTAACCGGCGGCATAACCCAAAACCACCTGCATATATCCGCCTTGACGCAAAACGTGCGAACCCGCGACAACGGGCGCCCCCACGTCCCCGGGGACGGAAATAAACGACACGCCCGAAAGCGACGAACCCACCATCCCAAAAGCGACGATGTACCACGGCACGTTTTGTCCCGCCAAAAAGAACGAACGCATGCCGCTCTTGCCCCGTCGCGTCGCCCACCACGCCACGAGCTGCAAAACCACGAAATAGCCCGCAATGCACAATAATATCACCCATGCGCTCATAACCGGCAAAAATACGCAAAATCTTGCGCTTTGCCGCCTTCGCTAAAAGCAAAGCCCCGTCCAAAATCGGAACGGGGCGGGCGTGTCGAAGGTTAGTCGGCGTATTTGTATTTGCCGCGCGGAATAAAATACCGGCTTCGGTCGGATTTGGGCCTGTCGTCGAAGCGTCGTCCCAAGACGGGTCGTGCACCGCCGCGCTTGCCATCGCCCGCGCCGACGGCGTCGACGCGCACGGCACGGCCTTCAAACTCCAAACGCCGCAAGGTTTCGACCGCGTCCTCGGCCTCGTCGCTAAACAGCTCGAAAAACGAATAATTGACTTCCAAACGCACGCGGCTGATGTGCGACTTGGGCAAACCCGTCGCGTGGCTCAGCATCGCGATAAGCTCCATTTTGTCCAAACCGTCTCGTTCGCCGAGGTTGATTTTGAAGCGCCGCGAACGCGACTCTTCACGCTCGTCGGAGCGGCGTTCGGAACGTTCTTCGCGCGCCCGCTCGCTTGGGTTGAGGTCGCGGGCGTTTTTGTACGCCGTTAAAAAATGGTCGAGTTCATGCCAACAAAGACGCTTGATGATTTCCTCGCGGCTAAGCAAATCGAGTTTTTCGTTGAAAAGCGGCAAATGTTTTTCAAGCGCCGATTCGTTGGGTTGCATGGCCACAAAGCGGTTCAAAAAGTGTTCGATGCGGCTGTTGACCACCGATTCGGCCGTCGGAATGAGTTCTTTCTCGAATTTTACGCCCAAATCGTTTTGAATTTGGCTCAAAAGCCGAAGTTGCGAACGGCTGACGATGGAAATCGAAACGCCCGATTTGCCGGCGCGGGCCGTGCGCCCCGTGCGGTGGATGTAGGTCTCGGTGTCGTCGGGCAAAATGTAGTGAACGACGTGGGTCAGGTCGTTGATGTCCAATCCCCGGGCGGCAACGTCGGTGGCCACCAAAATTTGGACGTGGCGCTGCTTGAAAAGATTGGTTACGCGTTCGCGCTGGGCTTGTTGGAGGTCGCCGTGCAAGGATTCGGCGTCGTAGCCCGCTTTTTTCAACGATTCGGCGATGTCCTGCGCCTCGTTTTTCGTGCGCGTAAAGACGATGCCGTACATTTCGGGGTGAAAGTCAATCACGCGTTTGAGAACGTCGAAACGCGTCGCGGATTCGCACCGGTAATACACGTGGCGGAGTTTGTCGGCGGCGACGTTCTTGCGCCCCATGCTCAACTCCTTGACGTTGCGCATGTATTTGTTGACCACGCGCCGAATGCCGTCGGGCATCGTCGCGGAAAACAGCCAAATATCTTCGACGTCGCCAACCTGTGCAACAACGAACTCGACGTCTTCGACGAAGCCCATTTCGAGCATTTTGTCGGCTTCGTCGAGAATGAGCATCGAAACGCTTTCAAGATTGAGATTGCCGCGTTCGATGTGGTCGATAAGCCGTCCGGGCGTGGCGACAAGAACGTGAACGCCCGCCCGAAATTGGCGGGTTTGTTTGTCGTAGTCGGCGCCGCCGTAAACGGCCGCGATGCGTACCGGCGTTTGGGCCGCAAATTTTTGCAACTCTTCGGCAACCTGAATACACAGTTCGCGCGTCGGGCAAAGAACGACGGCTTGTATCGTTTCGTTGCCCCAATCGAGTTTTTGCAACATCGGCAGGCCGTAGGCGGCGGTTTTGCCCGTCCCCGTTTGTGCCAATCCAATGAAATGAACGCCCTCTTCGGAAAGCAGTTCGGGTATCGCCGCCTCTTGTATCGGCGTGGGGGTCTCAAACGACAGCGTTTCCAACGCCCCCAAAATTTCTTCTTTTAAGCCAAATTCGGCAAATGTAGACATAAATGCACCGGTTTTCCCTCACCGGCAAGGTCTGGTTCCAAAACCGCCCGCCCGACGCGCCTTCCCTTCTCGACCCAAGAACGTTGTCCCAACGAAATATGCGTCTTTTTTGATGTGCGTCTCTGCGGCGCCGCTTTGGAGTTGTAAATCGACAACGCAAAATTACGACATATTCCGCCAACGGGCGGCAAAAAACAAAAAATTTAATATTGAATTTATAAAAAACTACATGCCACCAAAATGCCTGCCAAAAAACCGACGACAACAAACCCAAGGCAAACGTTTTACCCCTTTTTCCCGCCGATACGCCCGCCACGACGAATATAAGACGCACGCACGTTTTATGGGCGCGGTCAATCGTTGGCCGTTGACGGCGCTATTTTTTTTTCAATGCGCTTTCGGCGGGCAAACGCACAACAAAACCCGTGGATTCGGGTTCGGAAAAAAAATCCACGCCGTAGGTGGACAAATACGCGGCGGAAAACGCGCCCGGATTCGCGGCCCGGTAAAGCGGCAAGGCCGTTTTCAACAAACGATGGACGTTGTGGCGGCAAATATGAAAACGATAAGCGGGACCGGATTCGGCGCTCATTTCCCCGTTGACGAAAAGCGCCATTTTTTCCGGCGAAAACGGCGGCACGTGAAACAGCACGCTTAAGACCGCATCCTCGTCCTCCGTCCGGATTTCGACGCGTATTTTTCCCTTGCCTTCCAACGACTCGACGGCGCTCATTATCGTGTGGCGCCAAACCTGAAGCATGAGTTGCGGCAAACCGAAAACGCGCGTCGGCGTATGTTCGACAACCTCGACCTCGCTGCCGCCAATATGCAGATGATAACGATAAAATTTGAGAAAAATATCGAGCGGTTCGCGCACGTCGAAAAACAAGGGTTGAGGATATTGACGGATATAGGCCTGGAGGTTTTCGACGAGTTCGCGGGCGCGCCGGGCGGCGGCGCGGATGTTGTGAATCTGTTTCCACAACAGACCGACTTTATAAACGGTTTCGGCGGCGGCGCGGGCGTGGACGCCGAGCGCGGCAAATTGCGCCCAATTTTCACGGGCATTGAGGCGTATCAGACGGTCGGCGACGTCTTCGGCCTCGGCGACTCCCGCCGCCTCGAACGCCCGCGTCCATTCTTTTTTGAGCCTTCGCTCCTCGGCGCCCGAAATTTCCACCGGCTCCGCGCCGGCCAAACGCTCAAACGTTTGCCAAACCACGTCCCTGACCTTCGGCGGCAACGATTCGAGACCCGTCGCCGCCGCCGCCACCGAACGGTTGAGCTCGGCCCGCAACCATTCGAGCGAACCGCTCATGGCCGCGAACGGGTTGTTCAATTCGTGAATCACTATGGGCATGATTTCACCGATTTCGACGAAGGGCGCGGCCTCGGCCATTTCCACGCGATGACGCTCGATTTCGTTTTTTTGGCGGTTGAGTTCGTCTTTTTGACGGCGAAGTTCGACGTTTTGTTCGGAAATAAGTTTGTTTTGGGCTTCGAGACGCAGGTTTTGGGCTTGGGTTTCGGCGTTTTTGATTTCAAGGATTTTGCGTTTTTCGTCCAAAAGTTCGTTGAGCGAACGCAGTTCGTCGTTGGCTTTGACGACCTCCTCGGTGCGTTCGCGTACGACGGCTTCAAGTTTTTCGATGCGCGATTGTTTGATTTTGTCGTTGTAATAAACGAAAAGTTGCGCCGCGGCCATGACCAACAAGACGTAGAGCAAATACGCCGAAAGCGTGCGATAGAGCGGCGGCCGCACGTAAACCGATATCGTCAGGGCCTCGCCCGTTTGTCCGTAGGCGTCGCGCGTGCGAATGTAAATGAGGTTGGCGCCTTCGCGCAAGGTTTGATTGAAAATATTGCCCGCGTCGTTGACCGTCCATTGCGGCGCGTCGTTTTCCGATTCGACGACGGCGTATTCGTACGTCGGCGGATTGAAGGCCGAATGGAAGGCCGCCGCCGCGCATTCGACCCGCAGTTGGTACGTGCCGTAGGGCAAACGTGTTTTCGGGCTCGAAAGCTCGGCAAAACGTACCGACGGGTCGGAAAAACTCAAGGCGCGCACCGTCACCGGCGGCGGCGGCAATTTTGCGTAGCGCTCCCCAAACGCCCGCAACAAGTCCACGCCTATAATGTGTTTCGATGAAAAAAATCGGCAGTCGCCCGTTTCCGACAACAACATGTTCGTTACCCTTGGGGCCAAAGCCAAAATTTGCGTCGAATCCACGCCCGTGGAAGTAATGCGGTAAAGTTTGTTTTTGTTGAGGATGTAAGTCTCTTTTTCCGTGCCGCGAATCACGGGAAAAGTCGGGTCGATGTAACGCGACAAAACCGGTTCAAAAACGAAAAGTCCTTTTTGCGGGTCGTAACGCCAAACTTTGCGCTCTTCGGTCGGGATGGCGTAAACGATTCCCGCGGCGCGGCGAACTCTGACCTCCCGGTCGCATTCGCCGACGCACATGCGCTTAAAATCCTGTTTGACTCCGTCAAAGACACGGGCAATGTAAGGAAAGCGAATCACGTCCCGATTGGCCCCGACAAACAGCTCGCCGCCGGCGTTTTCGGAAAGCGAATTGATGCGTTCGATTTTGGTTTTGAGGTTGACGTGTTTCCATTGACCGTCGACGAGTTGAAAGGCCGTAACGCCGTCGCGCCGGCTCCATGCGTAAAACCTTCCGGGCAACGTGCGCGACGAAAGTATGCCGACGAACGAGCGCCGGTCGATGACCCGCACTTCCCCCGCGTGTACTTCGAACAAACCGTTGAGCGACTTGACGACAAGCCTGTCGTCGACGCGAATGACGGTGTCGCAACGCTCCTTGATTTTTTCGCTCACGAGTCGGAGGCGAAGCGCGTCCGCGGTCAAGGTCTGCATCACCGTTCGTTCTTTGAGCGCCGCTTCGATTTCTTCGTCTTTTTCGGCGAGTTGGGCGGAAAGTTTTTCGTTTTGCGCTTCGAGCTTTTTTATTTCCGCTTCGAGTTGTGTTTTAATTTTTTTTTTGGCGGTCTTTGCCTTTTCGACTTCCGCTTTTTTTTGGGCGATGCGTTTTTCGTTGGCCTTGATTTTGTCGCGAATGACGCGTTTGGATTCGTTGATTTGTTGAACGACGCGATTTTGGGCCTCGCTCCGCTCCATGCTTTCGTCGATACCCAAGACGTAAAGACCGTTGTTGGCGCCGACGTAGAGTTTGTCGTCGAGTTGGACGAGGGCAAGGATATTGACGTCGGGTCGAACGGGAATAAAACGCATCGGCGCCTCGATGTTCGCCCATGAGAAAGCGTAGTCGTGCAACATCCACAGGTTTTTGTCTTTGTCCAAAAAGGGATGATTGACGACGTTTTCGGGCAATCCGTTGTCAATCGAAAGTTGTTTTTCGGGTTTGCCCGTTTGTAGGGAAATGAAAAAACAGCCGCGGTCGTAAGTGGAAACGACGAGATGCTCGTCGGTGGCCACGCCGCCCGAAATGGTATAGTTCTCCCGGCGCAAAAAACGGACAAATTCGGGGGCGAAAGGCTCGAAGTGGTCGAGGCCGTCGGTTAAAAAAACGTCGTTGGTCGTGCCGATAATTCGTTTTCCGCCCGTTTCGACGGCAAACTTTATCGGTTCGTTGTTGAGAACGGGGCCGATTTCGTGTTTGGTTTTGAGTTTGCCGTTTTCGAGCAACAGGGCGTGGTTGTTGTCGTAAACGACGACGGTGCGGTCGAGCATGAACGCGCCGTCCAATTTACGGGGGGGAAAGCTTTCGACGGTTTTGTTGTCGGCGTGATAAATAAAAAGCTGTTCGGAGGAATAATAATAAACGTAAGGCAGGGCAACGAATACCTGTTCAACGTCGCCGATGGTTTTGTTGGGAATTTTTTCGCGGTAAGGGGCGGTGAGGTCGTAGTATTTGAGTTTGCCGTCGGCTTCGGGATAAATGAAACCGAAAAGATTTTTTCCGCCGACGTAAAGAATTCCATCGGCGCCGAAGGCGAGGGCGGAAACGGCGGAGACGTCCTTGTCGGGCGCATCGCCGGCCTTGACGGCAATAAAGCGATGGTAGGCCGTACCGTCGAACTCGTAAACGCCGCCGCGCAGACCGATGTAAATCAAGCCGTTGGGCCCTTGCGCGACGCCGAATCCTTCTTCACGGACGGGCTCGGCGCCGTCGCCCGAACGATGAAAATACAACCGGGACTGTACCGGCGGCGCATATTGGGCGTAAACCGCAACCCGCGCCCATGCGAACGCCATGCACACGGCCCAAAACCAACCCCTCGGGCCTCCCCGTCCCATCCACGCGCATATCCCGGCTTTTGTTTTAGTTGTTTTGCCCACCGACGCAAAAATAACAAACTCCCCGTACGGCGGTTCAACCTACCGAAAAAATCGACCTCGTCTTTGGGGGTCGAGGTTTCGGAAATAAATTTTAGACCGTTTCTTCATCGAAAAAAGGACAAAAAAACGCGGGCGGGCCCTATACGAGTCCGTCCGCGCCAAAGATGAATAATGTGTACGTTATTTTTGCAACACGAGCCGCCGGGACATGCGCAATCCGCCGGCTTCGAAAACCAAGAGATAAACCCCCGACGGTTCGTCGATTGAAAGGTTGAGTTCGTGGAGGCCCGCGGGGACGCGGTCGTTGAGCAGTTGGCGCTTACGGCCGTCGATGCCCGTGAGCGTCAGACGGACTTCGGCGCTTTGGGGCAAAAAGTACTTGACGACGACGGCGCCGCCGGTGGGGTTGGGATAAGGTTCGTAAAGCACGGCGCCCGTAAGCGGCGCCTCCCGTCCCGTCAACAGCGTCGTTGCGGCGTCGGGGAACAAGGGGGCCGCCTCCCGGTTTTGCACCGCGTCCTCCGCCACCGAATAAAACGCGTACGTATGCCCGAATTCGCCCGTAAACGTTGCGCTCGTTGCCTCCACACGATATTTCCACGGCTTAAACGCCGAATCGTTGTCCGACACGTATATCGTGTAATACGTCAGGCCCGAACCCGCGTCCGTTCCTTCCCAATTTACGGTAAAGGATTTTTGTTCCCACGTTTCGGCGGGCAAGGGCAAAACGCGGCTTTGGGGCGCGGTACGGTCGATGCGGTTGCTCCACGTGTTGGTGACGATGGGTTGGTTGGCGTCGAAATAAATGGCGGCGCGGTTGCGGACGGGCAAGGATTCGTCAAAGTCCTTGCGGGCTTCGACGGTAAAGCCAACGAAACCTTCGCCTTCGGGTTGATTGCGGTTGGGGGGCAAAAATCCCAGTTCGGGTTCGACGGTCGGCGTTCCCGAATCGGGGTCCAAACTCGTGAACGTCCATTTGACCACGCCCGTTTGCTCGTCGAACTCGCCCTTGACGTGGGCGGGCGTAAGCATTTGCGGGCGAAAATCGAGCGTGGCCTCAAAACCAAAGCGCGTTTCCGTCGGCGTAACCGAACGTCCGCCAAAACCCAAAGGCCCGAAACGGAAGGTGCTCACATCGTATTGGGCCACGTCCAAGGTATCCAAAATCCTGCAAACCTTGACGGGTACGGTGGGCAGGCCGTTGATGAGCGTGTCCTTGTTTTCAAAGTAAATGGTATAAGGTATGGGGTGAACGCCGGAGGTGGCGCGTTGGGTTCCGATGCCGACGGGGCCGATTTTTTCGTTCGGGTCGAAGGACGTTACCGTACGCACGTTGCGCGTCGAGGAGCGTTGGGCCCGGGACATGGCCCAACAGTTGCTCGCGATATCGTAGGCGTTCCACATAAAGTTTATGCTTTTCCACGCGATGCGAAAGAGTTTGTAAGGCGGCAGTCCCGCGGCCACGCAGTTGTTCACCGCTTGAAAAACCGATTTTCCCATATCGCCGTAGACGTCGTTTTCCGTGGCGTTGCCTTGGTGCCAATGATAGGCGGCGAAAAGGCCGTCGAAAGTGATGCGCACCGAACTTAGAATGCAATCGTAATAATCGCCGGCGACGACGCCCATCATATCGGCGAACATCCCCCAAATGGCGGAGACGCACTCGGTGGCCTCGCGTTTGACGGGCGACTGCATGAGCGGTTCGGAAACGCCGACGGCCACGGGAAATTGCACACCCAAGGGCGCCTCCAACCAAAATTCCATGGTTACCGAGCCGCCGACGGGAACTTTGGGAATCAGCAACATACAACCTTTGGCCTGCGTCGCTTGTCCGTTGAGCGAATCCAAGTCCGCCCACGTGGGAAACGAATCGGTGGGCATCCCCGGAACGTCGGGATAAAAGTTTATGTTGGGAAAAGTTACTTTGACGTTGCGGGCCGTGAGTATTTGGAGCGGCGTCAAAAGCGCGTCGTTGTTGCCCCGGTTGGTTACCACGACTTGATACCGCCAGGCCATGCCGTGAATAATGACTTCGCGCCCGATAAGTTCGACGGTCAAGTCGGGATGCGTGCCGGCTTCGACGGTAAAGGCTTGAGCGAGGGTATAAGTTTGTCCGCCGAAAATCATTTCCACGTCCCAAAGGCCGACGGGCGCGTCGTGCAAATCAAAGACCGCGTCCACCGAATGGGCTCCGGCTTGCGTCGCGCTTTGGGCCGTAACGACGTTGTTGCCCATTTTGAGGCGGTAGACGGCGTCGTAGGGCAGGCACGTGCCCGTCAAACGGAGGGTGGCGTAGCCCGTGTTGCCCGCCCGTTGGGGGTAAACTTCCTGCAAGGTCAAGGCCGCGCATTTTTCAAATTCATGGCTCAATATCGGACAAACGTTGCCGCGAACGTCCTCCAACCAAAAATGCGCCGCGTGAAGCCCTTCGGTCAAAGCCGAAATATCCGCCGTCACATCCACCTGATAACGCGAGCTGTCCAAGGTTACGGCATAAGGCACGCCGTCGATATTGATTTTGTAACGGATTTTGGCCACAAAGTTGTTTTCGGGCGCGGCATAAAAACGAAAACTTTGCACGGGACTCACCCCTCCCGTTGCCGAACGCAAGCGCAGGTGCAAGACGTGGTAATCGGGGCTAAGTCCTTCGGTCGGTACGGAGACTTCGATTTCGCCGTTTGCGGGCGTAACGGTCGCCGTTTGCTTTTGGGCGTAAGCGTTGTCAAACCAATATTCGTATCCCGTAACGTCCCCCGCATACACGAAAGGATAGGATTGTACGGGGCTGTAACGCCCTTCGCTGTCCCGGAACCTCAAATGAAGCTTGTGGGCGCCGTGGCTCAATCCCGCAAGCGATAGGGTCGGCTCGAAGTCGAAGGTGGTTTGGCTCGCCCCGGTGGCGGCGCTTTGGCGTTCGGCGTAACGGTCGTCGAACCAGTATTCGTAGTTTGTAACGACGGACTGCGCTCCGGCAAGGGCGGCGCAACCCATCCACAAAACAATGGCTAAGAACTTTTTCACGGTCGTTTACTCGTTTTGGGCGCTGACGCGCAAACGGACGTTAAGGTGGTTGCCCGACGCCGAAGGGGGCGCTTGAATAAAATCGACGTGGGGGTTGGCGGGCAAAAGACCGTCCTTCCACGGATAATCCCCGCCGTAAATGCCCGCGTCGTCGGGGGTTTCGGGCGTGCCAAAGCGTGCCGGCGAATTGGGCTTCAAACGAAAATCGTAGGTTTCGGAAAACGTCGTCGCCCCTTCGGGAACGTTCTCGAAGAGGTCCGTCACGGGAACGTCGACGAGATTGCCCGATTGCGGACAATTGGTGCCGGAACCGCTCAAGGCGCTGACCGTCGAAAAAACGTTGTCTTCGACGACGACGTTAATACATTCGTAAACGCCGTACGGCAGGCCTGCTCGCAAAACGATGTTTTTTCGGAAGACTCCGTTTTTGATATAAAGAGCTTGACCCGTGGGGGGAAGAAATACGTTGTTTAAGAGGTCGGCCCGGGAATCGGTCCAGACGTTGAGGTCGCGCATGACGTTGTTGTAGAAATAAGCGACGGTTTGCGTACCGGAGGTGGGCCGCACGCCACAAGAAAGGATGACGTTTTGAATGAAAATGTTTCCGGCCAAATTTTCGTATACTTCCAAGTGCGGCAAATAGCAACGCTTAACGGTAATATGGCCGGCACGAAGGGAGAGTGAGCCGGAAAAGCGCAAGCCTTCAAAAGACGAATACTCCGCCCCCGGTCGCAACGTCGGTGAATTGGTAATAAACGTTGGTCCGGTGGCGGCGGTCATGCGCCGGTCCCAGCCCACGCCCACGATGTGCACCTGCCTGTCAATATCGGGCAAGGCGAAAGCGCCGCCGGGGAGATAGATTTTATCTCCGGGTTGGACGGCGTTGTAAGCGGCAGCGAAGTCGCCGAAAAGCGCGTCGGTAACCGTGCCTTTGACCCATATCAAGCCTTGGGCGTGGGCGTTCGCGACAAAAGCCAGCAATAATGCGACAATCATAATGTATGATGGAATAATTCCGCAAAATTACATCACCGGCCCCCGTCGGTCAATGACCCTCGCCATCAAAAAGTATGATTTAAATCATGTTTTTTCAAGCGGGCCGGAGGTCAAACGACCCTCGTTTTCTTGTCCGCAAAAGTTTATCCTTAATTTTAAGCGATATTATAACGTCAAGTTCGTATGCGGCATACCGAACGGGGAGAACTTGTTTTATTGATTTAGGGACAAAATAGCCAATGCTTGGCAAAGGACGTTTTTGGGGGACGCGTGGTGGTTTGCCCGCAAGCATATGCGGAAGAAGTCGAGCTTTTTTAACCAAGCGATGGATTGAAAACCGTTCGCACGCCAATGGAACCGCTCGCACGCCAAGTTTGACCGTTCGCCAAGCTCTCGAAAAATTCGGCAAAACCCCCGCGTAATTTTGCATATAACAAAAATCTATCGAACGATATGAGAACGAAAACGGCAATTTTAATATTGTCACTAATGACAATGAGTGGGGGCGGCGCTTTGTGGGCGCAACTGACGGCGACGGCTACGAACGTCAACGCCGTCCCTTGCGCATGGACAAACAGCGGCGCGGTAACGATAACGGCTTCGGGCGGCACGCCGCCGTACCGATATTCGCGCGACGGCGGACTGACTTACGTTGCCAATCCCACGTTTACAAATTTATACGGCGGCGCCCATGTTTTTATCGTCCGCGACAATGCGGGCGAACGCGTCCACGTACCGGTGTTTATTCCGTCGCCGCCGCCTTTGGTTGCGACCGTGAACATCGAGCCGATTTCGGCTTGCGGCGCCAACGACGGCGGAATTTTCGTCGAAGTGGAAGGCGGCACCCCCCCCTATCAAATATCGTTGAACTACGGGCCGTTCGGCGTGCAAAACCAATTCGCGAATTTGTCGCCGGGACAGTACTATATTCGGGTGCGCGATGCCGCCGGCTGTTCCGCTTTTCGCTCCGTCAATTTGTTTAACCCCACGCTATTGAACGCGACGGTAAACGTCGTTCCTCCCACCGGATGCACCACGGCCAACGGCGTAATAGAAATCACCCCCCCGACGACCGGAACGCCGCCTTATGAATATTCGTTGAACTGGGGCGCGTGGCAGGCCGGCAACACGTTTGCCGGTCTGCCTACGGGCTACTACAGAGTCCGGGTGCGCGACGCCGAAGCCTGCACGTTTGAAAAAAACGTAACTTTGAATTATTCTTCCCAACTTTGGGCATGGGCAACGCCGACGGTCATGCCCGCATGCCCGGGCATGGGCGGCGGAAGCGCCGAAATCCACGTCTCGGGCGGAACGCCGCCTTACAACCTTTTTTTCAACGGCACGAACTACGGCCCCGTTTCCAACGCCACGGTCTCCAACCTTACGGCGGGACAAACGTATACGGGCTTTGTAAGCGACGCCGGCGGTTGCTCGCGCAGCTTTAGCTTTTACATGCCCGCCGCCCCCAACACCTTAACCCTCGAAACCGAAACCGTCCAGCCCGACTGTTTTCAAAACAACGGCGAAATTCGCATAACCGTTAACGGCGGCACGCCCCCGTACACTTTCGCCTTCAACAACGGCCAAACCCTTTACACCAACCCCGCCGTCCTCTCCGGACTGACGTCGGGCAATTATTCCGTGGTCGTTAGCGACGCCGGCGGATGCAGTAAAAACGCAAGTTTTCAATTGACCAATTCCATCGTCGTCGAAACGAACGTCGTTCGCCGCCCGATATGTTGGGGTTCGACGACGGGAATACTGGAAATCCACGCTTCGGGTTCGACGGGACCGTACGAGTATTCCATCAACGGCGGCCAGTCGTGGCAAACCAACAACGTTTTCACGGGACTTACGGCCGAAATCTACCAAATTCGGGTACGGGACGCATCCGCCGGCCCCGACAACGGCTGTACTCAGGGCCAATGGTTTTATTTGGAGCCCGAGACGTTTACCTTCACGCCGCACGTTACACAAGCGGTATGCGGCGGCGAACCCTCGCGCGTTTGGATAGAGGTGGCGCCGCAAGGCTACGATTTAGATTTCAGCCTTACGGGCAACGCCTTTCAAGCCGACAGCGTTTTTAACGATTTGCCCGCGGGCGTTTATCAAATTTTCGCCCGCGACCCCGTTTCCCAATGCGTCGTTTATCAAGACAGCGCCTATTCCGAGGCCAATGCTTTGGAGGTTTTCCCGCCGTTCGACTTGGCCGTCGAAAGTTTGCCTTCGGGTTGCGCGGCGCCGACGGGCAGGCTCGAAGTGTTTGCCGCCGGCGCGGAGCCTTTCGTTTACGCCCTCAACGACGGCGCGTATCAAAACCAATCCGTATTCGAGCATTTGGCTCCGGGCGACTACGTCGTGCGCGTCCGGGACGCCGAAGGGTGCGTGGCCGCCCGTGCCGTAACCGTCGAAAACAACCAACCCTTTTTCGTCTCGGGCGGACGCGCCAACGTCTCCGGCCCCGGCGCCTCCAACGGCTACATTTACATTTATGCATGGCCCAACCCCGCCTTGCCCTTGACCATCGTCGTCAACGGCGTCGAATACGTTTCCAACAACGCTTATTATCAAATCCAAGGTTTGCCCATCGGCGACTACGAAATCGTCGTTACCAACGCCGACGGCTGTTCGCAAACCCTAAACTTTGTTTTGGGCTTTGACGCGGGCAACCTCCAAAACTTGGTTACGGGCGTGGTCTTCGAGGATTGGAATCAAAACGGTCTTCGCGACGAAAACGAGGCCCCCATCCCCCGACACTTGGTTTACGTCACGACCGAAACGGGCAGCGCTTTTTATCGATACACGACGACCGACTCCGAGGGCCGCTACGCCTTCAACCTCCCCGCCGGCAATTACCGACTCTATGCCAACCATCTTTTCCATTCCGAACAAACCGCCCCCACCGAAGCGTATTATGCTTTGTCGTTTGCGGAAAACTCTTCGATGAACGAAAACCTCGACTTCGGTTTGGGTTTTGAGCCCGTGGTGGACGCGGCCGTTACCCTTACCGCCGTCAACAACCCTGTTGCGGGCGGCGTGGTGCGTTATTATCTCACGGCCAAGAACATGGGAACGACAACGCTCGACGGCAGATTTACCTTTGAGCGCGCGGCGGGTTTGACGGGCATGAGTTCGGTCGTGGCGCCGTCCGCAAGCAACCCGCCGTTTTATACATGGGACTACGCCGATTTGGCGCCGTTCGCCTTTGCCAACCTTGCCGTCGATTGCAACGTGCCGACGAACGCGGCGCCGGGAAGTTGGTACGTCGGCCGCGCAAATATCGAACCGACCGTCGGCGACGCCTTTTTGCCCAACAACGCCTACACCTGTTCAACCCAAGTACGCCCCGCCCCCTACGACCCGAACGTCAAGTTGGCGATGAACGACGAAGGCGCCGTCGTCGATACGATTCTTGAAACCGACGCTTTAACCTACTTTATTCGTTTTCGCAACGAGGGCGAGGGCCCGGCTGAAAACGTCGTCGTCGTCGATACGCTGCCCGAACACCTCGACCCTCGCACGTTCGAAATGCTTGGCTCGTCCTTTGCCACCCGACACAAAATCACGGGCGAAGGCATGGCCGTAGTTGAATGGCGTATGGAAGGCATCCAACTGCCACCCGCCCAAAGCGACGACCTCGGAAGCTACGGCTTTGTCAAGTTCAAAATCAAGCCGTTTGAAAACCGTCCGTGCGAAACGCTTGTTTCCAACCGCGCCGCCGTCTATTTCGATTACAACGAACCGATTTTTACCGAATACAGCCGGGTTTTGGTCGATCCGAAGGCGAGGGCGCAAATCCATGCGCCCGACACCGTGTGGGTCAACGAGACGTTTGTCGCAAGCGCGAGCGACGTGGTCAATTTCCGCGATTCGCACACGCTTGCGTGGAGCAACGGCGCGACGGGTCTTGAATCGTCGTTCGCGTTTTCCACGCCCGGCCCCCAAACGCTCGCCTTGACGCTAACCGGCCCCGAAAAAAGCGACTGCGGTACGACGGTTACCCAATCGGTTTACGTCAAAGCATGCCCCACGCCGACAAATTACCGCGTCAATCACGAAATCTGTTCGGACAGCACGCTCGTCTTGGACGCAAGCGGAATGACGGGGGCGTGGGCCGACGGTTACGCGGGCGCCGTTCGTCCCGTGAACCAAGCAAAAAGCTACGTCTTTGAAATATTTTTGGGCGGCCCCTGCAAGGATTCGTACACTTACGTCGTGGACGTAAAAAATTGCGACACGCCGTGTCCGCCCACCGATTTGCCCGACGAACGGGTGGAAATTTGTCCGTTTGAATCGACGACGCTCGTCGCTCCGCGTGCCGACGCGGCCTACCGGTGGACGAACGGAGAAACAAGCCGACAACTAACCGCCGACAAAGAAGGCGAATACGAGGTGGAACAAACCGATGCGGAGGGTTGCGTCGAACGCGTAAAGTTTGTGGTGCGCTACAAGTCGTGCGAGGGCAACGCGCCTTCGAACGTTTTCACGCCCAACGGCGACGGGCGCAACGACTATTGGACGATAGACGGCCACGGCATCGAGCGGGTGCAGGCATGGGTTTCGGACCGTACGGGTACGGTGGTTTTTTCCCACGACGGGGCGGCGGGATTCAAATGGAACGGCCTTTACCAAGGCGCCGAACTGCCTTCGGGCGTCTACTTCCACCGCTACCGCCTGACCATGCGCGACGGCAGAAACGTCGACGGCTCGGGAACGATAACGATACTTCGCTAATTCCATGAAAACGACCGCCGGCGCCGAAAGGCGCCGGCTTTCTTTGACGCGAAAACAAAATGTGGATAAAAAATCACACTTTTTGGGCCGATTTTTGCTTACGTATTTAGATAATCATTATTTTTGCATGATTAATCCGTCTATGAACCAAGCTCGGAAGTGGAAGTCGGCGTGGGCCTACGGAATGTTGGCCGCGTTTGTATTTTTAGTGTTGGAATCCTGCTCACCCAAGCAAAGTCCGCAACTTCGTGGAGGATGCCACGGGCAGAAAATCAACAACCATACGTCCATTAGAAAATTTTTATATTAAGTAAAAATGAAAAACTTGAAATTGATTTACTTGGGTTTCGGGCTGGCATTGGCGGTGGCGCTCGGTGCGTGTTCGTCGTCGCATGGAATGTTCGGCAACGGTAAATGCAACGGCATGCGCACCAACAACGCACGTTAAACTTAAACATTGTTATACTCTTAATCTTTGGTTTGCAATGAAAATCATGATCGTCTTTCTGACCGCGGCAATAGGATTTTTCGCAAACGCCCAAGCGGCGAACGGTGCAGGCGGGGAAGGCAAAAAAATTCATAAGTCGGGTTGGTCGTCGCACCATCACTCCCACCATCACTGGACGCGAGGCGGCTCGAAGCCGCACCACGGCGTTACCCACAGCCCTATCAGCCATCACGGCAAGTCCAGAAGCGTTCACGGCGGCGGCCATTGCAGCGCCATGCGCACCAACAACGCGGGCTTCCGTTGATTTTAAGCTATAAAGCCCTTTTCCGTCCCGTGCGAAAGCCGGGGCGTTTTTTATTCCGCGGTCAGCCGGATGTTTTCGGTTTTCCAGCCCGCGCGAAGCTTTAACTTCTCGGGGTGGTAAACGATTTTTTCGGGCAATCGACGAGGGGTAAGGCTTCCGGGCGTCCAACGTCCGTTACCGTCTTCGTCGTGAACGGCGTACAAGGTATATTCTCCGGCGGGAACGTACGGAAATCCAAAAACGCCGTCGGCGTTCGGCCGTGTGCCGTACGTTTTTCGCGTCGAGGACAAAAAAACGACGACGTTCGCCTTTAACGACGTTCCCCGCACGGAAGCGAAGTTGTCGAAGGAGGGCGGATTGTATTTTTCGGATATCAAGCTGTCGAGTCGAAAACCGTCGTCGGAGACGAACGAGGTATCCACGACCCATCGGAATTTGTTTAGCGAATCGTTGGGGGGCAAAAGAAACATTTCATAAGGCGAACGTCCCGGACGCGGGCGGGCGGCGATTTTTATGTTGGCGGTGTCAAGCCAATAGACGCCGTTGTAAGGCGGGGAAACCGGGGAATCGAAAACGAGGGCGAGGGTTGAGGGAGCGTCGTCGGGCGGGGAGGCTTTGGCGCAACGCAAGGAACGGGTTTTTCCCGTCGGTTTGGGAGTGAACGTTAGCGTCGTATCCGTCCACATTCCCGCCGTATCCGCCGCCCACAACCGAAAACGAAGCGTGTCGCCGCGCTCAAAAACAGAGGCCGGCAAGCGTACGCTTTTGGGGCCGTCGGTTTCAAGCCCAAAGAGCCGAACAAAACCCGAGTCGGGCGGACGTACCTCCGAAGCCCGAAGGGCAACCGTATCCTTGCTTTGAATGCCGGGCCGAATGCGCACCTCGACGACCGGCTCGTTGAAATTGAGCAAAAAGTTGCGGTCGTTGAGGGGCGCGATGGAAATCAAACGCGGAGCAAAAGTATCGGGTAAAAAAGAAACAAGGTTTACGCTCCGAAAACACGCCATCGATTTGCCTGCATCCGACCAACGTTCAAAAATTTCGAGTTCGTCGTCGAAAGCAAAAACGACCTTTTCCGTCGGGGCGTTGTAACGAAAATTTCCGTCTTTTTCAACCACGCCGAAGATACGGTAACGTCCGGGTTTGAGGTAGCGCAGGGCGTATTTGCCGCCCGAATCGGTTTGAGCGGCGTAAACGGGACGGCGACGGACGTAATTGCCGTCGGCGACGGAGTCGGCGTCGAAAAGCATGACCGTCGCTTCGGCGACGGGGCGGGCGGAAAACGCGTCGTTCACGCGTCCAAAGACGGTGCAGGTATCGAGACGCGGTCCCGTGGAAAAGGCGTACATCAACGGGGGGTTGAGCGGCTGTTTTTCGTGAAAGTCGCGTAATCCCGCGCCCAAAGTGAAAACGTAGGTCGTCGAATCTTTAAGCGGCGCACGAAACTTGACGTGCAAGCGTTTGCCCTGCGTATAAAATTCGGGTTTTTTTTCGGGAACGGGCGAAATAAACACCCCCTTGGAGAAATCTCCGGCTTCGAGGTATTTGTCGAAGGCAAAAATCACTTTTGCGGGACGGACATTGGTTTGGGCGTAAGGCGGCTCGACGCCGACAAGCGTCGGCCCTTTAAGGTCTTTGCTTCCGCCGCTCGGCCCGCGTTCCGTCGCGCAACCTACGGACAGCGCCGTCGCGGCGGCGGTTATCGTTGCGAACCGTTGAACGTTCACGTCAAAATTCTTCGAGACCTCGCCGTTCGTACGGCGAACGGCGTTGAGTCTGCAATTTCGCCAAAAAATCGCAAACCGTAGGGCTAAAATATTAACAATAAGAATGCCGCCCGGGATTTCGTCGCTCAAATTTCGGTAGCGTTCACCGGTAACGATGGATTGTAGCGATAAACGGCAAAACCGCCGGAAGCGATGAGTATGTCGAGGGATTTGGCAAAGGAACAACTTTTTTCCAACCAAGCGCAAAACTTTGGAGCGCAACGTGCCGTTGCAACGCTCGACGTGGCGGGTTTGTCCCTTTTGAGATTACGTTTTCGGGAACGGCGCTTTGGTATACTTCGTACAAATCGGCGTAAAAAGGGAATTTTCTTGCGTTGGAATTTAATTCCACGGAATATTTTTTTTCGTCATTGCCTCCGGTACACTACCCGAAAATTGGGGAAAATATTCCGGACAATTTTCTAAATTTGCGTCGTGGACGCCGTACCTTTTAATCGGCCGTTTTTGACGGGCAAGGAACTGGAATACATCACGGAAGCGGTGTATTCGGGCAAACTGTCGGGCAACGGTAAATTTGGAAAGCTGTGTCAATCGTGGTTCGAGATGCGTTTCGGCATTGAGAAAGCCTTATTGACGAGCAGCTGTACCGACGCCTTGGAAATGACGGCCCTTTTGACCGACATCGAACCGGGGGACGAGGTGATAGTTCCGAGCTACACCTTCGTTTCGACGGCGAACGCCTTCGTGCTGCGGGGAGCGAAGATTGTCTTTGCCGATTCCGAGGCGCAAACCCCCAATATCGACGTTTCGAAAATTGAAGGTTTAATAAGTCCGAGAACAAAAGCGGTTGTGCCGATGCATTACGGCGGCGTGGCCTGCGACATGGACCCTATTTTGGAATTGGCAAAAAAACACGAAATTTGCGTCATCGAAGATGCGGCGCAAGCCATCGGCGCCACGTATAAAGGTCGTGCGTTGGGTTCGATAGGAAATTTGGGAACGTTTTCGTTTCACGAAACCAAAAATATCATAAGCGGCGAAGGAGGCCTTTTGGCCGTCAACGACGACGATATGATAAAACGAGCGGAAATAATTTGGGAAAAAGGCACGAATCGCGCCGCTTTTTGGCGCGGGGAAGTGGACAAATACAATTGGGTAGACGTGGGCAGTTCGTATCTTGCTTCCGAACTTACGGCCGCATTTCTGTGGGCCCAACTTCAATTCTTCGACCGTATTCAAGAAAAACGACTTGCCGTCTGGAATTTTTATCGGGAAGGTTTGCGTCCGCTCGAAGAAGCGGGAAAAATTCGTTTGTCTTACATTCCCGAGTACGCGTCAAACAACGCCCACCTGTTTTACATTCTTTGCGCGGATTTAACCGAACGCACCGCATTAATCAAACACTTAAAGAAAAAAGAAATCAACGCGGTTTTTCATTATATCTCCTTACACGCCAGTCCGTTTTACAAAGACAAACACGACGGACGCGAATTGAAAAACAGCGATAGATACAGCGACACTTTGTTAAGATTGCCGTTGTATTATGATATAAGCGACGATATGTTGTGCATCGTCATAGACGAGATAAAAAAATTTTACCGCTAAACCGTGGAAGAAGTGAAAGAAATAACATCAAACGACAAATTCGCATCCCTTGCCGGCAGATATTACACCGAAAAGTTCGAAATTTTCGGCGCTACTCCGCAAGGAGTGGATTGGAACGGTTCGGAATCACAACTGCTTAGGTTTAAACAATTAGCAAAAGTGTTGGATGCGGAAAACGACGACGCCGAAATAAGTTTATTGGACTATGGATGTGGGTATGGTTTGTTCTATGAATACATTGCTTCGATATTTACCCATATAAACTATACGGGCTATGATGTATCGATGCCAATGATAGAATATGCTTCCAATAAATATACAAACGTAAACTGGACCACCGTTTTTTCTCGAACGGAAAAATATGACTACGTGGTCGCAAGCGGCGTTTTTAACGTCAAACAAGAAATCGAAGAATCCGAATGGCGTCGGTATGTACTGGATGAAATTGAAAAATTGAATGATTATTCACATAAAGGTATGGCTTTCAATCTTTTGACGTCGTATTCCGATGCCGAAAAGATGAAGCCGCATTTATTTTATGCCGATCCATGCGAATTTTTTGACTTGTGCAAGCGCAGGTACAGCCGCAATGTGGCCCTTCTCCACGATTACAATCTTTATGAGTTTACTATAATTGTTAGAAAATAAAATGTCGAAATTGGTCGTATTTGGCGCCGGCGATATCGCCCGCCTTGCCAAATTCTATTTTGATACGGACAGCGAACACGAAGTCGTTGCGTTTACCGTGGATAAAGCTTACAAACAAGCCGACAGCTTTTTGAATTTGCCCCTCGTTGAATTTGATGAAATTGAAAAATTTTATTCACCCCAACACTACGAATTTTTTGTGGCGCTGAGCTACACCAATTATAATCGACTTCGAGCCGCAAAATATTTGACGGCAAAATCCAAAGGTTATAAAATAGCAAGCTATATATCAAGCAAATGCTCATACTTATCCCAATTTCCTGCCGGAGAAAACGCTTTTATTCTCGAAGACAATACCATACAGCCGTACGTAAAAATAGGCAACAACGTTACACTTTGGAGTGGAAACCACATTGGTCATGATTCGGTGATAAAAGACCATAACTTTATCAGTTCGCACGTAGTGATCTCCGGTCATTGCGTGATAAACGAATATTGTTTTCTTGGCGTAAATTCGACGCTTCACAACGAAGTGGAAATCGGAGAAAATTCTTTGGTTGCCGCAGGAGCGATTATTTCCAAATCCATCGAAGGCCAAAGCGTTTATGTACCGGCCCGTAGTTTAAAATTGGATAAAACGACTAGAGACATAAAAATTTAAAACTTCATCTTATAGATTATTTTTATTGATTTTATAATATCGACGACCACCAATGTATCTTTCTATATGTTCTCCTGTTTACAGGGCGGAAAAAATTCTACCTGAACTCGTTCGAAGGATTGAGGAAGCGGTTAAGCCTCTAACCGACGATTACGAAATCATACTGGTTGAAGATTGTAGTCCTGATGCCAGTTGGAAGATTATAGAGGAAATATGTGCTCAAAATTTACGTGTTGTAGGGATTAAGTTGTCCAAAAATTTTGGACAACATTACGCAATAACTGCAGCGTTAGCTCACTCGAAGGGAAATTACGTGGTTATAATGGACTGTGATTTGCAGGACGATCCCAAATATATTCCCGAACTTTTGTCAACGGCACAAAAAGGATACAATGTCGTATACACGGTCAAAAAAGCAAGGCGTCATAATGTACTTAAGAATATTTCCGCTCGTTTATATGGGTTTATTTTGGATAAGTTGACGGAAAATGAAGAGTTGTACAATTTAAAAATTGGTGCTTATTCCATATTGAGTCGCAAAGTGGTAGAAGCATTTTTGTTATTCAAAGATGTACACCGTCATTATTTGCTGGTTTTAAAGAAGTTAGGCTTTAAAAGTACTACCATTTCCATCGAACACAAAGAGCGTTTCGAAGGAAAAAGTTCGTACAACTTTACGAAACTTTTTAATTCTGCAATTGACGGTATAGTATCCCAATCCAACCGTTTATTGTATTTGAGTGTTTATATCGGCTTAGGAATGTTCGTTTTATCTCTATTTTTTATCGGACTATTGTTTGCCTTGTATTTCACGCAAGGTTTTCTTTCGGGATGGACAAGTTTGATGGTCATGTTGTTGTTTTCAACGGGCGTTGTCATGCTTGTTTTTGGAATTCACGGATTGTATATTGGAAAAATATTCGACCAAGTAAAAGGTCGACCGCTTTACATTGTCGAGGAGACGTTAAATTACAAAAGAGACGATGAAATGGAAAAAACTAGGTAGGATTTACGATCCTCAAAGCCTTAAATGTGGAGCTTGGCACGCTTCCCATGCTGCAAATACGGTAGCCATGGCAATCAACGAAGACATATTTCGTATATTTTTCAGTGCAAGAGACAACGAAAGGAGATCGCATATCGCTTACGCGGACGTGCGTTTATTCCCGGAATACGAAATTTTAAAATTTTCTCCTTCTCCTGTTTTATACCCCGGAAAAATAGGTTTGTTTGACGATAGCGGGGTTTCTCTTTCTTGTATTACAAAACTGGAGGACAAAGACGCGCTGTATTATTTGGGGTGGAATTTGGGGGTTACCGTGCCTTGGAGAAACAGCATAGGTATGGCGATTTTAGATTCCGACGGTTCCGCAAAACGCGTGTCTTTGGCTCCGATATTGGATCGAAACGATAAAGATCCTTATTCGATTTCTTATCCTTTTGTACTCAAAGACGATTCCGTTTTTCGGATGTGGTATGGAAGCAACTTATCGTGGGGAACTCGTCAGGAAGATATGGCGCACGTCGTCAAATATGCCGAAAGCGAAGACGGAATCCATTGGAATCCATCGGGGATTATATCCTTAAACTTTAAAAACGAGCATGAATATGCTATGAGTCGTCCTTGTGTAGTCAAGGAAGATGGTATTTACAAAATGTGGTATTCTTATCGTGCGGGTCCGAATACTTCCACTTATAGAATCGGATATGCGGAAAGTCGCGATGGAATCCGGTTTGAAAGAATGGACGAAATTGTGGGAATAGACGTGTCGCCGAATCCCGACGATTGGGATTCCGAAATGATATGTTATCCTTTTGTTTTCGATTACAACGGCGACAGATACATGCTTTACAACGGCAACGGTTACGGCAAAACGGGTTTTGGCTTGGCGGTTTTGGAGCGGTGAAAAAACTGGTAATCACGCAATCGAACTATATTCCATGGAAAGGATATTTTGACGCGATAAACCTCGCGGACGAATTGATTTTGTACGACGACGTACAGTTCACCCGTCGTGACTGGCGAAATCGAAACAAAATCGTTACGCCCAACGGTTTGTTGTGGTTGACGATACCCGTTCAAAACAAAGGACGTTACTTTCAAAAAATTAACGAAACGAAGATCGACGGCAACGCATGGGCCGAAGAGCATTGGAAAACGATAATTTACAACTATAAAAAGGCGCCTTATTTTAAAGAATACGCGCCGATGTTTGAAAGTTGTTATCGCAACCCGAACGATTATCTAAGTTTGGTAAACCGGAATTTTATCGAAACGATAAACGGTATTTTGGGAATAAACACGAACATATTTTGGAGCAATGAATTTAATTTGATTGAAGGAAAGACCGAGCGCCTAGTGGACTTGTGCTTGCAACGCGGCGCAACGGATTATTATTCCGGGCCTGCGGCAAAGGCATACATTAATCCTGAAATTTTTGCCGAGGCGGGAATAAACCTGCATTACTTTGATTATTCAAATTATCCCGAATACAAACAGCTTTTTGGCGGATTCGAGCATGGCGTCTCCATAATGGATTTAATATTCAACGCAGGGCCCGACGCAAAAAAATACATGAAAACTTTCGGAGAAAATTTCGGTACGTTTTCCAAGCCATTTATCAAAAACCAATGAACGTTTATTATAAAACGCTGATTGAAAATTATTTTTTGACGTTATACTGCTTGATTATACTTTACGTAGTCGGCGAGGGAGTTTTACGTCTTTTTGGACTGCTCAATCCGCGAATAAACGACATTCGCGGCGGAGTAAGATTGTTGTTTGCATTGGTATCGGGCATATTAACCATACCGACGATACATGCTTTATGGGTTACCCGTGGCGTAACGATACTGGTGGCGATACCGCCGTTATGGTATTTGGCTCTCGGCGAATATAAGAATGATTTGTACGTCAGGCTTAACGGAAAGTTGTTTGCTTCTTTGTTGTTTGGATATACCCTGCTTTTTGGCGGGTATTGTTTTAAGTACACAATCAACAATGATTTAATTTATCGACCTTTTACTTGGGATGCAGGTACGTATCATGGTTCTTATTACGGTATGTTGGTTTCAGGCCGTGAAACCATATTTGCCTTTCCCAATGTAATAACCAACCTAGAAACAAGCGTGCCGTATCATTATTTCACTTTATGGAATGCGGGGGCGTGGAGTCATATTCTCGACCGTCCGTTTCCGGTTATATATGCGTTTTTCGTTCCTTTGACGTTGTCGTTTTCAATATATTTTGCTTTGCTTATTTTTATGTTGAAGCATCGTTTATCATACCTGAGCGCCCTTATAATTTTTTCAATTCTTGTGTTTTGGAGACAACCCAATTGGAAGTATATCCACGAATACCTTTCATACCATATTTCCGGAGTATTGTTGAGTGGTTTTAAGTTTCTTGCGGAACATGCCGGTCAATATTTCCATAACCATGAATGGATTTTTTTTACCTTTTCTATTAAAAAAATTTATTTAACTTTAATACTAGCATTGTTTTTGGTTTTCTCTTTTCGCCGGTCGTTTTATTTGCTTTTTATATCTCCGTTTATACATCCCGCTGCCGTAACTGTCTGGATAACCGTTTTCATTTACGTCGTACTTCAGATCGTATGGTTTCG
>CALAJH010000066.1 GCA_937922655.1 uncultured Bacteroidia bacterium
GACGTATCGAGACTACGGACGGGAGGCGATGCACAACCTCATTTTCGGCAATCCCGAAATTTACGAACTCTTCAAGCCCGATTTGGACGGAAAGTTCAACGAAGGCCTCTTGGAAGGCGAACGAAAAGGCCTCTTGGAAGGTGAACGAAAAGGCAAATTGGAAGGCGAACGAAAAGGCGAACGAAAAGGCGAACGAAAAGGCAAACGCGAGGGCAAATTGGAAACCGCCCGAAACCTTATGCGCATGGGATTTTCCCACGACGTGATTTTCCAAGCCACCGGCCTCAAACCCGAAGAGTATTCGTAGACGGCGTTTTGTCGGAGATACATGAAAAGGTAACGACGGTTAACGTTTATTAACTTCGCCTTCCGTCGTGAATTCGATGACGACAAAAATATCCGCTTATGAAAGTTTAACGGGGTATGGAAAAAACTAAATTTTATTGGTAGCGTTAAACCGGTAACGATAGGTTGTAGTGATAAACGGCAAAATCAATGGCCCGGTTGATGATGAAAAAAACATCAACTGTGATGTGCTACCCTATTATTATCCGTTTAATCCCACCCAAAAATTAGATGAATCGATAAAAATTAATTATACCAAGTCCCTTCGCGTCGAAAATCAAAAAAAATATATTATCTTTGCAGGTGCGGTGTAAAATTCGCAACGCTGCCATAAACAAAAAACAATCTCCGGCCTCGGCGCGCCGAAAAAAACGGAATGAAAAAAAACATTGCTACATGGACGGCCGTCGCGTTAATGACGGCGCTTGGTTCGGTAAAGGCGCAATACTGCGGTACCGACGAATATGTGGAAATCCTCAAAAGTCGCGACCCGGGCTATGCCGCCCGTTTGGAGGAGGTCAAAGCCTCCTTGGCTCATCCCCCGGCGTTCAAAACCACGGGCGAAGTAACTTACACCATCCCCGTGGTCGTTCACGTCGTCCACGACAACGGCCTTGAACGCATTGGCGAAGAACAAATCATGAGTCAATTCGACGCCGCCTATCGGGATTTTCGACGCATCCCCGGAACCATCGGCTTCGGCGAAGGCGTGGATATGAACGTCGAGTTCCAATTGGCGCGTTTCGACCCCGACGGCAACCCCCATCCCGGAATCATCTACGTTCAATCGCCGCTGACCTTGCACAACATCGGCGACCCCGCGCTCAAACAACTTTCGCGTTGGCCCTCCGACCGTTATCTCAACGTCTGGCTGGTGCGCGACATTCTAAGCGGGGGACAAGGGCAAGTGCTGGGCTACGCACAATTCCCCGGCGGCGACCCCTCCACCGACGGCCTCGTCATCAAACACAACAGCTGGGGAACGGTCGGCACGGCGGGCAACACCATCACCCCGTTTGGACGGGTGTTTACCCACGAAGCCGGACACTGGATGGCGCTGGCCCACCCCTTCGAAGGCGGTTGCGGAACGTCCAGTTGCGCCAATTCCGGCGACTACATCTGCGACACCCCGCCCACGCGCAACGCCAACTACGGCATTCCAAGCCAACAAAACTCCTGCAACAACGACAGCCCCGACCTGCCCGACCAAACGCGCAACCACATGGATTACGCCAACGACGGCGCCAAAGACCTCTTTACCGCCGGCCAACGCCAACGTTCGCTTTTCGCCCTACAACAATGGCGTTCGCTCATTTGGTCGGAAGCCAATCTACAAATGACGGGCGTGGGGCCGTACGCCCCACCGACGCCCGAGTTTACCTGCAACAACCGCCGTCCATGCGTCGGCGCGCCCGTGCGCTTTACCGACCTTTCAATGGGTTGGCCCCAAGACCACGAATGGACGTTTGAAGGCGGCACCCCCGCGACGTCGAGCGTGCCCTCGCCCACCGTCGTCTGGAACCAACCCGGCGCTTACGCCGTTACCCTAAAAGTCATGAACGCCACCGCGTGGTCCGAACCCCTCGTCAAAACCGGTTACATCATCGTTTCCGACACCGTTTACGACCTTCCCATAAAAGTCGATTTCGAGGACGGCGTATTTCCCCCCCGCGACTGGAAAATTCTCAACCCCGACAGCGCCGACGCGCTCAACAACTTTACTTTCTTCCCACGTTCGGGAACGAGCGGCTTCGGCGTCGGCACGCGTTGCGCCACCGTGCAACATTTTCGTTACAACGGCTACGGCCAACGCGACGGCCTCGTCTCCCCCTCGTTCAACCTCGTCGAGGGCAACCGCGCCCAACTCAGCTTCAACGTCGCTTATTCCCCCCTGCAAAGCAACGCCGGCGGTTTTCCCTACCTTTACAACGACACCCTTCGCGTCGAAATTTCCGAAGACTGCGGCGCCACGTGGAAACTCCTTTACGCCAAAGGCGGTACCAACCTCATGACCATCCCCGCCCCCAAAAACGACGAAATATTCCTCGTCTTTAACGACAAACCCAACGTTTGGCGTCAAGAACTGGTCAATTTGACCCCTTATATCGGTAAAAACAACCTCCAAATCAAGTTCGAAACCGTCAACGGCTTTGGAAACAACTTGTATTTGGACGATTTTTTGATTGAAACCCTCACCGACACCGTTCCAACGGACACCGTTCCAACGGATACCGTCCCCACCGACACCCAAACCGTTCGCGCCGCCAAGACCTTGAAAAACTTTTGGGTCTACCCGACGCCCGCCGACGCGGGCTCGCAAATTTATTTGCGCATTCCCGCAACGTCCCCGTTTATCGTTGAAATTTACGACCTTAAAGGCGTTTTGCAAACCCGCAAATCCCACGCCCCCGGCCCGGGAGATTATCTCATCGCCGACCATTTGGCTTCGGGACTTTACGTCGTCAAAATTCTGACCGAAGACGGCTGGGCAAGTCGAAAAATAACGGTCAAATAATCAACCCCAATTTCAATCGGCTTTATTCATTCATTTAAGTCGTGGAGCGGGGAACGCCGCCCCGCTTTTTATTTAAAACTTATGTGGCTTTTGGTTATCGCGTGGACGTTGTGGCCGGCAAACACGACAAAAGCGCAGACGCTCTCGGCGCACAGCGGACTCTTGGCGGGACGTTACGCGGGCAAGTGCGACAACGCCAACGCCCGTGCCGCGCTCGCCGCCCGTTATCCCGTTTTTCAACGCAACGGGACGGATTACATTCGCGCCTCGATTGAGGTCGGCGAGAATCCCGATTGGGACGCGCTCCGAAATTTGGGGGTGAGCCTCAGGCCTCACGCCGGCAATTTTTACGGCGCCGTCGTGCCGTTGGCCTCCTTGCCTTCCCTCAACGACGTCGCCGGAATCGTCGGCGTTCACGTGGACGAATACGTCCATCCCGTTCTCGACAGTTCGCGCAAAGCCGTAGGAGCGGAAAAAGTGTGGGCGGGCGAAAAAATGACCGCCGCCTTCACCGGACGCGGGGTGTTGGTCGGCATCGTGGACGGCGGTTACGACTATACCCACCCTATATTTAAAGACAGTCTTGGGCGCTTGCGCATTTTGCGCGTCTGGGAACACAAAAACGACGCCGGCCCCCGGCCCAACGGCTTCGACTACGGCACGGAAATCGTCGGCGAAAACGAAATATTGGACAAAGGCTACGACGACGAAACGTCCCACGGCGTTCACGTTGCGGGCATTGCGGCCGGCTCGGGTTACGGAACCAACGGGCAATACGCGGGCGTCGCGCCCCACGCCGACTTTATGCTCGTTTCCACCAACTTCACCGCCCAAAGCATCATCGACGGCATAAAATACATTTTCGACTACGCCAACAACGAAGGGCTTGCCGCCGTCGTCAATTTGAGCATCGGCGGACAATACGGCCCCCACGACGGCACCTCGCCTTTCGACCGAACGACCGAACAAATGATTCGCCCGAGGCGTATTCTCGTTGGCGCGGCGGGCAATTCGGGCTGGGGACCGACGCACTTCGAGCATGCCTTCACCGCCAACCAATCCGACACCATACGTACGTTTGTAACTTTTCATAGCGGCGCCGACGGCGGCGGTTGGACTTACATCGATTCTTACGGCGACCCCGAAAAAGCTTTTCAACTCGATTTTGACGTTTACAACAAAGAAACGGGGCAAAAAGTACGTTCTTGGAGCTACTTCGCCTCCACCCTCAACTACGAATACATCGAGCCGTACATCGTCGTTCCGGGTACCGTGGACACTTTTCACATTGCCATGCAATCGGTGATTTTCCCCGTCAATCACAACCGCCGCCCCGAAATACTTTTGCAAGTAACCAACCCCAACTTGGAAAAATATCAAATGGCGTTGGTTTACGTTTCTTCGACGCCGCAAACGATACACGCGTGGGCGAACGGCCAACAGTTCTTCGACCACATCGGCGGCAACGCTTTGCCCGGCTTCAAGAACGGCAACAACCGCCATACGATAAACGAAATTGGCGGCACGGGCAAAAAAATCCTTACCGCCGGCGCTTATACGTCCAAAAACCGGTACGTCAATTTGTATGGCAACGAAGTAGCGATAGACGCTTCGGTGTTTACGCAGGTGGGGGATTTGGCGCCGTTCAGCAGTCGGGGGCCGACGCTCGACGGACGTATAAAACCCGATGTTTCGGCGCCCGGGAGCAACGTGGTTTCGGCCGTCAATTCGTTTGGTTCCGTGGATTCGACGATTTCCACGTTTCGACACCCCGAGGGATGGGCGTATTCGGCGTTTTGGGGGACTTCGATGGCCGCGCCGCATCTTACGGGGGTGGTGGCGCTTATGCTCGAAGCCATGCCCGCCATCCATCCCGACACCCTCAAACATTTGCTCGTTACCACGGCGGTCAAAGACCTTTTCACGGGCGCGATTCCCAACGGCAGTCCCGATTGGGGATGGGGAAAAATCAACGCATGGAATTTACTGCGCAGCCGGTTCGGCGTGGCGGACACCGTCCCCACCGATACCGTTCCCACCGATACCGTCCCGACGGACACCACCGACACTCTTTCCCGTTTGCAGAGCGTGCGTTCGGTCGTTCGTGCGTTTCCCAACCCCGTTCGGGAAACGTTGAACGTCGTTTTACCGCCCGGGGTTTACGGGCACGTCCGGGTACGCTGGCGGGACGTGCGGGGAACGTCCGTCCGCCAAGCCGTTGTTGCGACGGACAACAACACGCTTCGCTTGGACGCCCGCGGCTTGGCTCCGGGGCTTTACGCCCTTGAACTGACTTGGTCCGAACGTTTGTTTTGGGCAAAAGTCATGGTGGACAACTGACGCGCAACGGCGCGTTTTATTGAGCGGGAACGACCCTGCAAAAAATATCCCGCTCAATCCCGTTGTTTATCCGGCGTTCAAGTCGGCAAGCAAGGTTTACCGCCGGTTGTCGCTTGCGTACCAACGAAATTCGTCAGCCGAAATTCAAAATCCAACGGCCGATGGTTTTTGCGTTTGATTCTGTTCGCGTCGTATCAAGCGCAGCCCGTAACCTAAGGTAAAACGCGGTTGTTGAATCGATAAACGCCGTTAATTTTTTGATAGACGTCGCCGTCTCGAATCATGAAGTCCCAAGCCTTTCGTTCGCGGGCGGCGTGCAGTACAACGACCAAAGAATCGTCGCCCGGCGACGGTTGAAAAGCGCGTTCGACAAGAAATTTCCCTCTCGGCAAATCGGCGACCATATGCGCGTCGTTACGGGTGTTTATCTCCGAGGTCGGCGCTCCTTTGGAAAAATATCGAATTTTTACGTCGGTAAACAACGGCGTTTTTTGGAGGTCGAGCCAAAAGGACAAGACCTGTGGTTTTCCGGCGGGCAATTTCGCCCCCCACGCGACGGTATCCCGTCTTGGGGGCAACAATACGGTGTCGGGTCGAAAAACGAAATTTGTTCCGCCGGCGACGTAGCTTTGGGCGCCGTGGCGTTGAAGCGTGTCGTTAACGGCGGCGGCGCGAATTTTGGCGCTTTCGGCAAAATACCCGAGGGGCAAAGCGTACAGCCCTTCGCCGACGGACAACTTTTGGGCAAAAGCCTCGGGTTTGCCGGCAACGATGCGTTCGTCGGCCGGCTCGCGCAACAACAACAACAACGGACGTTGGTCCCGAAGGCGTTCCAATAGCTTTGGCGGCCGCAACGGCTCCATGCCCCAGCCCAAACTTTCCATCGCTTGCGAAAACGACGTTCGACTCATCATCACCGAAGTCAAAGGCAATCCCGTCGCCGCCGACAACGAAAAAGCGTCCGGCGCCACAAAACTCAATTGGTCTTCGCCGATGTTCATTCGTTCGGAACCGACGTGAAAGTAAGGGCGGGAAACCAGCGCTTGAAAATCGCCGGCGGCCACATTCCATTTTTTCAAGAACGGACTGGGAAACTTGTCTTTGAAAAGCTCGATGCCCGCGTGGAAATACGGTATTTCGTAAATCCATACGGCAAAAAACATTCCCGCCAAAATCCTTTGTTTGAAATTTTGAGACAAAACACACTTTCGATAGACCCAAACGGCCAAAACGACATTGACCACAAAATAAAACCACCACGCAAACCGACCGATGGAACGAAACTGACGCAACGGCCCCGTCCATTCCAACACTTGTTCGGGTAAAAACACAAACGGCACGCCCATCGAAAACAACAACACCCAAACGGCGGCGGTCAAAGCGTGGTTTAAGGGCGGAGAAGCGATTAGGGGAGGCAGGGACTTTCGTCGATACGCGGCATAAACCAAGCGCACAACCGACGCGACGCTCAAAGCCGTCGCTCCCAAGCCGACGTACGCGTACCCCTCTTTGGATACGTTGCGTATTTTCACCAAGCGATTGACGAGGTCGGCCAAAGGCATGTCGAGCGGTAAAAAGACGCTTTCCCACGCGGCGCGATAAACCAAAAATCCATAGGGGTCGTCGGGGCGGTCGGATACCGAATCGGTGAGCCCCAGCCAGAGTTTGACGGTCAAAAACGGAACGAGCGCTTGTGCCAAAAAATGCGGCCAACGGGCGACAAGCCCCGGATTTCGGACGATTCCCACGGCCCAATAGGCGGTCAAAAACACGGCCGCCAACGCCGCCCAATACAAATGCACCCACGCGAAAAACGTTATGAAAAGCATGAGGGCGAGACTGTGGCGCCGGCGCATCGTTTCCTGCCACTTTTGCACCCCCAGCCATATCGTGGGTAAAACAAAAGCGTACGCAAGGGCGTAATGCCCTTCCCAACGTCGTAGCGTCGGGTTCATGAGCGTTACGGCGACGGCGGCGAAAACGGCAAAGCCGTAGCCCGCGCCCATGCGCGTCATCAACAGCCACAACACCCCCGCACACAAACCCAAACCCACCCACGGCAATACGTTCACTATGCCTACGCCGTAGTCCGTCAAGTCCCAACCCGCCCGTCGAAGAACCATCAACGCCCCCGAAAACGGCGGTTGGCAGTCGGCAAAAAGGACGTGTTCGCCAAAAGGATGATTCATGCCCGCAAACCGAGAAAAGGACGTGTCGTGCCGGGCGTGGTAAATAAAGGTAAAATAATTTTTTACGCCGTCGTGTCCCGAAAGGCAATGGTCGTTCGGCGCCCTCAGAACGTCGGCATAGAAAAAAAAAGCGACGCCCATTGCCAAACCTGCCGAAAGTAGAAAATAGGCGGTCTTTACCATCCGCGAACGTATATGCGATAAAGGATTTGAAAAAAGTTGCCGATTTCGCGCAACAACAGTCCCGCGCCTACGCCCGACACCGTAATGCCCGAGCGCAGGGTGACGGGTACGGGAACAACCTTTACCCCCGGCGTGTGATAGGCCAAGTAAATAAATTCGACGTCGAAAAGAAATCTTTCGACGCGCGTTTTGAACAAAAGTTCGCGTCCTTTTTCGTTGAAACCTTTGAGGCCGCATTGGGTGTCGGTGAAGGGAATGCGCACCAGCGTCCGAATCATCGCCGAGAGCATTCTGGAAATACGTTTGCGCATCGGGGGGATGTTGGCGAAATAGGAGTCGTCGCGCATGCCGGGCGCGACGTCGGCGCCGGCGTCAAGGGCCCGCATCATGGCCGCCGCGTCTTGCGGGCGGTAGGGAAAGTCCGAATCGGTGTAAAAGTAATAGTCGGCGGGGTCGAAAAGCGCCAAGCCCGCCCTAACCGCCGCTCCTTTGCCACGGTTTTTTGCAAAGCGCGTCAAACGCACCCTCGCCTTGGGTAAAAGTTTTTGCAAACGCTCAACTTCGACGGGTTTTTCGGAAGCGTCGTCCACAACCACAACCTCGACGTTCAAATTCTTGTCTAAGGCGGCAAGTTCCTGCGCCAATCGTTCTTGCCAGTCGTCGGGGGGATTGAAGGCGGGAATAACGAAAGCGGCGGTTTTCATTCTTCGCTTTTGGAAAGGGGGACGGACGTTGGGGCGGCGCCCGTCTCGTCTCCCGTTTTTTTACGCCGATGCTTGGGATTTTTGGGAGTGTCGGGCGCCGGAGGGGAACGAAGTTTAAAGCTATGTCCCGATTTTAGCATTTGATTCAATTTTTCGCTTTCACGTATGACTTTGGCGAAGTTTTCCGACGGTTCGAAGTCCACGACGCAATGTTCCGGCACCTCCATCATTTGTTGGTTGGCCAAGTTTCTGGCGCGGCGGGCGGCGCGTTTACGAATCGAAAAGCTCCCAAAGTTGCGAATGGTTACGCGTTCGCCCCGGCACAAGACGTCCGCCATGGTTTTGAAGCATCCTTCCACGACGGCCGCGACGTCGCCTTGTTGCATCCCCGTGGATTTTGCCAACATGCTTACAAGTTCTTTTTTATTCATGCCGTATGTGAAAAAAATATGCGGCAAATTAGCATTAAAAATCGAAATCCGGTAAAAATTGGACGGGGCGTAAAAAAAAACAACGGCGTTTTGTGCGCACCATGACAACAAAACACCATTTTTCTGCGCGCTTACGATTTTCATTTTGTGCGGTACGCAAAGACTTGCCGCGTCGGAATCCGCATAACCATCGCACGATGGCGGGCGTTTTTATTTTTTTTTTAAAGCGTGCCGGGCGAACAACCGACTCTATATCCAATGATTTGAACTCCGACAACGGTTCGCATTTCTACAAAGTTCCGTAACTTTGCGTTAAACATCATCCGTATAGAGTATGCAAACAATAATATTGACGGCGTTGTTCGTTGCGGCGGCGGCGACCGACGTATGGGGCAGGGTCGCTACACTGGAAATCACGGGGCTGCGGGTAAGCGTGGATTCGGCGGCGCAAACGCTCACCACCCGCTTTACCGTCACGGGCGGCGAAACGAACGTCGCCGTTTACGCCGAACTCTCGGCCGACGGCGGCGCCACCTTTCCGCTTCGGCTCGAGTCCGCGGACGGTACGACCAATGTGCCGACGGGCGTCGAAGTTTCGCCTTCGTGGAAGTACGATAAATCCATACTTTCCGCGTACCCTTTGGCGCCGGACGTCGAAGGGTATCGCTTGCGCGTGGTGGCGGAGGCCGGCGACGCGCCGAATATTGCCCAATGGGTGGCAAACGTGGACGAGGCGCGAATGTTGTCCGACCTACAATTCTTGACGCAATCGTTTCGCCACCGCAGCGCCAACCCCGAACATCTTGAAGCCTGCCGGCAAATGATTCTTCAACGTCTTGAATCGTTGGGCTACGAGGTGCGTACCCAAAGCTTTGATTATCAAGGTTACGAAGGCAAAAATTTTTTGGCTCGAAAACCCGGATATTTTTCGCCAAACAACGTTTTGGTCGTGGACGGGCATTACGACGGGGTTTCGGTTACGCCCGGCGCCGACGACAACGCCACCGCCGTGGCCGCCGTGTTGGAAATCGCTCGTGTTTTGGCGCCGTTTTCTTTCAAAAAAACGCTCGAATTCGCGGCCTTCGACCTCGAAGAGGTTGCGCTCAACGGTAGCGGCGCCTACGTTCGTGAAGGAACCTTGCCCGGCGACGTCGTCGAGGGCGCCCTAAACATGGAAATGATTGGCTATTATTCCGACGAACCGAACTCCCAACAAGTCCCCGCAGGCTTCGACTTGCTTTTCCCCGAAGCGACCCAACAAGTCAATGCCGACGAGCGTCGCGGCAACTTCATCACCAATGTTGGCAATCCGCAATCCCGAGCTTTGCAAGACAGCTTTACCAACGCCGCCGCGCGTTACGTGCCGGAGTTGCGGGTGGTCAATCTCAACGTGGCGCCGCAGTTTTACGCCGTTGCCTCCGACCTTTTGCGCAGCGACCACGCCTCGTTTTGGTTGAACCAAAAACCGGCGCTCATGCTCACCGACGGCTCCAATTTCCGCAATCCCCATTACCACCTTGCCTCCGATACCATCGGTACCCTCAATTTAACGTTCATGAAAAGAGTGACTCAGGCAACGCTCGCAACCGCCGCCGAATGGGTCGAACCCCTTGCCGCCAACACCGCCGCCGTTGTTTCGTCCTATTTCCAACTTCCTCTGCCTACAAGCTTCAGACGGACGCCGTCCACCATTTTCGACTTCAAGGTATTCCCCAACCCTTTCACCCACGAAACGCGTTTCGAGTTCCGTACAACCGCGCCGTGGACGCTCGAAATTACGGACGCGGCGGGCCGTCAAGTTCGTCGTTTCGACGGACGGGCGGGCGCCCACCAAGGCCTTTGGAACGGACGCGACGCAACGCAACGCCTTGTGCCTTACGGCGCTTATTTTGCCAAACTTTCCGCCGGCGACCACGCCGTATCCAAAACCCTGCTCTTCATCGACGCGCACGACCACGACCATTGATTGCACGCCTTTCGCGCCGCGTACCGGTAGTAACGCGTTTTAAACACCCGGGGCGGGGATATTCGCGACGTTGGAAATCAATTTTTCAAATTTTTCAAGGACGTTGAAATTTTATTGAAAAAAATGCCTTAACATTTTGCAAGAAAACGGCCCGGGTTTCGAACGTCCGTGCGGCTGCCGAACCTTTCGTCGCCGTCCGTACCTATCCTTCGTAACGAAAGCCGACGACCAACAAATCGTCGGTATATTCGTTGTCCCTGCGCCACGTTTCGATTTCGTTTCGTATCGTCCGTTCTTGTTCGCAAAGCGGAAGCGTGTGTATACGCAGGATTAACTCTTGAAGGCGGCGGGGGTTAAACTTTCTGTTGTTTTCGCCGCCGAATTGGTCGACGACGCCGTCGGTGAAAAGATACACCGTGTCTCCGGGGAGAAGGCTTGTTTCACGGCTTTCGTAAGAGACGGGCGTGGCTTCGCCCAAGCTTTTTCTTGTCCCCCGCAGCGACTGTATTTCCCCGTTGCGAACGAGCCACAAGGGACGGCGCGCGCCCGCAAAGCCCATCGTTTGTCTGTACAAATCCAAGCGGACGAGGGCGAGGTCGACGGTGTCGAGCCGGTCTTTGAGCCGGCGTTTAAACATGACTTCGGTACAATCGAGGATTTCGGCGGGGTCGTGGCAATCGACGACGCATCGATTCAAACATTCGGACGCAATCAAAGAAACGAACGCGCCCGGTACGCCGTGGCCCGTGCAGTCGCACACCGCCAGCGTCAGTATCCCTTCGGTTTCGCGCCAAAAGTAAAAGTCGCCGCTGACGATGTCTTTCGGTTGGTAAAGGACGAAGTTTTCGGGTAGAAGACGGTCAAGGGTTTCGCGTTCGGGGAGGATGGCGTATTGAATGCGGCGGGCGTAGACGATGCTGTCCGTAACGTCGCGGTTGTATTTTTCGAGGATTTGGCGGTGCCGGTCGAGTTCGTGGGCGGTGGCGGCAAGGTCTTGGTAAAGCTCGGCGTTAACCATGGAAATCGCCGTTTGGGATGCCAAAATTTCCAACGCTTCCAAATCCACTTGGTCGAAACCATGCTCTTTTTCCACAATAAGGCGACCCAAGCGACGTTCGCCATGGTACATCGGTACGTCCAAGACGTTTGCCGGTATTTTGTCGGGCTGGGTTTGGCGGAGGTATTCGCGGTTGAAATGTTCGCAGACCGTGCAGTCGTCGCGTACGACCTCGACGCGCGTGGCGCCGCAAATTTGCGCGGTGGACTCGGCCAGAATACTGCAAATCACGCATTTGTCGAGTTGGGCGGAAATGCGTTGGGTGGCGAAGTTGAGGGAATGAAACAGTCCGGCGTAGCGGTCGAGCAGGATTTTTTGTCGATAGATTTGGAGGGCTTCGTGAAGGTTGCGGGTCAGCTCTTCTTCGTCCCACGGCTTGGAGATGTACCGGAAGAGGCGGGCGCGATTGATGGCGTGAACCACGGATTCCATGTCGGCTTGTCCGGTAAGCAGGATTTTGGGTGTTTCGGGCGCGTATTTCATGGCGTGGGTCAGAAATTCGTCGCCAAGCATACCGGGCATAAGCTGGTCGGATACGATAAGGGCCACGGCGACGCCTTCGGCGGCAAGGTTTTCCAACACTTCCAACGCCTCTTCGCCCGAATCGGCCGTTTCGACGTTGAAATCACCTCCAAAGCGCCGAAGAATATGGCGTTCGAGCGTTTCCAAGAATGCTTTTTCGTCGTCGACGCAAAGAATGACCGGTTTGCGCGACACGAAATGTACTCTCTTCTCTAATTTGTTTTCCGGCGCCAAGACCGTTGCGATGGAGGAGTTGTCGTTCATGAATTGGATGTGTTAAGGTTATCTTTGATACTTTTGGCGTTTATCGACAGCTCCACCCGTGCTTGCGGACGGGCGAAAGCCGTACTCTTGAAAAAATATGTTTTTTTTTAAAATTAAAAAAAAATCATATCAAAAAAGCGGATTTTTTTTTAATTCTTTAAAGATAGAATTTTCGAAGACGGGCGGATAAAACGCCATTTGTACGATAAAACATGTTCTTGGGCTTAAACGTGCCGATAGTTTTATTTTTAATGTGTAGGTATTCGTATTTTTAGGCGGAGTCAAACCAATAATGACAAGTATAAATGGAGAAAGCGCCGGAACCGACGATTTTGTCGTTTATCGCTACAAGCCATCATTAATCGTTTGAATACCGGCACGAATTTTATCGTTGTCGTTTTCATACCACCGAAATGGAATTAAACAGTCGGGGACTTTTCCCGCACGACCGGGAAAGTATAGACGTTTTGACGAAAATTGTGTTATTTTGAGGCGTAAAATACCGGGCGTATGTACATCAAACAGCACACATTAAAAGAAGAGGTTCGGTTCGAAGGCACGGGCCTTCACACCGGGGTGGGGACGGTCCTCGTCGTCAAGCCCGCGCCCGAAAACCATGGTTTCAAGTTCGTACGCACGGATTTGCCGGGGCGTCCTGAAATTCCCGCCGCTCTTGAACACGTGGTCGAATTTCAGCGCAGCACGACCATTGCTCTTGGCGAGGCGCGGGTGCAAACAACGGAGCATGTTTTGGCCGCGCTTTCGGGCTTGCAAATCGACAACGCCCTGCTCGAACTTCACGGCCCCGAACCCCCCGCCCTCGACGGCAGTTCCGCCGTCTACGTCGAAAAAATCAAGGAGGCCGGCATCGTTAAACAAAAAGAAAACCGGGAGTTTTTCGTCATTGACGAACCCGTTCATTATCACGACGCCGACCAAAACCACGACTTGGCCGCCCTACAGTTCGACGATTTTCGCATTACCGTCATGGTGGACTACAATTCGCCGAAGTTGGGCATACAACACGCGACGCTCGTACGCATGGAGGATTTCGAACGCGAAATCGCTCCCGGACGCACGTTTTGTTTTTGGCGCGAACTCCGCCAACTCGTCCAAGCCGGACTCATCAAGGGCGGAAGCTTGGACAACTCCATCGTCATCGTCGACGAAGCCGTCGACGTGCAAGAAATGGAAGACATGGCCAAACTTTTCAATCTTCCCCCCGGTTCGATAAGCGCCGACGGCCTTTTGAACAACGAAAACTATCGTTTCGCCAACGAACCGGCTCGCCACAAACTGCTCGACCTCATTGGCGACCTCGCCTTACTCGGCGCCCCGCTCAAAGCCCAAATCATCGCCATTCGCCCCGGACACGCCTCCAACATCGCCTTTGCCAAACAAATCAAGTCGTTCATCAACCAAAAACGCGTCATCCGCAAATACCAACGCGAACCCTCGAAACAAGTCGTTTTCGACATCCACGCCATTCAAAAAATTCTGCCCCACCGCTACCCTTTCCTATTGATTGACCGTATCACTTATTTCAGTGAAAGCGCCATCGAAGGTTACAAAAACGTTACGGTAAACGAACCGTTTTTCGTCGGCCACTTCGAGGGCAACCCCATTATGCCCGGCGTATTGCAGTTGGAGGCCATGGCGCAAGTCGGCGGCGTGCTTTTGCTCAACATCATCGAAAATCCAAAGGATTATTGGGTTTATTTTTTGGCGATAGACAACGCAAAATTTCGCAAGCCCGTCATTCCGGGCGACCAAATCCATTTCCGTTTGGAAATGATTAATCTCAAGCGCGGCATTTGCAAAATGCACGGCAAGGCCTTCGTCGACGACAAACTTGTTTCCGAAGCCGAGCTGATGGCGAGTCTCGTCAAAAAATAACGCCGGATAAAACACCGTAAAAAACGCCTGCCTATGGCTTGAACCCAAACGGAAAAAATTGCAATTTTGATTGCATTCGTTTTGTTTCAATGCAACCTTTTGGGTTTCGATTGCGTAAAATTTTGGGATGAAAAACGATTATCCGGCCAAAGAGGCTTGGGACGTCGAGCCCGACGCTTTTTTTCACGCGCTGACGGGCGAAAAGGTGGTTTCGTGGCAAGCGGAGCCG
>CALAJH010000067.1 GCA_937922655.1 uncultured Bacteroidia bacterium
GCCACACGACGCCGCGCCATCTAAGCCCCGCCAAATGCGCCAACAACGTCCCTTCGTCCATTTTCAACAAAATGTTCGCCGCCTTGTCGTAAAGTTTTGGTCCCGAAATCATGACTTCTTTTTTCGCAATTACGGAAAAAATATAAAAGAATTTAAAAATTTCGTCAAAAAAACTTCTAGGATTGTTTTTTTGTCCGCAAAAGAACGGAATTGGGTTGCGCGTGGTCGTTGCATCGGATTGGAGATTCGAAGCGGGCGCCGTGAATCCCAATCGATTGAACGAAACTTTTTTTTAATATGGAACGCATTTGCCAAATATTTCGTAATTTTGTTGTTAATGAATACGAACATGGTAGCGACCGAAACGTTGCCCTACAAAATCAAAGATTTAAGCCTTGCGGAATGGGGCCGCAAAGAAATTCGATTGGCCGAGGCGGAAATGCCCGGGCTAATGGCCATTCGCGAGGAGTTTCGCGACCAAAAGCCGCTCAAAGGCGCGCGTATCGCCGGGTGTCTCCACATGACCATCCAAACGGCGGTGCTTATCGAAACGCTCGTCGAATTGGGAGCGCAAGTGCGCTGGTCGAGTTGCAACATTTTTTCGACTCAAGACCACGCCGCCGCCGCCATCGCCGCCGCCGGCATCCCGGTTTTCGCGTGGAAAGGCATGACCGAAGAAGAATACGAATGGTGCATCCTCCAAACGCTCTACTTCCCCGACGGCCCGCTCAACATGATTCTCGACGACGGCGGCGACCTGACCAACGTCGTTTTGGATAAGTTTCCCGAGTTGGCCAAAGGCATACGCGGCATCACCGAAGAAACCACCACGGGCGTGATGCGTCTCTACGAGCGCGTCGCCGCCGGCACCCTTCCCGTTCCCGCCATCAACGTCAACGACTCGGTAACCAAATCGAAGTTCGACAACAAATACGGTTGTCGCGAGTCGTTGGTGGACGCGATTCGCCGGGCGACGGACGTCATGCTTGCGGGCAAAGTGGCCGTCGTCGCGGGTTACGGAGACGTGGGCAAAGGTTCGGCGCAGTCTTTGCGCGGGGCCGGCGCGCGGGTCATCGTTACCGAAATCGACCCGATTTGCGCCTTGCAGGCCGCCATGGAGGGTTTTGAAGTCAAAAAACTCATCAACGCCATTCCCGAAGCCGACATCGTCGTTACCGCCACCGGCAACTGTCGCATCGTTACCGAAGACCACTTCCGCTTGATGAAAGACAAAACCATCGTCTGCAACATCGGCCACTTCGACAACGAAATCGACATGGCGTGGCTCAACGAAAACTACGGCCATACCCGCGACGTTATCAAACCGCAAGTCGATATTTACAACATCGAAGGCAAAGAGGTCATCATTTTGGCCGAAGGCCGTTTGGTGAACCTCGGTTGCGCCATGGGCCACCCCTCTTTCGTCATGTCCAACTCGTTCACCAACCAAGTTTTGGCGCAAATCGAACTCTGGAAACACAAAGAAAACTACGAAAACAAAGTTTACGTTTTGCCCAAACATCTGGACGAAAAAGTGGCGCGACTTCACTTGGCGAAAATCGGCGTTGAACTCGAAGAACTCACCGACGAACAAAGCGAATACATCGGCGTTCCGAAAGAAGGCCCGTACAAACCCGAATACTATCGTTATTAAAAATGAAGCCCGACTGCGGCCGCGTCCCACGGGACGCGGCCTTTTTGTTTTATGAACGCCAAAGAGTTGTTCAAAAGGCTCGAATCGGCTTTAACGGCGATCTATTCCCCCGACGAATCCCGTTTTTTGGCCAAAGTCTTCGTTGAAGCCCGCACGGGAATAAAATTTCCGTCGTTGAAAACGGTGGACGAGTCGTTGGCGAACGCCGTTTTGAACGACGACCTTGGACGTCTTTTGGCCGGAGAGCCGTATCAATACGTCTTGGGCGAGGCGCCGTTTTTGGATTTTTTCGTCGAGGTCAATTCCGACGTACTCATTCCGCGCCCCGAAACCGAAGAATTGGCGCAAAAAGCGGTGGCGCTTTGGCGAAAAACGGGCGGAAGCGTTATGGACGTAGGGACGGGGTCGGGATGTTTGGCGATTGCGCTGGCGCGTGCGGGCGCAACGGTATATGCCCTCGAACCCTCGGTACGGGCGCTCGCCGTCGCCCGACAAAACGCCCGGCGGCTTTGCCCAAAGAATATGCCCGTGTTTGTCCCCATGCGGATAGAAGACCTGACCCAAGCCCCCGAATGTACGCTGGTCGTTTCCAATCCGCCGTACGTGCCGCCCGATTTTCCGATTTGCCCGCGGGTACGCGACCACGAACCGCATTCGGCCCTTTTTACCCCGCCCAACGACCCGCTGTATTTTTATCGCCTCATCGTACAAAAAACCCGGTTTGAAAACGTAATCTTCGAGGTTCACGAGCATTATGCCGACGCAACGGCCGAATTCTTAACCGATTGGGGTTTAAAAGAGGTAAAGGTGGAAAAAGACTTTCGCGGCAATCCGAGATTCGTGCGGGCAAGCGTGCATGGCCGGCAAACCGCAAAACAAAGCCACGGCCGCCGCGTCGTTTTTCCCCAAGCCCAAGAACGAAACGCGCAATGACGACAATGGAATCGATTTTCCCCGAAGCCCTAATAATACATTGTCTCTTTACGGTTTTGGCGCCGGCGCTTATCTTTGCGCACATTATTTTACGGTGCGGCGAAACTTTTAGTCCCTCCGTTTTGTCATAATATTTATAATCTATCGTACACAAAACCGATTAAACATGAAATACATCTTGACGCTCTTGTGGATGTGTATGTCGGCGATAACCGCAATGGCGCAAAGCACGCCCGCGGCAACGGGAACGTTTGCCGTCGGGTTTCGCAACGTTAGCTTTAGCGAGGCGGGTTTGGCGAACAATCCCATAGGCGCGCGGGTCTATTACCCTGCGACAAGCGCCGGCCAAAACGCCGCCGTCGCCTCAGGACAATTTCCCGTGCTTGCCTTCGGCCACGGCTTCAACCTCAATTATCTCGATTACACGCAGATATTCTCGCATTTGGCGTCGTGGGGGTATTTTGTAATTACGCCAAATACGCAAAACGGTTTTTCGGTCAATCACTTGGAATTTGCGCGGGAATTGGGGGCGTGCATCCGCTACGTGCTCAACGAGGGCGCCAACGCGTCGTCGCCGTTTTTTGGCAGGGTTTTGAATCGAAAAGGAACGATAGGCCACAGTATGGGCGGCGGCGCGTCGTTTTTGACCCCGAGCGTCTATCCCGAAGTGGACGCGATAGCGGGTTTGGCCGCCGCCGAAACCAATCCCTCGGCCATCGAAGCCCTGCAATCGGCAACGCAACCGTTTTTGGTCATCAGCGGCACCTCCGACAACACCACCCCCCCCAACGAAAACCAAATACCGATGTACAACGCGGCGCAAGGTCCCAAACTGCATGTGAGCCTCAACGGCGGGGCGCATTGCAAATTCACCGACGGCTCCACGATATGCGACCTCGTTTCTTCGGCCGGTACCATTTCCCGTTCCAAACAAATTTATTTTTCCCGCAAATATTTGACGGCGTTTTTTAATTATTATCTCAAAAATCAGGTTTCGATGCGGGCGTTTTTGTGCGGCGACTCCATCGCCGCCGACCAAACGGCCAATCACTTGACCCGAACCACCAACATCACCTTTACCCCCGTGCTTAACCCCGAAAATCCGACGGTTTGCAGCGGACAACCGGTGGCGTTGAGTTCGGCCGACGGCAAAAGTTACACGTGGGCCCCCGCAACGGGACTGAGTTCCACCGCCGGCGAAACCGTTTTCGCCTCCCCAACCCAAAACACCACCTACACCCTCACCGTCAATTCTTACGGTTGCCTCGCCTCGCGCACCTTTACCGTCGAAGTGGCCGAAAGCCCGTTGCTTTCCGCCGAAGCGACGATGGTTTACGACCGGCCGACGGGAAGCGTTACGGCCACGGCCACGGGCGGCCTGCCCCCTTACGAGTTTTCGCTCGACGGTCAAAATTATCAGTCTTCGCCGACGTTCGAAAACTTGGACGCGGACGACTATACGGTAAGCGTTCGGGACGCAAACGGATGCACCGCAACGACGACGCTAAGCGTCCCCCGCGACCCGGCCCGCGTTTGGCCCGGCGACGCCAACGACGACGGACGATGCGACGTCTTCGACTTCTTCTACACCGCCGCCAATTACGCGGGCGTTGGCAACGCCCGCGCCAACCCCGGTACCCTCTGGCAGGCGTACTTTGCACCCGCGCCATGGAACCAATCGGGCAATTTCCAAAATCAAAACGTCAACCTCCGTTTTTGCGACGCCAACGGCGACGGAATTATCAACTTACTGGATTTGGCCGTTACCGTCGTCCATCGCGGACAAGTTCGCTAACGTATGAATCTTGACGACAACCGGGTTTTGGTGGCGATGAGCGGCGGCGTGGACAGCTCGGTAACCGCCGCCATGCTCCACGCCGCCGGCTATCAGGTGGTGGGAATCACGATGAAAACGTGGGACTACGCGGCTTCGGGCGGCACGACCAAAGAAACGGGATGCTGCAGCCTCGACTCCATCAACGACGCCCGCGAACTTTCCGTGCGGCTCGGATTTCCGCATTACATTCTCGATTTGCGCGAAGAGTTTGGCGAGGCCGTCATCGACGACTTCGTCGAAGAGTATTTGGCCGGGCGTACCCCCAACCCTTGCGTGCTTTGCAACACGTACATCAAATGGGAGGCGCTTTTGCGCCGGGCCGATAAACTCGGTTGCGGAAAAATCGCCACGGGCCATTACGCCCAAATCCGTTACGAAAACGGGCGCTACGTCGTTTTTCGCGGCCCCGACCCCGTCAAAGACCAAAGTTACGTGCTTTGGGGCGTGTCGCAGGAGTGTTTGTCGCGCACGATGTTTCCCGTCGGCACGTATCAAAAATCGGAAATACGCCGCATGGCGGCCCAATGGGGCTTTGAACGCTTGGCCCAAAAGCCCGACTCATACGAAATCTGCTTTATCCCCGACAACGATTACCGCGGTTTTTTGAGCCGCAAACAACCCGAACGCATCGCGGCGCTGGCGGGCGGTCCCGTGCTTTTAGCCGACGGCAGGCAGGTTGGCGTTCACGACGGCTATCCGTTTTATACCGTTGGACAACGCAAGCGTTTGCCCGCATTGGGCAAACCGTTTTTTGTAACCAAAATCGTTCCCGAAACCAACACCGTCTACATCGGTCCCGAGGAGGATTTGTACGACCGACAAATGCGCGTAACGGCCGTCAATTACGTCAAATACGACTCGATTCCCGAGGATGGAATGGATGTTTGGATAAAAATCCGCAGCCGGGACGAGGGACGTCCCGGATACGTTTATCCTCGTCCCGACGGGGATTTGACGGCCGTTTTCGCCGAAGCGGCCAAAGCCGTTACGCCGGGCCAAAGCGCGGTGTTTTACGAGGGCGACGACGTCGTTTGCGGCGGACGTATCGTTTGATTCGTCAAAAAAAACTAATTTTGAGCGGGCTTTCCAACCTTAATTTTCGATGGAAACCGAGCGGCAAAGATATGTATTGATTGCGGGAGGGGGCATGGGCAAACGCATGGGCGCCCCTGTTCCCAAACAGTTCGTTACCCTTCTGGGCAAAAAAATCCTGCTGCACACCCTCGAACGTTTTGTTAAAGTTGAACGCGTCGCCCGATGGGTGACGGTGGTGCCGGAAGGATACGAGGCCATGGTCCGCGACCTCGTTGCCCAAAACTTGGGATACGATTTTTCTCGCAAACACCGCATTGTTGCCGGCGGCGCGACGCGCACCGCCTCGGTGTGGAAAGGCTTGAACGTCCTCAACGAGGCCTACGATTCGCCGGCCGACGAAACGGCCTTGGTCGCCGTCCACGACGCCGCCCGGCCCCTGATTGACCCTATCGTCATCGAAAACGGCTTTAAGAACGCCGAAGCCAAAGGCAGCGCCGTCGCCTGCCTAAAGGTCAGGCATTCGCTGCGGCAAATCACCGAAAACGGCACCCGCGCCGTGCGTCGGGAAATGTTTTTGGAGGTGCAAACCCCGCAAATTTTTCCTTTCGCCCCGTTTTTCCAAGCCTACAAACGTTTCAAGGACTCGGATTACACCGACGACGCCTCGCTCTACGAAGCGGCGGGTTTTCAAGTCCACACCTATCCGGGCTCCGAGGTCAACCTCAAAATCACCGACCCCACCGACCTTGCCGTCGCAGAACAAATTTTGTTGAACAAAAAATATTTTTAGCCCTTCAAAGACGGCCTCAAATCGGATTTTGGGGCTTCGTTTTTTTTGGCTTATCTTTGCAAGGCCGATTGACAAGCCAAGGTGTTTCAACTCGATTTTTCGCTTTCCCCGCTGTTTATCCCGCTTTTTGCCGCCGTGGCGGCGGCGGCGGCGTGGTGGATGTATCACAACACGCCGGTGGAAATGCCGACAAGTGTTCGTCGCGCCCTGTCCGTATTACGGTTTTTGACTATTTTCGTTGTATTGATACTCATCCTTGAACCATTGATTACCAAAATCAACGAGGAAAAAATCCCGCCGACGGTGCTTGTTCTCCAAGACGGTTCGCAAAGCATGGTCGCCCACCGCGATTCGGCTAAAGTCAAAAACGAACATCCGCAACGGCTCAAAGAATTTAACGAAAAACTCTCTTCGGGCGGGGTCAATACGCTTGCGTATTTGTTTGGTTCGTCGTTGCAGGGCTTGGTCTCTCCCGATTCGATAACGTACAAATTTTCTTCGACGAACATCGCCGGCGCCTTGGAGGAGGGGTTGTTCAAGGCGGGCAACCAAAATCTAACGGCCGTGGTGCTGATTTCCGACGGTATTTCCAACGCCGGCCCCAGTCCTTTGTATTCCGCCGAAAACACCGGCTTGCCCGTTTATACCGTCATGGTCGGCGACACCCACGAGTCCAAAGACCTGCTCGTCGAATCGGTCTTGCACAACGAACTTTCCTACCTCAATACGATAACCCCCGTTCGCGCCGTTGTCAAGTCCGTCGGCAATGCCGCGCGTCAAGCCGAGGTTCGCCTTAAAAAAGGCGGTAAAATCCTGCAAACAAAAAACGTCGTTTTCAACGGCCCCAAAGCCTATGCCGACTTTGAAATCAAACTCGAACAAACGGGGCTGCAAGCCTACGAAATCGAAATCAACGCCGTCGCCGACGAAATCAATTACCGCAACAACGCACAATTGTTTTTCGTCAAAGTGTTGGAAACACGCCTGAAAATCGCGCTTTTTGCCGCCGCCCCCCACCCCGACGTCGGCGCGTTAACGCGCACCTTCGTTACCGACGACCGCGTCGAAATCACGAGTTTCATTCGTCGCGACGACAACGGCTTTTACAAACCCGTACCCCAAGATTTGAGCGGCTTCGACATGTTCATTTTGCATCAGTTTCCGTCGCATGCGGGCGACAAAACGGTAATGGACGCCATCGTCGCCCAATGGGAAAAAAAGCAAACGCCGATGTTGCACTTTGTCGGCGGCCAATACAAACCCGGCGTACATCCCAGACAATCCGAACTTATCGCCCTTTCCACCGAGCGTTATTTAAACTTTAGTTCGGAGGCGCAAATTGTTTTCAAACCCGAATATCGTTTTCATTCCACCTATCGTTTCAAGGACGAAAAAGCCTTCGTTCGATTGATGGAAAACGGTCCGCCCATGTTTCGCAACGACTCCGAATGGAAACCCCGATTGGGAACGACGGTTTACGCCAACGCGAAAATCAAGGGCATACCGCTCGATTATCCCCTTTTGGCGTTTCAAGAAACGGGCGCTTACAAAAATATTACCTTTATTGCCGAAAATATTTGGCGCCTAAGAATGCAATGCCACCTCGAAACCGGGGACTTTTCCCTTTTCGACGAGTGGATAACCAACATGCTTCAATGGCTTACGACCCGCGCCGACAACCGAAGATTCAAGGTCTTTCCTTCCAAACCTTTTTTTCAAGGCGACGAAAACGTCGTTATGAAGGGACAGGCCTACGACGAAACCTACAAACCCCTCGACGGCGTCGAAATCAAAACGACCGTCACCGCTTCCGACGGAAAAAAAACCGATTATTACCTCAACGAACTTTCGCCCGGCAACTATGGCTTGGATATGAACGTTTTTGCCGAAGGCGTTTATCGTTACGAGGCGACGGGAACTAAAAACGGCATAAAGGTCGGCTTTGACCAGGGCGAGTTTTCCGTCGGAAAATCGTCGATGGAGTTTGCACAACTCAAAGCCGACGTCAATTTGTTGAAACAAATCGCGCAAAGAACGGGCGGAAAATACTTTGAGGCCGCGCAACTTTCCGAAGTCGCCGCCGACATTCTTGCCCAACCGCTCGTCAAACCGCTTATCGAATATCGCAAATCCACCTCCGGGTTTCGGCGTTTTCTTTGGCCGATATTGCTGATATTGTTGTTGCTTTCGGCGGAGTGGATTGCACGCAAACGCTACGGATTGATATGAAAAGGCCCGCGATACTTCAAATTTTGCTGACGACGATTATCGCGTTGGTTTCCTATGCGGCCTTTAAGCTTTTGGTCATGTCTTACGAGGATTACCGCAGCCAGAAGTATCATCATTTGTCGAAAAGGAGCGTTTTGGTGGCGCCGCCTTTGCCCGACAGTTTAACCTTTGCGGGCGAGCCCGTTCCTTTGGATTTGTTCGACGTTCGCGAGGCCCTCGACCACGAACTGACCTTCAACCGCGAAAACTTTGCCGTAACCCTGCTCATCATCAAACGTGCGCATCGTTACAAAAAAACAATGACGGACATTCTCAAAGAACAGGGATTGCCGACGGACTTTTTTTATTTAATGATTGCCGAAAGCGCGGCCCGAAGCGCGGCGACGTCTCCCGCGGGCGCCAAAGGTTATTGGCAGTTTTTGCCCGAAACCGCCCGAGAATTCGGCTTGCAAGTCGACCAATACGTGGACGAAAGAAAGGACGCGGTCAAATCCACGTATGCCGCGTGCAAATACCTCAAACGCGCCTATGCACGCTTCAACAATTGGCACATCGTTGCCGGTTCGTACAATATGGGCATGGCCGGAATCAACGAGGTTATTCGTTTTCAGGGCGTCAACGATTACCATCATTTGCATCTCAATCCCGAGACGGGGCGCTACATATACCGTATTTTGGCGTTTAAATTGTTGTTGGAAAACCCCGAAAAATACGGTTATAAAATTTATCCCGGCGACCTTTACGAACCCATTCCCTCCAAATCCATCGTCGTCAATAAAGCCATACCGAATTTGGTAACCTTTGCCCGCGAAAACGGGACGACCTACAAAATGATACGGTTGTTGAACCCGTGGATTTTGAAAAGTTCGCTTCCCCAACCCGCGCCGAACAAAGCTTACGTTATCCAAATCCCCGACTCGTACACGTACAAAGTCAAGCCCGGAATGCCCGCCGAAGGCGCCAAAGAATCCGCCAACGACCTTATCGACACCGAATAATGCGCACTACACCCGTTGTGATGAACTTGATATTTATCAACGTCATCGTCTTTTTTATTCAGTTTTTGGTGGCCGAACATCACCCCGAATATTCGTATTTGTTCGTCTTGCACAAAAACAATTGGCTGGGATTGAGAAGCGTCGTCGGACCCGACGAGTTCACGCCGCTTCAGCTTTTGACGCACTTTTTTTCGCACGGCGGATTGTTGCATATTTTTTTCAATATGTTTGCGCTTTCGAGTTTGGGTTCGGCGGTGGAGGCGGTCATCGGCCCGCAAAGGTTTTTAAAGTTTTATTTGTTTTCGGGGTTTGTGGGGGGAATATTCATTTCGACCTTCGACCCTTCGCCCGTACCGGTGTTGGGCGCTTCGGGAGCGGTTTCGGGGGTGCTTTTGGCTTACGCGATGTATTTTCCCAAACAAAGATTGATGATATTTCCTTTGCCGTTTTCGTTTCAAGCACGCTCGTTGGTTTTGGTTTACATGATATTTACCGTTGCGATGGTAACGCTGTTTCCGTACGGCGGCGGCGGCATCTCCCACTTCGGCCACCTTGCGGGGATGATTGCCGCTTTCTTGTATTTTTATCTCAACTACGTCTATTACAAACTGAAAAGATGAGCGCGTTTTTGGAGGAATTGGCCCGTGCCGCACACGACGTTTACCCGCTTTCGCTGGTTCTTCCCACGCCCAGAGCCTGCCTTTTTTTCGACAAATATTACATCGAAATTTACGGAAAACGCCCCGATTTCGACGTCAAAGATTGGGCGACGTTCTTGGCTTCGCATTGCGAACTTCGCGGCGCCGACAAGCTCACCCTCGTCTTTGAACTCTTTAAACAATATCCGCGGGAGGAAAAACCCGACCTCGATTTGTTTTACACTTGGGCCGAGGTCATCATCAACGATTTTTCCGAAACCGACTCCAACCTCGTCGAACCCGAAGCGATATTTGCCAACATCGAGGCGTGGCAAAAATACGCCGACCCCCCTTCTTCCTATCTGGACGAGGCCGACGATTATCGCAGGTTCTGGGAGGTTTTGGGCAAAGAAAACAAAGAATTCAAAAAAAAGTTTGTCGAAAATTGGGGAACCCTTGCCGAACTTTACCGTAATTTTTCCGCCGCTCTTCGCGCCCGCAAGCTGAGCTATTACGGTATGCGCGTGCGCGAGGTCTGCCAAAAAATCGACAACGCCCCTCCCGTCGTCAAACATCCGCATTGGTTTGCGGGTTTTTCGAGACCGAGCAAAGGCGAGGAGAAAATCATTCGATATTTTATCGGAAAAACGGGAAAATTCGTTTACGACGGCAACGAATATTGCATCCAAAACCCTTATCACGACGCGGGATTCGGATACCGAAAACTCGTCAAATCGGGGGTGGAACCGACGACGTTTTGGGCCGACGCTTCGGCGGAAAAATCGGTTGAATTCGTCGGCGCGCCGCTGAAAATCGGGCAAACCGGCGCCCTCGGCCAATACCTTTACGAACACGCAAACGAACGCGATTGGCAAAACGCCGCCGTCGTTTTGCCCGACGAATCCGCGCTCGAAGCCGTGCTCGACGCCCTTCCTCAAAACATTCCCGTCGTCAATGTTACGGGCGGTTTTTTGATTGTTCGCCACCCGCTTTTTACCGTCACCGAAAAACTTTTGAGCCTTCAAACGTCGGCAAAAATTTCCGATACCGGGGCGCCGCAGTTTTATTTTCCCGACGTACAATTTTTGTTGTCGCACCCGTACTTGAATTTTCCCGCGCCCCAATCCACCGCCAAATTGTTGCAAACCCTGCTTGAAAACCGCATCGTATACCCGAAAACATCTTATCTTGCCGACCCCAAACACGGTCTTCCCGCCGTCTATTCCTTGATGTTTCGACGGGTAAACAACCTTGCGCAATGGAACGAATATCTATTGAAAATATATGCCCAAATGCTTTCCGAGGTTGCGCAATCGCCCCAAGACTTCGACGTCGTCGAAAACGAAATCTTATATTTTTATTATACGGCCGCCAAGCACATGGACGCTTTGTGCCAACGCTATCCGGAATTGATAACGTTCTCTTTGTGGCGCAAGATATTTCGACGTTTTTTACGCACGACGCAACTGCCCTTCGAAGGCGAACCCATCGAAGGCATGCAAATCATCGGCCTGAACGAAACGCCCGCGCTCGACTTTGAAACCGTTGTTTTTCTCAACGCCAACGAGGACATTCTGCCCGCGTCGGGATTCCCGGCGACGTTCATCCCGCCGCAAATTCGTTCGGCTTTCGGGCTGCCGTACACCCGCGAGTGGCAATCCGACACCGCTTATTCGGTCTATCGCTTGATGGCGCGGGCCCAAAACGTCGTCTTTTTTTACAACAACGTCCCCGGAGAAAGCGCCGAACACGGAAAGGAAGTCAGTCGTTTCCTCCGACAAATCGAACACGACCTCGTCCCCCAAAATCCCCGCGTTCGCCTGTCCAAAACGTCCGTCGAATCCCGTTCGGAACGCACGAAAATCCTGCCCGTTACCGCCCAAAAAGACGAGAAAATACGTCGAAAACTTGCTTCTTATTTGACGGGCCATCCGGAATCAAAGGCGTTCTTTTCCCCCACGGCCATTGTCAATTTCATCGCTTGTCCATTGCGGTTTTGTTTGCAACAACTGTACAAAATCCGCGAAAACGACGAATTCTCCAAAACCATCGAACACGACGAAATCGGCAGGCTTTTGCACAAAACCCTCGAACTTTTTTACGAGGCCAACGTCAACGACGACAAAAAATGCGCCCTCGACGGATACGTCGTCCGTTACGGTAGAAAAATCGTTCCGTGGGCTTTGGAGCGTCATTTCAAAGAACTCGACAATTTTATTTCCGAGGCCATGCGCCTCGAAAACATCAACGAATCCGAAATGCGCACGGGCGAAAACTGGTTGCGTTTCAACGTCGTTTCCGAAATGGCGCGCCAAATCGTTTTGACCGACGTTCGCGACGCAAAGAGCGGCCAAGAAATAATCGTTCTTGCCACCGAAAAAGAAATACGTTCCGAAATTTCGTTTGCAAACGCGGAAAAACAATTGTCCGTGAGAATCGGCGGAACCATAGACCGCATCGACATGCGCGACGGTCGATACCATATTCTCGACTACAAAACGGGCCGTAAAGGCGTGGAAGTCAAATTCAAAAAAAACGAAAACCGTTTTGTCTTCGACCCCTACGCCTTGCAAGGATTAATTTACGCCCTCATGTTTGAAGACGCAAAAAAGAACGAGGGCGAGCCGTGCCCGCCGCCCAAAGTAGGGTTTTACATGCCCGCTTTGAGCGGCGAGATCCTGCACCTTTTGCCCGACGATTATTTTTCGTCCGACGGAAAAACCCCCGCCGCCTATGCCGAAATCTACGCTTTGCTTTCCGATTTGTTCGCCGAAATGTATTCCGACGCCTTTGTTTTTACCCAAACCGACAAACACAAAGAATGCGTCTATTGTCCGTACAACGACCTTTGCTTCAGAAACTAAACCCGAGCGAAAACCCGGCCGCATTTATACCACGACGTTGATGATTCTTTTGGGGACGACAACGACTTTTTTGACGGCTTTGCCTTCGAGAAACTTGACGACCGCCGCGTCTTTTAAAGCCGCCGCCGCCGTCTCTTCGTTCGTCAGTTCGAGCGACAAATTCACTTTCGCACGGACTTTTCCGTTCACCGTCACCGGATACTCGAACGAGTTCTCTTCCAAAAAAGCGGGGTTGTATTCGGGCCAAGAACGGTCGAATATCGAGTCTTGATGGCCGATTTTTTCCCAAAGTTCGGCGCACAAATGGGGCGCAAACGGCGCCAAAAGGACGAGCATCGGCTCCAATATCGCCCGCTTTCTGCACGACAAACGATAGAGTTCGTTGACCAAAATCATAAACGCCGAAACCGAGGTGTTGAGCGACAAACGCTCAATGTCTTCGCCCACCTTTTTAATCGTTGCGTGCAAGAGTTTGAGTTCTTCGCTTGTGGCGGGTTCGTCGTTGATGCACAAACGCTCCTCGTCGTCGACGAACAGATTATACGTTCGGCGAATAAAGTTGTAAACGCCGTTGATGCCGTGGGTGTTCCACGGTTTGTGTTGTTCGAGCGGCCCCAAGAACATTTCGTACATGCGGAAGGTGTCGGCGCCGTATTGTCGGCAAAGTTCGTCGGGATTGACGACGTTGTGAAACGATTTGGACATTTTTTCGACGAGCGAATCGCAAAGAAAACTTCCGTCGTTTTCGCAAACAAAACTTGCGTTTCGGGCTTCGGCGAACCAATTTTTGAAGGCTTCGATATCGAGTTTGTCGTTGTCAACGAGTTTGACGTCGGCGCGAATGGGCGTGTATCGGGATTTGTCCTCGACTTTTCCCAAAGAGACAAAGGCGCCGTCGGATTTTCGGCGGTAAACGATGGCCGAACGGCCCTGAATCATGCCTTGATTGACGAGCTTTTTAAACGGTTCGACGACGGGGCAAAGGCCAAGGTCGTAAAGGACTTTGGTCCAAAACCGGGCGTAAAGCAGGTGTCCGACGGCGTGTTCGGCGCCGCCGACGTACAAATCCACGGGACAAAAATAGGCCAGACGCTCGAAGTCGGCGAAGGTTTGGTTGTTTTGGGGGTCGCAATAGCGGAAAAAGTACCAGCTTGAACCGGCCCAGCCGGGCATGGTGTCGGTTTCGCGGAGGGCGCCGTCGGGCAGGCGCACCCAGTCTTCGACGGCGGCCAAGGGCGAGGCGCCCGTTCCCGTCGGTTGATAGGAATCGACTTCGGGCAGCGTGACGGGCAATTCGCTTTCCGCAAGCGCATAAGCCACCCCGTCGCGGTAAACGATGGGAAAAGGCTCGCCCCAATAGCGTTGTCGCGAAAAAACGGCGTCGCGCATCTTGTACGTTACCCGGCGTTTGCCGAAACCCTCTTTTTCCATCCTTTCGACGACCGCCGAAATCGCCTCGTTTACCGAAAGCCCGTCGAGAAAATCGGAGTGAATCATTTTTCCGTCCTTGCCCTCGTAGGCTCCGGTTTCGATGTTTGTTCCTTCGACGACGGGGATGATTTCGAGGCCGAACTTTTGGGCAAAGGCATAATCCCGGGCGTCGCTGCCCGGAACGCCCATGACCGCGCCCGTACCGTAGCTCGAAAGCACGTATTCCGCCGCCCAAATCGGTATTTTTTTGCCCGTGAACGGATGTATCGCGTAACTGCCCAAAAACACGCCCGAAACGCGCTTGTCGGCTAGGCGCTCGCGTTCGGAACGGCGGCCGGTTTCGCTTTGGTAGTTTTGGACGGCGGCCGCCCGTTCGGCGCGGGTCAGCGCCTCCACCAACGGATGTTCGGGCGCCAAAACCAGAAAACTCACCCCGAAAATCGTGTCCGGACGCGTGGTGAAAACCTCGATTTCCACGCCCTCGACGTCGGTTTTGAAAACGACTTTCGCCCCTTCCGAACGACCTATCCAATTTTTTTGCATTTCCACGACCGACGCCGGCCATTGGGTGAGGCTTAGGTCGTTGAGCAGGCGTTCGGCGTAGGCGGTGATGCGCAAGACCCATTGTTTCATCGGCCGTTGTTCGACCGGATGGCCGCCGCGTTCCGAAAGCCCGTCCTTGACCTCGTCGTTGGCCAACACCGTTCCCAGCGCCGGACACCAATTCACCGTCGTTACCGCCCGATACGCCAAACGAAATTGCGAAAGCACGTCCTCTTTTTGCGCCTCGTTCCAGGCGTTCCATGTGTCGGCCGAAAACGCCGGAACCTCGTCCGACCCTTCCCAGCCCCGTTCGCAAAAGCGTTTTTTGAGCTCCGCCACAGGACGCGCCTTGTTCGCTTCGGCGTCGTAATAAGAATCGAAAAGCAACAAAAATATCTTTTGCGTCCAACGATAATACGCGGGGTCGCTGGTGCGCAATTCGCATTCGGGGTTGTAGGCCAAGCCCAAAAGCGAAAGCTGTTCTTTGTATCTCAGGATGTTTTCCTCGGTGGTCGCCGCCGGATGACGGCCCGTTTGGATGGCGTAATTTTCCGCCGGAAGCCCAAAAGCGTCGAAACCCATCGGGTGAAGCACGTTGAAGCCTTTGAGTTTTTTGTATCGAGCGACGATGTCCGTCGCTATGTAACCCAACGGATGGCCGACGTGAAGCCCCGCACCCGACGGATAAGGAAACATATCCAAAACGTAGAACTTGGGGCGGCAACCATCGGGGTCGAGACGGAAAACGCCGGTAACCTCTTCCTTGCGACGGCTTTCGATGCCGAGGTGGTCGTAATGGCCCATAACCCCGCAAAATTAGCCAAAAAAAACAAGCAACGAATTAAAGCATGGTTTACCCCGCAACCGTTAAGATTTAAGAACAATTTTCCCGTCGGGGCGTTTTAAATTGCTTTTTTCCCTAAATTGCGCCCGTCAATCAAGACTGCATGAACGACGACAACATCATCCAACAACTAAAAAAACACGTTTCGGAATTCGACCTTCAAGGCGTGTTTGCGACCCTCGGCTGGGACAAAGGACGCGGAAAAACCAC
>CALAJH010000068.1 GCA_937922655.1 uncultured Bacteroidia bacterium
GCCGATGATTTTGTTGCCGGGGTTGCCCGTGAGTTGGAAGTAGAGTTTTGCGGCTTGGACGTGGCCTTGGGCCGCGCGGTCGGCGAGGGCCTTGAGAACGGCGTCGGTCATCGGCCGAATGGCTTCGATGGCGGCGTTCCATTGGCGCATGCGTTCGACGGCGGCGGCGGGATTCTGCATCGTGCGCAAGATAGCGCCGTTGTTGCGCAACGCGCCCCCCGCCCGTTTTCGACGCGCCGGCGACGGACAACGAACTTTCGGTGGTTTTGCCCCCGAAAATATAAAGGCGTTACGGACAATTCCGGGGTAGGCTCAAACCAATTTTTCCCAACGCTTGTCAAATTGTTGCGAACGTTTTTTTGCTTGGCGTTTTTACGAATTCTTGATTAAAAGTTTCCGGCTCCGCGAACTCCGGTGGTATTTCTTCGGACGTTGTGAACGAGGTTGAAATAAAAGCGGTCGGAAACGGCAAGGTCGCGAAATTCGTAATCGAGGTCGTTGACCACGAGCGAGTTCCAACCGCCGCCGCGCAATATAACTCCTTCCGGCCCGGGCCAGCCGGCAACGTCCGACGCGCCGTTGAAGAGTTCTCCGTTGCCGCGTTTGCCGTCGAAAGCCGTGCTTTTGACGGACACGCACGGTTCCCAAACGTTTCCGCCGAGTTCGAAGGCGCCGTAAAAGCCGGCGCCGGCTTCGACGCGCCCCGTCGTTTCCCGGGCCGCAAAACCGCACCGCAACGGCCCCCAAACAAAAGCCTCGTCGAAACGGCCGCCGTGGTTGGCCAAACCCTCTCCCGGCGCCGGCGTGTCGGAAACGCTTTCGTAGACGGTGCCGTCGTCGACGATTTCGACGGCGTTTTTGGCATAGGGCGTACCCCACGGATATTCTTTGGGCAAAGGATAGGCCGGACCGCGGCAAAGTTTTTCGAATTCGAGTTCGGTCATCGGCCTTAACGCCGCCCAATCCAAAAAAGCGGCGGCGTCCTGCCATGCAAGGCCGTTGCAGGCGCGGCTTGCGCCGTCTTCGGCTTCGTCGAAAATTCCATCGCCGTCGCCGTCCAAAGCCACGAGACAAGGTTGGATTCCGTCGCCGCGTTGCGCCATGACGATGCCGTTGCGCCGCGGATTGCCGGTCAAAAGTACGTTCGCACCGATGGGCGCATTCGTGTTCATGCGTTCGGTTTGTTCGTCGAAAGTCAAGGAGTTGAGAAAGTCGGCGTATTGGCGTTGGGACGCTTCGTATTTCATGACGTAAAACGCGTCGAAACCTTTGGGATAGGCGGGGGGCAAGGGACGTTCGGGCAGGTGAACGGCCCCCGTGGCCAGTGTTTGCGCCGTCGTCCCCGTATCCAGCCCGGCTTCCGATGCAATTTTCAAAGCTTGGCCGTCGCCCGCGCAAAGGGCGAACTTCGAGGCGCCGTCGCCCAAATAAAACGCCCCTTGGGGTACGTAAACCATTTCGACCGCGTAAAGCCGAATCGTTTGTATCGGTTCGGCCACCGAAACGTTCAAAGTGCAAAGCGCGTCGACGACGGGGTTTTGTCCAAAATTTTTCATTTTGAGCATGACCCCGGTTCCATCGTCGGGGACGTTCGCATCCAAATCGGGCGAATGCGCCGACAAAATCCGCACATGGCGCCGGGGATGAAAACTTTTGCCGAAGACCCAAACGGCGTCGTGATTGCTCGGCGCGACGTCGGGAGGCAGTCGCCACGCATGGTCCCAAGAAATCCGGAAAACCACCCGGTCGTCGCCAAGGCGTTCAACGGCGTGAAAACGGACGTGGTTGGCCCAAACGACCGCCGCCCAAGCGTAAAAAATTAAGGCAACCATTGTCGAACGTTCGTTGTTTTAAGGGTATGAGAAAAGTCGTGGTCGGGGTGACGGGTGCAAGCGGAAGCATTTACGCCGCAAGAATCTTTGCGCACTTGCAAACGTTCGCAAACGAGGTCGAGGTGGGGGTGGTGTTTTCGAAGAACGCCCGCGACGTTTGGCGCCACGAACTCGGCGAGGAGCCGCGCGTACCCTTCAAAATATACGAACCCAACGACTATTTCGCCCCTTTTGCCTCGGGTTCGGCCCAATACAAGGATATGTTCATCGTACCGTGTTCGATGGGGACGCTGGGGCGCATCGCCCACGGTATTTCCGACGATCTTATCACCCGCGCGGCCGACGTCGTTCTCAAAGAGCGCCGCCGATTGATTTGCGTCGTTCGCGACACGCCTTACAACCTCGTTCATTTGGAAAACATGCTCAAAGTTACGCAGGCGGGGGGAATTATTCTGCCGGCGTCGCCTTCGTTTTATTCGCGTCCGCAAAATTTTGAACAGCTGGCGGACACGGTCGTCACCCGCGCACTGGATTTGGCGGGCTTTGAGGTGTCCGCCTTTCGTTGGTCATCGTAATTTACTGACGAAGGGATTGCCCAAAACGAAAAAACGACGTAGCAAAAGCGCGTCTTCGCCCGCGTATTCGACGCCGATGCGTTTGGAGCGGCCGACGGAAAATTCGTTGACGCCGACGTCGGCGATAAACAAATCGTCGCTCCACAAGGGTTTGCCGTCGTCGGAGCGTTCGACGGCCAAAGCGGCGGCCAACGCCCCGGGTCCCGCGGTCAGCCGCGGTTCCAAGCGTTTGAGTTTGCGGCGTTCGAGCATCGTTTGCACGCCCAAAATCGGTTCGAGGGCGCGTATCAAAACCGCGTCGGCCTTGCCTTCGACGTTTGTTACGACGTTGAGCATAAGGTGCATTCCGTAACACAAATACACGTAGGCCGTTCCTCCCGACCGGTACATGGTACGGTTGCGGGCGGTCAGACGGCCGTTGTAGGCGTGGCAGGCCTTGTCGTCGCTTCCCGAATAGGCTTCGACCTCGGTAATCATCCCGCCGGTAAGAACATCGTTTTTTCGCGTAAAAAGCCCCTTGCCCAAAAGTTTTCGGGCAACGGCTTCGACGTCGGCTTCGAGGTAAAATTCGGGGCCTAACGGCGCCATTTCATCAAAACGTACAGCAAGACGCCGACCAAAAGTATCGGCAACATCAAGCGAACGATGATTTTCCCGAGCCAAAACGCCAAAAGTATCAGCAATCCCGCGACGACGAAGGTTTTTACCTTATTCATTTATCGTTTGATACGTTTATAAATAAAATAGCCGCCGATAACCACGCCCAATACGGCCAAGAGGTTTACGGCGATTTTCAACGCGCCCACGATCGTCGGCAAAAAAATCTGAACGGTCAGCGCCAGCGCCAAGACCGCGATAACGACAAAAAGCAGTTTTTTCAACATGATGGTTGTATAATGCACTTCATACGCCCGAGCCAAGAAAAAGTTGCGTTTTGTTGAGAAAACAATCGAATTTTTTCAAAGGCGTGCCTGCCGCGCCGTCGCCGGCGCTTTCAACGAAAAAGGGTAAATTTGCATCGTTGTGCGTTCGGACAAAAACATACTTTTGGCGCTGACGTTGAATACGGCGTTTTGCGTCTCGGAGTTCGTCGTGGGGGCGTGGACGCACAGCGTGGCCATTTTGTCCGACGCCGTCCACGACTTTGGCGATTCGCTCGCACTCGCGCTCGCGTGGTATCTGCAACGTTTGTCGTTCAAAAGCCGGGACGCCAAATACAGCTACGGTTACCGCCGCTTTTCGATACTCGGCGCCGTCGTCAATTCGGCGTTGTTGTTGGCGGGGGCGGGAATCATGATGCGCGAGGCGGTCTTGCGCATGGGAACCGACGACGTTCCGCACGCCGACGGTATGGCGCTTTTTGCGTTGGTGGGCATTGCCGTCAATGGATATGCGGCGTTAAAGCTTCGCTCGGGCGCCTCGCTCAACGAACGTACTTTGTCGTTGCATTTGTTTGAGGATGTATTGGGTTGGGTGGCGGTGTTGTTGGTGGGGCTAACGCTTAAATTCGTCGCTTTGCCGTGGCTCGACCCCTTGTTGTCGTTGGTCTTTTCCGCGTTTATCGTCCGCAACGCGATAAAAAATTTTGGCGAGGGCATTTCCATCTTTTTGCAATCGACGCCCAAAAACATGGACGAGGCCCAAATTCGGACGACGGTGCTGTCCGTCGAGGGGGTCAAGGCCGTACACGACCTACACGTCTGGACTTTGGACGGAGAGTATCACGTGGCCAGCGTTCACGTGGAAATCGATCCCCCCAAGGACTTTCACGACACCCGCGTTCTTACCCACAAAATTCATTCGGCGCTCAAAAAAATGGGATTGCAACACATTACCGTCGAAATCGAAGTACGCGACGAATTTTATCACCATTCCGTTTCGGGCGATTGATTGTCGCAACGACGGGGGCAATCGGGTCGATCCTTCTTTATTCCCCGATGTACCTTTCGCTTCGTCGGTCGAGGTTGGGATAATATTTGAATTGCCAAACGAGCGAAAGCATGAAATAGCGATTGACGACAAGGTTGCGCACGTTTTCGATATACGCCTCGTTCACCGTTCGCGAAACGCCCGTGTTTTGGTTGAAGACGTCGAAGGCTTCGAGCTGAAGCGTCAACGATTTGTCTTTGAAAAACTTGTAGCCCGCCGCCGGCGAAAACAACCAAAATCCCCGATTGAAACCGCCGCCCGAGTACAGGGTTTGGGACAGATTCACGTTCACGAAAGCCCCTTGCCAAAAGTTCCAATAGCTTTTTGCCGAAAGGTTGTGGTTGTAAAAGTCCTGTTTTCTTCCGGGCGCGAGCCCGTTGAAAACGAAGGAATAGCCGCCGTTGTAGGACAGGGTGTAGTCGATTTTTTCGTCGACGGCGCCGGAAAGGGAGAATCCGCCGCCGATGTAGAGCCTTTGCACGACGTTGAAGCGGTCGTTGAAAATTCCGGGCGTTCGGGTGTAATTGGGCGTTAGCTCGAGGTTGAGTTTGCTTTTGATTTTCGAAAGCGTCAAACCGTAGGACAACATCGGCCTGAAGAGTACATAGCCCGCAAAGTTTTCGGGGCGGGTGAATTGTCCGCCGCCGGGCAGAAAATTGCCGTTGACGAACGTATCGCGGCGGGCGATGTAGGTGGCGCCGCCGATGTAATCGTGTACGTAGTTTGCGAACCAATGCACCCAAAGCGTTCGGCCTTTTTCGGGGTTGTTGCGGGAAAAAAATCCGCGCAGGCCGTGCTCGTATTCGGGTCGCAGTTCGACGTTGCCCGTCGATAAAGAAAGCGGATTGGCGTTGTTGAGCGAGGTTTGAAAGCGAAAAGCCGACGGCACGCGCACCGAAGGGCGGTAAAACAAATGCAGTTTTTTCGTTCGGCTCCAATCGGCCCGCCAACCCAGATGCGCCATGGGATATACGTGTCGGCGCCGGAATCGTTCGTCGAAAGGATAGGTTTGTCCGCCCGTAAGATGAATGTGTTGCACGCTCGCGCCCACGTGGACGTAGTGTTTTGGGGGCGTAAATCGAAACAAGGCCTTGCCCGTATTTTGAACCACGTTCGACGGAAGGGTAAAGGAAAGCGAAGCGTCCCGAAAAAGAAATTCACCCGATGCGTAATCCAGTCGGTCGGTCATGCGTTCGCGGAAACGATGGTGGTACTGCGGGGCGTAGGACAGTTCCATCGACGACGTTTTTCCCAAGGGCTCGGTATAAGTGGCGTTGGCTTCGGCGGAGTACTCGGGGGCGGTCGTGCGCCAAATTTGTCGGAAGGCGAAGGTGTCGCGCAATGAAAAATGGGCGCTTTGCATTTGGTGTTCGGCGCGGTTGTCGGAGGTTTTGGCCGTCGTTTCGATGGAAAAATTGCGTCGGGCTTTGGGGAATTTGTGCCGAAACGTTATCGTGTGTTGGGTGTTGGGTAGGAAGTAAGGGTTGTGGACGTTGTTTTCGTTGGCGCTTGTGGTTTCGCCGCCGATGCGGTTGAAACCTAGGGTTTGGTTGTCGGTGCGCACGAACGAGAACGTTCCCGAGGATTGCACGACGACGGCGTTGGCGGTGTCGGGAGTGATTTCGGCACGCAGGGTGTAACGGTGAAAGGGGTTGGTCGCCGTTTCGCGGTAGGTTTCGTCGTACAAAAGATTGCCCGCGAAAAAGGTGCGGTTGGTGAAGATTTCCGCCGTTCGCGTGGCGTGGTTGAAGGTGTAATCGCCGGAAAAAACGACGATTTTTTTCCATTCGTCGTTAAAATTCACGCCTAGGGCTTCGGTGCGGTTGATTCCGTTGGCGCCGGAAAAAGACGGTGCGAGCAGTCCCGACGAGGGGGCGAACGTTCTTCCGCCGCCGCGTCCGGGGCCTTGTTGGGCGGAGAAGGTCGTCAGCGAGGCAAGGTCTTCCGCACTGAAATTGCGCAAATTGACGTTGTTGAACAGGCCGACGACCGTCAGCCGGCGTTTTTCCTTGAAGCGGTTGACCGAAAAACCGGCGTTGTAACGTTCGTTGGAACCGTAGCCGGCGTAAATTCGTCCAAAGAGTCCGTTTTTGTATTCGGCTTTGAGGACGAAATTGATCGAGCGCTCGGCCTGACCGTCGTCGACGCCCGTAAGTCGTGCGCGGTCGGAGGGTCGGTCGAAGACCTGTACTTTGTCCACGGCGCCGGCGGGAAGGTTTTTGAGCGCGGCGCCGGGGTCGTTGCCGAAAAAGGGTTTGCCGTCGACCATCACCCGCTTGACCTCCTCCCCGTGGGCTTTGACGGTATTGCCTTCGACGCTCACTCCGGGCATTTTGTTGATAAGGTCGCCGGCGTTGGCGTCGGGACCGGTTTTGTAGCCGTCGGCCGAATACTCGACGGTGTCGCCTTTGAGTTCGACGGGCGTTCGCAACGCTTCGATTTTCACGTCTTTGAGTTCGATTTCGGCCTCGTGCAATCGAACGGTCAGCGGGCCGTTTTCCCCCCGTTTTAGCGCGACGACGGTGTCCAAGGTTGCATAACCCACAAACGAAACCCGTAGCCTGTAAGCTTTGGCCTTCAAATTTTCGATGGAAAACGTGCCGTCGGCACGGGAAACGGCGCCGACGCTCCGGGTCGAGTCCTCGGTCAAAACAAGATTTATCGTCGCGCCGGGCAAAGGCACGCCGTCCTTTGCGTCCCGCACCCTACCCGACAATTTCGCGTTTTGAGCGATAACCGCCCACGGAAAGAGCAGAAGAAAAATAAAAGTCGCTTGTACCACTTCGCTCAACTCACAAAAAACGCGACAAAGTTTGAAAATTTATTCATATCTTCGCCAAAAATTCACAATTATTTTTAAAGGCAAGACTTTTCCAACCAAAGTTGTGGACGCAATCCGATGTTTTCGCTCTTGCGTCAAACCAATTGATGCGGCGTCGCGATATCGGCCGCCATCAATCCGACAACGACAAAAAACGCGTGCATTTGGCGAATAATTTATCCTTAACAATAAATAATAATTTCAATTTGTGGAGCCGTTATTTGTTTGGCGTTGTCGATTTTTTTGTAAAGTTGCGTGACAATCGCACACACATGCCTTTTTTTGAAGCCGAAATCAAAACTTGGGAGGATTATCTTCGGGCGTACGAACGTTCCGAACGGTCAAACGCCGAATTTTGGGCGGCGGTCGCGGACACGTTTCATTGGTACGAACGTTGGCACACGGTCGTCGAAGGGGATTTTGCCCGAGGGGAGGCCCGTTGGTTTTCCGGCGCGCGCACCAATTTGTGTTACAATGGTTTGGACCGACATCTGCCCGATTTGGCCCAAAAACCGGCCTTGATTTGGGAGCCCAACGACCCCCAAGACGCGTCCGTCACCCTAACTTACGAACAACTTTACCAACAAGTATGCCGTTTTTCGAGGGTTTTGGACCAATTGGGCGTCAAAAAGGGGGACAGGGTGTGTTTGTATATGCCCATGATTCCCGAGGCGGTGGTGGCCATGTTGGCCTGCGCGCGTATTGGGGCGGTGCATACGGTGGTTTTCGGCGGTTTTTCCACCGCCGCCCTTGCCGACCGCATCAACGACGCCCAATGCAAACTGCTTATCACCGCCGACGGCGCCTTTCGCGGCGATAAAATCGTTCCCCTCAAATTTATGGCCGACCGTGCCTTTTTCGATTGTTTGAGCGTCGAGGCGACGGTCGTCGTTCGAAGAACGGGCGAGGAAGTCAATCTTGCGGCCAACGAATATTGGTGGCACGAGGAAATGGAAAAACAAACCCCCGAACGCCCCGCCGAAATTTTGGACGCCGAAGACCCGCTCTTTATTCTTTACACCTCGGGTTCGACGGGCAAACCCAAAGGCGTTTTGCACACCGTCGGCGGATATATGACTTACGTCGGTTATACGTTTCGCAACGTTTTTCAACCGAAAAAAGACGACGTTTTTTGGTGTACGGCGGACGTAGGCTGGATTACGGGACACAGTTACGCCGTTTACGGGCCCTTGCTCAACGGCGCGACGACCTTGATTTTCGAGGGCGTTCCCCATTGGCCCGACGGCGGACGCCTCTGGGACGTGTGCGACAAACACAAGGTCAATATATTTTACACCGCGCCGACGGCCATCCGTTCGTTGATGACCTTCGGCGACAAACAATTTGAAAACAAAAGTTTGGCGACGTTGCGAACTCTTGGCAGCGTCGGCGAACCCATCAACGTCGAGGCGTGGGAATGGTATCATCAAAAGGTGGGCGGCGGCAAACTGCCCATCACCGACACTTGGTGGCAAACCGAAACCGGCGGCATTATGATAGCCCCCATCGCCGGAATCACGCCCGCCGTGCCCACCTACGCCACCTTTCCCCTGCCCGGAATATTTCCCGTCCTCTTGGACGGCGCCGGCAAGGAACAAAAGTACGAAGGCCCAACGGTCTACGGCAATTTGTGTATTTCCAAACCGTGGCCCGGCTTGGCAAGAACCACCTACGGCGACCACAAACGTTTCGTCGAAACGTATTTTTCCACCTACCCGGGTTATTATTTTACGGGCGACGGATGTTTTCGCGACGAACACGGTTATCGAATCACCGGCCGTGTGGACGACGTCGTCAACGTTTCCGGGCACCGCATCGGCACCGCCGAAGTCGAAAACGCGATTAACGAACATCCGACGGCCCTCGAGTCGGCGGTGGTCGGTTTTCCGCACGAGGTCAAGGGGCAGGGGGTGCACGCTTTTGTTTTGGTGGTCGAAACTCCCGAGCATCCCGAGAAATTGGCCGACGAAATACGCGCCGAGGTCGTCAAGAACATCGGTTCGTTTGCCAAGCCCGAAAGGATAACCTTCGTTCAGGGCTTGCCCAAAACGCGTTCGGGAAAAATTATGCGGCGCATTCTGCGAAAAATTGCCGCCGGACAAACCGACGATTTTGGCGACGTCTCCACGCTTTTGGACCCCGCCGTCGTTCACGACATTGCCGGCTTGAAGTATTATTAACCGCTATGTGAATAAATAATAAAACGGGATTAAAGCTCTTAACGAACTTTTTGATAAATTGCGGCGTCTTTTGCGGACTTTGTCAACAACATAAACGGCTTTTGATTCATGATTGGAAAATTTATCGCAACATTGTTGGCGCTTGCATGGTTTGTTCCATGCGCGACGGCTCAAGAAGGAGGCGAGGTGCGTGGACGCAGAGGCGAAAAAAGGCGTGAAGCCACGCCGCCGCCCACGGCGGTACGCCCCACGGCCAACGCCACCGCCCCCACCGGACAAACGATAACCGGCGTAGTGATTGACGCCGAGTCGGGTGAAGGAATGATTGGCGCGACGGTTACCGTTCGCAACACCGACAACGTCGTCGTTCACGGCGCCATAACCGACTACGACGGCTCGTTCAAAATCAAACTCGACACCATCAAATACGGTGTCATCAACGTTTCTTACGTAGGTTACAAAGACATAAACGTTCCGCTCGACCTCTCCAAACTCAAATACGAGTTCGAGATGACGGTTCAGGTCTACAACTTGGAAGAGGTCGTCGTGGTGGGTTACGGAACGCAGTCGCGCAAGGACGTTTCGGGTTCGATATCCAAAGTAACGTCGGAAACCTTGCGTTTGAGTCCCGTTTCGAGCTTGGACCAAGCGATGCAGGGCCGTGCGGCGGGCATACAGCTCCAACAAAATTCGGGCATGGCCGGGGCCGGCGCCACGGTGCGTATTCGCGGCGCGGCCTCGCTTTCGGCGACCAACCAACCGCTCTACGTCGTCGACGGCGTGCCGCTCATCACCGGCGACTTCACCCAGCTCGAATACAACGGCCAAACCGTCGACGCCGTGGCCGACATCGACCCCAACTCCATCGAGAGCATAGACGTTCTTAAAGACGCGGCGGCGGCGGCGATTTACGGCTCGCGCGCCGCCAACGGCGTGATTATGATTACCACCAAACGCGGCAGCGCGGGCAAAACCCGCTTTAACTTCAACGCTTATTGGGGTTTTCAGCAGGTTTGGCGGCAAAAGAAATTTCTCAACACCTCCGAATACCGCAAGCTCTGGCAGGATATGTTTTATCAAGACTCCATCCTCAACGAAGAGCTTTACGGTTACAACATCAACGAAGACGGGCTTTTCAACGGCGACGACTATATGGCCGCCTATCACGGCGTGAACATCCCCCTTCGCCCGGGCCCCGACGGCAAGCCTCGTTTTTACGAAGGTTTCGACGGAGTTTACGGCAAATACAAGGACTCCGATTTTTACGACACCAATTGGCTCGACGAAGTGATGCGCACCGCCCCGATTCAAAGCTACGAGCTTTCGGCCGCCGGCGGCGACGTCAATACCAAATACGCCGTCATGCTCAATTACTTCGACCAAGTCGGCATCGTGCGCGGCAACGACTACAAGCGTTACTCCGCCCGGCTAAACCTCGACCACAACGTCAACGACAAACTTTCCTTGGGCGCCAGCGCGATGCTTTCGCGTTCGATAAACAACCGCATCATCTCCGACAACACGGTTTTCGGTCCTTTTGCCAACGCCATCGCCGCCGCGCCGATATATCCCGTCAAATTGGACAACGGCGAGTGGTCGTCCCCCAACTACACCAATCCGCGTGCTTTGGCCGAATTGGTCAAAGGCGAGGCCGTTAACCTGCGCGTTTTGGGCAACGTTTTTGCCAACTACGAAATCATTTCGGGACTCAACGCCAAAATTCGTTTGGCTACCGACCTGCTCAACATCGACGAACGCCGCTTCATTCCGGGCTCCGACGCCCTTCCCTTGACCGACAACCCCACGGGTTTTGTGTATCAAGGGCATACCACCGTGCGCAAATGGTTGACCGAAGGCACGCTCGACTACTTTAAACGTATCGGCGACACTCACCAAATCACGGCTCTTTTGGGTACGGCGTGGGAGAAAAACGACAACGAACCGATGAACGCGTCGGGTATCGGCGTGCCGGGGGAACGTTTCCAATATTTGGGTTCGGCGGCGGTGGTCAATTCGGGTTTTGGCGAACGCAACGGCTATCAACTCGCTTCGTATTTCTCGCGTTTGGGCTATTCGTATAAGGACAAATACATTTTCAACGTCAATTTCCGTATGGACGGCGCGTCGCGCTTTGGCGCCGACAATCGTTGGGCGCCGTTTTTCGGTGGCTCGGTCGCGTGGCGCGTCAAAGAGGAAAGCTTTCTCAAAGACGTGGCTATCGTCAGCGACCTCAAAATTCGCTTTAGCGTCGGCACCACGGGCAACCAAGAAATCGGCAACTACCGTTCCATCGGTCTTTACACCAGCGGCGTGGCCTACAACGGTCAGCCCGGCATTTTTCCCCTTCGTTTGCCCAACCCGAACCTGACTTGGGAATCGACGACGCTCTTGGACGCGGGCTTCGACTTGGCCTTGTTGAACAACCGCATCGCCGTCATTTTCGATTTTTACAACAAAACGACCAACAACCTTTTGTTTTCCCGCCCTTCCCCCGCCTCGATGGGGTACCCCCGCTACTTTGAAAACATCGGCAGCGTCCGCAACCGAGGGGTTGAATTCACCGTCAATACCGAGAACGTTACCCCTAAAAAGCGTGGCGCCTTCGGTTGGCAGTCTTCTGTGAACCTGACCTTTAACCGCAACGAGGTCACCCAACTTTACAACGACCAACCCCAAGACATCGGTTTGGGAGGCATTACGCGTATTGCCGTAGGCCAGCCTTTGGGTACGTTTTTCGGCTACAAAACCGACGGTCTGTACCGTACCAAAGCCGACGTTCCCGGTTCGCCCGAGTATTTTGAAAAAAACGGCTTTACCCAAGAGCAAATCGACGAGTTCAACGCCGCCGGAAAAAACATGTATCTCAACGGCGTGCGGCCCGGCGACGTTCGCTTCGTCGACCTCAACGGCGACGGACTCATCACCTCCGCCGACCGCGATTTTCTCGGCAATTCCCAGCCTTTGTTTTTCGGCGGCTTTACCAACATCTTTACCTACAAAGGTTTGGAGTTGAACGTGTTTTTGCAGTTTAGCTACGGCAACAAAACCTTCAACGGCATTTTGACTTATGCCGAGGCAATGAACTTTACCGACAATTCGACGGCAAGGGTTTTGGACCGTTGGCGCAGCGAAAGCGACCCCGGCAACGGCGTCATGCCCCGCGCCACGGGTTTCGACCCCAACAACAACGCCCGGCTCAATTCCGACCGTTTCCTCGAAGACGGTTCTTACCTTAGGTTTAAAACCGTTACTTTGGGATATTATTTCCCCCAGTCTTGGGTTAACAAAATTAAACTCCAAAGTCTGAAAGTTTACGTTTCCGCTTTGAATTTGCTGACCTTCACCCGTTACTCGGGCTTCGACCCCGAGGTGAACGCCATGGGCGGCAGCCCCGCGTTCAACTCCGGGGCGGGCGGCGCTTCCAACGCCGCCGGCGCCATCGACTTTTACACCGTTCCCCAGCCCCGTACCATCACTTTTGGCATCAACGTCGGTTTCTAAAAAAATATGAAAAAGCATCTTATTCTTGCCTTAATTTTTTCTTTGGGTTTGGGTTCGTGCAAATTTTTGGACGAAAACCCGACGCTTGAGGTCAAAACCGAAGACGCGATTAAACGTCCGTCCGACGTGCAGGCCGCCATTGTCGGCGTATACAATTATCTTCAGTCCGACCCGCGCACCGGTTTTTCTTGGGCCGACCGTTACATCGTTTACGCGGATTTAATCGACCCGCGCAACATGCGCAGTCGAAGCACGTTCAGCGGCGACCGCGAGGTTTCCCAACGTCGAATGACTTCGAACACCGTCGAGTTCAGTCATCTTTGGGAGGCGATGTTCAAGTCGATCGAGGCTTGCAACGCGGCGCTCGACGTTTTGCCCGGCATTTCGGGCTATTCTTCGGTGGCGGAGGAGGAGACGGCCCTTCGCGGACAGGACGAGGCCGAACTCAGATTCATGCGCGCCTTTAATTATTTTAATCTTTGGCGCATGTTTGGAACGGTGCCTTTGCGCACAACGCCGACGCGAACCGGCAACGAATTGACCCGTCCCTTGCCGCGTGCAAGCGAAGAGGAATTGATTGCCGCCATTATCAACGACCTGACCATTGCCGAGGAAAAGTTCGTTTACGACTCTCCGGCCGACCTCGGCGGTGCGGGGCGCGCCACGCGTTTGGCCGCCACCGCGTTGCTTGCCCGCGTTTATGCCAACGTCAACGACTGGCCCAAGGCCGAAGCCAAAGCCACACAGGTCATTGAAAGCGGGTTGAGTTCCCTGTCCTCGAATTACAGCGAACTTTACGAGGTCGAATACGTTCCCGAACACATTTTCAAGCTTGATTTCAACGTCAACGACCAAAACGCTTTGGCCAACGCTTATACCTTGGGAACGGCCATCAATCGTTATTTGGTGCGTCCGTCGCTGCTTTTCGCCTTCGAACCCGACGAAGAAAAGATTCTCAACCGAACTTACGCCGACCAACGCCTGACCCGTTCGGTAAAGTTCACTCCCGATTTGTCCGTTTGTTGGACGGGCAAGTACTTCCGCACCGCCACCCAAGACGACGACGTGATACTCATTCGTCTTTCAGAAATGTATTTGATTCGTTCGGAAGCGCGGGCTTATCAAGGGAATATCGCGGGGGCGTTGGAGGATTTGAACGTGGTTCGCAATCGGGCGGGAATCGAGCCCGTCGTCGGTTTGACGGAACGCAACGACGTATTGCAGGCCATCGAAAACGAGCGGCGCTTGGAATTCTGCTTTGAAGGACATTGGTATTATGAATTGGCCAAACGGCGGGATTGGAACGACCCCACCCTCACTCGGGCGCAGGTCGTTTTGGGCGGCGTGGACGAAAACGGAAATTTGGTGCCGATGAACGAAACTTACAATCGTTTTCCGATACCCAATTCCGAAATCACCACCAACCCCAACATGACTCAAAATCCGGGGTATTGAACCGTTCGCTTTTCATCAATGGGTTGGCCGCTCGGCCGACCCATTGTATTTTAAATAAAAACGAGTCGTTTTTTTGTTGGGACGAAAGGCAATTTTTTGTTCTTTTACGGCTTGAAAATCTCTGCTTGTTTAGGCATAAAACAAAAATATGAAAACCTCGATAAATTTTTATAAATTCGGGGTATAATTCAACCTATGCTCTCCCGCGTTTTTCTTTTGACATTTTTCGTGTCGGTTTTTCCATGCGTGCTGTTTGCACAGGGTTTTTATGGGATGTCGATTACGGAAAGAGAGCGGGACAGCCTCGAAGCCCTACTCAAAACCTCGCTTACGGAAGACGCCCGCTTTGAAGTTCTTTTTCGTCTTGCGGCCTTCCACTCTTTTCGTTCGGGCGTCAAAGACAGCGTCAAGGCCGCACAACACTTGGACGAACTCAAAAAAATCGCTTTCTCGTCGGGGGATTCGCTCAAGATAGCCGTCTACCGGACGGCTATGTCCAGTCATTTGTTTTCCAACGGGTATATGCGCACACTGCAAACCGACAAAGACGCCTTAAAATTCGCCATCGACGCCGAAAGACTTTACGCCCGAATGTTGGAACGCGGCGAGCTTTCCGCCGTCAATTTGGAAGAGTACGTCCACGTCCTGAATTTTTGTGCAAGGCTCTTAAACGAAACGGGCCGTCATGAAGAGGCTTATTCCTACGTTTATCGTTCGCTCAACATAAGCAAAGTACGAAAACTCGAACTTCACCAACTTCATGCGTCCATCGATTTGGGAAACATTCATTACAACCTAATGAACTATGAAGAGGCCGCAACTTATTACATGCGTGCCGCCGAAATTGCTCAAAAACTTAACAGCAACATGACCGTTACTCTGCAGCTTAACATGGGGCTGGTAAACGTCGCGCAGGGAAACTATGACAAAGGCATAGAATATCTTAAACAAGCTTATGAACAGTTGGAAAAAAGAAAGCACGAATTCGGCGTCGGCGATTATCGGGTGGGTAAAGCGACGTATTTGAACAATTTGGTTTCGGCATTGTTGGATGCGGGACGGCTGGCCGAAGCCGTCAAATACAATCAATTGCTGTTGGAATGGGCCGACAGCCTTAACGACCCGGTACACAAACGCAAGGCCGAAGCCTTGCAGATAATACTCCTGCTCAAAGAAAACCGGCTTAACGCCGCCATTGAGGCCGAAAAGGAATGGTTGGGCAGGCCGGGGGTAACCGCGAAAATCAGACACAAACTCGATTATGCCTTTGCCGATTTTTATAGCGGCGTCGGTTTACACCGCGAGGCGATTCAACGTATGAAATCCATGGACGTCGAAGTTTTGGATGTCGGTCTGAAAATCAAAGTGTATCGCGCTTTGGCCGACGCTTACTTCCAAATCGGCGACGTCGATTCCGCCTATAAATATCTTTTGGCGTTTGTAGTTTTGCAAGAGGCGTTGAACAAATCCATTCAAAACCGTAGAACCCAAGAACTGGCGTTTCAATACGAGGTCGATAAAGTCAACGAACAGCTGCGTTTGGCCGACCGGGAAATCGTCGGCACAAAAAAACGACTTCGGCGACAATACGTCTATACGACGTTGATTGCATTGTCGTTGGGCCTTTTTGTTTTTTTGGCATGGGCGTTTTGGCGCGGACGTTCGAAGTTGGCCCAAGCCTTGGCCAAGTTAAAAAAACAAAATCAAGAAATTATAGAGCAGGGCGAAGAACTCGCCGTACAATCCCGACGGCTTGCCGAAGCCCTTGCCGCCAAAAACGAACTCGACGCTTTCAAAGAATCGATGCTTCAGCTCATCGTTCACGACCTTAAAAATCCGCTCAACATCGTTTTGGGCTTCTCGGAAATCGGGGAAATGGACGAAAGCGTACGCCAACCCATTCGCGCCGCCGGTTTTCGTATGCTGACCCTCGTCAATACGATGCTCGACGTTTCCAAGCTCGAAAGCGCCGCTTTGGTTCCGAACCTAAAACCCATTCGTGTGGCCGATTGGGTCAAGTCCGCTTACGAACAAGTAAAACACGACGCCGAAAACAAACAGATTCGATTCCTTTCCGACGTTCGTCAAGATATTTGGATAAATGCCGACGAAGACCTTGCCGTGCGAATATTGGTCAATTTGTTTACCAATGCCGTCAAGTATTGCCGAACCGGAGGGCAGATTAGTATATCGGCGGGATTGGATCCCGACAACAAAAAACGGGTGAGGGTCCATGTTTCCGATACGGGGGAGGGTATTGCACCCGAATTTTTACCGTTTGTTTTTAAACGTTACTCTACCAACGCGCCCAAATCGATGGGCTTGAATCGTTCGACGGGTTTGGGTTTGTACTTTTGCAAATTGGCCGTCGAGGCGCACGGCGGAAAAATCGATGTAAAATCAAGGCCGGGGCACGGTACCTCTTTTGTTTTCGACCTTCCCTTGGCCGAAGTACGTGAAAGCGAAGCGGCGAAAACCGGCGCCGATTCGCTTTTGGTAAAACCGGAAATACAGGCCGCGTTAAATCTTTCTCATCAAGACAAACAAGCCCTTAAACATCACGTACACCTTCTTTCCGAACTCGAAGTCTACGAAACGACCAACATCCTTACCCTGCTTGAATCCGTGCCGTCCGATTCCGAAACCGTAAAAACTTGGAAAAAAGAGGTGCGCAAAGCGGTTTTTGCGTGCAACGCCGTGCGTTATGCCATGCTTTTAAGAAAAGCCGAGATTTAGCGTATTAGCGTTATCGTGCCTTTTCTTTCGACCTCGCCGCCGTCGGTGAAAATTCCCCGAAAAACGTACGTGTACACGCCTTCGGGCGCGGGCGTGCCGTCGCGCAACAAGCCGTCCCAGCTTAATTTTTCCACCGGCGTTTTCGTTTCCATCCGATACACCTCGCGGCCCCAACGGTCGTAAATCTTAAAATCAAACGATGGGCACGCTTGCACGTTCACCGTCCATTCGGGATTGACGGGGTCGTAATTCGGCGTGAAGGCGTTGGGAAATTCCTGCAAAAACGGTTTGACCTTGACGCGAAAAGTTTTAACCGCCGAATCGATGCAAAACGGCTCGGCCGTTGCCGTTAGCTTGATGTTGAATTTGCCTTCGTCGTTGAAAACATGGAACGTGTTTTTGTCGAAAACGGGTGGGGAATCGTCGCCGAAATCCCAGCGATAGCCGTCGGCGCCCGTACCCGTAAATTCCAATTCCACTCTTGCGTTGGGAAGGTGAAGGACGTTTTCGGGGCCGGGCCGTGCGGAAAAGTCCGCTTTTGGAGCCGGATGGACAATAACGAGTTTTTCACCGACGCACGTGGGGTCGTAGCGGTAATAAACGCGGTGAACGCCCACGCCCAAAGCGGCGGTGTTGAGCCGTCCGCGGGCGGTTTCGGTGATTCCGGGACCTTCCCAAACGCCGCCCGGCGGCGTGCCGCCGCGCAACGTTACGATTCCGTCGTTTTCACAAAAAGCTTCTTCGCCCCCCGGATCCACCAGCGCGATTTGTACCAAGACCGAGTCCGTGCAACCGTTGTAAGTGTAATACGCGTAATAACGTTCGTTTTTCGGGGCGGCCGAAACCGATATTTTGCCCGTGGCCGCGTCCACGCCCGGACCCGTCCACGTCCCTCCCGAAGGGAAAAACGGACCCAATTGCTCAATCCTTCCCGACGTTTCGCCCACCAAATAACAGGCGAACAAATGCCTTCCCGCTCGGACTTCGTATTCGGGTTCGGCGATGGTAAAATTCACGGTGTCTTTACAGCCCTTGGCGTCGGTTACGACCACGCGATAGTCGCCGGCGTAAAGCTCGCGGCTTTCGGGGCCGTCCCACGGTTTATGGCTCCAACGATATTCATAGGGCTGCGTTCCGCCCGTTACCCGTACCCGCGCGTATCCCCCGGGTTTGCCCTTGCATTGGGCGTTCGTTTTTTCGGCCAACGATATTGTCAGCGCTTCGGGTTCCGGAACCGTTATCGCGAAGTCGCGTTCGCAGCCCGTGCCGTCCCGAACGCCGACGACGTACTCGCCCCCCGCCAACGAGGTAAATATTCCCGAAGGACGATAACTTTGGCCGTTCAACCGGTAAGAAAACGGCCCCGTTCCCGTTGCTTGGCAAAATATTTTGCCGTCCGAAAGGCCGTGGCACGAAACGGCTTGTATCTCGACGTTCAAAACAATCGCTTCGGGTTGGGAAACGACGAGCGTGGTATCGCGGGTGCATCCGCTTTGGTCGCGGGCCGTCAATTCGTATTCGCCGGCGGCCAACAACGAATATTGCGTTTGCGTCGAAAATTCCCCGCCGTTTAACGAAAACGACAAGGTCCCCGTCCCGCCCGCAGCCTCAAAATGAATTTCTCCATCCGCACTTTCGTAACACCTTTCATCGCGGATGCGGACGTTGAAAAACTCGATGGGCGGTGGTTGCAATATCGTGTCGTGTACGGAAAATTCGCATCCGTTTGCGTCCCGAACGGTAAACGTAAACTCGCCTGCCGTCAGGTTGGTCCTTAAATTTTGCGTGTCGAAACCCGTGCCGTGGGAGAAAAGGTAGGGGGGCGTTCCGCCGTCGGCGAAAATTTCCACTTGCGCGTCCGCACCGCCGTGGCACGCAACGTGTTTCAATACGACGGTCGCGGCGCGTAACGCATCGGGTTCGGTTAGAAGGATGTCGGGGATTTGGGCCGCACAGCCGTTGGCGTCTTCGACCAAGAGCGTGTATTCTCCCGGCGCCAAATCCGTAAACAACCCCGAAGTTTGGAATTCGCTTCCCGACAACGAAAACGTATACGGCGGCGTTCCTCCCGAGGCTTGGGCCGTGATGCGCCCGTCGTTAAAACCATGACAACCAACGTTTGTCGCGATGTACAAAGGCAAAAGTTGCGGCGGATGAACGAGGGCGACGAGCGTGTCTATAAAACAGCCCGTTGCGTCCGAGGCCCGAACGAGGTAGGAACCTTGGGACAAGCCCGTAAAATTCGTTGTTGCGTTTACGCTATAGTTTATCGTACCCGTTCCGCCTTCGGCCGTCGGCAATATCAAACCGTCCGAACCCTCGGGGCACGAAGGATTTTTGACGACCACGGACGTAAAATACATCGGGGGGGGCGAGGGGATAAAAAACGGCCGATAAACCAGACAACCTTCGGAATCGCGGACGACGGCCGTTCCCGCGCCCGGCGGCAAGCCCGTCAGCGTCGCCGACGATTGAAAATTTGTACCGTCGTGGGAATATTCATACGGCGGTACGCCCCCGCCCACAACGCCGAGCGCGAGCGTACCGTCCGAAACGTTGAAACACGACGTGCCGACAACGTTCGTCGTCGCGACCGAAAACACGGCAACGGTATCCAAGGTTATGGAAACGGACGTGCGGCAGCCGTTGGCGTCGCGTACGAACACACGGTACGGCCCGACGGACAATCCCGTAAATTCGTTGTCGGCGACGAGGTTCGTCGAATCGTCGAGGGCGAAAAGATAGGGCGCGACGCCGCCCACGGCCGTGGCGACGACCCTTCCGTCCGTCGCACCCGTGCATCGCACTTGAAAAATTTGCGTCGTTGCCGTCAAGGGCGGGGGTTGATGGACAAGGACGGTGTCGCGGACAAAGCATCCGTTGGCGTCGCGCAACAAAAGCGCATAAGTTCCTGCGGACAGTTGGGAAAACGCGCCGATGGGCGCGGTTGCGCCGTTGACGAAAAGCGTGTAGGGCGGCGTTCCGCCCGTTGCGCTCGATGTAAAACCTCCCGTGGACCGTCCGTGGCACAAGACGTGCGTCAGGTTTGAAACGGCAAGGTTCAACGGCGCGGCGGGCTGGGTAACGACGACCGTACGCGTGCGTTCGCAACCGTTCGCATCCCGCACGCGAAGAGTGTAGCTTCCCGCCGTCAAACCCGAAAAATTGTTTTGAGACGAAAACGGCGCGTCGTTGAGGCTGTAAGAAAACGGCGGCGACGCCCCCGAGGCGACGGCGTTGAACCGGCCCGTGGCCTCGCCGTGGCACAACACGTTTTGTAGACCCGTTATCGCAACGTTGATTTGTATGCGTTCGGGCATGACGAAGGCAAACGTGTTTTCGCATCCGGCCGCGTCCTCGAATCCGATTTGATAATTGCCCGCGGTCAATGCGGCAAAGGTGCGGACGTTGTCGTCGTCTTGTAGCAACGGCCCGCCGTTGAGGGAAAATTTGAACGGCGACGGCCCGCCCGTTCCCCGGACGGTTACGCTTCCGTTGGCCAAACCTCCGCAACCCGCCGAATCCAACGAAACGATTTCGAGCGTCGGGTGAAAAACGTCGATTTGTTTTATCGTCGAATCGGCTCCGCAAGCGTCGTTGGCCGTAACCCGAAGTTTGACGTAGTAGGTGCCGGGTTGGGAAAAGGTATGGGAAACGTTTTGTCCGTTGGCGTTCGTGCCGTCGCCGAAATTCCACTGCCAACCCGTAACCGCCATGCCTTGACTTTGGCCGGAAAAATTTACGTTTTCGTTTTTGCAGGCAAAATCGGGTGCGACGACGCGGATGTTGAAATTGTTCAAGACGGCGTCGCCCGAATAGCCGTAGGAGTCGCGTTCGCCAAAGCCGTAAACGTACAAGACGAATCCGCTGTCGGAAACGACGGTATGGTTGCCTTGCGGCACCTCGACTTGCACGTAAGAGAACGGCGTTCCCGCCACGGTTTGAAACCCCGTTACGGGCGCCCCGTTCAGACGCACAAGGGCGGTGTTTGTCGTTTTGGTGGCGATGTTTAAAAACCGGCGGGTGATGTTGGGAATGACGAAGGAATTGACCGTTGCCCGACGAATGACCATTTGTTCCATCGACGTAAGCATCAGCATGAAGGGGTCGGCATAGACGTTGTCGGAGGAATTGGCGCACGGAACTTGGTTTATTGCGTCGGTACAGGCCGAGCGGCTAAACTGTGCCAAGCTTATCGGTCGGTCGGAAGAAAAATAAGCGGCTTGGGAAAGGGTAAAGTCCCGATATTGGCCGGCGTTGAGGTTGACGGGCGCTTGCCCCGAGATATTGACGGTGGTGTTGTTTTCGACGGCCATGACGCGAACGACGTCGGCGTCGCGGGTGCGAAAAGGAATGCTCAAATAAGTTTTTCCCAGCGTGGCGACGGGAAACATTTGTTCGTAGAGATGGTCGCATCGGGGTGCGTCGCCGACGTTGGTGCAGCGGTTGCCCGCAAAAACGGCAAAGGGTTTGCAATTGGCGCCGGGCGGCGTGTAAACCCGGCTTCCCGTCAAATCCCCGTTCGATTGTGCTTGAAACACCTGCCCGCGCTGGAGCGTTATCGTCAAAGGAAAATTTCCCCCGTAACCCGAAATGTAAATATTGGTCGGCGGCACGATGGTAATCACGGTGTTGTCTTCGATGGCCAATATTACAAATTCCGAAACGTTCGTTTCTTTGTAGGCCATGACGAAATAATCGTGTCTGAGGGCGTTGATTGGCAGAACGATGGTGGCGTCGGCGGTGTTTTTTTGGTAGTTGATGGCAAAAACGTTGACCGAGTCCTGAGTAACGACGCGTATGCCCGTGGGACGGACGACGTTCGAGCCGAGCGTGTGCGCCCGTTGGTTCGGTTGGGGAATGGATATTTCGGTTGTTGTGCCGGCGGCGACGGTAAAATTCTGGCTCCAGCCGTTCAAAGGAATCGATATCGTTCCCGACGTGGCCACTTCCGAACTGACGTAAACCGACAAACGTTCGTTGACGACCACGCCGTCTTCGATATAGTTGAACAACGTGTCGTTGTTTTCCATGAACGCCAGCCAAAATTCACGTCCTTTGGTGGTTATGTTTTGGCCGAAAAGGGGGACAAAACCGATAAAAAACAACGCCGTCGCATAGAGCGTTCGCCTCATAACGTAAAATTAGCAATAAATTTGCGAGGCGGCAAATTTTATGCCCGCGCGAACGGCGTTCTCAATAAAGAATAAAATAATTTTCGACGCGTCGTCGAAAGCAAAAAGCGTAAAGCGCTGTTAAATTTGCGGCTTCAAGCGCGATTAAGAATGATGACGGAAATCAAACGGGACGAACGCGTAGTATCGTCGGCTTTTCGGGGTTTGATGCGTGCATGCGAATTGTTTATGAACGAGGACGAGCGCGAACGGGTGCGCAAGGCCTTCGAGTTCAGCCGGCAGGCCCACAGCGAAATGCGTCGCAAGACCGGCGAACCTTACATTTTGCACCCGATTGCCGTGGCACGCGTGGTGGTCGAAGAAATCGGACTTAAAGACACGACGGCCGTCGTCGCCGCTTTGGTTCACGACGTGGTCGAAGACACCGATTACACCGTCAAGGACATTCAAGCGATGTTCGGGCGTACGGTCGCGCAAATCACCGACGGACTGACGAAAATCAGCCACGGCGTTCACGCCATGTCGACGATGCAGGCCGAAACCTTTCGTAAAATGTTGCTGACGATGTCGTCGGACATCCGCGTGGCGCTCATAAAAATTGCCGACCGTTTGCATAATATGCGTACGTTGAAAAGCATGAAGCCCGAATCCCGTTTGAAAATCAGCGCCGAAACCAGCTTTTTATACGCCCCATTGGCCCACCGTTTGGGCCTTTACAACATCAAAACCGAACTCGAAGATTTGGCCCTGTTCTATACCGAACCCGAAACTTATCAGGAAATCGCCAAAAAAGTTCGTGCCACCGGCCCCGCACGCGGACGCTACATCCAAAACTTCATTACCCCGCTTAAAGCCATGCTCGAATCCCACGGCCTGCCTTGCGAAATTTTCGGCCGCGTTAAAAGCATCAGCTCCATTTACCAAAAAATGAAAAAGCAAGGCATTCCTTTTGAGCAGGTGTACGATTTGTTTGCCGTACGCGTCATTGTCGACGTTCCCGAACAGCAAGAATACGAGGCTTGTTGGAAGGCTTATCGCTTGATTGACTCGCTCTACCAAAACCACCCCAACCGTATGCGCGATTGGCTTACGCGTCCGCGTCCCAACGGCTACGAGGCTTTGCACACCACCGTAACCGGGCCGGGCGGCCGATGGGTCGAGGTGCAAATCCGCTCCCGCCGCATGGACTACAACGCCGAAAAAGGCCCCGCCGCCCATTGGCGTTACAAGGACAACGGCGCCACCCCCGCCGACAAAAAATTTGAGGAATGGCTCGGAAAAATCCGTTCCGTTCTCGAAAACAAGGACATCGACGCCCGCGAATTTTTTATGGAGGTCAAAAACGACCTCGTAACCGAGCATATTCACGTTTTCACGCCCAAAGGCGAACTCAAAATGTTGCCGCCCGGCGCCACGGTGCTCGATTTGGCCTACGAAATTCACACCACTATCGGTCATACGGCCATCGGCGGAAAGGTCAATTACGAGGCCGTGGGACTTAATCACGTCCTCCAAAACGGCGACCGCGTCGAAATCATCACCTCAAAAGCGCAAAAGCCCGATATTTCATGGCTGGATTTCGTCAAAACCTCCAAAGCCCGCGAACGCATCAAGGACGCGACCCGAGAGCAAAAAAAGGCCTTCGAAGAAAAAGGAAAAAAATTCTTCGAAGAGTCGCTCAGACGCTACGGCGTCGCCCCCGACGACCGCGTCGTCGACGAGCTTTTACATTTTCTCGATATGGACCGTGCCGAACTTTATCGCCGTTTGGGCATGCACCGCATCGACCTCAAACGTATGAGCGAGTTCATTAAGGCCAAAAAAGCGGAGCTCGCCGGAGAAAGCGCGGCCCGCACCCTTGATTTTCGCGTCGGAAGAACTTTTGAGGGCGGCGCGTCTTCCGACGGCGAAAACCCGCTCGTTTTTGAAGGCCAAGACGCCTCTTTTCAAATGGCCGCCTGTTGCAGTCCCATTCCCGGCGACGACATCATGGGATTTCAAGACCCCAAACTCGGCATCGTCGTTCATCGAAGCGTTTGTCCAAAGCTCCGAAACCTTTTAGCCATCGACGGTAAAAAGGCCGTCAAAGTAAAATGGAACGACAAACGCCAACTTACTTTCCTTGCCGGCATCAAAATCGAAGGTTACGACCGTTTCGGAATACTGATAAACATCGTCAAGGTCGTTACCGTACGTTACAAGGTGAACATTCGTTCCATTACCATCGACGGCGTCGGCGGCGTTTTCGACGGTCAATTGAAGGTTTACGTCATCGACGCCGCCGAACTCGAGCATTTGATGGAAGAACTCCGTAAGATTGACGGCGTGGTCAAGGTATATCGTACCGAAGTTTAAGACGGGGGATGAAATTGTCCCGCCGGCTTACAAAAACAACGAGAATTTGGACTCCGAGGCATCGGCAATAAATTTGGCCACCCCGCCGTATTTGACTCCCGGACGCATTTCGGCTTCAGTGATTCCCATGAGGGCCATCGTCATTTGGCACGCGGTCATTTCCACGTCCAACTCTTCGGCCAACGCGATGAGGTTGGGAAGCGTTTCGACGTTGTGCTTTTTCATCAGGCCTTTCATCATACGCGGCCCCATCCCGAAATAGTTCATTTTGGTAAGCGGGCCGTTCTCGGGGCGCTTGGGCATCATGGCCGAAAACATTTTTTCCACCGGGGTTTTGCCCTTGTAGATTGTTCTCGCCTTCAGTGCGTGCAAACCCCACAAGGTGAAAAACATCGAGACCTCCATGCCGAAGCTGGCCGCGCCCGTGGCTATAATGAACGCCGGAAACAAACGGTCGAAGTCGTTGCTGCTGACCACGAGCGAGACTTTCTCCCCCGGAAGGGCGCCCTCCATGCGTTCGACCTTCGATTTCAAGCCCAAAATTTCGGCTTGCAATTGAGCCAGTTTTTCGTCCGTCGCCCAATGGACGTTGGCGGTTTCGGTAATCATACAACCCGGGTGATTAGGGCGGTTTTTTCCTTGCCGTCGTTGAAAGCCTCGAGTTTTTGTCCCGTTTTGCGTACCCACGCTTCAACGTCGGCTTTGAACGCCGGGTCCGACGCCGTGACTTCCAAACTGTCGCCGATGTTCAGCGTTTTGAAGACTTTGGAAATTTTTACTATCGGCATCGGGCAATTTAAATTTTTGCAATCGAGCTTTACGATGTTTTTGGACATTTTTATGTTGGTTTATGTATAAAATAATTAATAAACTATGCGGTTTGTAAACAAAGTTTTTCGACGAAAGCGTCGAGTTTGTCGAAGTCCATGTTTTCGGCGGCGGCCGTAATTCGTTCTTTGAACGCGGCCAAGGCCGTCGGAGCGTCGGCAAGTTCGGTGGCAAGCGCGGAAACGGCGCCAAAATTGCCCGTCAGCGCCGCCTCCGAAAACTTGTTTATCCATTTGGAGTTCAACGATGCGCGTACGACGTCCCAGTCCACTTCGACGTTTTCGACGGGAGCGGCGTGGTCTTTCGCTTTGCTGACGATATATTCAAATCCACAGCAATTGCTTAACGTTTCCAGCACCGTTTCGGTTCTAAACGGTTTGGCAATAAAGCCGTCGAAACCCCGGCTTAAAACCTCGGCTTTGTTTTGTTCGAAGGCCGAGGCGGTAATCGCAATGATTTTCACGTTTTTGTCCGTTTTTCTGATTTCGTCGGCGGCTTCCAAGCCGCCCATGACGGGCATGCGCAAGTCCATAAGAATGGCGTCGGGGTGGAAAGATTGATGTTTTTCGACGGCAATCGCGCCGTTTTCCGCCTCTTCCAACGCAAAACCCAACGGCGAAAGCAGTTCGCACAAGACGTTGCGATTGACGGCGACGTCGTCCACGACCAATATTTTTATCGGTTTCTCGGAGCGATAGCCGACAACGAGCGCGGGGTCGATGCCGGGCTTGGTATCGATGTTTTCCACTTCCGTAACGGGCAGTTCAAAACAGAACGTCGAACCGACGCCTAGTTGGCTTTCGACGGTTAAAGACCCGCCCATGAGTTCGATGAAGGATTTGGTGATGGCCAGTCCCAAACCCGTACCGCCTTCGCCGCTTCCCGCTTGTTTGAAAGGTTCGAGAACGTCTTTGATTTTGTCGGCGGGTATGCCCGGTCCCGTATCGTTGACCATAAAACTCAGCAAAGCCGGACCCGTTTTGCCCACCGTTAATTCCACCCTTCCTTTTTGCGTGAATTTAATGGCGTTGCCCACCAAATTGACGATGCACTGGCGAAGCTTACCGGGGTCGGAGACGACGAACCGGGGAACGTGGGAATCGATGCGCGTTTCCCAAATTAAGTTTTTGGTTTCGGCGCGGAGTTTGAACATGGCGTGAACGTCGTCGATCATTTTTCTTAGGTCGAAAGCCTCGGGATGTATTTCCATTTGGCCGGCCTCGATTTTGCTCAAATCCAGCACCGAATTGATTAAATGCAAAAGATGTTCGCCGCTCGAGTTCATGACCGATATTTTGTCGCGGTATTTGGAGGGAAGCTCTTTGTCCTTCATCATGAGCTGGGTATAACCGAGGATGCCGTTGAGCGGCGTGCGCAGTTCGTGGCTCATGTTGGCAAGGAAAGAGGATTTGGCTTTGTTGGCCAATTCGGCCTCGATTCTGGCGACGTGGGCCTCTTCCGCCGCCCGTTCGGCCAAAGATTTGAGGCGAACGACCTCGAGCTGACGGCGCTGCATTTCCTCGTTGATGGTCATCATCTCTTCGGCTTGCTGGCGCAACTCTTCTTCCGAAGCCAAGAGTTCGATGTTTTTAGCCTTCAAATCCTCTTTTTGCTCCTCAAGTTCGACGAAAAGTTCGGCCATGCGGACGTTGGCGTCGGCAAGATTGCGTTCGCGTTCTTTAAGTTCGGCGTTTTGAGCGGCGGATTTCAGCGTTGAAACCTTCATAATTTGCGCCCAAAGCCCACAAACGGCGGTTTGAACAAGGGCAATAAAATAATGCCAAAAAAGTTTGTTCGTCCAAAAACCGACGTCGTCGGTTTCGTCGGGGAAAAAATAAATCACTTCGCCTTTGATTTCCAAATAAGCGAAAATCGTATGCTGGATAATGATTAGCAACACGCCGGGAACCGATGCCAGCCAATCAAGATAGACAATCATCACCGCCACGGCCACGAAAAAGAAAAAGTGCATTTCGGGAAGCCCGTGAAGTTGATAGATGTGTTGCGCGGTAAATGCTTGAAAGGTAATGCCGGCGGTCACGCGCGTTACAAACTTATCGGGATAAAGCCGGCTGACGATTAAAAAAGCCAACGTTGCCGGGGTTCCGACGCCCAAGTGTACCCACCATGTGTCGTAATAAAAACACATCAACAACCCCATAACCCAGTGAACCAGTACGAAAAACGTTACAATGGCGTTGGCCCGCCTGTAAACGGCGTTCATGGTTTCGGTTTTGACTTCCTCGCTCAATGCGGGGACGGTCAGCATTTCCTTTAATTGCAACGAACCGAAAAGATTTTTCATTTTCTAAGTATTGACAAGGTTTGTCGATAGACTATTGGTTTTCGAGAGTGTTGGACGGCAGTTCGCAACCGTAAGCTACGGTGGCGGCGGCGGGAAATTCGGGCAAAGGTTTTCCCGCCAAAAGGCTTTCAATCGCAATGCGTACGAACTGTGTTTCGCGCGTGGTGCAATAGCGCGAGACGTTGTAGTTGCCGCGAAAATATATTTTTTCTTCGGCGTCCAAGACTACGGCTTGCGGGGTCGAATAAACGCCGAAGGAGTCGGCCACGGCGCCCGTGTAGTCGATATACGTGGGGACGTTGGCGCATTTTTTGGAAAATTTTTTTTCCGCGTCTACGGTGTCCGAGGTTTGAAGCACGGCGAAAAACCGGATTTTTCCCGCAAATTTAGTTTTTAATTCGTTTAAATGATCCAAATTAAAACGAGAACACGGACATTTGGGGTTGTAAAAGTGGATAAGCGTCGGCATATCGGCGTTTGGAATAAGGTTTTCCAGTTCGACGCGGCTGCCGACGGGAATGTATTTGTAGTCCCGGGGTACGGGCGTGGGCAGGCGGTCTTTGACGTCTTGTCTCCAAAACGTGTAAACTATGCTTATTGCGGCGCCTAACAGCGCAACCGTCGTCAATACGGCTTTGGGGTTGATGAAACGCATAGGAAAAAGCGGCAAACTTTAACGATTGTAGGTATGATATAAAGTGATGTAAGATGCGGATTTGTACGTAAGAATTTTGGCAAGGTTTCAAGATTAAAACCTGGTTGCCCAAAAATTTTTCCACATCGGATGTGGATTTTTTTTATGATTGTTGTGGGACCGGGTCGTTATACCGATGACCCAGGTATTTGCAAAGCGCGACGAGGGTTTTGACGTCGTCGGCGGAAAAGGCGTCGAGTATTGGCGAGTCGATATCCAAAAGTCCGACGAATTCGGGGGCGAAAACGGGAACGACGATTTCGGAACGCACCGCCAAATTGCAGCACAAATAGTTTTCTATGGCACGCACGTCGGGGACGACGACGGGCAATTGCCATACGGCGGCGGCGCCGCAAACTCCCGAGCCGAAAGCGATGCGGGTATGTTCGGTTTCGGGGCCGAAGTAGTCTCCCAAAATCAGGACGTTGGGGGCGCCCTCGGGATTGACGAACGCTTCGAGCCAATACATCCCCACCCAAGAATAGCGCTTTTCGTTTTCGTGGAGGTATCGACAGAGGCGTTTGGCGCCGTCCAAGAAATTGTCGGCGGAATCAACGGCGTTTTTTGCTCCCTCAAAAAGCGCGGTATTGAAGGCGTTCATGATGCAAAAATACAAAATTATTGGACGCGGGTGGCCCAACGACGGCGAACGCGCATCCGCGGCAAGTAGGCGTTGCGTTTGTTTTTTTCATAGGATTGGAAATAGGCAGGTTTTTTAGTCGAAAAACGGTCGATACACACGCCGGGATTAAGCGGCTAAGGCGGGATAAATATCCAAAAATAAATGATATAAACAAAAAAATAACATTATTGTTATAAAAAGCCGGTTTTTGTTCGCTTTAAGAGGCACGCGGGTTAAAAATTTGATTTTTTGCGGGGCCGGCGTTATATTTGCGGATATTTTTGGGAAATAACAAGCGACTTATGAAGGGAATCGTTTGGACGCTGGCGGTGGCGATGCTGTTTGTCGGTGCGAAGTTGCAGGGCCAAATTACGGAATGGGGGAGTCCGGAAAAAGCGGAGGCCCAGCCCGAGTCGCCGTTGCACAAAGCGGCCCAAAAGGGCGACCTAGCCGAATTAAAGAATCCGGCGTATGCGGCCAACGTGGACGTCAAAGGCGGCTACGAGGCGTATTCTCCTTTGCACAAGGCCGTCAATGCGGAAACCGCGCGCACCCTCATTGAGTTGGGGGCGGCCCTCGACGCCCTTGACCGCTACGAAAACACCCCGTTGCACTACGCGGCCAACGTCGGCAAGGCCGACGTCGTCAAAGTGCTTTTGGAAAGCGGCGCCGACGTCAACGCGCAAAACAAATACGGTTATACGCCCCTTCACGGCGCTTGCGCCAACGGCAAGGTCGACGTCGCCCGGGCGCTCATCGACGCCGGCGCCGACGTAACCGGTTTGGTCGAAAACCGCAAAAACACCTACAAAAACACGCCGCTTCATCAAGCGGCGACCAACGGACACGTCGAAGTTGCCCGACTGATATTGGACAAAGGCGCCTCCCCCAAAAGCGCCGACACTTTCGGCAACGTTCCTTTGCATTGGGCGGCTCAAAACGGGCATGTGGAGATGATTAAGCTCTTGCTCGACCGCGGCGCCGACGTCAACGTACAAAACAAATACGGCGACACCCCGTTGAGTCTGGCCAAGCGTTACAAAAAAGAAGAGGCGGTCAAATTATTAACCGAAAAAGGGGCGAAATAATGGCGGGACACGATTATATAGAGTATCCGCATCCGCAAGAAGACGACGGACGGGTCTACGAATTTACGGCCGAAGAGCTGGCCGAGGTCGAAAAGCACAAAGCCAAATATCCCGACCCGCGCTCGGCGGTGATGCCCGTCTTGTGGATGGCGCAGGAAAAATACGGCTGGCTTCCGCAAAAAGCCATCAAACTCGTCGCCGATACTTTGGGGTTGTCTTTTGCGCACGTTTACGGCGTGGCCACCTTCTATACCATGTATTTGAAGGAGAGCCACGGAAAGCATTTGTTGGAAATTTGCACGTGCTTTACTTGCGGCGAATGCGGCGGCGACAAACTCTACGAGGCGGTAAAGAAAAAGTACGATCTTGACGAGCACGGCGCCAGCCCCGACGGCTTCTTTTGGGTGCGCGAGGCCGAGTGTCTCGGCGCCTGCGATACCGCCCCCGTCCTTCAGCTTGACAACAACCATCTTCTCCACAACGTCGACTTGGACAAATTCGAGAGGATACTGTCGGATTTGCGCGCGGGCGTCGAGGTGGGCTACGAGCAGGTGCCGCTCATTCCCCGATAATGGCGTTGAGAAAAGCCGTATTGATGCTCGAAGACGGCTCGACGTACTTCGGCTACGGTTGCGGCTCCGCAGGCACGGCCGTAGGGGAATTGTGTTTCAACACCGCGCAAACGGGTTACGACGAGGTTTTTTCCGACCCTTCGTATTTCGGACAAATCGTGGTCATGACCCAAGCCCACACGGGGGTTTACGGCTCGTCGGCGTTGGATTATGAGTCGAAGCGGCCGATGTTTGCGGGATTGGTTTGCTCGCATTTTTCCGAATACTTCAGCCGTTTGGGAGCCGTATCGTTGGAAAAGGCGCTCAAAGACGCGGCCAAACCGGGCATATGGGGGGTGGATACGCGTTCGATTGTGCTCAAATTGCGCCAAAAAGGTTCGATGAACGCTCTGGTTTCCGACGACCTGAGCAACTTGGAAGACCTGCGCCGGCGTTTGTCCGAATGTCCTTCGATGACGGGTTTGGAATTGGCGTCCAAGGTATCGACCGAAACGCCGTACAGCTTGGGCAATCCAAAGTCGTCGTTAAAGGTGGCGGTGTTGGATTTGGGGGTCAAAAAAAGCATTTTGGAGGAATTGGTCAAGCGGGACTGTTTCGTCAGGGTGTTTCCGGCCAAGTCGGGGGCCAAGGCGTTGTTTGCCTACGAGGCCGACGGTTTTTTGGCCTCCAACGGCCCCGGCGACCCGGCGGTAACAAACTTTGCCGTTCAAACCGTCAAGGATATGCTCAAAACCGGACTCCCCTTCATGGGCATATGTTTGGGGCATCAACTTTTGGCGTTGGCCTGCGGCGCCAAAACCGAAAAATTGCATTACGGTCATCACGGGGTTAATCATCCGGTGGTCCACCTTTCGACGGGAGCTTGTGAAATCACGTCGCAAAACCACGGTTTTACCGTCGCGGAAAGCTCGCTCGTTTCCACCCCTTTGGAAGTTACCCACCGAAATCTCAACGACAAAAGCATTGAAGGATTGCGGCACAAGACGCTTCCGGCGTTTTCGGTGCAGTATCATCCCGAATCTTCGCCCGGCCCGCACGACTCGCGTTATCTTTTCGACCAATTTGTGAAAATGATGAAAAATCGAAGTCATTAAACGAACAAAAATATCGTTTTAACGCCTTGAATATTCTTTTTGTTGTGAAGTTTGTTATCTTTGCCTCCGCAACATTAAACGTGTCCCTTCATGCGGCGACTTCACCCATTTCCAATCGTTTGTACGACGATACTTTTTTGCCTTTGGTCGAACCATGCTTGTGCCCGGGCGGTGTATCGCTACGTCGTGGACTTGACGAACGTGAACGACGACAAGGTTCGGGTAACCTTGGACTGCTCTTCTTTGGAATTAACGCCCGTAACCGCAGGCAAATACAAAGGCTTTAGGTTTAATTTTCCGACCACCGTTCCGGGTACATACGCCAAACAGAACTATGGCAAATACATCGAGGACTTCAAGGCCAACGACGCTTCGGATAAAGCGTTAAAGGTTGCGCGCTTTGGCTTGAACGCATTTATTGTATTGGGAGACCACGCGCCTAAAAACATTTCTTACAAAGTAAACGACACCTTTGACGCCAAGATAAAACAAGACAAAGTATTCGAACCCGCGGGAACGAATTTCGATGCGGGCAAAAACTTTGTTGTCAACGCGGGCGGAATGTTTGGGTTTTTTCACGGTACGGAGAAAGTTCCGTTTGAAATCCATTACAAAAAGCCCGCCGAATTATACGGCGTAACGGTTTTGGAACCCTTAAAGTCCGATAAATTCAGTCAATCTTTTCGTGCCGAAAGTTATCACAAACTGGTGGATTGTCCCGTGATGTTTGCCCGCCCCGATACCGCCATGTTCAATATCGGAAACACCAAAGTCGTTTTGAGTGTTTTCAATGAAAGGGGATACAGGGCCGCGAAGTTGTTGTACGAAAAACTAAAACCTTCCATGGAGGCCATTGAGAAGTTTTTGCCCGCCATGCCCGTCGACAACTATTCGTTTATCGTATTTATCAAGGACTTTACCTTCATCGGCAACAAAATGAAGGGCGGAAGAATCAATTTTTACGAGGAATGGAAACTCAACAAGTTTTTGGACCAACAAAATTTCGGCGCCTTGGAACACGGCAATTCGTCGATGTATTTTCTGCCCGACTTCGGCGATACCTCGTACATTAGCATTTTCCAAGACGTGGCGATACACGAGTTTATACACATCATTACCCCGTTGAATTTACACAGTGAAAGAATTGCCAATTTCGATTATGTAGAACCTAAAATGTCCGCTCATTTGTGGTTGTACGAAGGGGTGATAGAATATTTTGCCGGTTTGATTCAACTGCAAGGCGGATTGATTACGCCGCCCAAGTATCTCGATGAAATTATGCGCCACAAAATCAAAACCGCCGAACAGTTTCCTTATAAACAAATGTCTTTTACCCAAATGAGCGAAAACGTATTGAATCCGCCTTACAAACAACAATACAATCAAGTGTACGATTTGGGAGCCGTTCTTGCTTGGATGTTGGATATCGAAGTTCTTTATTTGACCCAAGGAAAGAAGACTTTAAAAGACGTGGTTTTGGAATTAAGCAGAAAATACGGCCCCGACAATCCTTTTAAAGAAGAAGACATTATCAAGGACTTTGTCGGCTTGGTACATCCCAACCTTCAAAATTTTTTTGACAAACACATCTCCGGCAACGAGCCGGTAAAACTGTCGAACATGCTGGCCAAAGTCGGCGTCGATTATAGGGACGTCGTTCGCGAAAGGGCGCCCGTTGATTTGCTTTCCGAAAAGGACAACGACGTCAAACTCAGCTCGGTTTACGTTTTTGGCGGGTATATGGTAAAGAAAGTGGGCAAAAAGGAATCGGCGGGGTTGAAAAAAGGTGATTTTATCTACGAAGTCGATTTGGAAAACGCCTTTAAGAAGCCCGACGGAAGCTATGTCTCCGATGGCGAACCGATTCGCATTCCCATCCATCGAAACGGCTCCAAAACTTATCTTTCCACCCAAGCCCGATTTAAAGAAGTGGACGTTCAGCACAAACTCACCCTTCAATCCGCGCCGACGGCCGAAGCATTAAGGCTGCAGCGCCGTTGGGCGGGCGCCAAAGCCGGTTGATTTAGGCACGATTTTTGTCTACATCTTTTGCATTGATTTTTGGGATATCCATGGTTCAAAAAGTATTTTACGTCCTGCCGTTTTGGGCGTTTTTTGCCGCATCGTCGCTTTTCGCTCAAAACACCCCCGCAAAATTGCAGGATTTTCGTTTTTACGACGCGGCGGGCAAACCTTTCGCAAAGGCCAACCTCATGCCCGAACAACCCCTTTTGGTCTTTTATTTCAATCCCGATTGCGACCATTGCCAACAGCAAGCCCAATGGGTGCATGAAGGGCTTTCAAAAATCAAGGCCAAAAACGGTCAAATGATGTGGGTCTCCGACGCCGATATGCCCGATATCGTCAATTTTCGCAAAAACTATTTTCCTTCCAACGTCGGCGTTCCCATGTTTTTTGTGCAAGACAAGGACATGAAAATCGACGATTGGTTTGGTTACAGCGAGGTTCCCACCATTTTGGTTTACGACCGCGCCGGCAACTTCGTCGTCAAGTTCAAAAAAGAAACGTCCGTGGACGAGCTGGTTAAACACTTGAAGTGAG
>CALAJH010000069.1 GCA_937922655.1 uncultured Bacteroidia bacterium
GCCGCCGCCGAAAGTGTTTTGATGGCCGCCCGCCGCAATTGCGGACGTGGAATTCGTAGAGCCGGCCAGATACACCGAGCCGTCCGAAGCCACGGCCACCCCGAATGCGTAATCGTCGCCGTCGCCGCCGTAGTAGGTGGCCCACTGCCGCTGCCCCGAGGCGTTGAATTTGACCAAAAACCCGTCGTAGTCGCCGCCGCCGAAGGTGTTTTGATGGCCGCCCGCCGCAATCGCGGACGAGGAAGTCGTACCGCCGGACAGATACACCGAGCCGTCCGAAGCCACGGCCACCTCCGATGCGTAATCGTCGCCGGTGCCGCCGTAGTAGGTGGCCCACTGCCGTTGCCCCGAGGCGTTGAATTTGACCAAAAACGCGTCCGAATCGCCGCCGAAAGTGTTTTGATGGCCGCCCGACGCAATCGCGGACGGGGAATTCGTCTCTCCGGCCAAATACACCGAGCCGTCCGAAGCCACGGCCAACGAAGAAGAGTAATCTTCGCCCGTGCCGCCATAGTAGGTACCCCAAGCGCGGGTGGGCGGGTCGATGACCAACGTTTGGCTTTTGTCGTAGTCGGGAACGGAAAAGCTCAGCACGTTGGCCGTCAAAACGGCGCGCACGTCCACCGGTCGCCGGGCGTTCGACGAACCGGCGCCCTCCAACCACGAAACCAACCGTCCTTCCTCCACCGTACCCACGCTCGTGGTTACGACCAAGCCGTTTTCGGTCAATTGCAAATCGTCGGCGCCCGTGTATTCGAGTCGAATGAGTCCCGGGTCGCCGCCGGGTTTGACGACGAATTCGTATTCCAAATTTCCTTCGGCGTTGGCGTAAAAGACGAGGTCGATTTGGGGATAGACGTCGAGGTAACGGACGGATTGGTAACGATGCACGCCGAGAACTTCGGGAACGCGGTTGTAATAATTTTCGTAGTCTTGGGATTTTCCGAAGGCTTGGACTTGGGCGTCGGCATTGGCGCCGACGAGGTTGACGTCGACGCGATGGACGTCGTAAACGGACGTGCCGGCGGATTTGTCGATAGCCAAGCGCCGTTCGACGGGGTTGGTGCGATCGGCGTTTTTTTGCGCGGGACGGTTCAAACGCCACGATTCGTAGGAAAATCCGCCTTTGCGAAGTTGTACCTTAAAGCCCGTTGCGTTGTCGAAGAGGTAGTGCAGTTGGGGGACGGGTTGGTTTTCGAGGTTCCTGAACTGGCCTTTGTTTTCGACGAAGGGGTGGGTCGTGTTTGAAGTCGGCTTGGGCTCGGGTTCGACGACGGCGCCGCTTGTTCGGTAGGCCTTGGGCATGGGTGCGGCGGGCCGGAAAACGTTTTGAGGGTCGGGCGCCGAATTCCAACGGTCAATCGTCGCTTGCGCTCTCGGGACGAGCGTCGCGTCGGCGACGACCGTTCGATGCAAGCTTTCGGCTTCGAGCGTTGTCGCCAAGCAAATCGCGCCAACGGCGGGCGCAATCCACTTCGTTTTGTATTTAAAAATCATCATTTTATATAGATAAAATTTATTTTCAAGATTTTTTTTTGCCTTTACGGCTTATCGATTGCAAATATATATAAGTCTTCAAAAAAAAAAAAATCGAATTTTTTTAAAAAATTTTTTTGTTGTTCCGTTCAAGTTCAAGGGCGGGTTGAAAGACGAGCGTCCACAATGCATTGGGGTTAAACGTTGGTTGCGCGGGCAAATCGGTCGGCGGCTCGGAGCGTTAAGGACGAATCGGCCAAAAATTAAGGGCGCAATTTGTTTTCAAGAAAGCCGATTTCGGTTTTGCTTATCGTTTGATATCGTTTAACCGGGGCTAAACGTTTGGGATGCGTCGCTTGGAAAAAAATAGCGAATTTTGCGTATTCCGCGGGTTGCGGAGATGACGAATGCTGACGTTACAAAACTTATCGTTCGAGTTTGGGGGCCGGTGGCTGTATCGGGACGCGGATTGGCAAATTTCACCGGGCGACAGAATCGGCCTCATCGGGCGTAACGGCGCGGGTAAAACCACGCTTTTTCGATTGATGGTCGGCGAATACTCCCCGACCGAAGGAACGATTTCCCGTTCGTCCGACCTCAAAATCGGCTATCTCAACCAAGATTTGAAAGGCTTCGATTCCGACGAACCGATATTGAAGGTGGCGATGAAAGCTTTCGAGCGCGCCCTTGTGCTTGAAACCGAAATACAGGCGCTGCTTGAAAAAATCGAGGCCGGCGACCACGCGCCCGAACTTTTCGAGCAATTGGCCGAGAAACAAGAGGAGTTCGGCATGGCCGGGGGTTACGAAATGGAGGCCCGCGCCCACGAAATTCTCGACGGCCTTGGTTTCGACGCCGCCGCCCGAATGCGCCCCTACAACTCGTTTTCCGGCGGTTGGCGCATGCGTGTGCTTTTGGCCAAACTTTTGCTCGAAAACCCCGACTTGCTCCTGCTCGACGAACCGACCAACCACCTCGACCTTCCGTCCATTCGTTGGCTCGAAGGTTACATCAAAACCTTTGACGGCGCGGTCGTGGTCATTTCCCACGACCGTCATTTCATCGACCGTATTTGTACCAAAATCGTCGAGGTGGCGTCGGGGCGCATCCACCATTATACCGGCAACTATTCCAAATATTTGACGCAAAAAGAAGAGCGGCAAGCGATACAAAAGTCGGCGTACGAAAATCAACAGCGGGAAATCCAAAAAACCCAACAACTCATCGACCGTTTCCGGGCCAAAGCCAACAAAGCCAGCCAAGCGCAAAGTTGGATGAAACAACTCGAACGCATGGAGTTGGTGGACGCGCCCGACGTCGAGGAGGCGACGATGCACATTCGTTTTCCGCCGGCGCCCAAGTCGGGTGCGGACGTGCTTGTCATCGAGAACGTTGTCAAGCGTTACGGCGAAACCACGGTGTTGGAGGGGGCGAACGCCGTCGTGCGCAGGGGGGACAAAATCGGTTTGGTGGGCGCCAACGGCGTGGGCAAGTCCACGGTTTTGAAGGTTTTGGCCGCCGCCGTGGACTTTGAGGGCAAACGCGTCGAGGGCTACAACGTGCGTTCGTCGTTTTTCGCCCAGCATCAAATCGAGGTTTTGAACCCTAGGTACACGGTCTTGGACGAGGTCATGCACGTGGCCCACGAAAAAAACGAAACGCGCCTGCGCACGATTTTAGGGGCCTTTTTGTTTCGCGGCGACGACGTGGACAAAAAAATCGGCGTGCTTTCGGGCGGCGAGCGTTCGCGCGTGGCTCTGGCCAAAACCCTGCTTTCCGAGGCCAATCTTTTACTGCTCGACGAACCGACCAACCACCTCGACATCCAAAGCATCAAGGCCCTCGCCCAATCGATGCAACAATACGACGGCACTTACATCGTCGTATCACACGACCGTTATTTTTTGGGCGAGGTAACGAACAGGATTTGGTACATCGAAAACCGGCAAATCAAGGAATATCCGGGGGGATATTGGGAATACGAGGAGTGGCAAAACCGTCAAAACGCTGCCAAAGCCGAGCTCAAAACGCCGGCGCCCGCCAAAACGCCCGCGCCAACGGTTTCCAAGCCCGCCCGCAACGACGGCGAACTCAAACGTCTGCAAAACCGGGTTAAAAAAATCGAATCGGAAATCGAGACGTGGGAGGGTAAAAAGGCCGAATTGGAGGAGCGATTGGCCCAAAGCGGACTGGCTCCGGCGCAATTTCAGACCTTGGCCGCCGAACACCAATCGGCCGCCGCCAAACTCGACGAACTCATGGCCCAATGGGAGGAGGCGTCGTTGGCGTTGGAAAGCGTCGCGTAAAATAAATCAGATACGCATGGCCACGACGATAAAGTTTTCGTGGCGTCGGCGCGTGCCGTAATGTTGGTCCAAGAAATCTTCCATGTGGTGGCGTTGAAGGTCGGTCGGCAAACCGGCGATGCTTTCCAAAAATTCGATGAAACGCGCCATGCCCCACGCTTCGCCCTCGGGGCCGCCCAACATTTGCGGAATGCTTCGGGTGAAGAGATAGACCATGTCGCCGGGCAAGAGTTTTCGTCCCCGGGCGCGGAAATAGCGCGTCGGTTTGCCTTCGACGACCTGAATCGGCGCCTCTTCGCCCGGAATCTGCCGTATTTTTCCTTCTCTGACCAAAAACAAGGACGCATTGGCCCCCGAAAACCTTACGTGGTCGCTCGACTTGGCGATGCTTGCCACCCCGACGTTGATTTCGGGCAAGTCCTCTTCTTCGGCGAAAAAATCCACTTGAAGCAGGGGCGAAAGTTTGAAGTGCAGTTTGGCCAAGACCTGTTCGGGCAAGGTAACGACGTTGTCGTAAAACATTTGTTTGAGCACCCCGGCGGTAAGCAGGGAATAGTAGGCGCCGATTTCGCTTTTTTCGCTCGATTCGATGAGGCCGATGAGCGTTTTGTCGAACTTTTTATTGACGAGCAGAAAATTTCCGCCGTTGGAATTGGGCATTTGGCGGATGAAAAACGAATGGGGAAAATGGGCGCGGAGGGCCTCCTCGTCGGGGAAAAGTTCGGGCGGCGAATAATGGACGTAGTGGCGGTGAATGTGGATGACCTTTTGGAGTTCGCCGTGTTCGTTTTCGATTTGTTGGATTTCGAAGTCGGTGGCGGCGGCGTCTTGGGTGGCCTCGCGAATAACGTAAACAAATCCGATGACGGCGCCTTCGGGGTCGGTAACGCCGTTGACGGTCATGTTGGCCAAAAAATCCGTTCCCGCCCGTTTGGTAACGTAGAGATTTCCCGACCATTTTCTTTCCACGGCGCGCGGGATGATTTCTTCGAGGGTTTCGGCGTCGTTGAGGTGTGAAAATATCAGCGAGGGGTCGCGCCCGACGACTTCCTCCAACACATAACCGAAAAAGCCGGTAAACGCCGGATTGACGTAAAGGATGCGGTTTTGGCCGTCGGTGAGGATGACGGCGTCGTTGAGTGATTGAAAGGCCCGGGCCTGCATGAGCAGGCGGTTTTCGTGTTCTTTGATTTGGGAAATATCGAAAACGGTGCCGATGACGTCGGTAACGACGTCCATTGCGCGATAAGGTTCGAGGTTGCAGTGCAAATAGCGGTCTTTGAATTTGAATTGGCAGGAAACGGCTTTGCCGTCGAAGGCTTGGCGGGCCAATTCGGTCAGTAGAGGATAACCAAAAACGTCCGCCGGCCTTTTACCCTCGATGGCCTCGTTTTCCAAGCCCAAGTTTTGGCTCAACAGCCCGGCGCCGCGAACGAACACGATCTCGCCTCCCGCACGCCCCAGCTGGAAAAGCATGTGCGTACACTTCTCTATCAGCTTGTGATAGTTGATTAACGTTTGCGTCATTTTAGCGCCAAATTTACCGCATTTTCGTCTAACAAAAAAGTGTCTGACGACGCACAAAAATCGGCGGGCGCAAACCCTCGGCTTGATGCCCGACGCGCGGCGCCGGCAAACGTTCGGAGCCGTTTTAAGCGAAAAACGGCCGCGCTCCAAAGTCCGCGCCGCATCGGTTTACGACCGCCATCGCCGCCGGACGCAATAATTGCACGATTTTTGTTAATTTTACGATTCCTTGGCTTCGGCCGGGAAAAACGTTGCGAATGGAATCGGTATTGGGTTTTTTGAGCGTGGCGTTCAAGCTTATTTTGGGTTTGAGCGTCTTGGTGGTGGTGCACGAGTTCGGACACTTTTTGCCCGCCAAACTTTTCGGCATGAAGGTCGAAAAATTTTATTTGTTTTTTGATTGGCCACGCAAACTTTTCAGTTTCACGTGGCGCGGCACGGAGTACGGCGTGGGATTGCTTCCTCTGGGAGGGTACGTCAAAATCGCGGGCATGATTGACGAATCGTTGGACAAAAACCTAAACGTCCGGCCCGAACCGTGGGAGTTTCGCGCCAAACCCGTTTGGCAACGATTTATCGTCATGATAGGCGGCGTGTTTATGAACGTCGTTTTGGGCGTAACGATATTTACGCTTATGCTTCATTTTTACGGCGTACAAAAATACCCGATGGATAAAATTCCCGGCGTTTATGTGGAAAAGGGTTCGGCGGCCGAGGAGCTGGGATTTCAAACGGGGGATAAAATCATCAGTTTTCAGGGCGAACCCGTCAAATACCTCCAAGACGTGGCCAATCCCAATATTTTGCTCGAATCCTCGCCGACGGTTGTCGTCGAACGCGACGGCAAACGCGTCGAAATCGCCATCCCCAACGATTACATCAACAAGTTTGCCCAAAAAAAATCGGACGGTCTGCTCTTCGGCCCGCGTATGTGGACTTACGTCTACGTTCAGGCGGGCAGTCCCGCCCAAAAGGCCGGTCTCAAAGACGGCGACAAAATCGTGGCCGTGGATTCGGTTCCCGTCAAGTATTTCGACGAACTGCGCGAGCAAATTAAAAACCGTAAGGATAATTCCATTTTGGTAACCTATGAGCGCAACGGAGTCCTTGCCTCCCTATCGGTGGAACTAAAAGAGGGAATGCTGGGCGTCGGTCCGATTGATACGATGTTTGTCGAACGGCAAAAATACGGTTTGGCCGAGGCCGTGGGGCCCGGCGCGGTTACGGCCTTCAAGACCGTCGGAGACAACGTCAAAGGTCTCAAAAAAATATTTTCCGGCGACGCCGACGTTTCCAAAAGTCTGCAAGGGCCGGTGAAAATCGCCAAAATGTACGACGACACGTGGCGGAAAATGGGATGGGCCGGCGTGTGGATGCTCACCGGACTGCTCAGCATGGTTCTGGCTTTGATGAACCTTTTGCCCATTCCCGCCCTCGACGGCGGCCATATTTTGTTTTTGATGATAGAAGCCGTCACCCGACGAAAACCCTCGGAAAAAATCCTCATGATTGCCCAACAAGCGGGCATGGTTATCATTTTGTCCTTGATGGTTTTCGTGCTTTACAACGACATCTTCAACTAATTCGTGCAAGTCCGTAACGGCACGCGTACATCTTTGTGACGCAAAAACGCTAAACGGACAATTTGAGGGTCGCCGTTTTTTGGATGGTCGCCAAGAGTTCGGACGGACTAATCGGCTTGGCCAAAGCGTAATCGAAGTCGGACGTGTTTTTTTCGCCGATGGATTGTCCGCTGAGCAGAATTATCCGTAGGCCGCGTAGTCGGTCGTTTTGGCGGATAAGCGCGGCGGTTTCAAAACCGTCGAGAACGGGCATGTCTCCGTCCAAAACGACAAGGTCGAATGGGGCGGCCTCCAACCTTTCGATGACCTTTCGCCCGTCGCCCACCGTTTCAATGACGAAACCCGACTTTTCCAACACTTTTTTAAGTAAAAGTTGGGAAATCGGATCGTCGTCGGCGAGCAGGATTCTATATTCGGTTTTATTGTCGGCGTTCATTTGCCCGGCATTAAATGCAAATATAACAAAATAAACGATGCAAGGGTTTTGTGAATACAACGACGACTTGGGCCGTCCGCTTTTCAACCTTGGTTCAAAAACCGCCCGCCAAAATCGGTGTCTTTTTCAAAAGCTCGGGTAAAACAAAACGGGGAACGGATAAAAAAGGGTATACATGAGGCGCCCGCGGGGGGATTGACCGAACGAAAGAAGGCCGGTGGCGTTTGCCGCAAGTTTGAAAGTTACAAGGCGGTGGAGGAGCCGATTCTTGTGGCGCCGGCTTGGAGAAATTTTTCGGCGGTTTGCCGGTCGCGGATGCCGCCCGAGGCTTTGATTTTCAAGCGCGTGCCTTGGGTGTGCTTGCGTAAAAGTTCGACCTTTTCCAATTCGGCGCCGACGACTTTGCCCTCGCGCAAATAAAAGCCCGTGGACGTTTTGAGAAACGTAAGCAGGGGACCGACCTCTTTGACGATAAAGGGCAAGAGTTTGTCGAGTTCTTTGACGGAAAAGGCGCCGGTTTCGAGGATGGCTTTGAGTGGTTTGCCGAGTTGGGCGAGGTAGCGGGCTTCGCGCCGAAGGAGTTTACGGGCTTCGGGGTCGTCGAGGCTGTCGCGCATGGCCCCCAACTGAACGACGTAATCGATTTCATCGGCGTCTATTTGCGCCTGACGCAGCTTGACGTCGGGTTCGTCGGCGCCGGACGGAAACCCCGCCACCCCGACGATTTTTACCCCCGTACCCCGCAGAACCTCGCGGGCAAGAAGAACACGGCTTGGAAATAAACAAACGGCGTAATATTTTTTTTCCGCCGCCGTTGCGCAATGACGTACGACGTCGTTTCTGGAAGCATCGGGACGCAGCAAAGTGTAGTCTATTTCCATGCCGCAATATTACGAAAAACGCAATCGTCAAAAGATGTTCGGCAAGTCGAAAAAAATCGTTTTCTTTGCATGACGATTTCCGTTGTCGTTGTCCAAACCGATGATAGAACCGATACCCATAGCCATCGTTCAGAAAACGGCGAAACTGTTGAAAGTCGCTTTCGACCCGTTCCAAGTGCGCGAACACTACAAAACCATTCACGCGGACACCGTGACGTCGGTGGACGAAATCGTCCGGCACATGCAGGAGTTGGTGCGTTTTACGGGCATCAGCTTTTTGGAAAATCGTTTGAGCGTCGAGTCGTTGGAGGAGCTTATCGAGTCGAAATGTTTGCCGCTTTTGGTGTTCGTCAACGTTCCCGAGCCGAAGCCTTTTTTGATAACGGGATATAAAAGCGGAAGCGCGGACGGTTTTCTCTTCGAGCGCGAGGGCAAGCGTTTCGTTTCCTATACTTTCAAAGAACTTGAAGATACGCTTTACCGCGAAGGGGATTCGGGCTGGAAGGTGTCGTATATCCGGGACATGGAGCAGAGCGTGTTGGTGCTTTCTCCCATAGCCATCAACCCCTTGGTCTCCTCGCCCGAAGAATTCGAGGGGCCGGCCAAACCATGGAAACGCTTTTGGCACCTGATTCTTAGCGAGCGCCGAAACATCGGCTTTATTTACGTTTACGCGCTCATCGCGGGGCTGCTGAGCCTGACCACGCCTTTGGGCGTGCAGGCCATCATCGGCCTGATTTCCGGCGGACTGTTGCTCGAGCCGATTGTGCTCTTAATTGCGTTCGTGATTTTGGCCACGCTCATCGGAGGAGTACTGCAGGTGATGCAGGCGCGGGTCGTGGAGTACGTCCAGCAACGCATCTTTGCCCGGGGCGCTTTCGAGTTTGCCTATCGAATCCCGCGCATCGACCTCGAAGCCATTTCCCGAAACTACGCCCCCGAACTCATGAACCGTTTTTTTGATATTCTCACCATTCAAAAAGGATTTTCCAAAATCCTAACGGACATGTTGTCCTCGGGTCTGCAAATTATTTTCGGATTGTTGTTGCTTTCGTTTTACCACCCGTTTTTCGTTTTTTTCGGCATATTTTTGGCTTTCGTATTGATTATTATTTTTCGATTCACGGGCGCCCAAGGCCTAAGCACCTCGATTCTCGAATCAAAATACAAATACAAGGTCGTGCAATGGCTCGAAGAAATTGCACGCACGCTTCCGACCTTTAAACTCGCGGGCTTCACCAACATCTCGCTTCAACGCATGGACTCGCACGTCAGTTACTACCTCAAAAAGCGCGAGGCCCATTTCCGAATCCTCATGACCCAATATTTTTCCATCGTTTTTTTCAAAACCGTCATTACCGGCGGCATTTTGATTATCGGAGCTTATTTGGTCATTAACCGTCAAATTACGCTGGGGCAGTTCGTCGCCTCGGATATCGTCATCATCACCGTTTTGAACGGCGTCGAAAAAATCATTCAAAACCTCGACCAAGTCTACGACGTGCTTACGGCCGTCGACAAAATCGGACAGGTAACCGACCTGCCGCTCGACAGCTCGAAAGGCATTCTGCTCGCCCACACCGACAAAACCCACGGCTTCGACATCAAAACCCGCAACCTCGCTTATAAATATCCCCACGCCCGCGATTACGCCATCCACGGCATCAACGTCGACATTCGCTCGGGCGAAAAAATCGGCGTCATCGGTACCGAGGCCAGCGGAAAAACCACGTTTATGCACGTGATTTCGGGCTTGTTGCATTCCTACGAGGGCGTCGTCGCTTACAACGGCATCTCCTTGCGCGACCTTAACGTTACCAGCCTCCGCGACGACATCGGCGACATCCTTTCCGTCGAAGACATTTTCGACGGAACCTTGCAAGACAACATCACCGTTGGAAAATCCGAGGTCAGCTTCGAAGACCTGATGTGGGCCATTGAAAAAGTCGGATTGTTGGATTTCGTCCATTCGCTTCCCGAAGGTTTGCAAACCCACCTGACCACCGGCGGAAAGGACATTCCCAGAAGCGTCATGCAAAAAATCATCCTCGCAAGGAGCATCGCCGAACATCCCCGGCTTATCGTCATCGACGACTTTTTCTTCAACACCGATTTAAGCATGCAACGGGAAATGGCGGCCTTGCTTTTCGACCCCGCCGCCAAATGGACGGTCATCGCCGTGACCCAAAGCCCCATTATCCTTTCCAAATGCGACCGCATTCTTTTCTTCGACAAAGGCACCATTACCGAAGATTTGCGTTACGAAGACCTTTTCGTTGCCCCGCACCTTCAACCTTTCGTCGTCAAAAGCGTACCGACCAATTCCGGTTCCTTCAATAATGCCGATATTTCCGAATAGCCCTACCCGGGTGCGAAAATCGTTTCCGCATCTCGTTCGGCAAGGCTATACGACCAACGATGAAAAATCGAGCCGTGTGTTTCATAAAAGACGCCGAAAATAATTTCGGTTTAACGCCGGCGCAAACGCAAGCCGGCGGACGGATTTAGCGGGTCGAAGGCGGTGTATTTTGGGGGCATGAACTTCGACTTTACCCGCAACGAAAAACAAGCGCAATTTTTTCGGGCGGTGGCGGCGGCGTGCGACGGCGCTTCTCCCCAACGCTACTTCTTTTACGGCGGCGGCGTGCGCGGCGGAAAAACCTCCATTTGTTTGGCGACGCTTTTGTGGCTGGCGCTTAAATATCCGGGGGCGCGGGCGCATATCGTACGCGAATCCCAACCTTTGTTGTTTTCGACCGTACGCCCCGCTTTCGACCGTCTTTGTCCGCCCCATCTCCTTGCCGAAAAGCGTTTTTCCGGCGGCTTGGCCCACTATCGATTCAAAAACGGCAGCGTCTTACATTTGTTTTCCGAATCCTTTGCCCACGACCCCGATTTAGACCGGTTCAAAGGCCTCGAAACCAATTTTTTTCTTTTGGAACAGGCCGAAGAACTGCAATATCAAACCTTCGTTAAATGTTTGGAACGCGTCGGCTCGTGGCGTTTGGAATCCTCACCGCCCGGCGTGGTCATGGCCACCTTCAATCCCGCCCAAAATTGGGTCAAAACCGAAATACGCGACAAATACTTGGCCGGACTTTTGCCCGAAGCCTATTTTTACCTCGAAGCCTTGCCGAGCGACAATCCCTTCGTTACCGGCGAACAATGGAACGCATGGAAACATATGGACCCGCTTTCGTACCGACGATTCGTTGAAGGGGATTGGACGGCCTTCGAAAACGAAAAACGCTTTGCCTACGCCTTCGACCCCGCACGGCACGTCGTCGCCCGCGCTTTTGTGCCGACCCTGCCCGTCTATTTAAGCTTTGATTTCAACGTCGAACCCTTTTGCGCGACGGCCTTCCAAACCGACCGTGCAACATGGGCGCACGCAACGGCCGAGTTTCGCATCGAGCGGGCCGACGTCTACGAAATGGCGGCGGCGGTGCGTCGACGCTTTCCGGGCGCGGTGTTTTATCTTACGGGCGACGCCTCGGGCCGCCAACGTTCGGCGCTCACGGCCGCCAACGCCTCCGCCTATACCATATTGACCGAAGCCCTCGACGTCGCGCCCGCTTGTTTGGACGTGCCCATCGTCAATCCAAGCCACAGGGAAAGCCGCGTGTTTGTCAACGCCCTGCTTTCCCGTTGGAACGGCCTTTCCATTTCCCCCGAATGCCCTGCGCTCATCGAAGATTTAAGCGTTTGCAACGTCGACGAACGCGGGCGTATCGTCAAATCCCACGCCTTACAAACCCATCTGCTCGACACCTTCCGTTATTTTCTACATACGTATTTTGCCCACCTTTTGCCCTCGACGGCACGCGTCTAAATCCGGGGCAAAAAGTGTGGATTGTTTTTGCCGACAATTGCTTAGATTTGCGCAGTAATCCGGCGGCCAACGCCGAAAAAAAATTGACAACCGGTTTTCACTTTAACCCGTTTTATCGCTTTCGAGAAGGAGAATTTAAACCCAGAATATAGTTTCGTCGGCGACGCCGGAGCGCCATGGACGTAGTGGTCATACTGGTGCTGATGCTCTTCAACGGCCTGTTTGCCATGGCGGAAATCGCGTTTATTTCGTCGCGTCGGCCGAAGTTGGAGGACGGCAAGCGCCACGGCAACAGGAACGCCGGCTTGATTCTCGGTCTTAAAGACCGGCCCGAACGCGTGCTTTCCACCATACAAATCGGCATCACGTTGGTAGGGACGTTGGCGGCGGCTTACGGCGGCAAAAATTTGGCCGACGACCTTGCCCGTTACTTTTCGGGCGTGCCCGGTTTGGCCGCGTATTCGGGCCAATTGGCGCTGGTGGCCGTCGTGGCAATCATTACGTATTTGGAACTGGTCGTCGGCGAATTGGTGCCGAAATCCATTGCCATTTTACACCCCGAAAAAATTTCTTACGCTTTTGCCCGTACACTCAAAGCGTTGATTGTCTTGACGGCGCCCTTGGTGGGCTTGCTTTCGCTTTCGACGCGGCTGATTTTGAAAATCATGGGGGTTAAGCCGTCTCAATCCGCCGAGTTTACCGAAGAAGAGTTCAAGCTGATGATAGACCACGGCGCCAAACAAGGGGTCTTCGAGGACGAGGAGCAGGCGATGATGAAAGGCGTGATACGCTTGGGCAATCAACGCGCCGACGCCGTCATGACCCATCGTTCGGAAATCGTTTGGCTCGACGCCGACGTTTCCCAAGACCGCGCCCTCGAAATTGTTTTTTCCGAAATGCATCTGTTCTATTTAGTCGCCGAAGGCTCGCTCGACAAACTGCTTGGCGTGGTGGCCGTCAAGGACGTGCTTCGTCAGATTTACGTCGAAAAGCGTTTTGATTTGAAAAGCCTTGTTCGCACTCCCGTTGTTATTCACGAAAAAATGCCCGCCCTCGACGTCCTTGAACATCTCAAAACCCAAAAAGCGCAAATCGCCGTCGTCGTCAACGAATACGGCGCCCTTGAAGGCATCGTTACCCTCAACGACATCACCTCCGCCCTCGTCGGCGATTATTCCGCCTTCGACGGTCAGGATGAACCCGAGATTATCGTCCGTGAAGACGGTTCTTATCTCGTCGACGGCATGACCAATTTCGACCGGGTCCGCGAAACGCTCGACATGCTCGACGACGACGAAGACGGCGAATACGTTACCCTCGGCGGTTTTGTGATGTTCAAACTTGGACGCTTGCCGCGCTCGGGCGACCGTTTCGAGGCCGGAAACTACCGATTCGAGGTCGTGGACATGGACAAAAATCGCGTGGACAAAGTGATGATTACCCGCCTTTGACCGCCGTCTTGCGGCTTTGGGTTCTATCGCGGGGGCGAAAACCGAAATTTTTAAAAAACGGGGCAGTCGTTTATTTGCTCTTGTCCGCGAATCCTATGAGGCCGACCCGTAAACCGAACGAATGGTCGAAGGCAAAGCGCAAACCCGAGCCAAAATAACGGTAGGGACGATAAAAAAATTCGACTTCCAAGCCGAGGCTTTGACCGACGCAAAAGTCGAGGCCGACGCTTCCTCCGAAACGCGCCGTTGTGTAGGAGACCGAAAACGCCGCCTCCGACTGTCGGAAGTATCCCACCGAACCCATGACTTCTAAAAACGGCATGACCCCGTTGCTCGGGATGAAGTAGCGCAAAAACGGTCCCGTATGAGCGTTCCATGCGCCACGGTCTTTGTCCGAAAACGCCGCGACTTCGAGCGTCGGACCGATGGAAAGTTTGTCGGCGAATATCGCCCCGAAACGAAAAGGCATGAAAAAATGAAACCGCCCCGACGACAACCATTGGCTTTGGAGTTCGGCGAGATAGAAATAGTTGCCGGCGCGGCTTCTGGCCGCACAAAATTCGCGTCCGGCCACGCCCGCGAAGCCTCCCAAGAATCCCGTCAGGCCCGCGTTCAACGAAAGCCGGTGGATAACGGGGTCGAAAACCGCCGCCGAGGGCAGATAGTCGTAGCCCAAGCGGACGTCGAAGGCTGAGCTTCGGTCGAGGAAAAGAGCGATGCCGACGGCGCCGCCCGCGCTCCACGACCCGCCCGTACGCGCGTAAACATACGGCGAAAACGTCGGTTCGACCTCCGCCTCGATGCGGTGTTCCAAAAAACTACCGTAATTGACGCTTGCGTTCGCCTCCAAATATGGTGCGAAAGCCCGGTTGTCGGAAGCGAAATAATAGCGAAGAAAAGGTTTGAGTTCGGCGTAAAATCGTTCGGTTGTCGGGCGTACGGAACCGGCGGGATAACTCCGAAAAAAAACGTCCGTCCGCAACTGCATCGCGAACAGCAAATTTTTGGCCACCGTGCCGCCAAGCGCGAAGCGATTGGGAAAATTGACGTAGCGAGCATAGTCTCCCACGGGAAAGTTGCTCGTCAGCGTCGTGCGTCCGTCTATAAACAGGCGCTTTTTTTCGATTTGGCCCTCGACCGTACCGGTCAATAATAATAACACACAAAGCAATCGCATGACGTAGACGTTGAAAGCCGACCGCGATTTTCCGCGACGGGTGCGCGATATAGGCGTTTTTGCAAATTTAGGCATAATTTTCGTGTTTTCGTGGCGCGGCGGCGTTTTTTCTTGTAAGGCATTGACCTTGGGTCTGATAACCCCGGGGCGTCGAATCGGTGGTGTATCGGGGGGGAGGGCCCGTGTTTTTGAAACCCGTGCGTTTTTGGGTGCATTGTCGTTACAACGATGGAAGAAAAGTTCGTCGTCATGGAGAACGCGGCGGGGGTTATGCAGTTTTTCCCCGAAGCGTTTTATAAACAGTATTTTTCCGACGGCAAACCGACGACGACCGCGGACGGTCGGCCGGTGGTCTCGGAATTGTCGGGATTGTCGTTGGCGGCCGGGGTTCGGGCGGTGATACGTCAGTTTCCGTCGGGGCCGGCGGTGATGGAAATCGAAAAAAAGTAAAAAATGAACATGGATACGCATCCTTTGGGTTGGTTTGCGCCCGAGGCGCCGCAGGTTGTTGCGCCGTTGTCGGAGGAGGGTTCGCCGCCGGTGGTTTCGGAAACGCTCCCCGTTGCAACAAACGCTGAAGCGAGGGTCGTTCCCGCCACGCCGACGGCGCAAGCCGACCCTGCGGCCGTCGTGGAGCGCGCCGTTGTGTCGTCGGACGACTATTTGCGGGGCGGCCGCTACCGGCCGGAAGAGAGTCCGTCGGTATACCGCAGTTTTGTACAAACCCTTATTCGTGAAAGGATATGTTAGGATATTGCGAAGCCTTGTTGGTGGGCTTGGAGGAGGTCGCGGGCCTTAACGATCCGCAACTCAAAACCCGGCCGACGGGATTGATTCAAGCCCTTCGTTCGACGAACAACACGCGTAATTCGGAGGTTTTGCGCGTCGATTCGGGCGACGGCCACCGGGTGGACGTAAGGGTGCGGCGTTTGTTGCGTTCGCGTGCCGTCGACACGCGCACCTCCCGCTCTTGCGACCCCGTACTGACCCCCGTCTACAACGAACAGACCGTTACGATAAGCAATTACCGCGAAACGGCCGTGGCCGTTACATGGGACGAAATTTCGCGTTATTGCAAGGAGGCCTCGTCGCTGACGAGCAACGGCCAACGCATCGCCGGGGCGCCGAACACGCCGTTGATGCGCGACCATTTGCGTAAAATCATGGCGGCGATGAACGGTTTGCGGCAGGCCGTCAATCAGGACGTATGGGCGGCGCTTGCGGGCTCGTTCGGATGGAACGGCGTTACGCTTTCGTCGGCGCCGAAACCGGTGAATCTTTTGCGGGCCTCGCTCGACAACGCCAAAATCGAGGAGGGCCTGCAAGACCTGATGTTCGACATGGCCTTCAACGAGGTCGAAGGCACTCCCATCGTCGTTGGCGCGGGTATTTTTCACCGTTTCAACACCTCGATACAATACGGCTGTTGCAATTTGGGCGGTTTCGATTGGAAAGGGCCGTCGTCGGAAACGCCGTACGAATATTGGCTCGATTGGACGGCGCAAACGGCATTGGGCGCCAACCAGTTTGCGGTATTGGCGCCGGGCGCGGCCCAACTGCTCACCTACAACCATTACAGGGGGGCGTTTACGGGCCGGCACGGCGCCAGCGATTTCGGCGTTTTGCCCGACCCCTATCTTACCCCCGGCGAAACCCCTTGGGCCTGGGACTTACAACTGCGTTTCGAGGATTGCGGTCCCAACGCCAGACGTTATACCGCCATCGTCGGAATCACTTTCGGACTCTACACTTTACCCGCCGCCTCCTTCCCGCCCGGCGACCCGCTTTCAAACGTGAATGGAATTTTTCGATATCTTGCACAAATCAAACCATAAATTTTGTAACTTGCATTCGTTTTTCAGATTTCTGTTTTTTTTGTTTTTTTGAGAAGGCACGAGGCCCCATTCCGGGGCCTTTGCTTTTTTCCTTGCAATTCAATATCGTTTGGACAAAAAACAAGACGACGCAAAGGCTGCTTGTGTCGGCAGCGGATAAATTTTTTATTAAAATACACGGGGCGTGCAACGCTTGAGGCCGGGAAAAAGTGTGGATTGTCCGTCCGGCGGGATTACGTAATTTTACGGCGTTATCTACGCCGCAAATGCGCTTAAAAACGCTGGAGATTCAAGGGTTCAAAAGTTTTGCCGACCGCACCAAATTCGAGTTTGACGACGCGATAACCGCCATCGTCGGTCCCAACGGTTGCGGTAAATCCAACGTCATCGACGCCATTCGCTGGGTCTTGGGCGAACAAAAAACTCGCAGCCTGCGCAGCGACAAAATGGAAAACATCATCTTCAACGGCACCGAAAAACGAAAAAAAGCCAACTTTGCCGAAGCCTCCATCACCTTCGACAACGACCGCAACCTTCTCCCGCCCGCGTATACCACCGTTACCGTCACCCGTCGGCTTTACCGCGACGGCGAAAGCGAGTATCTGCTCAACAACGTCCCCTGCCGCCTCAAAGACATCAATCATTTGTTTATGGATACGGGCCTCGGTCCCGACGCCTATTCCATCATTGAGTTGGGCATGATTGAGGATATGCTCAACGATAAAAACAATTCGCGAAGGACGCTTTTTGAAGAGGCCGCAGGCATCGCAAAATATAAAAACCGACGAAAAGAAACCCTTTCCCGCCTCGAAGAAGTGGACGCCTCCCTCAACCGCGTCAACGATCTTTTAATCGAAATCGACAAAAATCTTAAATCGCTCGAAAAACAAGCCAAACGCGCCGAACAGTACTTTGTTCTCAAGAACGAATATAAAGTCGCAAGCGAAAGGCTTGCTTATCTCAAGGCCGCGGAATACCAAACCCAACTCAACAAATGGGCCGACGAAGAAGACAAAATCAAGGATTTAATTGCCGATTTGGACGTTAAAATCGCGGCCGAAGACAAAAACATCGCTCTGCTGCAAGAAAAACTCTTGAAAAACGAACAGGAATCCGAAAACCTGAGAAAACAATACGCCAACGTCAAAGAAAAAATAAGGGCCTTCGAAACCGAAAACGAAGTACGAAAAGAACGCAAAAAACACATCGAAAAAAAAATCGCCGAACTCGCCGACATTCACGTCAAAACCGACGAGGATTGCGAAAAAATACGCGCCCGACTCGTCGAACTCGAATCCTTGATTGACGCGGCCAACGAAGAACTCGACAAAAAAGAGTTTTATCTTTCCGAACTCGAAACCGAACTCGACGAACTGAAAAAGTCCATCGAAAATCGAAAAATCACACTCGAAGAAACGCTCGCAACCCTCAAAAGCAAAGAAAATCAATTGCAAAACGCCCTCCGCGACCGCGACAGAAAACATATTCAAATCGAAACCCTGCTCAATGAAAAGAAACGATTGGAAAAAGAAGAATCCGGCGTACTGGGCAGAACCGACGATTTGGAAAGCCGCCGTTCCGAAAAGCAAAAGGAAGCCCAAACCGCAGAGCAACAATACGAAGCCCTCGTCCGAACCAAAAACGAACAGGACGCCGCCATTCATTCGTTGAACGAATCGCTCAAAGAACTTCGCAAAAAACACGCCGAAGCCTTGCGCCGTTTGGACGGCAAAAAAAACGAATACAAAATCCTTCAAGACCTCGTGCAAAACCTTGAAGGATTCCCCGAGGGCGTAAGATATTTGCGACAAACGGTTTTCAAAAACCGACATGTACCTCTGGTTTCCGACATTTTTTATACCGAAGAACAATATAAAACCGCGATAGAAACCTACCTCGAACCCTTCTTAAATCATTACGTCGTACCGGATAAAAACACGGCTTTGGCGGCGGTGGAATTGTTGAAAAAGTCCGTTAAGGGAAGGGTTAATTTTTTTGTTTTGGATGAAATTTCGGGGCCAACCTTGCCGCAGGAATATTTCGACGAACGCTTGGTTCACGCCCTTTCCGTCGTCGAATATTCGGTCGAATACGAACGTTTGGCCCGTAAACTTTTGGGCGGCGTGTATATTTTTCGTTCGGAAAACGTGGATTTTTCCGAATTTCCCAACGCCGTCGCTTTGATACACGTCAGCGGTTCGATGCTGTTCAAACAAAGCGTTGTTGGCGGTGGTTCGGTGGGACTTTTCGAGGGAAAACGTCTGGGACGCACCAAAAATTTGGAAAAAATCGAACAACAAATTCGTGAACTTCAAGCCCTTTGCGACGAAATCAAGGCCGAACTCGACGAAAAAGAAAACCGGTACGAAAAACTGAAATCCGGCGAATTGGACAAAATCGTCAAGGCCGCTTACGATGCGAAAGTCAAAAAGATTCAAGAACTGGCGGTTTTGGAAAGCCAGCGTAAATCCGCCGCCGAAAGTATCGAGAGGTTCGCGCAACGCAAAAACGAAATCGAGCTGGAAATCGCCGAAATTTCCCGAAATATTGAAAGCCGCGAATCCGCTTTCGACGAACTCCGAGACGAATGCGACCGCCTGCGCAACCAAGAAGAGCGTCAACGCAAAGAACTCCAAACCCAACAAACCGTCTTTGACGAAATCAATCGCAAATACAATCAAGAAAACATCGCTTCGATCAATATTCAAAATACGATAAAATCCTTAAAATCCGAATACAAGGCGGGCAAGGAAAAGATAGAAAACGCCGTTTTCGTCGTCGAAAACGCGCAAAAGCAAAAAGCCGAACTCCTTTGCGAACTCGCCGAATACGAAAATCAAAAATCCGAGGACGACGACAAACTTGCCGCTCTTTACGAAATCGCCGCCGACGGCGAAAAACAACTTTCCGCCCGTTACGAAGAACTTTCCGAAATTCGCAACGCCATTAAACAAGCCGAATCCAACATCCGAATTTTCCGAAATCAAAAGGAAAACGCCGGCGTTACGCGAGAAAAAAACCTTGAAAAACGCAACGAAGTCGTATTGAAATATACGGGTTTGGAGGAGCGCTTGCGTGTCGAATGGCAAATGGAATTGTCTCAATTGACGTTCGACGCCTTGTTTTCGGATTGTGAAGTGCCGACGAATTTGTCCGAATTTGAATCGCAAGTTTCGAGGTTGCGGGAAAAGTATTTGCGTTTCGGAGAAGTGAACACGACGGCCATCGAGGCGTTCAACGAAATGAAGGAGCGCCACGATTTTATTTCGACGCAAAAAAAAGATTTGGAAGAAGCAAAGGCCGCCCTGCTCGCAACAATGCAAGAAATCGACGAAACCGCAAAAGCCCGGTTTATGGAATGTTTCAACGCCATTCGCGACAGTTTTGTCAAGGTGTTTCGTTCGCTCTTCACCGAAGACGACAAATGCGAACTGCAATTGGTCAATCCCCTCGACCCGCTCGAATCTTCGATAGAAATCACGGCGCAACCCAAGGGCAAACGTCCCCTGACCATCAACCAACTTTCGGGCGGAGAGAAAACTTTGACGGCCATATCTTTGTTGTTTGCGATATATCTTTACAAGCCGGCGCCGTTTTGCATTTTCGACGAAGTCGACGCCCCGCTCGACGACGCCAATATCGACAAGTTCAACAACATCATCCGTGATTTTTCCGGCAATTCCATGTTCATCATCGTTACACACAACAAGCGAACGATGGTCAAAGCCAACCGAATATTCGGCGTAACGATGGAAGAAACCGGCGTTTCGCGCGTTCTTCCCGTGGATTTGGTCGCGCTCAATTTGAATTAGACGATGTCGAAAATCGAAACGGCGATGTTTGCCTGCGGCGGAACGGGCGGACATATTTTCCCGGCAATAGCGTTGGCCGACGAACTTAAACGCCGCCTTCCGAACGTTAAAATCGTATTCGTCGGCGCGGAGAACGGCATGGAAAACGACCTTGTTCCCCGTGCGGGTTATGAAATCGTTTCTTTGCCCATCTCCGGCTTTTATCGCAATTTGAACGTAAAAAATATTTTTCGCAACGCAGCTTTGCCGTTTAAATTCGTTGTTTCGTTTGTAAAATCGCTTCGTTTGATGCGCAAGTTTTCTCCGAATTTGGTCGTTGGAACGGGGGGATACGCCTCGTTTCCTTTGTTGCGGGCGTCGGTTTTTTTTTCCAATATTTTTCGTGTAATTCAGGAACAGAACGCTTTTCCGGGACTTTCCAACCGACTGTTGGCGCCGTTCGCCGACCTGATTTTTTTGGGAAACGAAGCCGCAAAAAAATATTTTCCCGAAAAAAAATGCCGATATACGGGCAATCCCGTCCGCGTTTTTTTGCCCAAAGACCGCAACCAACTTTTGTCGAAATGGCGCATTGAAAAAAATAAAACAATATTGTTCGTTACGGGTGGAAGTCTGGGTTCCGGCGCCATCAACGCCGCAATCTACAAGCGCTTGGACGATATATTGTCTTGCGACGTCCATCTGATTTGGCAAACGGGTAAATATTATTTCGACCGATATCGCGGATTGCTTGGCGACAAAAAGTATGTAACTTTGTTGCCGTTCGTCGACGATGTATCCGAGGCGTATACGTTGGCCGACGCGGTGGTTTCGCGGGCGGGTGCGCTGACGTTGTCGGAATTGATGCATTACCGCAAACCGGCGTTGTTGATACCTTCGCCCAACGTCGCCGACGATCATCAGCGCCACAATGCGGAAAGTTTGACCCGCATCGGTGGCGCCAAAATGATTTTGGAGTCCGAAATCGGTGAAAAGTTTTTTCCCGCGTTGTTGTGCCTGCTTGAACATCGAAACGCCATTATCGAACGACTGAAAACCCTTGCCGTCAAAAACGCGGCCAAAGAATGTATCGACGCAATCATGGAAGAATATGGGGGCAAAGATTGAGTTGCACACCGGCACTTTGAACGGAATACTGGAACCCGGTTCGAAGGTTATGTGGCTGGGTATAGGAGGCATTGGTATGAGCGCTTTGGCCGAATACTTTTGGCTTCGCGGCGTGGAATGCCGCGGTTACGACCGTACGCCCTCGTCCATTACCCGCCGCCTTGAATCGTTGAATATTCCCATTGTTTACGATTTTTCCCTGCCGCTTGCCGACGATATTTCCGCCGTCGTTTATACGCCCGCCGTCGGCGAGAACAATCCTTATCTTCTCGAAGCACGACGACGCAACCTTCCGGTATACAAGCGTTCGACGGTCTTGGGGCGGTTGTCGAACAATTATCGGAGCATTGCCGTTGCGGGAACACACGGAAAAACAACGACGACGGCATTGGTCGCGCACATTCTTAGGTTTTCGGGTTGCGACCCCGTGGCGTTTGTCGGAGGCATAATGAAAAACTATCAAACGAATCTTTTGGCGGGAAACAGCGACAGGTTCGTCGTCGAGGCCGACGAATACGATAAATCTTTTTTGACGCTCACCCCCAATCTTTCGGCCGTAACTTCGCTCGACCCCGACCATCTGGACGTCTATCAAACCTCTGAAAACCTTGTCGAGCATTATCAAATGTTTATTGCAAAAACCCGTCAAGGCGGGACGGTGGTTTTGCCCGTTGAGTTGTCGTATTTGTCCGTTCCCGCGACCGTTACGCCCGTGTATATCTCGCAGCTTCCGCATCCGAAGGCTCATGCGTTTATCGAAAATTATCGTATCGAAAACGGATGTTCGGCTTTCGACTTTCGTTATGAAAAAGTTTTTTTGAAAAATTTGCGATTGAGATTGCCCGGAAAATACAACGCTTTCAACGCAAGTATGGCGGCGACTTTGTGTATTTTGGCGGGGGTGAAACCGGACATTGTTCCGCCGGCATTGGTGACTTTCGAGGGTTTGCGTCGTCGTTTCGACGTATTGTACGAAATGGAAAACAAGATTTTGATAGACGACTACGCTCATCATCCAACGGAAATCACGTCGTTTTTATCGGGAGTAAAGGACGTTTATCCCGGCCGTAAAATTATTGCGATATTTCAGCCGCATTTGTTTTCACGGACGCGGGATTTTTATCAAGGTTTTGGGGAATCGTTGAGTTTGGCGGATTATGTGATATTGTTGCCGATATATCCCGCACGGGAAGAGCCGATACCCGGCATTGATTCCCAACTCGTTGCAAAACACGTGAACGTACCGTGTGTTGTCGCACAAAGTTTTGAAGACGCGGCGCGTACGGCAATCAACGAAGCGGGAAAAAACGGGGTGATATGCACCATAGGCGCGGGCGACGTCGACCGTCTTCCCGAAAAGATTCTCCAACTAATTTAAGCGGTTTTGTTTGGCGAAAGCAAAATTAACCGCCAAAAAATAGATGGGAAATTTAGGGTAAAACGGTGATTTCGGGCGTTGGAATTCGGTTGCTTTCGTTGCCGGCACGGTCTTTAAGAAATACTTCGAACGTTGTTTTTTCGCTTTGTCCCGAAAGGTTGGGAATTCCACCGATTAATATTCGAAGGTTGCCCGTAATCGGCAGTTCGCTTTGGCCCTCGGGCGTTAAAGGTTGCAAACGAAACTTGTGAACGACGCCGTTGCGCAAATCGGTTGCAAAAATCGAATTGGAATCGGGGTGGGCGTGGCCCAAATCGCCGTCGCCGTCGGTGTATTTGACGACGATGTTGAGCGTGTCCCGGAGGGCGACGAGCGTTTGCGGGGAAACGGACAGCAATTGAACGACCGGTCGGCGGTCGAATTCCACTTTTTTGCCTTCTTGGCACGCGACGACGAGCAAAGTCGCCGTTAGAAGCGCGATAGTTGTTTTCATTTTGTGCAAAGATAGCCGTTTTTGGCGTTCGATGAAATAAATTTGTTTACAAACGCATGGAATTTTGTGTTTAGGGGTTTGAATTTTTGTGTGTCTCCGAAAATTTTGCGATATTTGCATGGGCTTAATTATGCAAATATCGATAAGTTTTCGCAAAAACGGCTTTTTTTGCCAAAAGTCTGAACGGATGAATTTGCCCGAGGGCATTTGATTAAACAATTCGAATAACGCATAGATTTGCGCATTTTGGATGACGCAAGCTTTCGATTGAAGACCGCGTCAAAACATAAGTTGTTACGAGCATTCGGTTATCGTTTTCTTGGTTGTCGAATTAAATTTTCGTCCAAGAGCCAAGCGGATGCCTGTAATTGTGTGGATGTGGTTTTTCTCCGAAAAACGTATGAGCGAAAAAAACGAATCTAATCGATAGACAAATGTTTATTCAAATACCGGTCGGGTATTGTGCGATGAAAAGTCTAACGATTTACGTGAACAAGCATTCGAAGAGGGCCGTCAGTCGGCTTTTTTATTTATCGATGTTTACATAAAAAAGTTCATAAACGTTTGACGACTTTATCGCCAAGAGTCGGTAATTTTTGACAAATACTTGAAAAACAAATGATAGACGAATACTTGGAAGGTTTGAACGCGGCCCAACGTGCGGCGGCGACGCACACCGACGGTCCGGCAATAATTATCGCGGGAGCGGGTTCGGGAAAGACGCGGGTATTGACGCTTCGCTTGGCTTATCTTTTAAGCCGGCGCTTGGCAAGTCCGTTCCAGCTCATGGCCCTGACTTTTACCAACAAGGCCGCCAAAGAAATGCGCCGCCGCATCGAAACGCTCATCGGTTCGGATGCGCGAAGTCTGCCCATGGGGACGTTTCACTCCGTTTTTTCCCGTGTTTTGCGTATCGAAGCCGACGCTTTGGGATATACCTCGTCTTTTTCCATCTACGACGAAGAAGATTCCGAATCTCAAATCAGGACCATCGTCAAAGAACTCAACCTTGACGACAAACGCTTCAAACCCCGCGTCATCAAAAACAATATTTCCAAAGCAAAAAACTTTCTTGTTTCTCCAAGCGAGTTTTCCGCACGGCATATTATCGACGAATTTACCGAAACTACGGCCAAGGTTTATCATATCTATCAAAACAGACTTCAACGTTCGAATGCGATGGACTTTGACGATTTGCTCGTCAATATGGTCGTGTTGTTTAATTCCCGCCCCGATTTGTTGCACAAATACCAACACAAATACCGGTATTTGATGATAGACGAATATCAGGATACCAATCACGCGCAATACGTTATTGCGAAAAAGTTGGCGGCGGTGCACGAAAACATCGTTGTCGTCGGAGACGATTCGCAAAGCATATATTCGTTTCGTGGAGCGACGATAGAAAACATTCTCAATTTTTCAAAGGATTATCCCGACGCGAAAACCTATAAACTCGAACAGAATTATCGTTCGACTTCGACGATAGTCGAGGCCGCCAATTCCGTCATAGAAAACAATGTAAAACGTTTGCCCAAAAATATTTTTAGCCTTAAAGAGGAGGGGGATTTGATTGGATTGATAGTAGGGGAAACGGAAGTTCAGGAGGCGGAAAAGGTTGTGGATTCCATCCGCGAACAAAAACTTCGTCGCAATCTTAACAACAAGGATTTCGCCATTCTTTACCGCACCAACGCGCAAAGTCGAACGCTCGAAGACGCTTTGCGTCGTGCGTCCATTCCATATAAAGTTTTTGGCGGAATGTCGTTTTACCGACGCAAAGAGATTAAGGATGCGGTGGCATATTTGCGTTTGGCCCTCAATCCTTACGACGAAGAGTCGATTAAACGGGTCATTAATTACCCTGCTCGCGGCATTGGAAACACGACAATGGAACGGCTTTTACAGGCGGCTTACGAAAACAATCTTCGGTTGTGGGACGTGATTCTTCGCAGCGACCGATACCTTTCGGGACGCAGTTGGTCGGCGGTGAACGCGTTTGCGGCGTTGATAACGTCTTTTCAGAATGCGGCTCTCAACACTTCGGCTTATCTTGCCGCCGAATACATTATCAAGGCTTCGGGCATGCTTGAAGACCTGCATCAACCCAAAGACTTTGAAATGATGGACCGTTACGAAAACGTGATGGAGTTTTTGGACGGCGTCAAGGAATTTACCGAAAATCCCGATAACGAAGTCCGGAGTTTGTCGGCGTTTCTCAACGAAATCGCACTGTACACCGACGCCGACAAAGACGAAGAATCCGACGATTATGTTTCGTTGATGACCATTCACGCTTCAAAGGGTTTGGAATTTCATTCGGTGTTTGTGGTGGGTATGGAAGAGGGCCTTTTTCCGTTGTCGATGTCGTTGGATAACCGCGAGAGTTTGGAGGAGGAACGTCGGTTGTGCTATGTGGCGATGACGCGTGCCAAAGAAAAATTGACGCTCAGCCAAGCCAAGCGCCGCATGCGCTACGGCAACTTGGAATTTACCGAGCCGAGTCGATTTTTGGACGAGGTGAATCCGAAATACATCGGGACGAAGACCCGGTCGGCGGCGGAAAAAAAACCGACCATTCCCGTCGAGCCGCCGCGCAACCTTAAAGCGCTCAAACCCATTTCCGCCGCCGCGACCGCTCCTTCCGAAAACCTCGGCGCCAATACGCCCGACATTGCCGTCGGTCATACGGTGGAACACGACCGCTTCGGACGCGGCATCGTTGTCAGGCTCGACGGTCCTCCCGAAGACCGTCGCGCCGTCGTTGATTTTCCGGGCAGGGGCGAAAAAACGTTGCTTCTCCGTTACGCCAAACTCGTCGTTGTACAGTAATTTATTTATTAATTTTATTTTATTCTTATTTTTTGGTCCAAGTTTCGATATATAATTATTGATAAATTTACTTATGCCGGTAGCCTCGTCGGCGCTTTCAAGCGTCGATTAAGACGAGTGGCAACGGATTTTGAAAATAGAGTTTAAGGAAAAAAACGTATATCTATGTTTTGACGTCCCGAAAACGGTTTACGACGGATTGATGTGAACAAATTTCGTTGCGAACGGGTGGGACGCGAAATTTAAAGGGAATTGGGTTTAGGCGAATTGTTTTTGACGTTTGCAATGAATGCCGGGATAATTTTTCGGTTGGACAAAGTTTTGTAATTTTGACCGTTAAACGGCACGACGATGGCGAAAGCGAAAAAAAGCGCATACCCCAAGGAGTTGGTCATGCGCTGGTACTATCAAATGTTGCTGATGCGCCGGTTGGAGGAGAAGGCGGGTCAGCTTTACGGACAGCAAAAAATCAAGGGTTTTTGCCATTTGTACATTGGTCAGGAGGCGGTGGGTGCGGGCATTGAATCGGCGATTCGTCCCGACGACTACATCATTACGGCGTATCGCGACCACGGCAACGCCTTAACGCGCGGTATATCGGCGCGGGCGGTCATGGCCGAACTGTACGGCAAAATTGGGGGATGCTCCAAGGGCAAGGGAGGCTCGATGCACATGTTTTCGCGGGAAAACAACTTTTTGGGCGGCCATGGCATTGTTGGGGCGCAGATTCCCCTTGGCACGGGCGTGGCTTTCGCCATCAAATACCAAAAGCGCGACAACGTGTGCATTTGCATGTTCGGCGACGGCGCCGTTCGTCAGGGCGCTTTGCACGAAGCCTTCAACCTTGCCATGATGTGGAAGTTGCCCGTCGTTTTTGTCTGCGAAAACAATCTTTACGCGATGGGAACGGCCGTCGAACGTTCGTCCAACGTAACCGATATCTATCGGTTGGGTTCGGCGTACGATATGCCGTCCGCCCCCGTGGACGGCATGTCGGTTGTGGCGGTACACGAGGCGACGCTTGCCGCCGTCGAACGCGCCCGCAAAGGCGACGGCCCCACTTTCCTCGAAATGAAAACCTATCGTTACCGTGGGCACTCGATGTCCGATCCCGCCAAGTACCGCACCAAGGAAGAGCTCGAAAAGTTTAAAAGCGAAGACCCGATTGCCGAAATACGCAACTACATCTTCGAGAACAAAATTGCCGACGACGCCGAACTCGACGCCATAGACCAACGGGTCAAAGCCGAAGTACAGGACGCCGTCGATTTTTCCGAGGCTTCGCCTTTTCCCGACCCCAAAGAACTTTATACCGACGTTTACATCGGCGATTATCCTTTCGTCATGGATTGACGAAAAGTTTGTTGGGTCGTTGCCGGAGCTTTGGGTCGGAGTTATCATAAGCCGAACATGGCGCAAAGGCCCAACAATTCTCGATGCACATTCGACGGCGACGTTGAAATCATGGTAAATTCGGACATGGTTTTGAAATTTTTCTTTTTGGGGATAAATTTTGATTGTATTTGACGGATAGAGAAATTTAAAACAAATAACATAAATTTTATCGCCGAATAGGCGGATTCCATACAACCGAACTATTTGGTAGGGGTATGGTTGTGCCACGAACCGGCATTTATATATGAGCGACGGATTGGACCATTTTGTTTGCGACACGGGTTTTAAGCGAATAATGAATCGAAGCCCGGGATTTTTTTGGAGCTTGATGTTTCCGGAATTGCGGGCGACGATTCGCATCCCGGGTGCGGACAAAGAGCTTGTCGAATCGGAAAGGTCGCTTCGCGGCGACGGTCTTTGGGAGGTTGGGGTCGAAAACCGACCGAAAACGGGGTATTTTTGGTGCGAGGCTTTTACGCGATACGACAAATCGATTCCCGTGCGTGTTGTGGAATACAAAACGGGTAAGCATAGGGAACATCTCGCGGCGTACAACGAGGTGGTCGAAGTTTACGCGGGCGCCGTTGTTTTGACCCACCCGCCTAAAAACGCCGATTTTTCTCTTGCCGGATTGCCTGAAATCGCTGTTCCGCACGTAGTTATGCCTTGGGTTTCCGCCGTAAAATGTTTGGAAGTCGAGGGGGCGGCCGGCGGTGCATTGGCTGTTTTGTCCGACGAACGCAACTTTTTTCTCTCCGTCATCGTAGAAAGGCTCAACGAGGTTGAGGACGAACGGCAATGGCGGAGCTGGGCATCCATCGTTTTTGCTTTTGCCGCCGCCGTCAAGGATAAAACATTTTTCCGAAATTTTATGGATTTGCTGCAAACGACCGTCGAGACCGAAAAAATCCAAAGGCTCAAAAAGGAATTGGAGCCGGTTTTGGACGTGCTTTATGAAATGCGCTACGAGGAGGGCGTTGAGGACGGATTCTCCGAGGGGAAAAAAGAGGGATTTTCCGAGGGGAAAAAAGAGGGATTTTCCGAGGGGAAAAAAGAAGGATTCTCCGAGGGGAAAAAAGAGGGGTTCTCCGAGGGGAAAAAAGAAGGATTTTCCGAGGGGAAAAAAGAGGGTGTGTTAGGCACAAGCTTAAAGTTTGCGGCCAAACTCTTAAGTCGCGGGATGAGCGTTGAAGAAGTCGCCGAAATAAGCGAACTTGAGCTTGACCAAGTTGAAGCCCTCGCTTCCGCCAACGGCAATTAAACCGAATAATCAATCAAAATTTAAAAATACGACGCTTGCACTCAAATTGTTTGGGATTGAATTTAGGATGCGGGCAAAGAATGAAAATCGCGCCGGCCCCGGTTCGAGGCTTTGTCGTCTTCGACAAAAAAAACACGCAACGGACGAGAGAGACTCGTCGCTCATAAAAATATCTTAAAAATTTTTGGCGGGTAAAAATATTGTCGTTATTTTTGCAATATCTTTGGAAGGGCCCGTAGCTCAGACGGTTAGAGCAACAGACTCATAATCCGGAGGTCGGGGGTTCGATTCCCTCCGGGCCCACCCGATAGTCAAACATCGAAACGTGGGCGGTCTAAAGATCGCTATTTTTTTATTTCCTTACCATATCATCCTTATGTATTCCCACCAAAATTCGGGAAACCGTACACCCAACCGAGTGTACAAAGCCGTGGTTAGCACGCGCTCCGGCAAAATAGTTGCGCACGATTACCGCAAAGGAACGCTGGATTATGCCGGCAACATCGACCGCAACGCTGAATTTCAACCCGACGAAGGCGTCTACTTCTGGGGTTACGAAAAAACCATCCACCCAAGAAACGGGAACGACCCCTTCAAAGTCATCGTACCCGACCGCGAAGCCACCCAAGACGAATTTGAATCCACCAGACCTTCCCATTAACTCCTTTACGCCGCATCAACGCCTTGCCGGCCCCTTCAAAGGGGCCGGCGTTTTTTTTCGCCGTATCGGATTACGCCGAGAAAGAGTCCGAAAAATTGCACCATGCTCCCAAAAATGACGAAATTTGCCACGATGGTTGAAGAATTTAACGAATATCGGGCGAAAATGAACGCGCGGATTATGGAGGACGCGTCGCTGAACGTAAAACGATTTTGGGCGGTGGACGCACGGGCCTACGAACCCGGAGCTTTGAACGCGACGGTCAAAGAACTCATGGGCCTTTGCGCATCGCTTGTTTTGCGTTGCGACGACTGCGTCAAATATCACGTCCAACAAGCGGTGACACTCGGCGCCACCGACGCTGAAATTAACGAGGCCATGGAAATCGCATTGGTCGTCGGTGGAAGCATCGTCATACCGCATATGCGTCGGGCGTACGAATTTCGCGACGCCTGCCGGAACGTTAAAAACTAATATTGGCGTTGATTCGAAAACCGAAATTGTAATTGAACTTGGCCAGTCTGCCCGGAGCCTGCGGGTCGAAATACGACAGCCGCCAAATAAAGTCGATGCGAAAAATGCGGAAAATATTTTCCAAACCGGCGCCAACCTCCATGTAAGGAATGCCGTCGGGCGCGCGGGCGACAATCATTTCGGAAATCAGTTCGGGATTGGGCGGCGCCGGCGAATTCATTAATCGGTTGGCTTCGGTGAGCGTACCCCAGCCAATCCGAAAGCTGGCCGTTTCCCGCCACCTGAGTTTTTTCATCAGCCACCGCCAACCCGGAATCTTATTGAAAATCCATCCCTCGCCGTGATAATCCACGGCGCCCACGGCGTAGCGGTCGGCACAAAATTCGTAGTAGTACATGAGGTTGAAGCCGACGCCGTCGTAAATCGTGCCGCGATTCTTTGAACCGATGAAAGAAAAAGCCGCGTCCCAATAATATCCGTTGGGGTCGAAAACGTAAGACTGGTTGCCGGTGAAAACATATAGGCTCGGATAGGGAAGCGTGCCAAAAATTTGCCCGATGGTAACGGTGTAGTTCGCCCAACCGAACCGTGCCGACTTCAAGCGCCCCGTGAACGACAACGACACCTTATGGTATTCGAATTGCCCGCCCAAAAGCCCTTTGATGCCGTAGTTGTAGTCCACGTAAAACTTTGGAATCGGCGTAGGCATGTAAATTTTTTCGTTTTGTTTCCAAACGTACTCTTCTTTAAACGATATGCGCAAGGAAAAACCCGTTTCGGCGTAGCGATAAACGGAATAGAGTTTGTTGTCGATTTGATAAAAATAAGGAAAGGTAGGGGCCGGAGTGAAATTGTAAGTTTTGAGGTAAAATATGCCGTAGACGTTGCGGAGAATGTCGGCGCGAAGGCGTAGGGTGTTGTCGGTGTAATAATTGAGTTTGGTCAGCGGCACGCGCATCAACAAAGAGTAGAGCAAACCCGTGCCGTCGACGTCGTAGTTTTTGAAACCGACCTGCTCGACCTCCTGTGTTCGCGAAATGCCCAAATCCAAGCGCGGTCGCTTGACAAATCGGTACATCGCCTCGACGTCGTATTTAAAACGTTTGTCCTTAAAGCCGTAGGCGCCCTGTGTCCCAAAATACCAACGTTCGCTGAACTTGAAATTCGTGTAAACGCCAAATTGTACCCTCAAACCCTCGACACGGTTGAAACCCACCAGTTTTGAATACGGCCCGATGTCTATCGGCCCGAAACGTTTTTTGCCCGTGGTAAAAAATTGGTTTATCGTCGAAATCAATTTCCATATCGAACGTTTTTTAAGTTCTTCAATAAAACGATAGGCGGCTTTGTCACTTTTTTCGAGCGCCGACGCCCTGTTCGTCACCCAATACAGCGAATCTTTTTTGTCGGCGTCTTCGGCGACGTCCATGGCCTCGCCGCGAAAAAAATCGGGTGCAAGCGGCACATTGAGTTGGTATTTGGTGTTGAAGGTTACCGTCCTGCCAACGATGCCGATTCTGTCCTCTTTGTTCTTGAAATCGACCTCGATGTCTCGAACTACGGGTATCCACAGACTGTCGATTTTTTCGAACTCCTGACGAACGCGGACGTTTTCGACGAAATTGATGTTGGGGTCGGAGGCGAGCCACAAGTCCACTTTTTTCACGGCCCAACTGCCCGACTCGATGTATATCTTTCCGACGAAAAGGGGGTCGTATTTGTTACGGGGAACGATGTTCATGCCAAAAACGCTGTCGGCGCCGTTGACGACGGTGTCGAACAAATAAAAGCGGTAACTGAGCAGCGAAGCCGTCGCTATCGGACTCAAAAACGCTTTTTCTACGATGACAATGTTGTTGTCGTAGACGTCGACGTTGGCCAAAAGCGTAGTCAGAAACGTCGATTCGTTGCTTTCGATGCCCGTGGTTTTTCTGGCGACGACCAGCTCTTTTTTTCGCGGTTTGTGGTATTCGATTTTTTTGATTTCCTCGGTCAAATATATGCCGAGTTTGTAGCGGTTGTTGGAGTCGGTAACGGCGCTGTCGCCTTTTTGTTCGAGAAGAAAATCCCGGGCGGGTTTGAGCCAAATCGATGAATTAAGTTTTTCTTCGGTGATGTTGTTGAGGGTGATGGTCGTTTTGGTATAGACTTCGCATGAATAGTTTTCCAAGGCCTGAATGCGGTTTTTGTCCCGGTTTTTGATCGCGTTGCGAATGATGCGGTTGGCGGGATTTTCCCGGGCTTTGATGACCACCGCCTCGGTGATGACGTGTTCTTTGGTACGCAAACGGAAAACCAGACCTTCGAGCGCTTCCGTTCCGACGGCTACGGTCGTATCGAAAGGCAGGTAGCCGATGGCTCGAACCGAAAATTTGTGTCGGCCCGAGGGCAATTCCAAACGAAATTGTCCGTCGAGGTTGGTAATCGTGCCGACGTTCAAACTGTCCACCGTTACGTTGACGAGTTGGAGCGGTTCGTCGTCTTCGATGACGAGCTTGCCCGAAACAGGTACCGTTTGGGCGTACACCGACCCCATGACAAGCGCCGGCACAAGGCATATTAATTTTAACAAATCCAAGGTATTGAATACGACGGAATGCAAAATTAAGACATTTTCCGCGACAATCGGCGGACGAACGCCAACGTACGGATTGGTCGTTTTTTAGGAATACGGGTTCAATCGACGCGGACGCCAAACTTGGCTTTTGAAGCGCCGGGAGAATTGCCTAAAAAATCGTAATTTTGCGCCGGCAAATGACAACACACCCCACTACGGCAACGGCTTACGAAAAGTTGATTGCCGCCATTGTCGAAGGTCTACGGGAAAAAAAGGGCTTCGATTTCGCAATCATGGATTTGAGCGAACTCAAAGGCGCGGTGGCCGACGCCTTCGTTATTGCGTCGGCGGCTTCCGACCGGCAGGCACAGGCCCTTGCCGACTCCGTCGAAGAGTTCACCCGGAAACTATGCGGCGACAAACCTTTGCGTGTGGAAGGTTACGCCCGAGGCGAGTGGATACTCTTGGACTACGTCAACGTCGTGGTCCACGTTTTTTTACCCCGCGTTCGTCTGTTTTACGGACTGGAAGACTTGTGGGCGGACGCACCCGTTCAACGCATCGCCGAATGACATGAAATCCGCGCGGTTAAACGAGTCGCCGTTGAAATTGATGTTGCGGGCCATAGGCGGGCCTAAGGAAGTGGCGCTGAAATTTTGGCGCATGGCCGAATCCTTCGCCCTTATCCTCAACGTACCCGAAAGCACCCGCAGGCTCCGAAAGTTCAAAGAACTCGGCTATTGCGACGAACCGCCCAATCACGCCCAGCTCATTGTCGCTTCTTTCGACCAACTTCGTTTTTACATCGTCCCCGCCGCCTACGACTTCTACGATTCCATCGGCATCAACTTCAACTTTCATCAATTGCTCCGGGTCTTGGACGACCCCGTTGCCGTTATGGACCCTATCGGCATTCGCACGAGCAAAAACGGAATCATCGGACACCTGCTTCAGGTGGTGCATACCAGTCCCCTTTACGACCTACAACTGTTGAGGATGTGGGACGACGGCCTCGATGAAATGGAAAAACAAACGGCTCAAATGATTGACGGCAGTCATCCGCGTTACAAACAAATTTCCGCCGTCAACGAAGACCCGCGTTATTTCGTCAGACTTTTGGATTTCATCCGTCGATACAGGGTCAGTTTGGACGAAAACGAGCCTTTCGAGCGACGCAGCGGCGTGGCCCAATACGAGTTTATGTTTCTTTTGGCGGAGTATCAATTTCGAAGTTTGCCCGGTTTTTTGCGTTACGCGGGTCGGCTGCCGAAAACGACGTCGAAATTGTTGCGCCATTACCGGCGGACGAAAAAATTGGATTTTCGCTTGTGTGACGTCGACGTTTGCCGGCGGGCCGCCCGCGACGCAAACGCCCACGGCCGTCCCGTTCCCGAAGACGTGATGCTTTATCTTGCCCAAAAGCCCGCATAAACTACGGCACGCGAGCTTTGTCCATGTTCACGGAAAAAACTTTGCAGTAAAAGAATATTTTTAATCAACGCCGGTTTTTCATCGCCGTCTACTTAACACTACCCGCAAAACTATCGACCTGTGCGTCGTTGCGGTTATGGGTACCGGAGACCCAACGAGTAAAACGACGGAACTTTTCTTTGACTCCAATTTGTATTTAGTCTAAATAATACGACCGCCCCGGGCGCATGAAAGTTTACGACCTTACCTTCCTGTTTGAAGAACCGGACAAGTCTCCCGTTACCGTAAAAGTCGTTGAGGGCGACTCGATTTTGGACGCGGCCCTCGACAACGACATCGACCTTCACCACAATTGCGGTGGTGTATGCGCTTGCAGTACCTGCCATGTATACATTGAAGAGGGCATGGAATATTTACCCGAAATCACCGACAAAGAAGAGGATTTTATCGACAGGGCTATCAATCCGCGTTTGGAATCGCGACTGGGTTGCCAATGCATCATTGGCGGCCCCGTGGTTGTGCGTATTCCCGACCAATCGGTTTTGTTGGGGCATTAATCAATAAGACGGGGCTGAAATCTTGACGGCATTCAAACGTCGCTTGGCTTGAAAAAAAACTCGGCGGAAGTACATTGCCAAGAACCGACCTTTTGCACAAGTACTAAAAAAACAAAATTCATGTCCGAAAAACAAGAAAAATTTTAATTTTGGCAAGACAACCGATAAATATTTTGCCGGCGTCGAACCGATAACGACGAGCGCATGAAAACGCCGGTTTGGAAAGGAGCCAAACGTCGTACGCGGCCCCCACGTGAAAAAGATGCGGACGCTTTTGGCATGACGGGAAGGGCGAACGCGCAGGGTCGCTTTCGCTTATCGTTGATTCTTCAATATTTAATTTACCGTCGCGTCCGGAACATGCCGTAAAACGTCCGGGCCCAAGGTTTATTTTGATAACTTTGTGCATGATATTGACGGAGGCGGACGTTGCCCGTTTGTACGGAAAAAAAATTTTTCGCATCGTTGACGACGAAGGTGGAACCATCACTTGGCGCAACAAGCCTGCGGGCAAGGTAACTTTTTTTCTTTCGCGCGCCGAATACACCAACGAGGCTTATACCAAGCTGGTCAAAAGCGTCGTCGATGCTTTGGGGATTGCTCCCGACGCGGTGGGTTTTGGGATGGTCGACGGCAAACCCCCGCTCGAAGCGTTTTTTCAAATGCCGACGATTTTCGGTTTGGTTTTCGGTATTCACTTTCCGGGCGAACACATGCTCGACGGCAAAGAAATTTACGTCGTGCCGTCCGTTAGCGACATGACCCGGGAACGAAAGTACAAATTCGAGGCATGGGAGGCCATGAAAAAGTTTAAAGACCGGTTGTAATTGTTTGTTGGCGGTTGCGGGGGCGTTAATCGTGTCAAAGGCTTGGGGGCGCCGTGCGTTGAAAGCGGCGCAATGTAAAGGTCTTAGGATGGTTTGTGTTGGCGCGGCGCCGCAAAACTTTGTCGAAGTTTTAGTCGATGTAGGCCACGACCTTGATTTCCACGGCGATGGGCGTAGGCAGGGCCGTAATGCCGAGGGTGGTGCGCGTTGGCTTGGGATTTTGGGAAAAATATTCGGCGTAAACGCGGTTGTAAACGGCGAAGTCTTGTTGGATGTTGGTCAAAAATACGGTAACGTCGACGATGTCTTCCCACTTGGCGCCCGCGTCTTCGAGGACGAGGCGCACGTTCTCAAACATTGACCGGCATTGGGCTTCGACGTCGTATTCGCGGACGGCGCCGTTGTCGTCGAAAACGACGCCGGGTATTTCTTTACTGCCGCGTTTGCGCGGCCCGATGCCCGACAAATACAGCCAGTTGCCGACGCGGCGGGCGTGGGGATAAGGCCCCACGGGTTCGGGGGCGCGGGGAGAATCTATCATAAGCGTCGTGCGTCGCCGGCTTACTTTTCATTTCAAGCCGGAACGATAACATTATACTTTCCTGGTAATGAGAATAATTTCGATTTGCAAGGGTCTTTTACCGTCTTTGGCGGGGGCTTCGGGGTCGAAGGTGAAGCGGGCGCGTTTGCCTTCGGCCAACGAGGTTTCAAAGAAAAATTCGCTGACGTGGCCTTCGTCGTGATGAAAGTAAATGCCGAGTTTGAACTTGTTTTTGACGTAGTATTCGCGTAAAATACCTTCGAATTCACGGCCTTCGCAGGTGATGGACAAGCGTTCGTTTTCTCCGGTGAAAAGCTTGGCGTACTCGGTTCCCGCGTCGTCTTCGAGGATGAGGCATTGGTTGGTTACCTCGTATTTTGTGATGTGTTTTTCAAAAACGGTTTGCATAATCAGGTTTGAAAACTAATGCGTCGCAAAAATAGGAAAAAACTTTGCCGGTTTGCGTAAGGCGTTGTAATTTTACATGTAATTACGGAAAAGGCCGATGGCGGAAATTATCGATATGCCGAAAATGAGCGACACAATGTCCGAAGGGGTGGTTGTGGCGTGGCACAAGAACGTTGGAGACAAGGTTTCAGCGGGCGATTTGCTTGCCGAGGTCGAAACCGACAAGGCGACGATGGAGTTGGAGTCGTATTTCGACGGCGTGTTGCTTTATCGGGCGGTTGAGGCGGGCAAGGCGGTAACGGTCGGGGATTTGCTGGCGATTATCGGTTCGGCGGGGGAAGACGTGGAAGCGATATTGGCGTCGCGCAAAGGGGGGCCGGTTTCGGCGACCGTCGCGGCCGAACCGGCCGTGGCTTCGGCGGTTGCTACATCGGCGGTGGTTTCGATGTCGTCCGAAGCGTCGGACGGCGATAAAACCGACCGAATCAAAGCCTCGCCTTTGGCCAAAGCAATGGCCAAAGAGGCGGGCGTCGAGTTGGCGGGCATTGCGGGTACGGGGGACGGCGGCCGCATCGTCAAACGCGACGTCGAGGCGGCGATGAGCAAGCCGGTTTCCGTTCCCTTGGTGGCGCCCCCTCCCGTTGTTGCGTCCGTCGGCGCATTCGTAGACCTGCCCGCCTCTCAAATGCGCAAAACCATCGCCCGTCGTTTGGGGGAAAGCAAGTTTTCCGCTCCGCATTTTTATTTGACCGTCGCCGTCGAAATGGACGAGGCCGCCGCTTTCCGCGACGCTCTCAACGCCGATTCCGACGTCAAAATATCTTTCAACGACCTCATCGTCAAAGCCGCGGCCGTTGCATTGCGCAAACATCCCGCAGTGAACGCTTCTTGGATGGGCGATTTTATCCGTCAATACTCGTACGTTAATATTGGCGTGGCCGTGGCAATGGACGAGGGCTTGATTGTGCCGGTGATACGCGACGCCGACCGCAAAGGCTTGTCGGAAATTTCGCGCGAGACGCGCGTTTTGGCCGAACGGGCCCGCAACAAAGAGCTTCAGCCCCACGAATTTCAAGGCAATACCTTCACCATCTCGAATTTGGGGATGTTCGGCATCGAGGAGTTTACGGCGATTATCAACCCTCCCGACGCTTGTATTTTGGCCGTTGGGGGCATTGTCAAAGAGGCTGTCGTCGAAGACGACGATACGATACGCGTCGCGAAAAGAATGCGTTTGACGCTCTCGTGCGACCATCGGGCGGTGGACGGAGCGACGGGTGCAAAGTTTTTGCAAACGCTTAAAGCCTGTTTGGAAAAACCGATGCGAATGCTGTTGTGATGAGGTTCGTCGTTTACGCTTGGGTTTGTCTCGCGGCCTTGGCGTCGTGCGCCCCGTTGCAATACCAAACGCAAATATTTCGCGACAAAAAGTATGAAAAATATTATCAGGCACAAAAAAGGGCCAACCCCCGTGCCGCCATTATTCGATACAAGCCCGTAGAAGACGACATCAAGTATTATCGATACACGTTGAGGGAAGGCGACGAAATCGAGGTTCGGCTGCTTAACGTACCCGCAGAGTTGCGCGTCGAGGGCGTCAATCTATCCGGTGACAAAACTTACATCGTTTCTGCCGACGGATACATAATTTTGCCGTTAATAGGAAAGATTTACGTCAAGGGTAAAACAAGCGACGAGGTTAGAAAAATGGTTGAAACGGAGCTTTCGGTTTATTATCGCGATCCATTTGTGGACGTGGTCGTCAAGTCGATGCGCATATTTTTATTCACCGCCGATATGCAGCGCAAAATCGTGCTGACTTCGGAACGGATGCATTTGACCGAAGCGCTGGCTATGGGGATGGGCGGGGGCATGGCATTCATGGGCGGGGGCTTGAACCGGCAGGTCAAAGTGGGGAAAGTGAAAATAATTCGCGGAGACCCTTTGGATCCGCAAATTATTTGGGTGGATATGCGAAAAATGGAAGTTATGGCCGAACCCGATCTGATGATGCGAAGCGGCGACATTGTCTACCTCGAAAACCGTAACTTGCCTTTGTTCAACGCCGAGGCGGGTACCGTTTTTGCCGCCATCACCGCCGTCAATACTTTGGTCTCTCTTTATTTTTTGCTTCGTAGCCTTGGCATCATTAATTTTAGATAAACGTTATGGAAGACAACAAACCGAAGGGCATACCTCTTGAAGAGTACGACATCAAACGGTTTATTGGCGTCGTTATTCGCGGGCGCTGGTATATTCTTTTAACTCCCTTGGTTTTTTTCATCCCCGCGCTGCTTTATCTGCGTTATACACATTACCTGTACGAATCTTCGGGATCAATTAACGTTCAACTTCAAACCGGAGCGGCTGTTGAATCCAAGCCAATGTTCGCTTTCGACAATCAGGGGCAAGAAACTATCGAAGTTCTAAAATCCCGAGACTTAATAGAAAAAGTTATCGAACGTTTGGATCTAAGGGTTGCCTATTTTGAACGAGGAAACGTATTAACCACCCCGCATTATAAATCTTCCCCCATCGTTATTGAATACGACACTACCACCTTCCGCCTTTACGACGTTACTTTGGACTTCGAATTTACGGGAGAAGACGATTTCGTGTTTAGAGTCCGGGACAAAACTTTGAACGGAAAACTCAACGAACCCGTTGTCGTCGATGAAAAATCAAGGTTTGTGTTACGGCGTCGTCCGGGATATGGCGGCAAACTCGTTGAACGTGAATTTCAGATTGTCGTGCAGTCGATTCCCAAGCTGGTTTCCGATTTGTTAAGAACGTTGAAAGTCGAAAATTCCGGCAACACCGTTTTCGCCGTTTCGCTTACCGACCAAGTTCCGCAACGCGCCACCGACATCATCAACTCCCTTTTTCAAGTCTATCTTGAAGAAGAGTTGTCGTTGAGTCGGCGTTCGGCAGACCAAGCCATACAATTTATCGACACGCTGCTTTTGGATATTTCCGAACTCATGCGCAAGTCCGAAACGAATTTGGAAAGTTACGAAAAGGACCGCAAGATGTCCCTTTTCCCTACGCTTCGTCAGTTCAATATTGGGCGCATGTCGCGTTTTCAGGAAGATTTGGCCAATATGGAGATGCAGGAGATGGTTCTTAACAGCGTAATAGATTACGTGGAAAAGGCGCAAAATGTCGATGGCGGCGGGGTGTCGGCTTTTGCCCCCAGCCTGCAAGGAGTGGACTTTCCCGAACTTGCCGGATATATCAACGCCTACAAAGACGCGCTTTACGAACGTGCCCTTCTCCTTCAAAAGGTGAGCCCCAAGAGTCCCGTCGTCGCGCAAAGCAATCTAAAAATTGCGGCCCTCGTTGGGCAAATCAAGGAAAGCATCGCTACTACCAAGGCCGCTTTTGCCCGAAAACGTAATTACATCCGTGACGAACTCAAAAAACTCGACCAACGTATCGTCAATTACCCGTCCATGGAACGTGAATTTTCAGGCGTTACCAAAGAATTTGAAAATTATCAACAAATTTATACCAATTTGTTGATGAAAAAAACGGATTTAGCCATTTCAAAAGCCGCCATCGTTTCCAAGAGCCGGGTCATCAACTATGCCTTTTCCAACAACGTTCCCGTTTCCCCCAAAAAAAACAATATTCTTTATGGCAGTTTGATTATCGGATTTTTGGTCGGCTTTACCTACGTCATCGTCAAGGAAGTATTGAAGGATAAAATTTCTTTTCGAGGCGAATTGGAAGTCAAAACCTCCGTTCCCATCGTCGGCGAAATTGTCAAGACCCGCCGCAAGCTTAATTATGTGGCGCTTCAAGTGTTCTCAAGCACTAAATCTTTGGTGACGGAGTCTTTCCGGCTTTTGCGCACCAACGTCGAATTTATCGCCGGCGCACGTTATCCCTTAGTGGTTACTATTACCTCAACCGTTTCCGGCGAGGGAAAATCGTATATTTCCGTTAATTTCGCAGGTATTTTGTCGCTCTTGAATAAGAGAGTGGTCTTAATCGACTTGGACTTGCGCAAACCCAGACTGCACTTGGCCTTCAACCTCGTCAACGACGCCGGGGTCAGTACCTTGCTTATCGGTAAAGACAGTCTGCGAGACGTCGTTCAGTCCACGGGGTACCACAATTTCGACGTCATCACCTCGGGCCCCTTGCCGCCCAATCCCGCCGAACTCGTTTCCAGCAACGCCTTCCTCAAAATGATTGAAGACCTTAAAAAAGAGTACGAATGCATCGTGATTGACACCTCGCCCGTTGGGCTGGTTACCGACTCGATCCCCGCCCTGAAAATATCGAACGTCGGTCTTTACGTTTTCCGCGCCGACTATTCGCGTAAGTTTTTTCTGCAAAACGTCGAACGTTTACGCGAAGAACACGCACTCAACCAGCTTTATTTGGTGTTTAATCACTCGGATGCAAGAAAGGCGGGTTACGGTTACGGCTATGGTTACGGCTATGGCTATGGCTACGGCTATGGTTACGGTTACGGCTATGGTTACGGTTACGGCTATCGAAGCTACGGCGCCAACAACTACTACACCGAAGAGGAGGGGGCCGCACCATGGTGGCAGTTTTGGAAATAAATCGTAAATTTTTCCGCCCGTTTTATACGATACCTCCGCCTTACGGCGTTATCAGGGCGTACCCTCGGACGATTTATACACATTCTTGCGGAATTTTGCACGAATATTTTGCGCTTATCTTTTTTCGCCCTAATTTTGAAAATTGAAAGCCATGCATTCCTTGAAACGGAAAAATATGAGAAAACTACTGCTTTCGCTCGGTGCGGTTTGTTTCCTGTACGCCGGCTCCGCCGTCGCTCAGGAGCTCTTCATTGGCGACACGCTCTTCATCCCCGCTCGTGGACAATGGGATTCGCCTATTTTCTCCCGGGACGAAGTCGACGAGTACCTTCGCTTTAACGAAGCCCTCGTCTCCGTACGCAACATCGAAAGTCCGGACAACGGAAGCGTTCTCGTCGACGACCAAGGCATAATATTAAACCAAAACAAATTCCATATTTCCGGCGATTGGATAAACAATTCCCCCGCCCGAAATCCCATTGTGTCCAACGCCCGGCAGATTTTCGGAGCATGGGGACGAAATTATCTCACCACCCAAGGTACTTTCATTTTTGACAACGGCGTAGAAAATTATGCTTTTGAAGTCGTTTCCCCGACGGGGCAAACTTCCACCTACAATGCCGTCGACGTAGCACGGATACAAGACTTTCGCAGCACCGCCGGCGCCGCGTCCACCGTCTTCAACAACGTTACGCTACGCGGTATTTCCGGCCCCTCGCTCGAAAAACGCCTCGACCGCCACAACCTCATCGTCGACGTACCCAACGTTCTCGACCTTTCCAGCGAAAGGGAAATGCACCTACGCGGACAAAACAATTTCGTCGTCGTTCGCAATCCCTTACCCGGCGCCGTCGACAACGGTGGTCTGCGGAGGGGGGGGTACGTCTCCAACCTCGGCAACGGACGCTTGATTCGCGATTGCGGTCTTTTAGGGGAAGAATATTACTTTCCCGTCGGTTCCGACCTCGTTACCGCCACCGGATGCGATATCTACAAAAAGCGTCCCATCGTTATTCGTCCCACGGCGGAGGGGCGTCGTTACGCCGTACGTTTGGCTTATGAAAATCCCCGCAACGCCGGCTACTTCTGTTCCTTCGTCGACGACACCACCATGTGCGACTATAACAACAAGTTCTTTTGGTACGTCGAAGACTCTACGCGAGACAACCAAAACCTTGTCGCCTTTCGTTTCGACGCACAGTTTTGCCATCCCCCCGGACAAGACGGCGTATTCAACGCCCTTTTGAATTACGACCTCCAAAACAACGACTGCCAAAACACGCAGGCACGCATCGTTTCGGGTACCGGTCTTGCCCCCGTTCTCACATGGAACGACCAAACCTCGCGCGACCTCAACGAACCCGTTTTTATTCTCGGCGCCCTTCGTCCTTACGAAGGTTTTACCCGAAATCCCGCCGGACGTTTGCAGTCCGAGAAAAAGACTTTCGGCAGTCGCGTCGTTCCCGTTTGCGACATTGATTTTGAAATCAACCGACGCAACCTCACCAACCCCGCCTATCAAGACCTGATTATTACTTGGGATTTTGGCGACACCGTCAACAACGGAACCAAAGGTTGCTACGGAAATTGTTTGGGTCAACTTTCGGGTCCCGTCAGCGACCCCGCCGTTTCCCGTCCAACGAAAACCTTTCGTCCGGGGCGTTACGTCATTACTTATACCATATACAATCCCGCCAGTGAGTCGGGGGCTTGTGTCGAAGTTATGCGGGATTCCATCTTTTGCGAACCCCCCCTTATTACCGACTTCCCGAACGCCTTTACGCCCAACGGCGACCTTCACAACGGATTCTTCGTTTTTCGTTTGAGTGAAATGGACGACGTGCGCTTTGAGGTCTACGACCGCTGGGGCATCAAGGTTTTTTCCAAGGAGTACGACAAAGATTTTCCTCCGCTCGAAGCCGTGGATTTGCACCAAGTCGGCCAATTTGGTTTGGATAAAGAATCCGCAACGAATTTAATCCGCGACAATTTCTGGGACGGAACGATGAATCCGGACGGTCAGCCGTGGGTAGACAATCGTACCCCTTGTCCCGAAGGCGTTTATACCTATAAATTGAAGTTTCACCTTTTCCGTGACGGCGTCAAAGACCCGAAAGAAATCGTAAAAACCGGAACCATAACTTTGATTCGATAGAAAATTGCGATATTTGCCCCGGTTTTGGGGCCATTCCCGAAGTCATAAATTAATTTGAGCGTTAATTTTATACCGATTAAAATGAGAAAAATATTCTCGGTGTCTTGGTTGCTTATCGTTGGCGTTTTGCTGAGTTGGAGCAATCAAGCGGCGGCACAGGTTGGGGTGGGAACGACGAGCCCGTCGGCCCGTTTCCACATTGCCGGCCAGCCCTTTCCCACTACCAACGGGGAGGTATTAAAAATTGACAATATGCCCGACGCCCAACAAAGCGTCAACAACGCCGTCATCGTTCGTATGGAGAACGGCGGGGTGCGGCAAATCCGTGGTACAGCCGCAGGACAAGCCTTGATTTGGAACGGAGACCGCTGGGTGCTTTCCAATCCTTCGGGCGTGGACGTTGTCGGCGAAGCTCCCGTTACCGTTACCGGCGGACCGTTTCCATTTCGCGTTGGTTTGGCGACCGGACAAGGCCCCGGATTTTGGTTCTACAACGGTACCTCGTGGCAATGGGTCGCCGATTTGACCGGCGCTTTCAACCCACTTGCCCCTATCTTTATCGACGGCACCGACATCGGCCTTAGCCCCGGCAACGCCATCGGCGATTTTTATCAATGGGACGGCGACAGTTGGGAGCTTGGCGGTGGAGGAGCCGTTACCGCGTGGCAGGTTTTGCGTTGGGACGCCGCTAGTCAAAAATGGGTTCCCGGACGTATCACCGGCTCGTGTATCTTGAACGTCGGCGTTTCCGGAAACGACCTCGTCGTCGGCTTCAACGTAGGCAACGCGCAAAACGGCTACCTCGTTTACTGGAACGAAAACGCCAATTGCTGGCAGTTGGGCAGTTTTGAAACTCCCTTTATCGAAAACATCATTAATCAAAAAATTACCAATCACATCACCAACAACTTCAATACCCTTCTGCCCCAGTGTACGGCGGCCGGACATGTATTGACTTGGAACGGAACGCAATGGGTTTGCGCCGCCTTGCCTCCGTCTGCCGGAACTTTGCCTACTTGTACCGACGGTCAGATTTTGGTGTACAGCGACAGCGCACAGACGTGGATTTGCCTTTCTCCTTCTCAAGTTCCCGGAGGAGGTTTGCCCACCAACTGTACCAACGGCCAAATTTTGGTCTACAATGCTGCTACCGGCGCGTGGGAATGCGGCTCGGTGGAAGTTACGATTAACGTCGATTCGCTTACGCTTACAGCCGACGCTCCCCTTGAATTCGTTGCCAATCCTGCCGATACCAGCCTTCGCTTTCGTTTGATACCCTGTCCCGACGGACAAACTTACGTTTGGAACGCTACCGCCGGAGCATGGGAATGCCGTACCGCCGTGAATGTTAATATAAATCTCAGCGGCGTCGACTTGGCTGTGACCCCGCCCTTAACTGCCGAAATCATCGTTTCTTCCGAAAACGATACGACTTTGGCTTTGGGTTTGCGTAACTGCGCCGAAGGCGAGTTGCTGGCTTTTGTTCAAGGAGCTTGGACGTGCGTCTCGCCCGGCGATGTAAATCTTCCCGTCTGTACCGAGGGTCAAGTGTTGGTTTATGCGGATACCGATGACGACGGCGTGTTTACTTGGGAGTGCGCCAACCTTCCCGCCGCGCTTCCTACGTGTGCCGACGGCCAAATCTTGAAATACAACGAGACTACGCAAGCATGGGAATGCGTCAACGACGCCGGACTTACTTCCGTTACCGCCACCTCACCCCTCAACGCCACGGTAAGCAACAACACCGCCAACGTCGCCATTAACAACGGAGCCGTCAACGGCGACCAAATCATTTGGAACGCCTCGACCAACGCTTGGGAAATTCGTCAGCCTGCCGCTACCGCATGGCGATTGACGGGTAACGACGCCAATGCCACCGACTTTATTGGTACTTTGAACCCTGTCGCATTTACCGTTCGTTCCAACAACGTCGAGCGCATGCGCGTCAATCCGAATGGTCAGGTGCAGGTAAACTACAACCAAAACATTGTTTCGACGACGGGCGTAACGCAAGGTTCGGACGACGTGCTGCAAGTCCTTTCCGCCGTTTTCCCCAACAACGCCACCTTCACCAACAACGCCATTCACGGCCGTGGCGGTAGTAAAAACTCCGTCGGTATTTTGGGTACGAACGCCAACGCCGCCGGTACGGGTATCGTCGGTATTGGCAACGGTATTCCGTTTTATGGCATCGACGGTCAACCGATTTTTGCGACGGGCTTCGTATCGCAAGGTGCGGGCGTGGTTGGTTTGGGTAGCTACACGGGGGTAAAAGGTTTGGCGCTGGCGACGACGGGCGGGGTGGAATCGTTCGGGGTTTACGGTGAATCCCGGAGCGAGCTCGACGGCGCCGTTGGCGTATTCGGCGACGCTTCCAGCCCCAACGCTACGATTTCTTACGGGGTCGTGGGGGTTACCTCTGCAGAAAACTCCGGTTCGTCCACCGTTTCGATTGGCGAAGCGATTTATGCGGCCGGCGTTTTGGGTCAATCTTACGGTCTCAATGCATTGAACTATGGCGTTATCGGTGAAACGTACAGCCGTATCGGCAACGCCGCCGGCGTGTTGGGCGTTTCCGATATCGACCCTTCGGGACCGCAATACGGCGTTGTCGGCCAAACGTACAGCGCGTATGAAAGTGCGGCGGGCGTTTACGGTGATGCAAGCGTGAACAACGGCCTTTCCTTTGGGGTGTTCGGTCAAACGCGCAGTGGTTCCGACGGCGCCGCAGGCGTTTACGGCTACGGATACAACGTCGCCGGGGTAACCTACGGCGTGTTGGGTTCGACGTACAGTCAAACCGACGGCGCCGCCGGCGTGGCGGGTATATTGAACGGCCCGAGTTCGGCGGGTTCTCGTTCGTTCGCCGTTAAAGCGCAAAATCTTCGCTCGGGTGCGGGTATAAACGTCGGTTTGATGGCTCATGCCGCCGGCGGCGCCGAAAACTACGCCATTTGGTCGAACGGCAACGTCTGGTCCAACGGCACGGTGGGCGGCTCGCTCAAAACCTTCCGCATCGACCACCCCCTCGACCCCGCCAACAAATATCTTGTACACGCCTCCATCGAATCCAACGAAGCCGTCAACGTCTACACGGGCAACGTTACCACCGACGCCAATGGTTTGGCCACCGTCGTCCTTCCCGAGTATGTAGAAGCGATAAACAAAGATTTTCGCTATCAGCTGACGGTCATCGGCCGCTTTGCCAATGCCATCGTCAAAGAAAAAGTGGCCGCCGGTAAATTCGTCATCCAAACCGACCAACCGAACGTGGAAGTGAGCTGGTCGCTTACGGGGATTCGCAACGACAAATACATGCAAGCGTTCCCGATGTCGGCCGAACAAGACAAAGGCGCTTTGCGCGGAAAATATATCCACCCCGAACTTTTCGGCCAACCCGTCGAAAGCGGCGTGATGTACCAACCGCAGCCCGTTATGCCCGAAGGCGGCGTGGACTTCAAATACACCCCCGCCCGTAAGGTATTCAAAAACCGTTCGGAAAAGTAAGCACGCTCAAAATTATTGACAGGGGACGAAACGACGGGAAGGCCAACGCCTTCCCGTTCCCTTTAAAAACGCTAACTTTGCCGGTATGAACAAAGCGCTTATCGTAGATTTTGGTTCGCAATATACGCAGTTGATAGCGCGACGGATACGCGAGGCGGGGGTGTATGCGGAAATCGTCCCTTGTACGCGTGTGCCCGCCCTTGACGAGCAGACGCTCGGGGTGGTGCTTTCGGGCAGTCCCTTCGGCGTGAACGACGACAAGGCGCCCGACTACGAATTTTCCGCCCGCGTACCGACTTTGGCCATATGTTACGGGGCGCAATTGGCGGCGAAAAAGCTGGGAGGGTGCGTCGAATCTTCGGACAAGCGTGAATACGGTCGGGCGGCTTTGATACTCGAAAATCCGTCTCCGTTGTTCGACGGCGTAAACGACGGCGCCACGGTATGGATGAGTCACGGCGACGCCGTTTCCAAAATTCCTCCCGGCGCCCGGCTTACCGCCCGTACCGATTCCATTCCCGTCGCCGCTTTCGACGTCCCCGAAAAAAACATCTTCGCCGTCCAGTTTCATCCCGAGGTTTTTCATTCCGAATGCGGCCCGCAAATTCTCCACAACTTTTTGTACAACGTCTGCGGCGCCACCGGGGGCTGGACGGCGCAAGCGTTTATAGAAAGCGCTGTGGCCGACGTTCGGGCGCAAGTTGGTGAACGGGGCCGCGTGGTTTGCGCCCTTTCGGGCGGCGTCGATTCGACCGTCGCCGCCGCCTTGGTTCACCGTGCCGTCGGAGAGCGTCTCGTTTGTGTTTTTATCGACAACGGCCTTTTGCGCAAGGACGAGTTCGTCTCGGTGCAGGAACAGTATCGTTGTTTGGGGTTGAATTTGACGGCGGTGGACGCAACGGACGAATTTTTGTCGGCCTTGGACGGCGTAGCCGACCCCGAAACCAAACGCAAAATCATCGGTGCGAAGTTTATCGACGTTTTTGAACGCGAAGCCCGTAAAATTGACGCCGATTTTTTGGTGCAAGGCACGATTTATCCCGATGTAATCGAAAGCGTGTCGGTGGCGGGGCCGTCGGCAACGATAAAATCCCATCACAACGTCGGCGGCCTTCCCGAAAAAATGCGCATGAAGGTCGTCGAACCCTTGCGCTATTTGTTTAAAGACGAGGTGCGTCGCGTAGGAGCGGCGCTGGAGTTGCCGGCCGAACTCTTAGGGCGCCATCCCTTCCCCGGCCCCGGCTTGGCCATACGCATCATCGGCGCGGTAACCCGCCCCGGACTCGAAACCCTTCGCGCCGCCGACCATATTTTTATTTCCGAACTCAAATCCTCGGGTGAATACGACAAGGTATGGCAGGCGTTTTGCGTGCTGACCCCCGTTCGTTCCGTTGGCGTCATGGGCGACGAACGCACCTACGAAAATACGCTCGTCCTTCGTGCCGTAACCTCCACCGACGGCATGACCGCCGATTGGGCTCCTCTTCCTTATCCGCTCTTGGCCAAAGTTTCCAATCGTATCATCAACGAAGTCAAGGGTATCAATCGCGTGGTTTACGACGTTTCGTCCAAACCGCCCGCCACCATCGAATGGGAATAACAACGGATGATTTTCCGTAGTCGAACATACGCTCAATGAAAAGCGGCTTTATACCGGCGCTTCTTTTGCCGTCGCTTCGGCCAAGCGAGGTTTAGGGGCGGCTCAACACCGTTTGGATTTCAAAGAGGGCCTCGACGGCGGCGATAAGCGCGCTTAATCCATAGCCGCATTCGTCGTAAAGCTCTTCCTGCGTGCCGTGGTGGACGACACGGTCGGGAATGCCCAAGCGTTTGACCGTTGCACGATAGCCGTGTTCGGCCATGAACTCCAAAATCGCACTGCCGAATCCCCCCGTCAAACATCCGTCCTCCAAAGTAACGATACGGTCGTAACGAGCGAAAACCTCGTGCAAGAGTTCTTCGTCCAACGGCTTGACAAAACGCATATCGTAATGGGCGGGAAAAAATCCGCGTGCGTTCCATGTTTTTTGGGCCTTGACGACCGTATTGCCCGCATGACCATAGGATAGGACGGCGACCGTTTCGCCGTCGGATATTTTTCGTCCTTTTCCGACGGTCAAAAGTTCGAAGGGGGTGCGCCACTCGACTTTTACGCCGTTGCCGCGCGGGTAGCGAATAACGAAGGGATGAACGTTGGAGTCGTGGGCGGCGGTGTACATCAACGACCGCAGTTCGGATTCGTCCATCGGCGCGGAAACGACGAGGTTGGGAATAATGCGCATGAAGGCGATGTCGAAAGCGCCGTGGTGGGTGGCGCCGTCGGCGCCGACAAGCCCGCCCCGGTCCAAACAAAATATGACTTTGAGGTCTTGAATGGCGACGTCGTGAATGACCTGGTCGTAGCCCCGTTGAATGAACGTCGAATAAATGTTGCAGAAGGGAATCATGCCCTGCGTGGCCATGCCCGCCGAAAAGGTAACGGCGTGCTGTTCGGCGATGCCGACGTCGAAACAGCGCTCGGGCATGAGTTTGCTCATTTTGACCAAGCCGGAACCCGAAAGCATGGCCGGCGTTACGGCCACGATGCGTTCGTCGCTTTGGGCCAATTCGATGACCGTTTCGCCGAAAACGTCTTGGTATTTGGGCGGGGACGGGGCGGCGGTTTTGATTCCGATGGGCAAACCCGTGGCGGGGTCGAAGTTGAAGGCCGGCGCGTGCCATTTGGTTTGGTCGGCTTCGGCGGGTGCAAAGCCTTTGCCCTTGACGGTTTTGATGTGTAAAAGACGCGGCCCCCGAATTTCCTTCAAGTCCCGAAGGATGCGTACGAGGTGGTTGACGTCGTGGCCGTCGATGGGTCCGAAATAACGAAAGCCCAATGCCTCGAACAAAGCCCCCGGAGAAAAAAGCGCGTTCGAAATCATGTCCTCGAAACGGGCGGCGTACTGTCGGGCGGCGTTGCCGATGTGCGGGAGTCGTCCCAAAAGTCCCCAAAGCCGGTCGCGAAACTTGTTGTACGTCCGAGACGAAGTAATGTCCACCAAATATTCCATCAACGCGCCGACGTTCGAGTCGATGGACATGCAGTTGTCGTTGAGGATGTAGAGCACGTCGGCTTTGGCGAAACCCGCGTGGTTGAGGGCTTCGAAAGCCATACCGCCGGTGAGGGCGCCGTCGCCGATGACGGCCACCACGTTTTTGTTCAAGTTTAGGCGTTTGCACGCCACGCTCATACCTAGGGCCGCCGAAAGCGACGTCGAAGAGTGCCCCACCCCGAAAGTATCGTATTCCGATTCGGAGCGCTTGGGAAAGCCGCTAATCCCTTTATAGAGGCGGTTGGTGTGGAAGCGCTCCCGACGGCCCGTAATCAGTTTATGACCGTAGGCTTGATGACCCACGTCCCAAACCAAAAGGTCGTTGGGCGTATCGAATACGTAATGCAGGGCGGCCGTCAATTCCACTACGCCCAAACTCGCCGCAAAATGGCCCCCGTGAACCGAACAGTGCGTAATAATATATTGGCGAAGCTCCTCGCAAAATTCGTACAGCGATTCTTCGGGAACGGCGCGAAGATCCGACGGATAATGGACTCTTTCCAGCCAAGCGCTCATGTTTTTGTTTGAAAAAATGGACGTAAATTTACCAAAATAACGCCGTAATTAAACAAGAGGTTGGAATTGTGGATAACTTTATCCGTCGCGTTGCGCGGGCGAATTCGGTATGGAGTTTTCAAACATTTGTCCGGAAGGCGCCCACGTTCGGTCCTCGTCTTCGCCGTCAACGACAACATCGGTCCGGTTTCACGCCGTCCGAGCTTGCCGCCCGGCTTTATACCAACAAAGCAATGGCGGTGATGGCCGCCGCCACGCCCGTCCAAGCGTAAATCGAACGTTTTTCGCCGTAAACGACGGCGCCTACGCCCGTCAGCAAAACAAGCAAACCGACGTTCATGAGCGGAAAGGCGACGGCCGCTTCGTAAGCGTCCAGCGCTTTGAGCAGCGTGAAGATGGAAAAAAAATTGACGACCCCCAAAACAATCCCGGCAAGCGTCGCCGTACGCGTCAGGCCCATTCGGCGCATCGGCGGCAACTCCCTGCGGCCCGTCGCCAGTTTGGACGCCAATAGGGACGCGCCGCATACGCCCGCCGTACAAAATATCAAAAACAAAAACGCGGCAATGGGCAAATGTTTTTCGTAATACACCTGAAAAAACTTAAAAGCGGTGTCGCTGGCGCCCGAACCCAAAAATATCACCGCGCCGATAAACAGCGCCGTCGCCGCCGAAACCGAACTCTTTTGTTGGCCCGAAAAATGGTCGACGTGCAAGAGCGCTATCGCCGGCGGTACCAACGCCAAACCTATCCATTGCCGCGTTGCTATCGTCTCGTTCAAATAAAAATAGGCGACGGCCACGGGTATGATGACCGAAACCTTTGAAATCATGCCCGTATACCCGACGCCCATTTTGTCGGCGCCCATGCCGATAACCGTGAAAACGGAGATAAACAAAACGCCCAAGCCAAAACCAAGCATCAAACCGGCTTCGGGGGCGGCGTTGAGCGTGCTCCACAGGTTCGGGGTCAGGGCCGCGCCCAAGAACGTACACACCCAGTAATTGACGGCAATGACGGGCAATAGGCCGAAGCCCCGACGGCCCGTTTCGCGAAGCAGTATGACCACCCCCGCGTTCATGAGTATATTGAGCAGTACGTAAAGCACGCGTATCGAATATGCGCAAAAATCGGTAAAAATTTTCATCCCCTACGCAGGCCGACGACGACTTTTTTCTCCTTGGGCGAATCGCCGGGGTTGGCGCACGTTTTTGCGGGAGAAGGTTCGTCCGCACGCGGGCAAACAATTTTCGGCAAGCGCCTCGTCGTTCGTTTTTTCCCGATTTTCGCTTTGTCAAGGGGGCGGGAAAATATGTTTGGACGGGCCGTCGTCAAGGGTTGGGTTCGTTGCAAGCGAATCGCCGGGGGGAGGGTCGGAAGGGAGGGAAACCGAATCCTTGTTTTGCGCCTCGTTGTTTTGCGCCGCGGCTCTTTTGGCGGCGTGGGCGGCTTTGATTTCCATGACCTCGATGGTCGTTTGACCGAAAAGCCCGCGTTTTTTGTAGGGCAAATCCAAATCCCTTATCCACGCCTCGACTTGCTTCAAAGGAACGGGTGCGTTGGGGTTGGGGCCGCGTTCGGGTTTGTCGGGGCCGTATTTGAGTTTGATGAGCCAACGGGCC
>CALAJH010000070.1 GCA_937922655.1 uncultured Bacteroidia bacterium
GTCGATGTTCAAGAGGAAAAAAGGGAATTCGGAGGGCGGGTTTTCGGACGGGAAAGTCGGCAAGGGTTGGGGCGGGCCGTCGTCGTAACGTACCTCCCAGACCTTGTCGGGTTTTTTGACGTCGGTTACGGGAAACTCCACGGGCAAATGGACGATTTTGGCGCCTTCGACGGCCAGCGTCAATCGAATCAATTCTTCGGCGTTGGCGTCGAAGAGTTCCTTGAAAAGTTCGTCCAACATCGGCGCTTATTCTGAAAAAATCCATGCCGAGGCATTAACTTTTCCGGTTTCGACGAGTGATTTTTTCTTGGTTTCGACGGCGGCGCGGTCGCCGGCGGAAAAAACGCTGATGCGGTAGCCGCCGGTGGCGGGGTTGGGTAGAATTTGGGCGGTTAATCCTTTTTGCGCCCAAGCTTTGACGGCTCGTTCGGCGTTTTCTTTTGTACTCGCGCTTTCGGCAATCAAATAATAAGATTTGGCTTCGGTTTTGGCGGGTGTGGTTTTAATGGGTTCGGGTTTTGAAGCGGAGGCCGATTCCGTTTTCGACGCAATCGGCTTAATCGGCTCGGTTTTGGCATCGGACGTTGTTTCCGGTTTCGACGAAAAGGTTTTGACGCTTTCCGCCTTGCCGTTTTCGGACTTGACGCCTTGCCCAACTTCGGCTTCGGGTTTGGCGATTTCCATATCCGTTGCCTCGGAACGCGCTTTTTTGGATTTTTTGCCCTCCTCTTTGGCGATGGAAGCGGGAGCCGACGGCGGAGTGTAAGTTGCGTCTTCGAAGGAGCGCAAAAGTTTTTCGGCTTCGGCCTTTACGTCGTATTCGGGGGCGTTTTCCAGCACGCTTTTGACGGTTTCCGTTGCCTGAAATTTTTCTCCCAATACGTAATAGGTTTGCGCCAAGACCAGAAACGTTTGCGCTTTACGATAGTTGTGGTTGGGGTAATGGTCTTTCATTTCGAGGGCGGATTTTTTGGCTTCGGGATATTTGCCTTCCTCGAACAGGATTCGGGTCATGTAGTATTTGGCTTCGGCGCCGACGACGTCGGTGGCGTTGTCTTCGGCTTTGGCCAAGTTCGCCATGGCCGAGTCGCGCGAGCCCAGTTTGTATTGGGCAAATCCCAAGCGGCAATGCGCCAAACGTACCAAATAGTCGGTGGCGTCTTTGGTTTTGGAGAGTTTTTTGAAAAGTTCGCGTGCGTTTTCATATTTTTCGGCCGCAAGCATGGCCTTGCCAACCTCGTATTGAATTTCGGTTTCGTCGGGCGTACCGACGGCTTTTTGGGCCGCCGCCCGGTATTTTTCCAAAGCGGCGGAATAATCCCGCCGAGTAAAGTAAACGTCGCCGGCGGAACGATGGGCGCGAACGACGAGATCGGGGGCGCCGTTGATTTTCGCCGCCGTCTCGAAGTCTTTGAGCGCCGCGTCGTAAGATTTGACCGCCGCCGCCGCCTCGCCCCGTAAAATCATCGCCTCGTGATAATATTTTCCGTTGGGAAATTTTTCCAAATACTCGTTGAGTTTGTCGATTGCTTCGTAAGGACGGTTTTCGACCAAGAGCAGGTCGCGCCCCGTATTGAAGGCCAACGCCTCGAACTTGACGGACGTGTAGGGATGTTTTGCATGGTAATCTTCTTGGAGCGTGGCCAATTCGTCGGGGGGTAACAAAGCCGAAAGTTCGTCTATCGCCACTTGGGCGTATTCCGAATATCCGCCGTAAGTGTAAACCGTTACCTTAAAGTATTTGACGGCCTCGTCGGTTTCGCCGCCCGCCAGCGCGGCCAGCGCGAGGGTGTTGTATCCGCCGGGGACCAATTCCGAATGCGGATGCTCGTCGATGAGTTGTTTGGCGAACTTTTTGGCGTTGGGGTAGTCGTTGAGCCAACGCAGGTAAACGCCGGCGATTTGAAAAAGCGCGTCGTCGCGCAATTCGCTTTTGGGAAACTCTGCGACGAGCTGTTTGTGAAGTTTTATCGCCTCGTAACGTTCGCTTTGTCGTTGGGCGCACATTCCGAGTTGATAAAGGGCGTAATCGACGCCGTTTTTACCAAAATTTTTGGCTTTTTGATAATAACCGGCGGCTTTGGCGTAGGATTTTTGGGCGAAGTACGCGTCGCCGGCGCGAAGGGTGGCTTCGACGTAAAGTTCGGGATGTGTCTCGGCGAGTTTGGGCCAAAACGAAAGGTCGGCAAAGCATTGCGCCGCAGGGCCGTAGTTGTTCATGCGCAGATGCGCCCAGCCCAGTCCCATGAGCGCGTGGGGGTAATAAGCATGAGTTTTGGCCGCCGCGTGTTTGACGAACGCCTCGTAAGCGTTTTTGGCGTCTTTGTATTGTTTGAGGTTGAAAAACTGTTCCCCCTTCCAGAAATAGGCGTCGAGGGTGACGGCGGCAACGGCGTTGATTTCAATGGCCAAATTGAACCTTCCGACGACCTCCTGCGGATTTTTGCCTTCTTTGAAAAGTTCGAGGGCGTAAAGGAAGGCGGCTTTTTGGTAGGCGGCTTGGGCGCGTTTGTCGGTTTTGGCGGCTTTTTCAAAATGCTCCATCGCCTCCTGATACTTTGCCGAATACAACAACGCCTCGCCGACAATGCCGCTGACCTTCGGCGCCTGAGGATGGGTTTTGTAGCGCAGGATGAATTTTTTTCCGCCCCGAACCGCGTCGTCGAAATAATTGCGTTCCAACGAAATTTTGACGTACTGTAAAAGCGCTTCGGCGGCGTATTCGTCTTTGAGCGGGGTGTCGGCCGCGTGTTTGAAGGCGTTGCGGGCCTCTTCGGGCTTGTCCCATTCGTCGTAGTTTTTGCCCATGTAGTACGACGCCGCTTGCGCCAGCGTATCCGCGCCCATGGCGACTTTTTCCAAGTAGAATTTGGCGCCTTCGCGTTCCTTGACTTTGTAGGCGGCAATGCCCAATCGGAAAAGGATGCCCCTGTCGGGCGACTTGGTTTCCTTGACGTAGGCCTCGAGATATTCGATGCACACGGCGTATTTTTGTCGTTCGTAAAGCGCGACCCCGATTTCCCGCATAATCGCGCCTTTTTGCTCGTACGCTTCGCCGGAGGCCATGAGCGTCGCCCCATAGCTTTCCAACTCCTCGAATCGTTCCAAACGCAACAAACTCGACGCAATATAGACGGGCGCCTTTAATCGGTACGTTTCCGACGTTTCCACCTGACGCAAGGATTCCAAACACGCTTCGTATTCTCCGTCCTTAAACGACAACAAGCCGTGATAATAGGCGGCGTCCTCGTAAAAAGGACCGACCTTTTGGGTCAGACCGGCGAAAACGTTCTTGGCTTCGGCGTTTTTGCCCGTGATGAAATACGAATAGCCGAGCATAAACCGCGCCTCGCGGTAATGTTCGTACTTCATGTCTTTTTCCTCGACGGCGAGCAGGGCTTCTATCGCTTCGGGGTAGCGCCTTTGCAGATAGGGTAACTTGCCCGCGTAGAAGCGGCATTCCGGGGCGCGCGGGTGGTTGGGATGCCGCAAGGCAAATTCTTTGAGCAGGGCGCCGGCCTCGTCGCGCAAGAGGTGATAGGAACATATTGCGTAAAGCGCGCGGGCCTCGGTTTGGTTTTCGCCGCCGCCCCGCTCGATGTAGCGTTGAAACACCGTTTGCGCCGCGCCGTATTTTTGTTTGTCGAAGAGTTCCAAGCCGTGGGCGTAATGCGAAAACGCCTCGTATTCGGCGCTTACCCCCTGCCCCGACGTCTGTGAATAAGCCGGCAAAACTCCCGCTCCGAATGCCGTCGCCACGGCCATCGCCGCCGCCGCCGCGCCTTTGCCAACTTTTTTTATTCCCGTGCCTTTCATCTCATCGCTCTTTACCGCCCCATGTATTTCCGCCAAATTCCTTTTTTTTCGGGGATAATCGACGTTGTTGTTTAACAAGGGCTTGACATGCGAATGCAAGATAGCGGTTGATGCGGCAACCGTCTCCAAAAACTTTTCACCCGCCGTTTTATGCACAGGTTTTCCAAAAGTGGACGGGACAAAGACGTCGAAAAGACGCCGACAAGCCTTGTCTTTTCGGAGCGTTTGCTTGTCTTGGCAAAAGCGGCCCGAATCAATTTCAACCGCGGGTATCGAATACCGCGGAGAAAAAGCTTCAATGGGAAAAACGGGTATGTCGTTTTATTGTTTCCGCGCGGATTGTCAAAGACGCGATACGATTTTTTAACGGGGCGTTTGTATTTGGCGGCGCCAAACCGTCATGGCGTCGATAAACGACAAAGAGCCTCGGTATCGGCTAAAACGCCGGCGCCGTCACCGTTGGGCGATGGCGGCGCTTGGGGTCGGGTGTTTGTTTTCATCTTTTCGGACGACCGTCCGGGCCGTGTTTCCGTCGTCGCGTTCCCAAAAAACGTTTCTAAAGCGTTCGTTTAGTTTTTCAGAAACTCAAAAATCAATCGTACGCCGTAGCCGGTCGCGCCTTTGGGGCGGTAGGATTGGGCTTTGTCCAAAAAGGCGGTGGGGGCGACGTCGAAGTGCATCCACGGATATTTGACGAAACGCTGGAGAAATTTGGCGGCGGTGACGGCGCCGCCGTAAGGGCCGCCGACGTTTTTGAGGTCGGCCACGTCACTTTTGAGCTGTTCTTGATATTCTTCCCAAAGGGGCATGGCGACCACGCGTTCGTAGGTTTTTTCTGCGGCGGCCAAGAGTTTTTGGTTGTCGGATGCGTCGGCGGTGGAGAACCATGCGGCGGCTTGCGAACCCAGCGCCACACACGCCGCTCCCGTCAGCGTCGCAAAGTCCATAACCAGTTTGGGTTCGTATTTTTGGGCGTAAACGAGCGCGTCGGCAAGAATCATTCGGCCTTCGGCGTCGGTGTTGAGTACTTCGACGGTCGTGCCGTCGGAAATGGTTACCACGTCGCAAGGGGTGTAAGCGTCGTGGCCGGGGCGGTTGTCGGTCGCGGGAACCAAGCCGACCAAGCGCACGGGCAACTTGGCCGCCGCCGCCGCCGACATCAGTCCGATAACCGTCGCCGCGCCCGCCATGTCCGACTTCATCTGGTCCATTGAGTTGAGCGTCGGTTTGAGCGAAAGTCCGCCCGAATCAAAAACCACGCCCTTGCCCACCAATACGACGGGTTTTTGGTCTTGGGGGCCGTATTCCATGACGATAAAGACGGGCGGATGGGCGCTGCCGCGATTAACGGCCAAAAGTCCGCCCATGCGCAAGGACTCGATTTGTGCCTTTTGCAAGACCTCGACGGAAAACCCGTATTTTTTGCCCGCCTCCTCGGCTTGACGGGCCAGTTCGGCGGCGGTCATGACGTTGGGCGGTTCGTTGACCATGTCGCGAGCGTGGGTTACGGCCGCGCCAAGAATTTCGGCCGTCGTCGTCTCTTCGGCAAAGTTCGGCGCGTCGGTCAAAACCTCCACCGTTTGCAACGTATTCGGATTTTTTACCTCGGTTTTGTAACGATTGAATTCATAGTTCGAGAGGTAAGGCGTAACGGCAAGGGCTTCGGCCCACGGCTCATCCGTTTTGAGTTTGCCCGTACCTAAAAAGACGATTTGCAACTCTTCAAAACGACGTTTGTTGGCGTAAACCACGGCCTCGTGAACGGCTTTGCGCAGTTTTTCGGCCGTTAGTTCGTCGCTTTTGCCCAAATACGAAATAGCGATGTGGTAGCCGCGTGTAACGTAAAGCCCCGGCTCGTCGCCCGAGGTTTTTTCAAAAGGAAGGGCGGCGGTCAAATCCGAAGGAAAAAGTTTGGGACTTTCGCCTTCGCCCTCAAAGCGCAAAAGCGCCACCGGTTTGGACAAATCCAAACCTTGTATCGAAACGACTTTCATGAATGGGAAATGAACCACAAAGATAACGGCATTGGGCCGACAAACCAAAAAACCATGCGTCCGCCCTTATCGCGTTGGCGCTCGCGCTTTTGCGCCACGCCGCGTACGCAACAACTTTTCGGCAGGGCAACGCAGACTCAAAGCGGAAAACGGCGTATCTTTGCATTATGGATTCGCCGATAAAAATAGAACATTTGGGTATTGCGGTTAGAAACGAAAGCGAGGCGAAAAAGACGTTTTCCGCCCTTTTGGGCTGCGAACCCTACAAGGAAGAAGTGGTTGAAAGCGAGGGCGTAAAAACGATATTTTATCGCGTCGGCGAATCGAAAATCGAGCTTTTGGTCGCCACCCGTCCCGATTCCCCCGTCGCCAAGTTCATCGAAAAACGCGGCGAAGGAATACACCACGTCGCTTTCGGGGTCGGCGACGCCAACGCCGCGTTGCAACGGCTCGGCAGGCTCGACTTTTCCGCCGTCAACGCCGAAGCCAAAAACGGCGCCGACGACAAACTCATCGCCTTTTTGCACCCCAAATCCGTCCACGGCGTTTTGGTCGAACTCTGTTCGGACAAACCTTAAAACAACGCGCGAATTTGCGTTCTGGCCGAATGTACGGGCCGCCGACCCGTGGCGAAGCGTCCGTCGTAAACCATGGAAAGCTCCAGCGACTTCGACAAAAACTGCGACCACACCACGTTGAATATCCCGTTGTTTCCCGCCTGCAAACCGTCCAACAACTCGTACGACGCATTGAGATTCGTGCGTCCGCGCATGGCGTTGTTGCGGTATTCCGCACGTAAAAGTACGCTCGTTATTTTAAACGAAACGCGGCTTTCGGCCACCCATTTGTTGCTCAAAACCGAGGTCGTTTTCGTTTCTCCTTCTTGGGGATTGTCGTTGCGGTTTTCTTTGAACTTTACTTCATAGCCCGACGAAAAACGCGTTTTGTTGTTCACGGCCCACGACCACACCGTCCCCCCGCCCAAGCCCGAAACGTCGAAATTGCGGTTGAGTTGGCCCGGCGAAAGCCCCGTTTTTCTTGCCGCCGCCAACGTCGTTTCAAGCATGTGTTTGTCGAAAATTTTGGCGCGGTGCATCGCGGAAAGCGCGTTGTTGGTGCGTTCGTCGAAACCCAAACTCAAAAATTGTCGTCCGCTCGAAAATTGATGGTTGAAATGAAATTCGGACTTCGGATGATTTTTTAAAACAAACAAATCGTTGCGGAGCGAAAAATTCGATACCAACAACAGCGTGTCGGGCGAAAAAATACCGTTGAAATCCAACCAATAATTTTCGAGCCTGTTCGTTTTCGATTCTCGTTTTTGGTGGACGTTCGCGGCGGAATTACAGGAAACGGTGCGCAAAAACTTCTTAAACCCCGTGCTTTCTTTGGAAAACAAAGGCCCGAAATCGAAACGGAATTGGAATCCCGCGTCCGTCCCCGTAACCGGAAAAAGCGTTTGCGTCGGTATCAAAAGGCGCACGTAATTGGCGACCAAAGGGTTGGGGGTCAAGACGAATTCGTCCAATTCTTCCAAACCGTTTTCGTTTTTGTCCTCCCAAACGTATTGACCCATGCCCGTATTGACTTTGACGAACCTTTCGGTTCTTCGGGCGGCGCGTTCGGCCGAAATTTTGTATTTGAACCCGATTCTCAACGATTGTTTTTTCGTTTGATAGACGGCGTTGAACTCGTTCATGATGGTTTCTTGGGTGTTGAAGCCCGCGCGAACAAACGCGCCGTCCTTGATTGCGTAACGACTGAACGTTCCCGTGTTTTGTAGGTTGAACGTTTTGACGGGCCGCCAATTCGTCAGGGCAAAACCCGTGAACGTATGCGACTTCAACCGCATTTGGGACTCAAAGAACTCTTTGTCCTCCCGAAATTGAAACGAAAAATCGTAGTCGAACTTTGGCGCGTTGAACGAACGAAAGTAAGGTTTGACATCGACAAACTCAAAACTTCCCGTGTTTGCCGGGGTGTTTTTTTTGTTTTCGTACCATGTTTCGATGCCGGGCCGAAAGCGTTTGACGATTTTGTAAACGTCGGAATTAAGCCGGTACCATTCGGATTTTCCACCCGTTTTGAGGTCTCGGGTTTCCAAGCGGACGGCGACGGTTTGGGTTTGCAAAACGGCCGTATCCGACGAGCTTAGCGTCAATTCTTGTCGAAAGGTCAAGAGGCTGTCGCCCGCCGACCTGTAGCCGCCCCCCGCTTTTATCGCGTAACCGCGCGATTGGCTCAATTGCACAAAACCTCCGGCAAGCCGTTCGTCGCTTCGCGCCCCCAAGTCGTTGAAGTTCCATTGCCTTCCGTATTCTTTTTCATAAACGCGGTCGAAGTTTTGGTAGTCTTTGTCCACAAATTGAAAATGCGCGTCCGAAGAAAAGAAAAGCGTTTTTTTTTCGTTGACGGGCCATTTGTTGACGCCGATTCCGGGTTTGAGGGCGACGGCGACGTTGTCGTCGTCGTTCAACGAGGAGAGCCGGTTCACATCCCAAACGCTCAACGACGTTTCGTTGTACAGCGACAAAAAAGAAACGGGTTTGACCTCAAAACGAATATTCAACACCTGTAAAGACTGGGGCATGGGCAGGTTTCGAATCGGCAAATAGTCGCCGTTCCCCGGCCCGACGAACTTGAAAATATTGCCGTTGAGTTGGGTCGCTTCGCGGATATAGTCGCCTTTTCCCTGACCCGTGTACGAAAACACCACTCGAAACCGGGCGGTCAGCGAATCGTTCGAATACTGAAAGTATTTGAACGATTCGCCGTTGACGAGGGTGTCTTTTTCGGTGTACATAATGGCGTCTTTGGTGAAAGGGATGGTGTCGACGGCGGAAACGACGGCGTTTTGAGGGTTGTCGCCGGCGTTTCGGAGCGCCAAGCGTTCGCGTTCGCCGAGCGTAACGTCCAAGGGAGCGTTGGGATTGTCGGCCTCGCGCCCGTAGCTCGCACGTACGTTGATTTTGTCGTTCCAATACTTTCCCTCGTATTTTGCCAACATCAACGAACGGGTATAGTTGCGTTGCACGTACTCGAAATCGACGACGATGCGGGTGTTTACGGTGATGAGTCGGGCGGGCAGAAAGGTGATTTCGGCGGTGTTGTAGTCGATGACGTAGTCCGTTCCCCGGCTCATAAGCACGCCGTTGAGGTAGACTTTTTCCGTCCCCGCCATGACAATCATAAATCTTTCGCCGCCTTTTCCCGTGAGTCGGTAGGGGCCTTGCCGGGCGTTCTCGGCCTCGATGGTGTTGGTGTAAAACACGCCTTTGGCCACCGAACCGCTGAGCGACCATTGGTGGTTTCTTTTTTGCCAACCCGCCTGTGCACCCAATACGTTGCGATACAAGTTGGCGAAGTCCGTCCCCGATTGACCGATTTCCAAATCCCCGAACGTCGCATACAATCCCCCCCTTCGCATTTGTATCAAAAACCGGTCGAAGTCGTAAATGTTTTGGGTGGAGCCGTCGGGTTGCAGAGGGACGTTTTCGTCGGTGATGAGGGCGTTGATTTCGATTTCGTTGCCCAAAACGCCCTCGGCCGACATTCTAAACTCGCTGTTTACGGCCAAATCCCTGTCGGTGCCGACGGTAAAACTTCTGGCCAAACTTCCCGAGGTTTTGAGCGTGTTTTGTGCGTCTTCGGGCGGGGATTCGTAGAGGGTGTCGGGGATGTAAATCAAGGAGTCTTTGGGGTTTTCGACGAAAACCTTGCCCGGCAAGGGTCGAAAAAAAAAGGATTTGGGGGCGGGTTCGGGGTCGGGCAAATAAGAGACGGTTACCGAATCGCCGGTCTCAAAGCCTGAAATTCGGCCCGTGAAACAATCGAGGGTATAGGCTTGAAAAGGCCGGCCGTTGCGCGTTACGGATTCGGAAAACGGGACGACGGGGGCGCGGGCAAGGCGGTGGGCGCCGGAGTCGGCACGAAAGGATTCGACGACGCGCTGGGCCGTCGCCCGCCCCGTGCCGGCCACGAACAGTATCGCGAAAATGAACCTTGCCGCCTCCACACCCGCAAATTTCGGCATTTTGGCGTTGTACGGCCGTTTATCGCGCCACGACGGTTTGAGATGTTCTGTCGGGCGCCGGCACGATTTGCACGTACATCGCCCGGGCCTGTTCTCCGAAGGCTAGTCCGAGCGTTAAGCCGTCGGTCAAATCGATTTCGGCGCCGACGGGATAGACGCGCTCGTTGTCGTGGAGTTCGGGTAGACCAAGGTTTTGCATTTTCCAGTCTTTGAGGTAGTCGCCGCCGCGAAAAAAACGGGCGACGGGCCGGGCTTCGGACTCCGAAAGCCGTTCACCGGGGCGGACGTGTTTGTAGACGTGCCAAAGGTGAAGGGCGCCGTTGTCTATGACGACCATGCGGGTCTGGTCGGGTTTTTTTTCGTTTCGGCCGCTGTAAAAATGAATGTAGGGAAAAGGACCCGAGGTCCAGGGCGTGCGGCAAAACGGGCATTCGGGTTGAAGGTCGTCGTTGTAAACAAAAAACTTTTGGTGGCAGTCGGGCGCCGTGCAGGGCAAGAGTACGTCCGCCGTGTATTGTAGGGCTTTTTCCCATTCGTCGGCCGAGGGTCGGGCACGCGGGTCGGCAAGCCCTTCGACGAACGCGCGTTCAAAAAGCGGGGTCAAATACGGCCCCGAAGAGGTGTAGGGAATGCGTTCGACGTCGGCCCACGGTAGGTACGCCGGTGAAATGTTTTTGAGGTTGGGGCGGTTGGAAATATTTCGTTTGTGTTCGATGAAAAGGGCCTTGGTTCCCATGAGCAGGGCTTCGTCCACGGCCGGGTCGGGATGGTGAACCTTTCCGCCGCGCAGCGGGTGTCGATAAAACAGGTACATATACACCATGACGGCCAAGGCGTGTCTGTCGGTGAGAATGGACGGCCATGCTTTTTGCGGATGGTCGTGGGGCAGGTGTATGGTCGCCATGACTTCCGGGGCAATGAAGTCCGGGGTTCCCGCCACCTCGGGAGGGAATTTGCCCGGTACCACCAAGCCGTCGATATCGATGATGCATGCATGAATGCCGACGGGGTCTATAAGTACGTTTTTGTACGAAAGGTCGGAATGGGCAAGGCCCGCGGCGTGCAATCTCCGAACGGCACGGGCGATGAGTTCACATACCGAAACATAAGCTTTCCAATCGCCGCGTTCGCGTTCGTCCAAATACTTGGATTGGTTGAAGGCCGAAGCAAACCATTTGCCTTCTTTTTCCCGGCCGCGGATGCCCAAAAAGTCGTTGTTTTTCGAGCCGTATTGAAAATAAAAATGCTTGTCGTAAACGGGGGCGACGAACCCCGTTCGTCCCTTGTGTTCGACGAGATCCTCGGGCCAACAAAACAAATTTGCCCAGTAGGGGAGGGAAAGGATGCGTTCGCGATATTCGCCGACGATGGTCGAGAGCCGTTCGTAGGCGTTGCGGCCCGGATGGGTGCGATAAAACGCCGCCACTTTGTCCCCCGCCGCGCTTAAATAAACGTCTTTGAGGGCGCCTATGGCAAGGATTTCGTCGCGGAGCTCCAACGTTTGTCCCCGAGCGGTTTTTATTGTGGCCATAAATGCATGTGGAAATCTATCGACGCAAAACAAAAATTCAAACCCAATGGAACGCGAGGCGCCGCCATATCGCTTGTTACGCAAAGCTACGTTGTTTTGGGATAAAAAGCCAAGCCGCATGATTTCATTCGCGCCGGATGTCGGCGGAATTTTCGAGCGGGAGGGTCTCGTCGCGTCGGAATGCGTCGACGAAATGCCGGACGAAGGTTTGATTTTCGGCGACTTCGACGGCGACGAAATCGAAGCGTATCACTGCGTCCCACAAGCCGTTGGTTTCGATGAAACGGTCGGCGGCCCGAAAAAGGCTTTTGAGTTTTTTGGGGGTCAAATCGTCTTCGGGACGAAATTCGCCGTCGGCCCTTCGGGTTTTGACTTCAACGAACACCCATTCGTCCCCGTCTTGGGCGATGATGTCCACTTCGTCGTTTCCCAAGCGCAGGTTGAGATGTCGGATTCGCAAGCCTTTGTTTTCGAGAAATTCGGCGGCGATTTTTTCGCCGTAGGCTCCTTTAAGGCGATTGTCGGACATGGCGGCGAAATGCGGCGAGGGTATTGACCAAAAGCATGGCGATGGTCATAGGGCCGACGCCGCCCGGAACGGGGGTGATGGCGGCGGTTTTCGGGGCGACGGACTCAAAATCGACGTCGCCCGCCAAACGAAAGCCGTTCGGACGTTCGGGCGCCGGCACGCGGTGAATGCCTACGTCCACGACCACCGCGCCGTCCCGAACCATATCGGCGGTGATTAAGGCGCGTTTTCCCGCCGCGGCGACCAAGATATCCGCCCGAAGCGTGTGCCGGTGCAACTCGGCCGTGCGCGAATGGCAAAGGGTGACGGTGGCGTCGGCGCCGGGGCGCGAAAGCATGAGCGCCAACGGCGTGCCGACGATGTTGCTCCTGCCGACGACCACCGCTTCCCGGCCCGCCGTCGGTATGCCGTAGCGTTTCAACAGTTCGACGACCCCCGAAGGCGTGGCGGGGGCAAATCCTTCCGCACCCGTGGTCAACGCGCCCACGTTGTAGGGGTGAAAACCGTCGACGTCCTTTTCCGGGGAAATGGTTTGAATCACCTTGCGTTCGTTGATGTGTTGGGGAAGGGGAAGTTGGACCAGAATGCCGTCCACTTCGGGGCGTTCGTTCAGGGTTTGGATATGCCCAAGCAGTTCGGCTTCCGAAACGTTTGCGTCGAATCGCGTCAATTCCCCGCGCACCCCCACCGCCTCGCACGCCGCCAATTTGTTTTGGACGTAGGTCAGACTGGGCGCGTGTTCCCCAACCAATATCGTGGCCAACCCCGGAGGACGCAAAGTCGTTTGTCTCAATTCCGATTGTATTTCCCGTTTTATCGTTTCGGCCGTCGCCTTGCCGTCCAATAGCCTATATCCGCCCATCGGCTGCGAAATTAAGCAAAATATCTGGGGCCCGCCTACAAAACTCGATGCCGAGCGCAAACAACGATTTTATTTATTCTATTTAATCGTATTGGCAATGTTGCCGCGAAAAAAAATTAAAAATCTTCATATGTTGGAAAATATCCGTTGAACAGCGAACTTTGCACGTTAAACTCCGGTTTTTCATATAGTTGTAATCCATATAGCATTTATAGCATTATTATTTGTAGCAACAATGAGTAAGAAAAAAGTATTGTTCGTCGATGACGACCCGGTAGCTTTGAGTTTGGTCATGGACGAATTCAAAAACCGTTTCGGAACCGAGGGATTCAAGTACGAAAAGGCCGGCGACGCCATTGAAGCCGAGGAAATTATCGTGGACGATTTAACCAAAAGCGGTGAATTGCCGGCGATGATTGTCTGCGACTGGATGATGCCCGAAAAACGCGGCGACGACTTTTTGCGCGAAGTCCACAAACTTTACCCCCAAATTAAGTTGGTGCTCCATTCGGGTTTGGCGGACAAAACGACGGAATCGGTCATTCGTCGCGACGCCGAACTGCTCTGCTCGCTGCCCAAGCCGTGGGACGGCGTGCTGCACGCCGATACCCTAAAAGAGGCGCTCGCCTAAAAAAATTAACTTCGGGTCGCGGACGTATCGCGTTCGCGACCCGAAACGCTTTTAACCAACGCCTACGGCCGTTTTGTTTTCGGCCCATTCCACGACCCGCGTTCGGGCTTCGCGGTCGGTTTCAATGAGGTCGGCGTATTCGGGTTCGGCGACGAACGACGTGCGCGTTACGGCTCGCTCCACGGCCTCGAATATATCCAAAAACGATATTTTCCCTTCCAAAAACAACGATACCGCCGCTTCGTTGGCGGCATTCAACGCGCAGGGGACGTTGCCCTCCCGTTTTAAGGCCTCGTAGGCAAAATCCAAAGAACGGAACGTTTCCCGGTCGGGCGGCTCGAAGGTCAAATTTGCTTGCGAAAAAAAGTCGTAACGCGGGAAAGGCAACGAAATCCGCTCGGGATAAGCCAACGCGTAGGCAATAGGCAGGCGCATATCGGGCAAACCCATTTGCGCCTTGACGCTTCCGTCGCAAAATTCGACGCACGAATGGACGATGCTTTGCGGGTGGACGACGACCGAAATTTTTTCCGGCTCCACGGAAAACAAACGTTGGGCCTCGATGATTTCCAAGGCCTTGTTCATGAGCGTGGCCGAATCAATCGTTATTTTCGCGCCCATGGACCAATTCGGATGTTTGAGGGCTTGTTGGGGGGTAACGTTTTCCAATTCTTTGCGATTTTTGCCTCGAAACGGTCCCCCCGAAGCGGTCAATATCAATTTTTCGACGCGTTCGGGACTTTCGCCAACCAGACATTGGAACAACGCCGAATGTTCGCTGTCTACGGGAAGCAGGCGTGCGCCGGGAGTTTTCAGGGCGCGGGCGACCAGCCCGCCTCCCGCCACCAACGACTCTTTGTTGGCCAAAGCGACGGTTTTTGCCGCGTTCAACGCTGCAAGCGTCGAGGCCAAGCCCGCAAACCCCACCACCGCCGCCACGACCACGTCCGTTTCGGGCGTGGCGGCGACGGCCGTCAAGCCTTCGGAACCCGCCAAAATTTTGGTTGGCTCGCCCGCCAACAACGATTTTAGCCGCCCGTAAGCCGATTCGTCGGCGATGACGGCGAACGTCGGCCGAAATTCACGCACGAGCCGGGCCAAGCCTTCGACGTCGCGTCCCGCCGTCAAGGCCGTTACCTCGTAACTTTCCCGATGGGCGGCGACGACTTCCAACGTTTGCCGGCCTATCGACCCCGTCGCTCCCAGCACCGCAACACCTTTTTTATGCCGTTTCATAAAGCGAGGGAAAGTGGGGGGACAAACTTACCTCGGGGTATTTTTCGGCGTAAATTTCGGCAACCTTGCGGGCGACCGTCAATCGAAGCACGTCGAAATTATGACGCGTCTCGGCGGAAACGAACACGGCCGGGTAGTTGTCGCGAATGTTCCATGCACGTTCGAGGTCTTCGAGGTCGCGTTCGGAGATTCGGTCGCACTTGTTGAAAACGTATACGGTCGGGGTTTCGGCGGCGCCGATTTCGGTCAAGGTTTCGCGCACGGTTTTAATGTGCTCGACGTACTGAAGGTTGGATACGTCCACGACGTGTAAAAGCAAATCGGCCTCGCGCACTTCTTGAAGCGTCGAATGGAAGGATTCGACGAGGCCGGGGGGCAATTTGCGAATGAATCCTACGGTGTCCGAAAGCAAAAACGGCACGTTGAAAAGGGTAACGCGTCGAACGGTGGCGTCGAGCGTGGCGAAAAGTTTGTTTTCGGCCAAAACGCCCGCTTTGCTCAGCGCGTTCATCAACGTCGATTTGCCGACGTTGGTGTAGCCGACCAATGCAACCTTTACAATCGAGTCGCGTTGTTTTCGGCGGGTTTCGGCTTGGCGTTTGATTTCTTCGAGTTCGCGTTTGAGTTGGGCGATGCGCGTGCGAATAACGCGGCGGTCGGTTTCGATTTCTTGTTCGCCCGCGCCTTTGAGGCCGATGCCCCCGCGTTCGCGCGAAAGGTGGGTCCACATCCGCGTTAGGCGCGGAAGACGGTATTGCAGTTGGGCCAATTCCACTTGGGCTTTGGCGATGGCCGTGCGGGCGTGGGCCGAAAAAATTTCCAGTATCAGGGCCGTACGGTCCATGACTTTGACCTTTAACGCCTCCTCAAGGTTGCGAAGCTGCGTGGGTGAAAGTTCGTCGTCGAAAACGACGAGCGTCAGGCCCTTGCTTTCGATTTTTTTCTTGATTTCCTCGACCTTTCCCGAACCGACGAACGTCGCGACGTTCATGCGGTCGGAGGAGACGGTCGTCATTTCGGCGACGTCGAAGCCTGCGGTGTCGGCCAAGGCTGAAAGTTCGTGAAGAAACTCCTCGGCACGGTCGAAGGAAACGTTTCGGTGCGTTACGCCCACCAAAAGCGCCAAGTCTTTTTTCGGGGCGGTGGAAATGTAATTTTTGGCCAAAGTTTAACGATGGGTTTGGGTCCGGGAAATCAAACGGATGCTGCGCCGGCCGAAGCTTCCGGCAGAGCGGTTTCTTTTCCAACAAACGTCAAAATCCGTTCCAATCAAGAAAAATTGTCGGGATTTTTTCAAAACGACGGTAAATTTAAGCATTTTCACGATTGCTTGTCTTTTTCCGTTTGTTTGTTCGACGCATAGGCCCGGGGAGGGTACCATGGACAACGGGACGATTGCTCGGTGTTTTCAAAATTATTTATAAACGATTGTTTTCTTTGCCGATTTTTCATCATTGTCTATTTGACGCCAATGACAATATCGTTTCTAAACGGCAACGACGACGATGGAGCTTATGCTTCGAGGTTTTTAATTCGTCTCAAATTTCGGTTGGTATTTTATTGTTTTGGTGTCGGCGTGAAATTTCGAGACGTGCTTAAATTCGGGATAAAAAGGTGTAAATCACAACCTTTTGACAAATTGTTCGTATATTTGTCCCCGCCGGTGCGAGCCGGCGCAACAAACAAATATGTCGGACGATTTTCAAAAAAACAGATACGGGCCGCCGGTCGGTTCGAGCCGGGACGTCGCTTCGAGTCCCGAAGTGTATCGTCCGCGGGTCAAGCCGTTTTCTTCCAAAACGCGTTCCGCCGCCGCTTTTGAACCCGAGGCCGTTTTCGACGACGACGAGGACGCATACAACTACCGTGTCGCGGATTCCGATTCCGACGACGGCGAAGACGAACATTTTTTCGACGAAACGGCGGGTATACGCATCTACGAACATCATCGTCTGCGCGTCGACCCGGGGCAAGAACCCATTCGCGTAGACCTGTTTTTGAGTTACCGCATCAAGCATTTGACGCGTTCGCGCATAAAAAACGCGTGTTTGGCGGGTTTTATTCGCATCAACAACGAGGTCATCGACAAAACGGGGGTTAAAATCAAGCCTTTCGACGAGGTCAGCATTACTTTGCCTTTTCCGCCTTCGCCCGAACTGGCTCCCGAATACATCCCGCTTGACATCGTTTACGAAGACGGCGAACTGGTGGTCATCAACAAGCAGGCGGGTTTGGTTTGTCATCCGGGATGCGGCAATTTCCGCGGTACGCTCATCAACGCCCTTTTGTATCATTTCAACGAAAACGGCGGAGCCCTCGCTCAAACCCAAGACCCGATTCGTCCGGGATTGGCCCACCGTATAGACAAAGATACTTCGGGTTTGTTGGTCGTCGCAAAGAACGAATTTTCTTACAATTCTCTTGCACGGCAATTTTTTGAGCGCACCACCGACCGCATTTATTATGCCTTGGTTTGGGGCAACGTTCGTCAAGACGAGGGAACCATCGTCGGCAACATCGGGCGCAGCCCGTTGGACCGTAAACATTTCATCGTTCACGAGGACGGGGCGATGGGCAAGCACGCCGTAACGCATTATCAGGTCGTGGCGCGTTTTGGGGTGTGCACCTTGGTGCGTTGCAAGCTCGAAACGGGGCGTACCCATCAAATTCGCGTTCACATGAAATACATGGGGCATACGCTTTTCGGCGACCGGTTCTACGGCGGACATCGCATATTGCGGGGCAAACCCAGCCGCGCGTATCAACGTTTCATGGAGGATTGTTTGGCGTTGATGCCGCGTCAGGCGCTGCACGCCCGCACCCTCGGCTTCACCCACCCCGTTACGGGCGAACGCATGAATTTTTCCTGTCCTTTGCCCGACGACTTCAAAGCCTTGATTGAAAAATTGGCGGACTTTATGCAAATCGAACTGCCCCCCAATTACGCCGACGACTACGTCGACGAGCCTTTTTTTCTAAAATAACCTTTGCGGGGAAAGTTTGCGGCTTTCCCACCGTTGTTTTTTGCGCCGATGGACATTCGTTTGTTTAAAATCGGTTTTGTGCCGGTCAATGTGGCGGACGTGGCGGACATTCTGCTCGTCGCCCTGCTTTTGTATTGGGCTTACGGCTTTGTGGCCCGCAACCCTACGCTTCAACGCGCGGGCCTCGGTCTTGTAACCTTGTTCATCCTTTGGCGGTTGATAGTCATTTTCAACCTCACGCTTCTTAACTTGATATTGGGCCAGTTGGTGCAGCTGGGTTCGTTGGCCTTGGTGGTGATTTTCGCCCCCGAATTGCGACGCTTTTTTTACGAGTTCGGTCCAAAAATCCCGATTCTGGGCGGCCTTGCGGGGCAGATAAGTCCGGGCGACAAGCCCGAAAACCTCGACGAACTCATCGACGCCGTCGAATTCATGTCCCAACAAAAAATCGGCGCGCTCATCGTTCTTTTGAGCAAAAAAAAAGAACTCGCCCCTCACATTAAAAACGGCGAAATCGTAGAAATCCCCCTTTCCAAAGCCAATCTTATCGAGATATTTCATAAGGACAGCATCTATCACGACGGGGCGTGCGTCGTCTTTCGCGACAGCGTCATTGCCGTGCGTTGCGTTTTGCCTTTGAGCGACGACCCCGATTTTCCCCAACACCTCGGCACCCGTCATCGCGCCGCTTTGGGTTTGAGCGAGGTAACCAACCACGGGGTTATCGTCGTTTCCGAACAAACGGGGCAAACCTCCTTCGCCCGCAACGGCCACCTCAAACGCAACCTTTCGACCGAAGAACT
>CALAJH010000071.1 GCA_937922655.1 uncultured Bacteroidia bacterium
CACCGTCATGAATACCGGACATTTTTCCACGCCGCGAAACCCCTTCGACTACGTCGTCAAAAAAGGCGTGGCTCGCAGGGCCAAGCCCCTGTTGGAACACGTGCTCGACGAACGCGTCGAACGTTACGAAATCATCGAAGAAAGCCGTCACCGCCTCGAAATTGTGCGCGGCGCCTCGGACATGCGCATCAAGGTATGGACGGCTTCCGGACGCGTCTTCGTCGTACAACTCGAATTTCAAAAGGCCTACATCCCCGACATCGGCGAACGTTTGGCCAAATATCTTTTGGCCGAAAAGCAGGAAAGCGGCGCCTTTCCGATACAATTGGTGCTTTGCGTCGAGGATTTCGCCCATCGTTTCCAAGGCGGCGCGGAAGTGGGAAATCCCGGCGAACCGCCGCGGATGTTCGTCTTTTTTCGGGCCTTCGATTTGTCGAAGCTTCCCGCGGAATGGTTCGTCATCGAAAACGACTTGGTGGCCATCGGCATGGGACTGTTGTGCGACCGTTCGGGAATCGGGGACGCAACCTTGTTGGCAATGTACGAACGGGCCTTGCAACAAGGGAGGGAGGCCCACGAGGGCGTGGATTTCGGCGCGTTTTTGGTATCTTTGCAACTTTCGAGGGACTTGGGTCGTATAGACCGATATTTATACCGACAGTACATGGAAGCGACGTATCGAGACTACGGACGAGAGGCGATGCACAACCTCATTTTCGGCAATCCCGAAATTTACGAACTCTTCAAGCCCGATTTGGACGGAAAGTTCAACGAAGGCCTCTTGGAAGGCGAACGAAAAGGCAAATTGGAAGGCAAACGCGAAGGCAAACGCGAAGGCAAATTGGAAACCGCCCGAAACCTTATGCGCATGGGATTTTCCCACGACGTAATTTTCCAAGCCACCGGCCTCAAACCCGAAGAGTATTCGTAAACGGAAAGTTCGACACAGAGACGAACGCAAAAACAAAACGACGGCGTTCGTAAGTCAATCGTCGTTTTGAGGTGGTTCGGCCCTAGGCAAACGAACGATAAACTCCGTACCTTTGCCCGGCGTGCTGACAAATTCTATTTCTCCGCCGTGGTTTTCGACGATACGACGGGTAATGGCCAGCCCCAAACCCATACCCGAAGTCTTGGTTGAAAAGTTAGGCTCGAAAACCCGATATTGAATTTCAACGGGGATGCCTTCGCCGTTATCCTTAACGCGGACAACGACTTCGTCGTTTCGGGATTCAAGCACGATTTCGACACGGCCCTTACGGTCTTCGGGTATGGCTTGAAGAGCGTTTTTGACCAAGTTGCCGAAAACACGATTGAGGTTGCCGGCCTGTCCCATGACCCAAAGTTCGTTTTCGGGTAAAACGGCGACAAGCTCCGCCTCCTCCGACACCTGATACAACCCGACGACCTCCTCAATCAGTTTGCGCATCGCGACGGGTTCCTTGTGGTCGGGCGGCAAAGAGGCGAACTGCGAAAACGAATTGGCAATTTGAGTGAGCAAATCTATTTGGGTGAGTAGGGTTTGAGCCAAACGCGCGGATGCTTCCACGGCGCGTTCGGGGCGGCTTTGGAGAACGCGCTGAAGTTGCTGTACGCCAAGCTTCATAGGCGTAAGCGGATTTTTGATTTCATGGGCGACTTGACGAGCCATTTCGCGCCATGCGCCCTCGCGTTCGGTCTTGGCCAACAACCGCCGGCTCTCTTCGAGCTGTTCCAACATCTGATTGTAAGCGGCAATCAAAGCGCCAATTTCGTCTTTGCTCGTCCATTCCAAACGTTCGTTCGGCCGGGCAAAGGCCGTACGACGCAACTTGTCGCGCAACAAGGCCAAAGGCCGCGTCAGTTGCCCCGTAAAAAATATCCCAATCAATATCAAAAACAATATTAAAAACAGATAAACGTTGAGCAGATAAGCAATAAACTGTTCAAACTGATAGTCGAGGGCTTCGCGCCGGGCAAGATAAGGGATGTTGAGAATGCCGCGAATACGGTTTTCCGCGTCGTAGAGCGGATAATAACCCGAAAAATAACCGAGGGCGCCAATGCTTTCGGCGACAACGAAATCGGCCCTGTTGCCCGACAACAGTTCGGAAAGGGCGGCGGGATTGATGTACTCGGACGCGAGAAGGGTGTGAAAAATGCGTGGCCGGGTGGTAGCGAAAAGTTTTCCGCGCGGCGTATAGACGTTCACGTCGCAAGAAAGCAAGTCACCGTAACGAATCAGGGCCTTGCGCACCCCCGCCGAGGCCCCCTCTCCCCCCCGGCCACGCAACTCGTCGAAAAAACCCGGCGTGTTTGACAAAGCCTCGGCCGTCTGCTCCAAATTTTGACGCAATACCGTATCGGCCTCGCGGTAATAAAACGCTTTGAACAGCGACGACGACAAAGCCCATACCACCACCACCGGCGCCAAACTCAACGCCACTATCAAAAACTGAATACGGTAAACAAGGCTGTGACGAAGGCGTTGCCAAAAAAATTTCACGTTTGACGGATGCAAAACGCGCGGAGCGCGATAGGCAATGTACAACAAAGCAAAAAAATAAAAGAGCAGGGAAAGCGCCGTCAAATGGTCGAAAAGATTGTGCCGAGGCGCGCGCACGATAACGACCCGCCCCTCCCCGCGCGGCGCCACCAGTTCGTACGACGATTCGGTCAAAAAGAAGCGAGGCGCCGAAGCGCCGCCCAACGAAGGCGGAATAGATTTGAGAAAACGCCCCGGCTCGCCGTATTTGGCCGCCAAAACGCCGTCGCGGTAAACGGCCAACTCGAAACCCTGCGGCACGCCGGCCTTTTGACGCGTGGCCTCGTCCTGCAACAAACGCGGGTACAACTTGCCGAACTCCGTGGCCTTGGGATGAAGCTCGATTTGCAAACTCAACGGCCCGTAACGACTTTTGGGCACGAAAACCCGTCCGGCGTACATCTCTCCCCCCGCCCGACCCTGTCCGTAAATGCGGAAATAACGCGAAAGCGTCCGCGCCCCCACGGGATTTACCGCCGCAAGCGGCGCGTATTCATAGGCGTTGTCCATGCGGCTACCCGACGAATCAAAAACAAACACTCGAAAATCATAACCCTTCACGTAACCCAAAAGATGGTTGTTCACGATTTTGGGGACGATTTCGTCACGCCGGACGGTGTCGGGAAACCAAATGCTGAAGTCGGTCAAAATTCCTTCGACGGCCTCGTCCAAGCCGGCTTCGGTAACAAAGTCGCGGGGGGCGGAATGACGTACGGCCAACTGTTGCAAAAAGGATTCCATACCCCGGTCGCGGGCGCGGGCGGCGGCAAAATGCGTCGTCGCCGCGTAAACCGACAATATCCACGCAACGTGACCCGGTCCCCGGTCGATGGACGCAAACGTAAGCGTCGCCACCCACAACCAATACACCACGCACGCATACGGCGAATAAACCACCAACATCCCCAAACCCTGCAAAATGACCGCGGGCGCCATCCACGTACGGCGTTCACCCAAATACTCGCGCGCCCCCTCCACCCAACGCCTGCCCCAACCGAAAATCACCGCCAAGACCGCCGCCGCGTTCAAATACAATAAAAAAGAATAAACGTTGAGCCGCGAAAGGTCGGTAAACTCGTAGTATATACGCGAATTGGCGACGACGACGTCGAAGGCCTCCATAAAACCCACAAGCGTCAAGGGAATGAAAACCAAAGCGGCAACGACGTGATAAACCCTTGCGCGAAGCGGCGGTTTTCGCATTTCCGCCACCCGAACGGCCAACGCCCAAAACAAGACCGTATTGAGGGTCAAGTCGCCCAAGGACGGCAAAAGCTCGTGCAAGGCCATAAGCCGCGACGAAAACAGTTCGGTTTCGACGTAAACGCCGGGAAAACGAAAATAATACATCGCCACACGACCCACAATCAACGGGGCGAAAAAAGCCGCCTCGCGCCGCCAACCTTTGGGCAAAACCACCGTCAGCCAACGATGGTAAACCCCAAAGAGCAAGACCCCTCCCAGCGTCATCATCGCCAACGCCCACAACCGCATCCGATGCCGAAAAGGCGAGGCGTCGTTGATTAAGACGGCGAAAACAAATTCACCGTCCTGGTCGACGACGTTCACCCCCGCCTGTACGGGCGCCAACGACAAACGCATTCGCCACGCCGCCTCGCGAACCACCGAATGACCGTTGTAACGCCCCAAATAAACAAAGTCCTGAAGGTACCGGTTGCGAATGGGATAGGAACGACGCACGGGAAAAAGCGCCATTTTAACCGTACCCGCGTCGTGCAACTTATAAGCGTAATGAACGAGATGACGCTCGATGAGCAGTTCGGGTCGAGACGAAAAAAAACGACTTTGCGCCAAAATGTTGTCGGGAACGTAGCGGTGGTCGCTCCAACGCAAGAGTTCGCCCCGGTAGTTGTATTCGAGGACGGCGACGTTTTCGGGTTCGCGGCCGCGGTTGATGGATGCAAGGGCGCGGGCAACGTCCGCTTGCCAGTCGCGGCTGATTTGCCGCTCCAAGCGCCGAAAAAGCACCCGATCGGGGGTAAACGCGTCGTAGCATGCCAAACCCAAACCCGAGGCGGTTAGCAACGCACCCAATACGCCCCAAACCTTTTTCATCCGCCCAAAATTAAGCATTTTTAAGGCCTCGAAAAACGCCCGCCGCCGCAAAACTTTTCGCAGGCCCGTACCCCGATGAACGACGACTCCCTAAACCCGACGACTTGCGGCGCGTTTGGCGCCCGGGACAACAAACCCGGCCGCCTTCAGGCTTGTTTTTTCTTGACGGACGCTTTTTTGACGGGTGTTTTTTTGGCGGCTTTGGGAGCAAGGGCGGCGAAGTGAGCCTCGGCGATTTGCCGGCACTGCTCCAAGGTTAATTTTTCGACCTCAACGCCTTTGGGAATTTTGATGTTTTCGGACTTGTGAACAATGACCGGACCCCAACGGGCCTTGCGAACGACGAATTCCCCGTCGTTGAAGTTGTGAATGACTTTTTCAAGGTCGGCCTTGCGTTTTTCTTCAATGATTTCTATGGCCTTGGCCTCGTCGACGTTGAAAGGGTCGTAACCTTTGGGCAAAGAATAGAACGTGTTTTTATGCAACAAATACGGACCGAAACGTCCAAAATTTGCCTTGATTTCGGCGTTTTCAAAATAGCCGATGAGGCGGGGCAATTTGAAAAGCTCGAGGGCGTCTTCGAGAGTGATGTTGTCGAGGCGTTGGCCGGGGCGGAGGCCGGCGAATTTTTTGTCGGGATCGTCGGCGGCGCCGATTTGGACAATCGGACCGAACTTGCCCAAACGGGCGATGACGGGTTTGCCCGTAGCGGGGTCGATACCCACCGTTCGCTCGCCCGAAACCCGTTCCGCGACTTCCGACGTTTTCGCCACTTTTTCATGAAAGGGCGGATAAAAGGCGCCCAGCATTTGTTGCCATTCGATTTTGCCGCGCGAAATTTCGTCGAACTCCTCTTCAACTTTCGCCGTAAACGAATATTCGACGACGTCGGGAAAGTGTTGCACCAAAAACCGGGTAACGAGAATGCCGAGGTCGGTGGGAAAAAGTTTGTTTTTTTCGGCGCCCGTATTCTCTTTGAGTGTAGTCGACGAAATTTTGTCGTCTTTGAGGGTGTATTGTTTATAATGGCGCACCGTACCCTCGCGATTGTCTTTGACGACGTACTCGCGCTTTTGAATGGTGGAAATAGTGGGGGCATAGGTGGAAGGCCGCCCGATGCCCAATTCTTCAAGTTTTTTGACGAGAGCGGCTTCTCCATAGCGCGGAGGATGGTGGGTAAAGCGTTCGGTCGCCCCCATTTTTATCAAATTAAGTTTTTGGCCCTCGACCAAAGACGGCAAAAGACGATGGTCGTCGTCGTCCTCTTCGTCGTTGGAATCGATATAAAGACGCAAAAACCCGTCGAATTTTACGACCTCGCCCGTGGCGACGAGCGGGGGAACGTCGCGTTTGCCGTCCAAGGGGACGACGGCAATGGTGGCCACCGTTCGTTCAAGTTGGGCGTCGGCCATTTGGGAGGCGACGGCCCGTTTCCAAATCAATTCGTAAAGTTTTTGTTCGCCCGAGTCTTGGGAAACGACTTGGGCGGCAAAGTCGGTGGGGCGGATGGCCTCGTGGGCTTCTTGAGCGTTGGCGATTTTGGATTTGTAGGTTCGGGGCTGATGGTAGCGTTCACCAAAAGCCGAAAGAATTTGTTTTTTTGCGGCGGCAAGGGCGGCTTCGGAAAGGTTCACCGAGTCCGTTCGCATGTAGGTGATGTGTCCGTTTTCGTAGAGGTTTTGTGCGTAACGCATCGTTACAGCCACCGAATAACCCAATTTGTGCGAGGCTTCCTGTTGAAGGGTGGAGGTGGTGAAAGGAGCGGAAGGGGAACGTTTGCCCGGCTTGACCTCCACTTTTTCCACGACGAACGTCGCGCCCATGCAACGCGTCAGGTATTGCAGGGCCATGTTTTCCCGCCCCAGTTTTTGAGGCAGTTCGGCGCTCAAAGCTTGATTTTGTTCGGTCGTTAAATCGGCTTTGACCTTGAAATACGCCTCGGGAACAAAAGCAAGAATTTCCTCTTCGCGTTCGACGATGAGTCTGACGGCCACCGACTGCACCCTTCCCGCCGACAAGCCCGCCTTCACCTTCCGCCAAAGCACCGGCGAAAGTTCAAAACCCACGAGCCTGTCCAAGACCCGACGCGCTTGTTGGGCGTTGACGAGGTTCATGTCTATCGAACGGGGGTTGGCGATGGCTTTTTGGATGGCGGGTTTGGTGATTTCGTGAAAAGCAATGCGTTTGGTGGTTTTGACGTCAAGGCCCAACACTTCGGCCAGATGCCAAGAAATCGCTTCTCCTTCACGGTCTTCGTCGGTCGCGAGCCATATCGTTTCCGCCTGACGCGCCAAATCTTTGAGTTGCCGAACGACTTTGATTTTATCTTCGGGAACCTCGTAAATAGGCAAAAAACCGGCCTCGATATTGACGGCGCCGTCGCCCCGGGGTAAGTCGCGGATATGGCCGTAACTCGCCGTAACGGTGAAATCCTTGCCCAGGTACTTTTCGATGGTTTTGGCTTTGGCCGGGGATTCGACTATCAGGAGGTTTTTAATCATGCCTTTGGAACGCGAATGCAAAATTGTAAAATTCGCGCCTAATTCCCCGCCCCCGTTAACGTGTTTATTTCTCCACAAGGCTTGTGGTAAAAAAAAAAACGTCGGGGATTTTCTTCGAAACTCCCCGACGGCCGACTTTCAAAAAACAAGGAATACGGGAACACCGCCCCGAAACGTCTATTCCGCGTTCTGCGTTTCCGCGACCGCCTCGACAACGGGCGTTTCCGCGACCGCCTCGACAACGGACGTTTCCGTAGCCGGCGCCTGCGCTTCCATAGCGGCTTTCAACCCGGCAAGAGCGGCCAATTCGCCAAGTGTACCTTTATCGGGTTCGGCTTGTTGCGTGGGGTCGAAGGATTCGGCGGGTTCGCTTTCGGCGCTTTTCTTTTTCGCTTTCTTTTCTTTGTCGAGCTCGTCCTGCCAAACGCGCGAATGCGAAAGAACGATGCGACGGTTTTCTTTATTAAACTCGATGATTTTAAATTTGGCGGTGTCGCCTTCTTTGAGTTCTTCCTTGCCGGCCTCGACTTTGAGAGCCTTGACGGGACAGAAGCCCTCGATGCCGTAAGGAAGTTCGATGGAGGCGCCTTTTTCGACCATGCGCGTGAGCGTGCCTTCGTGTACCGAATCGACGGGGAAAAGCGTTTCGTAGGCGTCCCATGGGTCGTCGGTAAGCTGTTTGTGGCCCAAGCGCAGGCGACGATTTTCAACGTCAAGGTCGAGTACGACGACGTCGAGTTTTTCGTCCTTGGCGATAAATTCGGAGGGATGGTTGATTTTTTTGGTCCAAGAAAGGTCTTGAATAAGAATCATGCCGTCTATACCCTCTTCGAGTTCGACGAAAAGGCCGTAACTGGTGATGTTGCGCACAACGCCCGAATGCTTGCTTCCGACGGGGTATTTTTCGGCGACATGGCTCCACGGGTCTTCGGTAAGCTGTTTGATGCCGAGCGACATTTTACGTTCGGCTTGGTCGAGGGTGAGAATGACGGCTTCGACCTCGTCGCCAACTTTGAACAGCTCGGCGGGGTTTTTCGGATGTTGGCTCCACGACATCTCCGAAACGTGAATCAATCCTTCGACGCCGGGTTGTATTTCGATGAACACGCCGTATTCGGCGATGGTAACGACTTTACCGCGTACCTTGTTGCCTACGGCCACTTCGTCGCCGAGGCTGTCCCACGGGTGGGGTTGGAGTTGCTTGAGACCGAGGCTGATGCGTTTTTTCTCGTCGTCAAAGTCCAATACGACGACGTTGATTTTTTGGTCGACTTTAAGCACCTCTTCGGGCGAAGAAATGCGTCCCCAAGAGATGTCGGTAATGTGCAAAAGGCCGTCGACGCCGCCAAGGTCGATAAACACACCGAACGGCGTGATGTTTTTGGCCACGCCTTCAAGAATTTGACCGCGCTCGAGGTTGTTGATGATTTCCGCTTTTTGTACTTCGAGGTCTTTTTCGATGAGCGCCTTGTGGGAAACGACGACGTTGTTTTGTTGGTGGTTGATTTTGACCACCTTGAATTCCATGCGTTTGCCGACGTAGGAGTCGTAGTCGCGCACGGGCTTGACGTCGATTTGCGAGCCGGGCAGGAACGATTCAACCCCTTCCAAGTCCACGACAAAGCCGCCTTTGGTGCGACGACGAACGATGCCCTCCAAGATGATTTCTTCATCGACGGCGCGGTTGATTTTTTCCCACGTCCGCACCGAACTTGCTTTTTTGCGCGAAAGCACCATTTGACCGGCGCGGTTTTCCAGCTGCTCCAAATAGACTTCGACTTCATCGCCGGGTTTGACCTGCGGCAAATCGCGAAATTCCGACGCCGAAATCACTCCCTCGGACTTGTATCCAATATTGACGACAACCTCGCGGTCGTCCACCGACATCACGCGTCCTTTGACGATTTCGTTTTCGTTGAGTTGGCGCATCGTGCCTTCATAAAGGCGCATCATTCGTTCGCGTTCGGCTCCGGAGTAGCCGTAAGCGTCATCCCAAAAATCGTCGGGCGCCGGAGCGCCAACCAAATCCATGGCGTCTTTTTTTTCGTTTGACATTAAGGGTTAAAACTGATATAATAAGGGTGGTCCACCGGCGGCCCGGTTTGACTTGCAAAATTAACACATCGCCTTCGGCGTGCAAAAAAAAATCGCCCCGTAAACGAAATTTTTTTTTCAAAATACGTTTTTGCGTCTTTTTTCCCGCGTCGTTTTTTTCGTTTGCGCGATTTCAAAGCCCGCGAACGACGTAACGCCCCAAACCTCGGCTAGGCACAACGGTTTTCGCCCAATCAAGACCGTTTCACGACCTGCGTTTGGCGCAGCCGGCGTTCCCCAACGACGCAAATAAAAAACATAAACAAACCGCTATCAAGCCCAATGCAATTCGGTAATGTTAAACCGATAACGATAGGTATAAACGGCAAAACCGCCGGAAGCGATAAGCGCGTCGAAGGATTTGGCAAAACACGGTTTTGTGTTTCTTTTTTACGATCTTGCGGCTTGCCCCGCCGGGCGTGTTGCGGTGTTCGTCATACAAATACCGTGCTTTTAGGCCTGTGGATTTTTTTCATCGTTACCCGGGATACACTCGGTTATCGACCGATGAAAATTCCCGTTTTTACCGAAAAGGCGAAGTTCCACACGATTTTTCGTAACTTTGAATCATAAAACCAAAATCAAAGACGTGGAAACCCAACGGTCGTTTTCGGACTATCCGGAAAACGAGAGATTTGCCTATTTCGCATTGTTGGCGGCGATAGCGGGCGCCGACGGCACGCTCGACGACACGGAACGCGCTCGTTTGCGTGAACTGTGTTTGGAGGCACGAATGTCCGCCGAACACACGGCCCACACCCTTTCTATCGCCGAAGGCACAAGCGACTACAACTTCGACGTTGCCATCGAAACTTTGCGCGAAAGCGACCTGCGTTTTTTGGCCGTAGCCGATATGCTGCTCATCGCACGGGCCGACGGCAGAATCACCCCCGACGAAACCGGGGAAATCGAAGGTTTTTGCCGGAGCCTCGACCTCAACGCCGTTCAAATCCAAACCCTGCGTCGCTACGTCGAAAAAATTATTTCCGCCAAAACACACGGCGCCGACGAACAAAAACTTGCCCTACTGAGCGAAGAACTCAAAAACGAACTGACGCTGGGCCAAGTGCCGACGACGGCGTTCGCTTTTTCTTCGGGTTTGATGGCGGGCATGAGCGCGGTCGGCACGGCGGTGGGCGTGGCCGCGGGCATCGTCGTCCTTCCTTTTATGCTCACCTACGAAGGAGTCAGGGCGCTGTGGAAAAAATGGCGCCCTAAAACCTAAGCCCCGCTACTCTTTGGGCAGGTAGATGCTGAACGTCGTACCTTTGCCCACCTCCGATTCGACGACGATTTTTCCGCCGTGCAGTTCGACGATTTTTTTGGCAATGCTCATACCCAAACCCGTGCCTTTTTCCCCTTTCGTTCCCATGCGTTGAAGCGACGAAAACTCGGTGAATATCGTGTCGATTTTGTCCTTGGGAATGCCGATACCCGTATCCCGAATTTCGATGACCACCGACGGTTTGCCCAAAAAACCGTTGTCGTCGGTACGACAAACGACTTGTCCGTTCGGCGGCGTGAACTTGATGGCGTTGGAGAGAATGTTGTTGAGCGATTGGGCGAGTTTGAGTTGGTCGCCGACGAGAATGATTTTATCGGGTGTTTCGGCGCGTACCTCGATGTTTTTTTCCAACGCCAAGCCTTGGGTCAGGGTGATAACGTTTTCTATCAGATGTTTAAGGCTAAACTCTTTTTTATTGAGCAGTATGGTGCCCGAATTGAGTTTGGAAAGATTGAGAATATCCTCGATAAGGCGAACGCCGACCGACGAACTGCGCTCAATCATGCCGAGGTAACGTTCGACGTCGGCGAGGTTGTTTTCTTTGAGTGCGTCGCGAATGAGGCCGACGGTTGCACCGATACTGGCCAAAGGCGATTTGAGGTCGTGGGAAACGGTTTTGACCATCGCATCCTTGTGAGACATAATGGCCACGAGTTCTTCGTTGGTTTGTTCGACCTTTATCGTCAAGGCGACCTCCCGTTTTTCATATTCTTCGCGCAAACGCTCGTTTTGTTCGCGCAGACGGCGTACCAAGAGTTTGACCAAGCCGTGCGCAAACTCGAAACGCCGCGCGATAATCGAATAAAACGTGCTTTGGTCCAAACGGAGTAAAATGCAGTCGGTAATCGCCGTTACGGACAAAGAACGCGGAAAATCGTCCAAGAGGGCGAATTCGCCGACGACCTCCCCCTTTCCCAGTTCGGCGATGACGAAACCGTCGTCGTGAACTTTGAGCCGTCCGTCCGCAACGATGTACATACAGTCGCCGTTTTCCCCTTTGGAAAATATCGTCGTCCCCTCGTCATAGCGTTGTTCGACCAATTCGTCGGCGATAACCGACTGGATGAAGTCCGGAATCGGCTTGAAAAACTCCAACCCTTCCAGTACCTTGACTTTGTCTATGGACATATATCGCTTTGAACGGTAAATTTAGCAATAATTTCTTTTGTCAAAGGGCGGCCCTTCCAAACGTCGGATTTCGATTGCGTTTCCGCAGGGAATTCAAGAAAATGATTATCTTTGTGGCGCCAAACGGCTAAACCTTTCGTTGGCCGCCGGCGTTATAGCAATAAAATCGGTTATGGAAACCACGGGAGGACTTTGCGGGGGCGTTTCGACGGCAACGGGGGCAAAACGCCCTGATTGGTTGCGCGTGCGCCTACCCTACGGCGAAAACTATCGCAACGTCCGAAAAATTATTGACGAAAACAGGCTTCACACCGTTTGCGAAAGCGCGCGTTGCCCGAACATGGGCGAATGCTGGGGCGAAGGGACGGCAACGTTCATGATTTTGGGCAACGTCTGCACGCGGGCGTGCTCGTTTTGTGCGGTAGCCACGGGTCGTCCCACCGAACTCGACGAGGCCGAACCCTTGCGCGTGGCCGAGGCCGTGCGGCTCATGGGCGTCAAGCACGCGGTCATTACCTCCGTCAATCGCGACGAACTCAAAGACGGCGGGGCTTCGATTTGGGCCGCGACCGTGCGCGAGGTCTATCGCCTCAACCCCGAAACAACCCTCGAAACCCTCATCCCCGACTTTAAAGCCAAGTGGGACGCCCTCGAAACCGTCCTTTTTGAACGTCCCAACGTCGTCTCCCACAACATGGAAACCGTCGCCCGGCTCTATCGTCGCGTTCGGCCCCAAGCCAAATACGAACGCAGCCTCGAACAAATTCGACGCACCAAAGCCTACGGCCTCAGAACCAAGTCCGGCGTCATGCTCGGCCTCGGCGAAACCGACGACGAAATCAAAACCATTATGCACGACCTGCTCGAACACGGTTGCGACGTACTCACCCTCGGTCAATACCTCCAACCCACAAAACTGCATTTGCCCGTCGAACGCTTCGTTCACCCCGACGAATTTGCCCAATATCGCGAATGGGGCTTGGAAATGGGCTTTGACTACGTCGAAAGCGGGCCGCTCGTGCGCTCGTCCTACCATTCCGAACGTCACGTCGTCCCCGTCGATGAAGCTCGAAACCGTCGCGCTTTACAAAAAATATAAAGACCGAACGGTCGTCAACAACGTTTCCATCAACGTTACCCGGGGCGAAATCGTCGGCCTTTTGGGACCCAATGGTGCGGGAAAAACCACGACCTTTTACATGGTCGTCGGCTTGATACATCCCAACTCGGGAGAAATTCTTTTGGACGGCAAAAGAATTACGGGCCGGCCAATGTATAAACGCGCTCAAATGGGCGTGGGTTATTTGCCCCAAGAACCGTCGGTCTTCCGGCGGCTGACCGTCGAAGACAACATCATGGCCGTTTTGGAAATGGCCACCAAACTCACCAAAAAAGAACGGCAAATCAAGACCGAAAGACTGCTCGAAGAGTTTAGTCTGACGCACGTGCGCAAAAACTTGGGCAACCTGCTTTCCGGCGGCGAACGCCGACGCACCGAAATTGCCCGAGCCATCGCCACCGACCCCCATTTTATTCTCCTCGACGAACCTTTCGCCAACGTAGACCCCATCGTCGTTGGAGATATACAGTCCGTCGTCAAACAGTTGGTCGACAGAAACATCGGCGTGCTGATTACCGACCACAACGTCCACGAAACCCTTTCCATCACCGGACGGGCGTATTTGTTGTATGCGGGCTCGATACTAAAATACGGTACGGCCGAGGAATTGGCCGCCGACGAAATGGTCCGCAAAGTCTATTTGGGAGAAAACTTCAAACTTGAACGGTAAAACACGGTCGCGAGGCTGTAAAATAAACGGCGCGTGCAACATCTCTTGACAGACGAAAAGGCCGCCAAAACCGAGTTGGCAGCCTTTCCAAACTATTCTTGCGGTTCAACGGGCGGCGTGGTAAAGCCGCTTTCGCCGTATCGAGATTCGCTACGGGGCGGATATTCCCGGCGACCATCCGAGTCGTAGTCGGGACGTTTCGTATAGGGACGTTGTTCGTACTCGCCGCGCGGACGAGGCTGATATTCACCGCGCGAACGCTGTTCGTACTCGCCGCGGGGACGAGGCTGATATTCGCCGCGCGGGCGTTGTTCGTACTCGCCGCGGCCGTAAGAAGGGTTCGAGCCGTAATCTTGCCGGTAACGACGTTCACCGTCGTCGTAAGGACGCGGCTCATAGGGACGCCCGTAACCGTATCGCGGGTTTTCGGAACGACGACGGTATTCGCCGCCACGGTCCGAGTCGCGGTAACCGTATTCACGACGCGAAATATAAGTTTGAGCCTCGCCCGGCGCCAACGAATGTCCTTGCAGAAAAGGAAGTTCATCGGGACGAGCGCCCGTCAAACCGCGGCCCGTCTTAATGACCCTGCCCTGAATCAACAAATCGTGGTAAATCGAATCCAAAAGGCCGTTGACGAATTGGCCGCTACGGTCGGTGCTGAAGGTCTTGGCCAGCTCGATGTACTCGTTGATGGTTACACGAACGGGAATGTCCTCGAAATGCAGGAGTTCGCAAATGCCAAGCTGGAGAACGATACGGTCGATAAGGGCGATGCGTTGGATGTCCCAGTTTTCCAAACGGGGCCGAATCAGCTCGAGGCTCTGCTCTCGGATTTCGAGGTTCTTGTAAAAAAGGTTGAAAAAGAAATGAGAATCGGCTTGGGCCTCGATGTTTTCGAGGAGAAGGCGGTAGTCGTCGGCGAGCAGTTGGGCGAAGACTTCGTCGGGTTCGCCGGCGTCGAGTTCGACGGCGTAGGTGGCCTGTAAAATTTTGGTGCGAATGTCCCTTCGGGTCATGGGCCGCTTTTTGGGCATCGGTACCAAAGGGTAGATTTCGGCCAAGGCGGGGTCGATTTCGAGGGGCAGTTGTCCGTCGTCCAAAACTTCGCTTTGAACGACGGTACCGTCGTCTTTTTCGATGGTGTAAACCACCGTTGGCGCGTCCTCGGGTTCGAACTCGGCTTGGGCAAGCAAGTCGATGATGTAGCGTTGGTCCTCGGGGGTCATACCCGCGGCTTCCATAAGCGTACGAGTACCTTCCTGACGCGGCGCAAGAATGCGCTTTCCTTCGCTCAATTCGTCCGTTCCCCGTCTAAAGAACCGTCTTCCTTCTTCGTGGTTATCGGTAGCGTCGTAGATTTCCAATGTTTTCTATTCGATTAAGAGCGAACAATAATGCGGATTGATGTGGAGTTTGCCCGGTTTCTCGGGCGGATTTGAGTATTTCCAAACAGGTGGAATAAATATTTTCAACATAGGCAAGGGCGCGTTCACGGCGATATTCGCCGCCGTATTCAACGGCGACGTTAATCAGGCCGCCGGCATTGGCAACAAAATCGGGTACATAAAGCACGCCGCGTTCTTTGAGGGCGACGCCGTCGCGCGCTTCGTCGGCAAGTTGGTTGTTGGCCGCGCCGACAACAATCGCGCAACGAAGTTGAGGGATGGTTTCGGCGTTGAGTACCGCGCCCAAGGCACACGGCGCATAAACATCGGCCTCGACGGCGTGAATTTTCGCCGGCTCGGCAAGTTCCACCGACGAATGTTTGCCCGCAACGGCTTGTGCGGCGGAAACCGAAACGTCGGCGACGATAACTTTCGCTCCCGCCTCGACAAGCAAATCGACCAACGCCGCACCCACTTTGCCCACCCCGGAAACGGCCACCTTTTTTCCCGTAAGCGACTCCGAACCCGTAAGGTATTTCAAAGCCGCCCGCATAGCCACAAACACGCCGTAGGCCGTAAAGGGAGAAGGATCGCCGCCGCCATCGGCCAAACCAACGACATGCCGCGTTTCCATACGAACGTAATCCATGTCGCGAACGGTGGTACCGACGTCTTCGGCGGTGATGTAACGGCCGCTCAAACCTTCGACAAAACGTCCGAATCGACGCAACAAAGCTTCGCTTTTAAGTTTGGCGGGAGAACCGACAATAACCGCTTTGCCACCGCCCAAATTCAACCCCGCCGCCGCCGCTTTGAACGTCATGCCGCGCGAAAGACGCAAAACATCGCGCACCGCATCCGATTCGCGCTCATAGACCATGAATCGCAGACCCCCCAACGCCGGCCCCAACACGCTGTTGTGTATCGCTATCAACGCCCGCAAGCCCGTCGCCTCGTCCCGACAGAAAACCAACTGCTCATGTCCCAGCTCGTCCAATGACGCAAAGTAATTTTCGCCCATGTTTATCGGCGTTGCGAACCTATGTTTTTTCCTCTAACAATCGTGGCCGTGCATGTTAAAATTAACGCACGTAACGGCTTCACGGTTTTCAAAACATCGTGGGTAATACAGGACTCGAACCTGTGGCCTCTACCGTGTGAAGGTAGCGCTCTGAACCAACTGAGCTAATTACCCAATAAGCATGCAAATTTACACCGTCGCCACCGAAAACGCAAATTTTTTTTCGACAAATCCTCTAAATCCGTCGTTAAATCCATACGACGCCAACGACCTCGTCCCGATAAAACGACAACAAAAGCAACGACGGGAAAGATACGCGTCCCGATGGAAAAACAACGCCGTCCCATCGCCCTTCGGCGGCAACGCCAAACGGGCATACAACTTATGCTTGGACAAATCCAAATTATTTAATTACGATTGTTTATCCAATACATGCCGATTTTTAACCATTATTCGGTTTAACGTTGGAAATTTTTATCGTTCCTTCCTGCCACGGATAGTTCGTCATTGCTTTTTTGTTCCGAAAATAAACAACTTTGATAATTTTGCCACGAACGCCGGAGACTTTCCGCCAAAATTGCACTTGGCTTTAAGCGGTATGTGGATAGAAAAAAACTTGTTAATTTTGCGGAATGAAAAACGAAATGAAATTGAAAGCGGGCGCCGCCGCGGTTGTATTGGCGGCTATGACGATAAGCGGGGCGGCGGGTCAAACAACGCCGTCCAAGGCGGCCGAACGTCCGGCGGGTACGGCGACGCCGCCGGCAACCAAAACTCCACAGCCCGCACGCACGCAACCCGAAATGCGTCCCGTCGGTGCGGCCGAAGGCCAGAATCCGCCCGTCAAAGCCCGCATTACCCCCGAAGAGTTGGAAAAAATGAAGGCCGAACGCGCGAAAATGGCGGCCGAACGCGCCCAAGCCGGCGGAGCGTCGGGCGGCGCCGCGCCTACAGGCCGCGCCTCGATGCTCGAAGACCTAAAAGTTTATCGTTTCGCCGTCGAAGTCCAAGATTACGAAAGCGCCGTACGGGCGCTCTGCGCCTTTGTTGCCAAAAATCCCCAGCTCAACAACTATCGCGACACCCTCGCCGCACTTTACATCCGTAACGGACAATACACCTCGGCTTTGGCCACGCTCAAAAAAAAGACCGCCACGGGCGACGACCGCTACGGACAAGAGTTGCGGGTGCGTTCGCTCATCGGTCTCGAACGTTACGACGAGGCCCAAAGCGCCCTTACGCCGCTCTTGGAAAAAGAAAAATCCTTTACCGCCGAATTCGACCAAGCGCTCATTCACCTACACCGCAAAAAATACGACGAGGCGCTCAAAATCCTTAATTCGCTTGCGGCCCGTAAGGACGCTCCCGCCCTGCTTGATTTCGTCAGCGCCGAAAATCCCGGCATCGGCACAACGCCCGCGGTTTTGGCCTACGCCAAGGGATTGGCGGAAAAAGGCGCCGGAAAAAACGCCGCCGCCGCCTTCGCCGAATCCATCAAACTCGACCCCGACTTTAAACCCGCACGCGACGCCGCTCGGCAATGAACGTCGAAATTTTTCGTTCCTTCCACTTCGAAGCCGCCCATTACCTTCCCCATTTTCCCGAGGGACACAAGTGCCGACGGCTTCACGGCCACAGTTTTCGCTTGGAAGTAGGGGTTACGGGCAAACCCGACCCGTATTCGGGGGCCGTTATGGACTTTGGCGAAATTAAAAAACGCGTCGCCCCCGTGGTCGAAATGCTCGACCACTTTCTCATCAACGACGTCGGCGACCGGCTCGGTAACGCCAAACACGCGCAACTGCTGCGCAACCCCACCTCCGAAAATTTGGCCCTGTGGTTCGCTCACAACCTCAAAACACTTTTACCCGGCCTTTCGACCGTCGTCATTCACGAAACCTGTACGTCCAAATGCGTACTTAAATTACAACCATGAGCTGGTACAAACGCATACGGGAGGGCATTCTGACCTCGACCGAAGAAAAAATCGAAGTCCCCGACGGCCTGTGGACGGCTTGTCCGTCGTGCAAGAAACCGTCGCACGCCAAAGAATTGGCGCGTCACAAATATGTTTGTCCCTTTTGCGAGTATCACTTCAAAATCGGGAGCAAACAATATTTCTCCATCCTTTTCGACGACAACCAATACGAGGAATGGGACGCCAACCTACGTCCCGCCAATCCGCTCAATTTCACCGACACCAAGAGCTACGAATTTCGCACGCGCGAGGCCGAAAAAAAAACGGGGCTCAAAGACGCGGCACGCACGGCCGTCGGCAGTATGGGCGGCATCCGCGTGGCGATAGGTTGCATGGACTTTGAGTTTATCGGCGGAAGCATGGGAAGCGTGGTAGGAGAAAAAATTTCGCGGGCAATAGACCGGGCCATCGACCAACGTCTACCCTTTATCATGATTTCCAAAACCGGTGGGGCGCGCATGATGGAGGGAGCGTTGAGCCTAATGCAAATGGCCAAAACCTCGGCCAAACTTGCGCTTCTGGCCCGAGAGCGCCTGCCCTACATCTCCGTCCTCACCGACCCCACCACCGGCGGCGTTTCCGCAAGTTACGGCATGCTCGGCGACTTCAACATCGCCGAACCCAAAGCGCTCATCGGTTTTGCGGGACCGCGCGTCGTACGTGAAACCATCGGCAAAGATTTACCCCCGGGGTTCCAAAGCGCCGAGTTTCTACTTGAACACGGCTTTGTCGACCTTATCGTTTCCCGCGAAAATCTCAAATCCAAACTGGTAAACCTTTTGCAAATGGTTTTATGATTTTGCCCATCGTCAATTACGGCGACCCGGTGTTGAAACAAAAAGCCGCCCCCCTCAACGGCGAAGACGTTTCGGCCCTCGTCGCCGATATGTACGAAACGATGTACAATGCTTGCGGCGTGGGTTTGGCCGCGCCACAAATCGGCCGTTCGATTCGGCTTTTCGTCGTCGACGCCGCCGCCATGTACCGCGACGACGAACCCAAACCCGACAACCTCAAACGTGTTTTCATCAATCCCGTCATCGTCGAAGAATCGGGCGAACCTTGGGGCTTCGAGGAAGGCTGTTTAAGCATTCCCGACCTCAGACAAACCGTTTGGCGAAAGCCCGTCGTCAAAATTCGCTACGAAAACGAAAACCGCCGACTCGTCGAAGACGTCTTGGACGGCATGATGGCCCGGGTCGTGCAACACGAGTTCGACCATCTCGAAGGCGTACTGTTCATCGACCGCCTTCCCGCATTGAAAAAACAGCTGATAAAAACCAAACTTTTCCGTATTGCCCGGGGCGACGTCGAATGCTCCTATCCTTTACGGGTCAAGGGGCGGGTCGTCATGCCACGTTAGTTCAAACGCTTGCCCCCAAAAACGCGGTTCGCCGAACCCAAAGCTTGTCGTCGCAAAAGAAATAAGTTTCGTAAATTCATTGATTTTGCCGATTTTTGCGAACGATGAAATTGGCAAGTTTTCTTACGCCTTCGGGACCCGAGGCGGCATTGGTCCACGAGGACAAAGTGATAGCTTTGGCACGGGCGGTATGGGCGGCGGAAAAAAAGTTTTTTCCGCGAACGATGGAGGCGCTCGTTGACCAATGGGACGAATACGGCCCCGTCGCCGATAAAATCCATCGCCGCATTTTGGCGGGCGACTTTACGGAAATGGCCGTAAACGACGCCGTGCTAACCGCACCCTTGCCGCGCCCCGCGTCTTGTCGCGACGCCTACGCCTTCCGACAACACGTCTTGACCGCCCGCCGCAATCGCGGCGTACCCATGATTCCCGAATTCGACCGCTATCCCGTTTTTTACTTCACCAACCATCACGCCGTTACCGGCCCCGGAAAAGTACTTTGCCAAAAAGACCATTTCGACAAGCTCGATTTTGAACTCGAGGCGGCGGTCGTTGTCGCCCGTCGCGGCCGAAACATCGACGCCCGCCATGCCGACGACTACATTCTTGGTTATACGATAATGAACGATTGGTCGGCCCGAACCCTGCAAATGGAAGAAATGCTTTTGAACCTCGGGCCGGCCAAAGGCAAAGACTTTGCCACGTCCATCGGCCCGTGGATAGTAACCCCCGACGAATTGGCCGACCGACTCGTCGCGCCCAAACCGGGACACGAAGGCCGAGCCTTCGATTTGGCTATGAACGCCTTCGTCAACGGCAGCCAAGTTTCGTCGGGCAATTTGGCCGACATGGATTGGACGTTCGCCGAAATTCTTGAACGTTGCGCTTACGGCGTGGATTTGCACCCCGGCGACGTCATCGGCTCCGGTACCGTCGGCACGGGCTGTTTCTTGGAACTCAACGGTACGGCCAAACTCGAAAATCCCGACCACTTGCCGCAATGGATTCAACCCGGCGACGAAGTCGAACTACGCATCGAACGACTCGGCACACTGACCAACATCCCTGTTTTGGAATCCGAATTTTCAATTTTGGCCAAAAAGAAGCCCGCGCCTTAATCCGTTCAACCGCAAAAAACAAACAATAAAAGCGACAATTTGAAATCATAAGCAAAAAATCGTCATTGTCGGTTTAACGACGCCACCGAAAAAATTAGACGAAACACCGTTTGGATATGCGAAACCAAACAATTAATTTTGGAGCGCTTGCGGTATCCGACGTCGTAGAAGGGTTGAACGCGGTCGGCGACGAAGTTCAATGGCGGAGTCGGCGTCGATAGTATTCGCGTTTTCGGCAAAACCGGCGGAGGCGATGAGCGCGTCGAGAAATTTGGCAAGGGAATCCCTTTTTCCAACCAAGCACAAGACTTTGAAGCACAATGTGCCGTCGAAACGCTCGACAAGGTGGGTCCGGCCTTTTTGGGATTGAGGGCGACGCATCTCTTCGGGAACAACGCTATTTGTAAACTAAACTTCGTACAAATCGGTATAAAAAGGAATTTTCTTGCGTTGGAATTTGATTCCACCATTTTGACAACGTTTCGGCCTCCAACGGCGAAGGCTATCCCCCGGCTTGTTTGACGGCAAAGCAATATCCACACCCGTTTTTTTTATTCTTTTTACGGTAGTGTACAATAGGGAATGATAAAAAATCCGTACGAATAAAAGACGTTTATCATTTATCCCTGATACCAAAGAATCATTTTAAAGACGCCAAAGAATAATCCCCGTCATTATCATTATCTTTTCAAAGCTATTTTTTTTCAACTAAGCCGGCCGATTTTGCTTGCATTTAAAGTTTTCGTAATTTTGTATAATTACCTTGACCTTTAAAAAAGTACGATATGAAGATTTTTTTACTTCTATTGACAATCGCCATGTTTGGGGCGACGCTGCACGCCCAAAACGTGGGGATAGGCACGGCGGCACCGACGGAAAAATTGGACGTCGACGGCAAACTGCGCATTCGCGACGCCGCCATCTACAACTCCGTGCTTCGAGCGAACGCCACGGGGGTCGTCGAACCCGTAATCATCGGCACGGGACTCAATTTCAGCTTAGGTACGTTGAGCGTTACCGGAGCGCCGCCCACGGGAACGGCCGGCGGCGACCTTACCGGTACCTATCCCAA
>CALAJH010000072.1 GCA_937922655.1 uncultured Bacteroidia bacterium
GGGTACGACCGCGGCGGAAGCTCGGGCGGCTACAATCGCGGCGGTTCGGGCTCCGGCGGGTACGACCGCGGCGGAAGCTCGGGCGGCTACAATCGCGGCGGTTCGGGCTCCGGCGGGTACGACCGCGGCGGAAGCTCGGGCGGCTACAATCGCGGCGGCGGTTCGGGCTCCGGCGGGTACAGTCGCGGTGGAGGCGGTTCGAGCGGCGGAAGCTCGCGTCCACGATAATTCCGCCCCTCGCCAAACCTTAAAACCGTTCCATTCAACCAAGATTTACGATATCGGCGAGGCTGTCGCACAAGGCGATGGCCTCGCCGACATATAATAAGGGTATACGGCAAAGTTTGCAACAGGCCGTAGGCCGTCGCAGCAAGCGAGTAACTTTGCGTTCAAACCCTCGTCTTGGGCGCCCGGTGGAGACGATGGCTTTATTGCGATTTCGTGAAATCGAACTCATTTTGCCTTTCAACGTCGTTGCCGGGCAACCCGACAATTTGTCGTTTTATCCAGACGGTTTGACCCCAATCCATAAATCCGTAAACGGGATACGAGTTAATTTTTTTCGGCGGACGCCGAATAAAGCATTGAAAGATGGAATACACGTCATTGGAAAGCGTGGGCGAATTTGGTTTGATTGAGCGTCTCGTTCGCTCAATCCCTCTGCCGAGCAGACACGTCGTCAAAGGACCGGGGGACGATTGCGCGGTTTTGGAACCGAACGGCTCCGAGTTGTTGCTTGTTACAACGGACGCGCTCGTCGAGCGGGTGCATTTTGATTTGACGTACTGCCCGCTCAAATACTTGGGTTACAAGGCGGCGGCGGTGAACTTTTCGGATATTTATGCAATGAACGGAAGACCGACGGCGCTGACGTTGTCGTTGGCGGTGGGGGCGCGCTTCGGCGTGGAAGCCGTCGAAGAAATATTCGGAGGCATACTGACGGCGTGCAAAGAGTACGGTGCGGACTTGGTCGGCGGCGACGTCACCTCCTCGCGTGCGGGCCTGATGCTCTCGCTCACGGCTTTGGGACGGGTGAGCCGAAGCGAAATCGTCTACCGTTCGGGGGCGCGACCGACGGACTTGATTTGCCTGACCGGCGACGTGGGTGCGGCTTGCGCGGGCTTGCGCATCCTTGAACGCGAAAAAGCCGTGTTTAAAGAAAATCCGAACGTCAATCCCGACGTCGCGGAATTTGCTTACGTCGTCGAACGTCAGCTTCGCCCCGTGGCAAAAAAACAAGCGTTGGAAAATATTCGGCGTTCGGGCGTAAAAATTACATCGATGATTGACGTTTCCGACGGCGTGGCCAACGAAACGTGGCATTTGGCTCAAGCGTCGGGTTGCGGGGCGGTCGTTGTACAAGACAAGCTTCCCATCGACTACCAAACCATCAAAGTTGCGGAAATGTTCGACGAATCGCCCGTCGAATGGGCGCTCTACGGCGGCGAGGACTACGAACTCTTGTTTACCGTTCCCGCGATGGATTATGAAAAAATCATTGCCGTACCCGAAGTGGCGGTGATAGGATACATGACCGAAAAAATTTCGGGCGTTAAATTGGCCATGAGCGACGGTTCGTTCGCCGACCTCAAATTTTTGGGTTTCAACCATTTTGTAGGCAAAAGTACGTAACCTCGCGCCGTCGGCACGGGGCCGGCTAAACGCCGAAACGGATATTGAGGCAGGACTTCGCAAACGATTTTTTTTTATTGCATCGACAACCGACATGAAAATGAACGCAATCGCTTAACTTTGCCGACAAATGCACAAAAAGAGCAAAATTGAGGCGCAGTATTACGACAAGCGCTCAAAAATCGTAGTGTCGGGACTGAAACAATGGTTCTATAATAGGCTCAAAACGGGCGTTCCCGCCGTGGTGGGAAGGGAGCTAAGTCAGGAACTTTTGGAAAAATCGGGCAGGCGGCGGCGAATATGCGATACGCTTTTTGAGCTGTTAAACGCCGTCATCAACGGCAAACCGGCGGCCATGGCCTTGATGCAATTGGACGTTCAAACGCGAGCCAACGGCGACGAACTTCGGCGTTCCGCAGGTTACAAAGGACTGATTGTCGAAAACGACAAGTTGGACCTCTTGGAATTCTTTGTACAGGCTTTCATTTTCCTCACGCCTGTGCCGCCCAAACTTAAAACCTTCATTCGCGGCTATCCCGACGACATTCAACTCAAAGCCATCGACATGAGCAAGGTCGACGGCCTCGAACTGCTTCAAGAAAACACGCCCGAAGCCGCGGTCTTCGCCGCTTTAAGTTTGGTCGTTCCGCGCAACCTTTTGATTGCCGGCATCGTACAAATACTCAATGCATTGGCTTCCGACGAAGAATGGGCCTATTGGACCGAAACGGTATTTGCCTTTGCTTTGTTGAGAAAAGATTATTTGGATTTTCATATGGAACTGACCCAAGAAATCGAACGCACCGCCGTCCATCCCGACCGGCAAGCCGAACTCCGTTTCATTTTCCGTCCCTTTTACGAAAAAGGCGTAATTGACGGACGAGAAGAAGGACGTAAAGAAGGGCACAAAGAAGGACGCAAAGAAGGACGTAAAGAAGGACGTAAAGAAGGACGTAAAGAAGGACGCAAAGAAGAAAAAATCCAAGTCGCCAAAAAAATGCGCGAAAAAGGCGCCCAAACGGATTTCATCGCCGAAATCACCGGACTTGGCGTCGATGAAATACTCAAACTCTAATCCCGTTTGCCGGGCCAAGGA
>CALAJH010000073.1 GCA_937922655.1 uncultured Bacteroidia bacterium
TTTAACGATTGTTTTGTGCCTTGTTGTTTTTTCGGCGTGATGGTTTTATATTTGCGTGGTGAACACCGATGCGCTGTTTTTCACTTTGTGCAAGGAGGTTCCGCACGAACTTGACGGCGTATTGAGTTTGCCGAAAGGGGAATTTTCGTTTGCCGCGCCGGTGTTCAAGTCGGTGGAAAAGCGGGTGGACGCGGTTTTTGTTCCTTTGGATTCCGGGGACAGGCCGCGTTTGCACGAGTTTTACAATTATGCGGAGCCTTTGGCGTACGTCGACGCGGTGATAAAGGCTTGTCTTTACGCCGAGAAGCACGGCGTCATGCCGGAGACGAGCGTTGTTTTCGCCAAGCGCGTTCATGTTCCGAGGGACGAATACGGCATTGCGGTGCGTCATGGTATTCGGACGGTGATTTTGGAGGCGTTGGACGAACGTTTTTCGAACGTTTACGTAGAAGCGGTGTTGTGGGCGGCGAACGCGCCGCGCCGTCGTCACGACGAGCGCATATACCGCAATTTGCGTCGTAGGCGTCCCGAGGATTTGAAGTTTCAACGCATCATAGCGTATATTATGAGGGAGAAGCATGCGGCCCAAACGGGCCAAGAACCCGAAAGGGGCTGGGATTTGTCGCTGAGCGTGGAGGAGATATTCATGCGAAGCGAGGGTTGGCTTGGGGAGTTGTTGCGCAAGGTGGCTCGTGAAAGTTTGGCCAAGGCCCAAGCCGAAAACAAAAGATTGGAGCGACAACTGAAAAAAGCGGAGGCGAAAGCCGAGGCGGCGAGGCAAAAAGCGGAGGCGGAAAAAATCGCCGTCGCTCGAAAAATGTTGGCCGAAGGCATGGCGCCGAAAACCGTCGCCAAAATCATTGGCTTGCCGCAGGCCAAGTTTATGCCGCCGAAAAATTCTTAATTTTTGCATTTGTATTAAAAATGATTTCCAAAAAAGTTGAACGGACGACGAATTGTCGGCATGCTTATATATTGTAGGAAATTATTAAACCCGTAAAAAAAATTTCGGAAAACGAGCGAAAGCCTATTCCTTCTACGAATATGTCGCCAATTTTGTATTGAAAAAAACGTTTTAAATTATGCTTTGGCTATGGATAGCCGCCTTTTCGACGGCATGGGGGCAGGTGGTTCACGAACCCGGAACACCCGTTTATTGGGAAGGGAGAGAGCCGTGGGTGAGCGCCTTCGTACCGCCGATTCCCGACCGTGAACGGCTCTTGCAAGAAGATCTCGAAGAAGCGGGGTTAAACCGTCCCTTCCGTTTTGCCCAAGCCGTTCCCGTGGCTCTAAATCCTAAAACGGCGGGACGTTGGGACGGCTCGACTTGGTTTTGCGAAGTGTACGCCCCCGGCGCCACGTGCTTGGCTTTTGTTTTCGACCGTTTTCGTTTGCCGCCGGGAGGACGCTTTTTCGCCTACTCCCCCGACCGCGCCCTCGTTCGCGGCCCCTTTACTCACCGCAACAGTTACGACGACTTTGCCATCGTTCCTTTACCCGGCGAACGCGTGTATTTGGAATATTCCGGACCCTCGCCCGACTTCAACATCCGCGCCGTTTCTTACGGTTACAAAGACGCGCTCTTTTCTCGTACCCGTTACGATAAAGACTTCGGTGATTCCGAGGAGTGCCACGTCAATACCGTTTGTCCGTTGGCCGCCGATTGGCAGGACGAAAAGCGCGGCGTGGCCCTGCTTTTGACCGCCGACATGACGCGTCTTTGCTCCTCGTCGTTGATTAACAACGTCCGTCAGGACGGACGGGCGTACGTTTTGACCGCCGACCACTGCTTGGACGGCAACGTTTCAGGATGGGCGGCGATGTTCAATTACGAAAGTCCAACCTGCACTCCCAACCAAGACGGGCCGACGAATCAAACCGTTCAAGGCGCGACGCTTCGAGCGAATTTGGCCGGCAGCGATTTTGCCCTCGTCGAATTCAACGACCGTCCGCAAAACTTCTATAACGTCTATTTCAACGGCTGGAACCGGCAAGACCTCGCCTCGTCCAACGCGACCGTTATTCACCACCCCCAAGGCGACGTCAAAAAAATCAGTTTCGATTACGACCCCGTCGTTTCGTCAAACTATTTCGGATTCAATCCCGATAATTCTCACTGGAAAGTAGTGAATTACGAGGTGGCGGCGACGGCTCCCGGCTCTTCGGGTTCTCCTTTGTTCGATAATCAGTCGCGAATCATCGGGCAGCTCCACGGCGGAGAATCATGGTGCAGCGTCTTGGACGCCGACGAATACGGCAAATTTTCCTATTCTTGGGCAACCCAACCCCAAGTCAATCGCCAACTTAAATTTTGGCTCGACCCCGACAACACCGGCGTTTGGACGCTCAACGGCGCCTATATCGCCCCGCAACCCGTCGTGCAATTTTCCGCATCGCAAAACGAGGCTTACGCGTTTCCGGGATGCAACCCGCCGACGATAACCTTTACCAATCAATCAAGCGGGATTCTCAATCCCACAACCTACACATGGGAATTTCCGGGGGGCGTGCCTTCGTCGTTTTCCGGACCCAATCCCCCGCCCGTAACCTATTCCACCCTCGGACTTTTCAACGTCCGATTGACGATTTGCAACTCCGACACTTGCTATTCCAACCTTCAGACCAATTTTATATCGATTTTGGAAGCTTCGGCCCTTTCTTTACCCTTCGTCGAAGATTTTGAAGGTCCCGACCGTTGGAGCATCGAAAACCCCGACGGCAACCTGACTTGGAAGTTCGATTTTTGCGAGGGAAGCAACGCCGGCGCGCGGGCGGCCGTTATTGAGTTTTACAATTATTCGGCCCTAGGCCGGCGCGATCGTTTAATTTCCCCACCGCTCGATTTTTCCGGCGTCCAAGCGCCCATCACCCTCGAATTCGACTACGCCTATTGTCGTTATCCCTTCCAGTCGGGAACGGACTCGCTAATCGTCGGGGTGTCGAGAAATTGTGGACAAAACTTTACCCGCATACGCGCCTTCGGCGACAGCGGACAAGACAATTTCGCCAGCTATCCCCCATATGGCGAGTATTTCGTTCCCGGCGTGGGCGACTGGTGTTTTGGGACGCTCACGCCGGCCGAATGTCCGTCGCTCGACCTTTCCGCTTTTGCCGGAGAATCAAGCGTTCAAATCGTTTTCGAGTCCTACAACAACTACCTCAACAATTTATGGTTGGACAACATTCGGGTTCGCGGCGCGGCGGTCAATCCTTGTCCGTTTACCTCGAATTTCACCGTCAATCATTTGAACCGTTGTACGGGCGAGGAATTGACCGTTCAATACACGGGCAACGCCCCTTCAAGCGCCGGATTTGCGTGGAATTTCGACGGTGCGGAAGTGGTTTCGGGCGAAGGCGTCGGGCCTTATGTTTTACGATGGGCCACGCCGGGCAACAAAACCCTGCGCTTGGTCGTTTCCGACGGCGGGTGTACGGCCAACGCCTTTTCCCTATCGGTTCGGGTAACGGCGGTTTCGGCGGATTTTGAAATCATGAACGCAACGGCCTGTTCGGGAGTGCCGCAAACGGTGCAACTTTTGGGGCCGTCCACGCCCGGCGCCCAGTATTTTTGGAGTTTCGGCGGGGCAACGATAGTTTCGGGTTCGGGCCCGGGGCCGTACCAAATCGTTTGGAACGACGGCGGCGAAAAGACCGTTACGCTCGACGTAACCGACGGCTCGTGTATCGCCCGACAAGAACGTTCGATTAACGTCGTCCACGTTCCCCAACCCGAACTTTTCACCCCCGACTTCAACCCGTCCGTAGGGCAGGAATACTCGGTAACGGCGTCGAGTTCCGAAGTCGACGTACAATATATCTGGGATTTCGGCGGGGCGACGGCCACGCCCGGCGGAAGCGCCGACCCCAACCAAATATTGATTTGGAACGCCGAGGGACTCAAAACCGTTGGCTTGCGTCTGCTCAAAAACGGATGCTATTCCCAAGCCGTTTCGGTGCAGGTACAAGTGTTGGGGCAAGTCGCGCGTGCCCAAACGACGTCGGAAAATTTTATTGTTTACCCCCAACCCGCCAACGACCGCCTTGTTTTGGAGTGGAACGGAGCGGACGTGGTTTCGTTGGCGGTATACGATGCGACGGGGCGGACGGTCGTCCCGGCTTTTCGACCCCAAGAGGCGCCGTTCCACCGGGACGTTTCCTCTTGGCCCGGCGGATTGTATTTTTTGAAAGTGCGATTGGCGAATCAAACACAAAAAATACTTAAATTAGCGGTCCAACACTGAGTCATAAACAATAAATGTTGAAAAAAGTCTATTTGATTTTGGCGTTCGTTTCATGGACGCCAACGGTATGGAGCCAAACTTTTCCGCCCGAACTGGCGGAAAAACTCAATGCGCGTTTGGACAGCGTTTATGCGGCCCGTCCGTACAAGGCGGGTTTGAGCGCCGCGATATATTTGCCCGACGGGGCGTTGTGGACGGGGGCCGTAGGGGTGGCCCACATTATAGAGCGTACGCCCGTGACCCCCGACCATAAATTTCGCATTTATTCTTCGACCAAGCCCGTGACCGCCGCCATGATATTAAGCTTGGCGGCCGACGGTTTGATAAGTCTTGAAGATTCGTTGTCCAAGTTTCTTCCGTGGATAGACACCGTTCCCAATCTTCGCGGCGACGTAACCCTTGCTCAACTGCTTACCCACGAGACGGGTTTCAACGACTACACCGAGAACATGGCGTTTCAAATCCAAATCATAGCCAACTACGACACGGTTTGGACGCCCGAAAACATCATCCAACATTGCGAGGCGCCGTGGTTTGCCCCCGGCCAAAACCGTCGGTATTCCAGTACCAACTACGTTCTTTTGGGCATGGTCGTCGAAAAAGTGATGAACATGTCGGCGGCGGAGGCGTTTCGGCAAAACTTTTTTGAACCCTTGGGGTTGAACGATATGTACCTTTCCGATGGTTCGGAACCGGCGGGAACCTTGGCCGGGCCGCACGACAACCTCAAAGATTTCGGACTTACACCCGACTCGATATCTTATTTGCCGTTTTCTTATCGGGGGATTATCACGGGGGCGTGGACGACGGGCGCGGTCGTTGCGACGGCCCGCAATTTGGCTTTGTGGGGACGGCAATTGTGGGGCGGAAACGCGTTGTCGCCTCAGGCCCGCGAACTCATGCTCGGTTCTTTGCCGTCGTACGGTTCGGTCAATCCTTTTAACCCCGAAAAAACGGTGGACGACAATTTTCCGGGCTACGGCGTTTTTCACGAATGGGCGACGATGGAAGGATTTGTCGGCCACGGCGGCGCCTCGATTGGTTATCGTTCGGTTTACGCCCATCACCCCGAAAAAAATATTTCCATCGCCGTTTGTACCAATCAGGGCAAAGGGGATATGTCGGGCGTGGCGCATGAATTGATGAAGGTGGTCTACGAACATTTGGGACTCGAGTACACAAACCGAACCGAGGCTTTCGTTCCGGGCTTTTCGGTGTACCCCAATCCCGGTCGTGAAACGTTTCGAGTTCAAGCCGCCGAGCCTATCGACGTCGTTTTATACGACCTTGCGGGGCGCGTAAGGTTTGAACGAAAAAACACGTTTGACGCACACATTTCCGGTTTGGCGCCCGGGATGTACTTGGTTCGTGCAACGGCCCAAAACGGCGCCGCCGTTACGAAAAGAGTGGTCGTCGAGCGGTAAACGAGGGTGTCGTAAAGGAAATAGTTCAACCTCTCGGTGTTTGGGACGACCGGTCGTTTGTTGCGACAAATTTGCGTGGGCGCTGCAAAGTTTTCGCGTAATTTTGCGCTACAAACAGACATATGAATAATTTGAGTTGGCCGCCGGCGGAAAGACTTTACAAGGGCTGCCGTGTATGGCTGTCGATAACGGTGGGGGCGTTGCTTTTGTGGCGTTCGTTGTCGGCGCAGCCGCGTATGCTGACGGCTTCCGAGGTGGCGGCCGTCGCTCTTGAACACAACCACGACGTACGCATCGCCCGCAATGCCGTTGAAATCTCGGAAAACAACCGGCGCCCCGGCAATGCCGGTCTTTTGCCATCCGTGAGCCTGAACGCCAATTTCAACTATGGCAACAACAACACCAGTCTGCGTTTTGCGGGCAACATTCCTCCCGTCGAGAACCCGGCGGCCCGGAATACGGTGCTCGCAACGAACTTGGCGGTCAATTATACGGTGTTCGACGGTTTGCAGGGATGGTTTACCTTGCGCAGGTTCGGGGCGACGGAAGAACGTACCGAGACCGAATACCGTTTGGCGATGGAGAACACGCTTTTGCAAACCTTGCAGGCGTATTATGAACTTTCGCGGGCGGAAAAGAACTTGGCTATTGGTCGTGCGGCTTTGGAACTAAGTTCGGAGCGCTTGCGCCGAGCGCGGGCGCGCTTTGAGTCGGGCAATGCGCCGCGTTCGGAGATTTTGGGCGCCCAAGTGGACCTCAACGCCGACAGTTCCGTTTACGCCAACGCCCGGCTCGCCGTCGAAAACGCCAAACGTTCGCTCAACCGGTTGGCGGGCGGCAAACTCGGCGCCGATTTTTCGATAGATACGACGGTACTGCTCAACGCACCCGTCACCCTCGAGGCCGTGCTTGCCGCCGCCCTCGAAAACAACGTCAACGTTGTTTTGGCGGAAAAGCGGCGCCAAGAAGCGGAATGGGACGTTAAACTGGCCCAAGCCGCCGTTTATCCCCGTTTGGATTTGAACGCCCAATACGGCATTTCGCAACAAAACAACGACGCGGGCATTCTGCTCGAAAACCGGACGTTCGGTTTTTCGGGGGGGCTGACGTTTCGCTTCAATATTTTCGACGGTTCGCGTGCCAAAATCAGAATCCAAAACGCGGAAACGAGCGTCAAAACCAACGAATTGGCACGGGAACGAGCGAAATTGGTCGTCGAAGAGCAGACGCGCAACGCTTACGCGCTTTATCAAACCCGAAGGTTTTTATTGGATTTGGAAACGCGCAACGGCGAGGTGGCCCGGGAAAACTACGAACGTCTCGGCGAACAGTTCCGACAAGGCTTGGCCAACGGCACGCAATATCGCGAGGCGCAAATCAACTGGGTTCGCGCCCAAGCCGCGCGTGAAAATGCACGCATCGCCCTCAAAATTTCGGAAATCGAACTGCTTACATTGTCGGGCGCTTTGCTAAAAAGTGAATAATCGTCGACGAAATGTGTACGTTCGTAATGAAAAATTAAATGGTAATCGAAAAATTTTGGTAGTTGTCTTATAAAACCCTAATTTTGTAACGTAAATTGCATAGCAACGCCCTATGGCAAGAAAACCCGACAAACGAACCTTCGTCCGCTGGATGCGGGCGCTGGCAAAAGTACGCAACCGCAAGTTCAACCCGCCCGTTCGCGGTCGGAAGCAAACGTTGGAGGAGCGCAACAAACCCGTTTTGGATAAGTTGGCCAAGGCCCTCGGCATATAAACGCATTCGTTTCCGCGTCTATCCCTCTATTTTTTTAATGCTTTGAACAATTACATGCCCTCGGTAATATTGCCCATCGTGGGAGCCGCGGTGTTCGGCTACCTCTTAAACAGGATATTGATAAGGCTTTCCCATCGTTTGGGACGCTTAAACGCCGGCGAACAAAAACAAATTCGCTGGGCAAGCCATTCCAAGCCGTTGGTCGGGGGCATAACGTTTTACATTACGTTCCTGATTGCGGGTGCGACGGCGGTCTTTATGCCCGGCGGCGGCTATGCCCCGTTTTTTGAAGGTTTTGGGGCCCTGATGTTGGTTTCAACTTTGGGGTTTCTTATCGGCTTGGCCGACGACGCCTACGAAACCCGTCCGTTTCTCAAATTTTTGGGGCAATTTCTTTGCGGCGCGATACTCGTTGGTTTGGGGGTAACCATCAATCTAACGGGTTATTGGTTGGCGGACGCGGCTCTGACCGTCTTTTGGACCGTCGGCATTATGAACAGCGTCAATATGCTCGACAACATGGACGCCGTTACCGGCACCGTCTCCGCCACCATTATTTTTGTGGCGATGGCGGTATGGACGGCGCTCCGAACCCCTTACACTCTCGAATATTACGTTTACGCGGCGATTTTCGGTTCGCTCATCGGCTTTCTTGTTTTGAATTGGAACCCTTCCCAACTCTACATGGGCGACACCGGAAGTCAATTTTTGGGGGCGTTCTTGGCCTATTTGGGCATACGGATGTTTTGGAATCAGCCTTATACCGCGTCCGAGGGTGAAGGTTTGGTCTTGCGCCAAGGTTTGTTGGCGGTGTTAGCTTTTTTGGTTCCCATCATGGACACGACCTTCGTTACCGTCGTTCGATTGAGCAAGGGCAAGTCCCCGTTTATCGGCGGTCGGGACCATACCACGCACCACCTTTCGTATTTAGGCGTACCCGAAAAATTTGTCCCCGTGGTCATGGGGGCGACCTCGATATTGTCGGGATCGCTGGCGATGTTTGCGACATTGGCCGTGGCCAAATGGTCGGTGGAATACGTTTGGCTTTTCGGCGGATACATCGCGGCGGTGTTTGGCCTTTTCGTTTTGCTGTATCGCAAGGGAGCGGCCAATTTAAAACTCAGAAGCCGGTCGTTGAATTCTTCCGTCGCGCAAGACATCGAAACCCTTTCCGAAACGCCCGTTTCCGCCCGCCGATAAATGCTTAAAGCGCTTCAACGGGCGGACGACGAATCCCTAGCCCAATCCGGCAAACAAATTCTTTTCCTCAATTCGTTGGCGGCGGCCCTCGCCCTATTGGGTCTTCAGTACTCCCACGCATTGTTGATTGCGGGCATTGGAACGCTAGGAATGACGTCTTTTTTCGCCGGCATGTTTATGGGGCCCATAGTGCGCAAGCGTACCCAAATTTCGGATGTTTTTGCCCGTCATTTTGAATCGGTCGCACAAAAAAATCCCGTATTGCGTTTGTTTTCCACGCTTGCGGCGACGCTTGTCGGTCAGTCCGTCGCCGTCGTCTTGACGGGACTCCTCTTTTATCTTTCGGGGTGGTCCGGCGCCAACGAAATGACGATGGTCGGTGGAATAACGTTGGTTCCGGCGCTTGGGTTGCTTTTTTACGTCGTTGAGTCCAAACTCTGGGACGGTCCGTTGGTTGCGTTGGCGTACCGAATGTTCCTTCCCCCCATCGCAACGGGACTGGTTATCGCCGTTACGACCTTCACCGCTTGATTTGACCACAAAAAAACGCCTCTCGTCGGAGGCGTTTGATTTGTTTTTGTGGGTTGTTTCTTACTTTTTGTATATGACTTTTGCGGTATAATTACGAATGCCGTCGGTCATGCGTACGTAATAAGCGCCGTCGGGTAGGGGAGTGAGGTCGAGCGTTTCGCTTTCGCCGCGAAAAGACTTTTGTTGGACGGTTTCGCCCAAGGTGGAAACGACGACAAGGTTCCAAAGTTTACCGTCGTTGGGAGCTTTGACGATAAATTTTCCGTTTCCGGGGTTGGGGGAAATATCCAACTTGTCGGAATGCAATTTGGGGGTGCGGGAGGCAAGGTAAAAATACTCGGGTTCGCTTTTTTTCGATACCTTCACGGTATAAGTTCCCACTTCGGTGGGAGGGAGGGTTGCCGCCGTCGCTCCGACAATCTCTTGGCCGTCTTTGTACCATTGGTAACTGTCGAAGGTTTCGTTCAGGGTTAATAGCCCGTCAACTTCCGAGATTTGCGGATTGGGGACCGTACAGTCCTGCGCCGAGACGTACGCCGCGCACGCCATCGTCCACAAAAGAGTTAGTTTCGCCGTTTTCATCGTTCGTATAGCGATATTTGGTCTTAGAATGCAAAAATATAAAAATATTTTCGATACCAATAAATACATGCAAAAATTTAACATGGGTAAAAGGGCGACGAACGAGTAAATCGAGGCTTCCAACTTGCGCGAAACTTCGTATCTTTGTGCTGCGAACTTATCACGGTAATGTCGGAAACATTGATTTTGGTATGCAACGACGACGGCATAGACGCCAAAGGCATACATGCACTGGCCAAGGTGGCCAAACGTTTTGGGAAAGTGGTCGTCATTGCGCCCGACAGTCCGCAGAGCGGCATGGGTCATGCCATCAGCGTCAGCAAGCCCCTGCGTCTCAAACCCTATCCTTTTGGCGACGGCATCGACGCTTACGCCTGCTCGGGAACGCCCGCCGACTGCGTCAAAATGGCCACCGGCGTTGTTTTGCACCGCAAACCCGACCTCGTTCTTTCCGGCGTCAATCACGGCCTCAACGCCTCCATCAGCGTTTTTTATTCCGGAACCATGAGCGCCGCCATGGAAGCCGCCATTGAAGGGGTGCCCTCCATGGGTTTTTCTTTGGCCGATTTTTCCGCCGACGCCGACTTTTCCGCCTCCGAACGCATCGTCGACATCGTTCTTAAAAATCATTTTCACTACGGAACGCCCGAAAACATTACCCTCAACATCAACATTCCCCGCTTGCCCCTCGAACAAATTAAAGGCATTAGAGTTTGCCGCCAAGCCTACGGGCGTTGGGTCGAAGAGTTTGAAGAAAGAATCGACCCCCACGGGCGTCCGTACTGGTGGCTCGCCGGACGTTTCAAACTCAACGACGAAGGCACGGATACCGATATTTGGGCCATTGAAAACGGTTATGTGTCCATTTGTCCGGTCAATATCGACGCCACCGCCCACCACACTTTGCCCCAAGTCAATCGTTGGAAGCTAGAGAATTTAGCTATGACCGAAGTGCGTGAAACCGCGCCGCACTTCGTCGAATTTACACCGCCGGAATAGTTTCCGCATGCCGAACTCCGTCCGTCAAGCCGACCGACAAACGCCGAAAATAAAAGTCGTTTTCGCATTCCACCCATTCGTATTTTCGGGCGTATTCGTATTCGCCCGACAAATATGGACGTTCGGCAGACAGCAGTCGATAGTCGTCTTTTCGTGCATAATCCAACACTTTTTCAAAATCCTTGCCGTAGCGCAAAAGATGTTTTTTTGTTTTTTCGCCCAGAAAACGATAGCGGGAAACGAGGCGAAAATACGTTTCGGGTTCGATGGAATCGTGAAAAGAACGGCCCGCCGTTTGGCATTTGACGAACGGCTTTTCCAACAACGTAAACAAGCGATTGACCGCGTCTTCGGCCATGAATCGAAACGTCGTCCACTTGCCCCCCAAAACGTGAACCGCTTTTTTTTCTTTTATCACCTCCACTTCGTGGTCGCGAATCAAGGCCTCGGAACGTGAAGTCTTTGACGATTTAAGCACCAAAGGACGATAGCCCGCCATCGTTCCCGTAACGTCTTTAACCGACAACGGCTCGCACAAGTAACGATTGACCTCCCCCAACAAATATTCGATTTCGCGCTCTTCGACGCGGTAATCCATCGTTTCAGTAAAGTCGTCGGTGGTGCCAATCATCGTTTTTCCCTCCCACGGCAAACAAAAAACGACCCGTCCGTCCGCCGTTTTCGGAACGAGAAATCCCGCGTGAATACGAAGTTTGTCGGTAAAAATGTGTATGCCTTTCGAAGGTTTTAATCGGGCGTGCGTCCTCGAAACTTTGAGGCGAATCCTGTCGGCGTAAGGTCCCGTGGCATTGACCAATGTTTTGGCGCGTACCGTGTATTCCGAGTCCAAAACACCGTCAAACACCCGTATTTCCCAACGTTTGCCGTCGAATTCCAAATCCGAAACTTCGGCGTAATTAAACAAAACGGCGCCCGCGGCACGGGCCGATTTCGCAATTGAAACGGCCATGCGTGCGTCGTGAAATTGTCCGTCGAAATATTTCACGCCGCCGAAAAGCTTTTTGTTTTGCAATCGTTCGGATAGCAAAGGCAGCGCCGAAAGGGTTTGTTGCGCGTTCAAACTTTGCGAACGAATCGACGGACGCGTACCCGCAATCGCGTCGTACGTCCGCAGTCCCGTTCGATAATAAAACTTTTCCTTTGCCGAATAAACGGGGGTAACGATGGGCAGATAATGTGCAATGTGCGGTGCGAGACGTATCAATAAATCCCGTTCCCGCAACGCTTGTTTGACCAACTTGTATTGACCGTAATCGAGTTCGAGAACGGCCTTTTCCAAATAACGCACGCCGCCGTGAAGCAGTTTGGTCGAAGCCGAGGAGGCGCCGGAGGCAAAGTCGGATTTTTCAAAAAGTACGGTGCGCAAGCCGCGCAACGCCGCGTCGTAGGCGACGCCCAAACCCGTTGCGCCACCGCCCACCACCGCCACGTCAAATTCGATATTGCGTATGCTTTTTCCGCCCCTTTCGTTCATCAACTTAACAACAATCGGTTGTTGTCGTCGGGGAAAATCACGGTGGGTTGGTAGTTTTTTGCTTCTTCGAGCGTCATTTGGGCGTAGGCCAAGATAATTACCACGTCCCCCAACAGGGCCAATCTCGCCGCCGGTCCGTTGAGTCCGATGATTCCACTGTTTTCCTCGCCTTCGATGACGTAGGTCTCAAAACGGTTGCCGTTTTGGAGATTGACGACCTGTACTTTTTCGTTTGGCAACAGGCCCGACGCCCGCAAAAGCGCCTTGTCTATCGTGATGCTTCCGACGTAATTTAATTCCAATTGGGTGATTTTCACCCGGTGAATTTTTGCCCTTAATATCTCGACGAGCATTGCTAAAATTTAATCGAACACTGGGGAAGTGTTTTGGCTATCCAATCCAATTCGTAGGTGGTGATGTAATTGTAGGAAACGTCCAAGTACTTTAAATTTTTGAGTCCGTGCATTCCCAAAGGAAAACGGTGCAGTTGGTTTCGCGACAAATAAAGATACTTTAAACTCCGGATATTGCCGAGGTTGTCGGGAATTTTGTTGATTTTGTTGCCCATAAGATTGAGCGAAACCAACGCCTGCAAACGGTCTATGTCTACGGGAATGGAATCTATTTTGTTGTTGGCTAAAATGAGGACGTGAAGATTTCTGAAAAGGAAAACCTCCGTCGGGAATTTGGACAATTTTTTATTTGAAAGATCGAGTTTGTAGACCGCGTCGGGATTTTCAAAACCGTCTTCGATTGAATAATGCCATCGAACGCGTTCAAGTTCCTTGTCGGAAAGGGTTTGGGCGCAAAGCCGTCCGAAAATGAGCGGCAGTAGGGTGGCGATTATTTTCCAAGCCATGAGGTGATGACCGTGTTTTCGGGTGAATATTCAAATTTGTAACGAACGTTTTTTAAGAGTTCGTCGGGGGAAAAGCGCAGTTCAAGGGTACGTTCGCCGATTTGGGCCGTCCATTGGCCGCCTTCGTTGGTAATCAGCGTCCCCGCGACGACCCCGTGTCTTTCCGCCGGAGAACCCGGTATCGTGGTTTCGACAATATATTTTCCCGGCGTGTACGACGTCGTTCGGATAATTCCTATTTGGTTCGGAAAATCCGGCGTATCGTAGGATACGTTGATTTTTATAGCCGAACGCTCGAATACATAATCGTAGTCCGGCGGCGCGACGCCGTAAATGTATCTTTCCGAAAACTCGTCAAAGCTTTCCCGCGTCAATTCATGGAAAGTTTCGGCCAAGGACGTCATGTCTATACCTTTTCCTTTTTTGTAATAATTGTGGTAAAGCATGGAAAACATATCGTCCAAACCCGCTTTCCCCGAGGTTAAAGTTCGAATGTGTAAATCCAATAAAAAGCCCACCCGCGAACCCAAAGAATAAAACGAAATTCGATAGGCGGGATGCGCGTAAGACGAACCCGTCAGCCAACTGTCTATGCTGTTTTGGGCGGGAGATTGGTATTTTGACGCCGGATTGTTATCCAACGACGAAAACAGGTTCTCGAAATAAGTCATGAAGTTTTCGCGCGTCGTCAGACCCGCTTTTAACAGCGTATATTGCGTGTAATAATCGGTGACTCCCTCGGTAAACCAGTGCATGTCCGTCGGGGGTTCGTGGGTATAATCGTAGGGGGTCATTTCTTTGGGTCGAATGGCTTTTACGTTCCAAATGTGCCATGTTTCGTGAGCGGAAACGGGCAACAACTTCGACCTTATTGCCGACTCCGACGCGAACGAATTTTTTTGCAACACAAACAACGCCGATTTTGCGTGCTCCACCGCATGCCGGATTTCCAACGGTACAAACGCATACAAATAGTCGTAGCTTTTGACCGGACAATCCCTAAAAACGTCTATCTGTGTCTCGATGATTTTTTGCAGTTCTTTGAGCGTATAATTCCAAATGTCTTCATCGATTTTTTCGTTAATGTAAATATTGACGTTGAAGTTTACTCCGCGGGTTTGAAACGAACGTTTTTGTAAATTTGGCGATATGATTAACGGAGAATCCGCCAATTCGTGGTAATCTTCGGCATAAAAATGGTTGTTGTTTCGGCTCAATGCGGTGGCGTATTTCCACGATTGATCCAACCCCGAAATCGTCAATTCATGTTTTTCGTTGAGGCTTTGCCGTGTAAAACCAACGAAGTTAATTGGATTCAAGACCCATAAATCCTGTCCCAAATACGAGCTTCCCGCGTCCAAGATGCTTGCGTTAAACTTATAGGAAACGACGACTTTCGACGATTCGGAACGAATAATCCAAGAGTCTTTGGTGGCTTTGCGTACTTTGAGAACCTTGCCCGTTGCGTCTTTGGCGCCAAAGTCGATTACGCCCGCCGCAAAATTTTGAAAAATATATCTTCCCGGGCGCCACGAGGCCATGAAAAACTCCGTTTCGCCACCCGGAACGTTGTCGTAAGTCACGTGCACGGACAAAAATTTGTCGTAACCCGCCGTTCGTTCGATGTTTACTTTAACCATGCCCGACGCGTTTTTTGCCATGACGCAACCCCAAAATATGAGCAGCAGCTTATTCATTAAAGCACCGCGATTTTATTGCTTTTTTCGTAAACGGGTTGAAACTTTTTGATTTCGTGTAAAAAGTCCGTGCCGCACATGAGCGTTTCAAACGGCGCGTCGGGCGTAAGTCCGCCCTCCAATCGTTCAATCAACAGCCGAAGGTATTGCATGGTTTTTTCATTGACGGTGGGAGAAAACTTTTCAAAATACGTTCGTAAATAGGCGATTTCGTCGGGCCGGCCGTAGATAAAAATATATCGGTTGCAAAATCGAAACAGCGAATGCGTGACGACGACTTGCAAACCTGCATTGGCGGCCGTTTCGGCGTAAGCGATGTAATACGCCGTGAGGGTCAATAAACTTTGATAAAATTCGCCGATGTTGTTTATTGCCGTGCTGTCGAGCAGAACGATTTGATGGTTGACTTTTGCGTTCGAAATCACGGGACACGGACAAGGATTTTCCACCCACAAATCATGATTTTTGATTTGGAAAACCTCGGCGCCGAATCCGTCTTGGCCGACGATGTACACCGTGCTTTGATTTAGATAATCGGAGTATGCTTCGTGCAACTTTTTTAAGTTCAAATGTTGGTAATCTTCGAGACGCACGTTGGCGTTTTTTCCGCCGGCCAATGTAAACCTTGGTCCTTCAATCAACTTTGAAAGTCTATGAAACGTGAAATAAAAATTGCTTTCGTGATAATGTTTGAAGGCTTCTTCGCCGTCGGGGTCGTATTGCGGTTTCAATAAAGGCAAAAGACTTTCGCCTTTGGGAACGATGTAATCGAAATGAAGTTCGCCGTTGAGAATCGAACTTTCGAGGTCGAGGTTGAGTCGAAAGGGGGCGCCGTTGCGCGCGCAAACTTTGTTTTTGGTCAGGTAGTCCCAATAAAAAACGGCGGCGAAAAGATTGGGGTCTTGACAGGCGCCGCGTACGACGACGCGCCCCGTCGCAGGCCCCGCAAATTCGCCCGACAGGTTCATTTTCGACGCTACAAAGCGTACGGCGTTTTGGGCCCAAAGCACGTCCCAAGCTCCGGAAAGCGCGGCCGCCGTGTATACGATAACTATCCCCCCTTTCACCGGTTTTCGTAACCCGCAAAATTCAACATTTTTTGCGCTATTGCCAACGTCTATTGTTGTTTTTTTGTTTGCGATTGATTGAAATAGCAACGTTTAATTGAATGTTGCATCCGAATTCCAAATTTCGGAAAGTTCGCTTTTGGGGATTTCCGGTTCCGTGAGATAGCGTAAAATTTCGGACGGGCATTTTTCGCTTGGGCAGTCGTCGGGAACCTTGCGCATCGGTACGGCCAAGGACAAAAAGTCGTAGATGTCGGTCGATGCGTCGAACCATACTTGTCCGGGCGAGATTTCGTAGACGTCCTCTTCCTCCAAACCTATGGGATAAGCTTCAAAACTATATACCACGCGTTTGGAAAAGTCTATTTTCATATCAAAAGTTTGGAGGCAACGGTCGCAATCCAAGCGTAAAACGCCCGAAAAGCGGTAAATCATAACCATAAGCCGGGCGTTCTTTTCGACGCTTAACGCCACTTGCACCCTTCCCCCTAGAACCAACGGCTCTTCGACGCGTTGAAAAAAATCGTCCTCGACCAAAAAATCAAAACGATGCGTGCCTCTGCCTAATTTGGGAATTTCGAAGGCGTAGGTCGTGTTTTTGGGCTTCATGGGCTTAAAAATAAAGGGCAATGAGAAGTTGGTCGTCGGTCTGCTCGTTGCTTCCCTGCCAGTCTTTGAGGGTTTTGACAAAATGTTGTTCTTTTTGCTCAAAATTCATGCCGTCCGATTCCTTTAAGCACAAATACAGGCGTTTTTGAAGAAATTTTTTATGGTTCGGTCCGCCGAATTGGTCGATAATGCCGTCGGAATACAAATAATACGACTCTCCGGGTTGAACTTTTCCGGTGTGCAAAGGGGCATTGAAGCGTTCGGGCGGGATGTTTTTGTCGCCGACGGTCAATTTTCCGGCGTTGAAACTATCGGCCTCACCTCCGAACATACGCACCCAATGAATGCCCGCGCCCGCGTATTCCCAAGTGTTGTCCTCGGGGCGAAAGCTTACCAGACCGATTTCCATGCCGTCGTTGGACGGCGAGTTGGGGTCTTCTTGTTTGAGTACTTTGCGTACGCCGTCGTGCAGGCGCCGCAAGACCTCGTCGGGACGCGTGATTTTGTCTTGTACCACGATTTGGTTGAGCAGGTTGTTGGCATTGACGGACATGAGGGCTCCGGGCACGCCGTGGCCCGTGCAGTCGATGGCCGCCAACACAAACCGTCCCTCCGACTCCGCCCACCAATAAAAGTCTCCGCTCAAAATGTCTTTGGGCCGGTAAAAAACAAACGAACGTGGAATGTGTTTGGCGAGAAGGGTGCGGTCGGGAAGGATGGACTGTTGCATTCGTTCGGTGTAGCGAATGCTGTCCATGATGTCTTCGTTTTTTTGGGCCAGTTCTTGATTGACGACGCGTACGGTTTCTTTTTCGGCTTCGAGTTCGATGGTTTTTTGCACCACGCGGTGATACAGTGCGGCCCGTTCCGACGAAATTACCGCTTGGGTTGCCAGCATTTGCAGTATTTCCGAATGAATTTCCGAAAACGCCGCGTTTCCTTCGACCAATAACGTTCCCGAGCCTTCCGAAGACCGAAACGTTTGCACCAAAACGTCGGACTTGGGAAGTTTGGACTTTGCTCGCAACGATTCGTAAAGTTCGGCGTGCGGCTCGGCTATCAACGCCATGTAACCGAGCTGTTTGGTGAAGTCGGCGTAGGCGACGGCGGCGACTTTTTGTTCGTTTTCCAACAAAAGATAAGCGGCTTCGGCGCCCGTGGCGTGCATCGCGTTGTTGGCCAACATTTGGTAGATGGCGTAAAGGTCGGATTGGGCGGAAATTTCCTGTTGTGCCGCGTTGAGGGTGCGCAAAAGTCGGTTGGCTTCCGTAAAGACGTCCAGTTGTTTTTTTTGGTAGTAGCTGTTGAGCGCCTCTTCGACGGTCATCATCAGGTCGGTCGCGTCCCACGGCTTGGCGATGTAGCGATAGAGTTTGGCGTTGTTGATGGCGTTGCGAACGGCGTCCAACCCCGCCTGACCCGTCAATAGAATTTTATACTTTTCCGGCCACTTTTTATGTACCTCCACCAAAAATTCGTCGCCTCTCATCCCCGGCATCAATTGGTCGGAAATGACAATCGGTATCTCGATGCCTTCGGCGTGTAAATCCTCCATAAGTGTCATCGCCTCGTCGGCGCTTTCCGCCAATTCGCATAGATATTTGCGGTTGAAATGCGTTTGAATTTGTTGTTCAAGGCTGTCGAGAATGATTTTTTCGTCGTCGACGCAAAGAATGACGGGCTTGCTCATGGAAATGACCGAAATCGGATGGATAGCGTAATTTAAACGCCGGGGTTAAGTATAACGACTTCCATTCGTTGTGCAAATTTACCGTCATTTTGCCGGACGGCCAAAATTTGTCGGGCTCGTCGCGTGCACCCCGGCCGACAACGACGGACTCAACGCTCGCGGTTACAGAAAAATTCATAAACAATCGGTGCGTTTGTATATTCAAAATACAAAGCTCCGGTTGTGATTGCGTTCGTTTGGCTTTTTCGTTTTCTTGACGAATCGAAAAATTTCCGGCGTTTAAGAAAAGTTTGGGTTGGTTTTTGGGGATGCGTTGGGGTTTTGGGATAGGATGTCTTTTACTTTTTTTAGGGTTAGATTGAGGTTTTGGGCAATGAAGTCCATGGACAACCCATTGGAATAAAGCGTTTCCACCACTTCGCGAAGCTTTTCTTCCCTGCCACGCGCTTCCCCGCGCGCTTCCCCGCGTGCCTCTCCGCGCGCCTCTCCGCGTGCTTCCCCGCGTAGATACAATGGGTCTTGGAGGATTTGTTCTTCGGGCAGCGCGTCCTCCCATTCCTTTTCCAAAAGGCCGGCAATCATCTTTCGATGCCTCTAAACCGTTAGGGGATGTTTGGGTTGGTTTTCGGGGATGCGTTGGGGTTTTGGGATAGGATGTCTTTTACTTTTTTTAGGGTTAGATTGAGGTTTTGGGCAATGAAATCCATGGACAACCCATTGGAATAAAGCGTTTCCACCACTTCGCGAAGCTTTTCTTCCCTGCCGCGTGCCTCTCCGCGTGCCTCTCCGCGTAAATACAATGGGTCTTGGAGGATTTGTTCTTCGGGCAGCGCGTCCTCCCATTCCTTTTCCAAAAGGCCGGCAATCATCTTTTCCATATTTCTAAACCGTGAATAACGCAGCAAATTCAGCAAATGTTTTTGGCGTTCTTGCGGATTGTCCCGCGTCAGCGCCACGACTTTGCGTATGACCTCAATAGCGACGTCCTCGCGATCTTTGGCGTCTTCGGAAAGAATGGCGAATATTACCTGCGCCGGATGCGCCAATGCCAAAAATCGGCGATAGGGAACGTTGCGGGCGTTGATGTAAACCGGTCGAAAAACATGATGTCCGGGGTCGTTGATTTCCACGGGGGCGGTGAAAGGCTCGGCGCCGATATACAACACGTACGCCCGTGGGGGGTACCACTTTTTTCTCGACGAAAACAACAACGCCAAAAGCATACCGATGTATACGAGCAGACGCGCCAACATCGAAACGTCGTTTTGGGCTTGAATTTCGACCAAAATCATACGCTCGACCCCGTCGGCGTAGCGGGCGGTATAGACCCGGTCGGCGATGCGGAACATCACTTGGGACATTTCGACGGACTCGGACTTCCAATCCGTCAACGTTTCGCCCGTTAGAGCGTTGAGAAAAGCGCCCGGGTCGGCGTCCCATGCTTCTTTGGCCGCAAAATCGGTTTTCATACGCAAAGATAAGACGTTTACGACGTTGGTGAAAAAAGGTTGCGTTACCCGATTAAAATCGGCCCGGCGCCGCCAAACATAACCGCAATCGATTCCCGCGTCCGACAACCTCAAAAAGCCACCGTAAACCGTCGATGGCAAAGGTTTTACGTCGGCGGAGAATATCCAAATTTGTATTTGCCCCTACCGGTTGGGACCGCCAAATATAATCGCGCGTTACGGTCAAAGTCCGTTTTTATCTAACATGCGGACGGGGGGAAGATTGGCGATGCGGACGTTACGCGCTCGTCGTCGTTTGCCCCAGCGCGACGGGCAACGCCGACTCGTATTCGGCCTTCAGTTCGGCAACCGAACCGATGTTTTCCCCGTCGACGACGGCGTCTTTTCCCGTAACGCGGCCCAAAAGCAGAACCGGAAGCTCAAAGCTTCGGGCGTATTCGTAAAGGTGGGATTGCATTTCGGGGGCTACGGCCACCGCCACCCTGCCTCCCGCCTCGCCAAACCAAAAGCCGTCCTTGCGCACGCCGAACGGCGTTTGTACCACGAAGCCGCGTTCCGAGGCCATCGCACTTTCGGCCAGCGTCGTCCACAAGCCTCCGTCCGAAACGTCGTTGGCGCAAAGCAATATCCTCGCCCGATTCAGGGCCAAAACGCAGTCCTGCAATCTCTTTTCGGCGGCCAAATCCGTTGTCGGCGGAACCGACAGGCGAATCCCGTGCCATGCTTCCAAATATTCCGACGCGCCCAAATCGTCCGAAACCGCTCCCAACATAAACAATATCGCGTCCGTACGCGGAAATGCAAGCGTCAATAAATCTTTTTGTTCGAGCAGGCCCACCATGCCGATGGTCGGAGTCGGGAATACGGCCGTACCCTCGTATTGGTTGTAAAAGCTGACGTTTCCGCCCGTAACGGGCGTGTCGAAGGCCCGGCACGCCGCGCCCATGCCTTTTATCGCTTCGACGAACGTATAATATACTTCGGGATTGTAGGGATTGCCGAAATTCAGGCAGTTGGTTACGCCGAGGGGAACGGCGCCCGAACACGCCAAATTGCGGGCGGCTTCGGCCACGGCGTACGCCGTGCCCTCAAACGGCTCCAAATACACCCGTCGCCCGTTGCCATCCACCGTTGCGGCCAAGGCTTTGGTCGTCCCGGGGATTTTGACGACGGCCGCCGCCGCCGGAACGTTCGTGGTCATCGTGCCGGCGCCTACCATCGAATCGTAGCGTTCGAAAACGACGCGGCGCGAGCAGACGTTCGGGCGTTGCAACAAAAAACGCGCCGCCTCCCGAAACGGCGCCTGCGCCAACGACGAAAAATCCGAAACGCGCGAATCCATGTATTTCGGACGTGAATATTCCCGTTGATAGACCGGGGCGCCGCCACCCAACACTAAACTTTGCGCCGGCATTTCGGCCGCAAGTTCGCCGTTGAAAAAATACCTTAGCATTCCGCCTTCGGTAACCGTACCGATTCGCACACAAGGCAAATCCCACTTTTCAAACGCGGCCTCGACAAGCGCGGCCTTGTCCGCCTCCGCCACCACCAACATCCGTTCCTGCGACTCCGAAAGCAAAAACTCAAACGGCTTCATGCCCGGCTGACGCGCCGGGATTTTGTCCAAAAAAATATCCATGCCCACGCCCGAACGCGCCGACATCTCGGACGTCGAGCAGGCCACCCCTGCCGCGCCCATGTCTTGCATACCCACGATCGCGCCCGTCGCCACGGCTTCGAGCGTCGCTTCGAGCAAAAGTTTTTCTTGAAACGGGTCGCCGATTTGGACGGCCGGAAGCTGTTCGTGGCTCTCTTGCGAAAGGTCTTGGGACGCAAAGCTCGCGCCGTGGATGCCGTCTTTGCCCGTTGCCGAGCCGACGATGTAAACGGGGTTGCCCGGCGTGCCCGCGCCCGCGCTCATTATCGAATCGGCGCGAACCACCCCCACCGACATCGCATTGACCAACGGATTTTGGGCGTAGCATGCGTCGAAATAGATTTCGCCGCCGACCGTCGGTACGCCAAAAGCGTTGCCGTAACCGCCGATGCCCGCCACCACGCCGTCCAACAAGCGACGGGTGTGCGGGTCGTTGGGCGGACCGAAACGCAGCGAATTGAGCGCCGCGATAGGCCGGGCGTTCATGGTGAAAATGTCCCGGTGTATGCCGCCGACGCCCGTCGCCGCACCTTGATACGGTTCGATGGCCGAAGGGTGGTTGTGCGATTCGATTTTGAAAACCACGGCCCAGCCGTCGCCAACGTCCATGACCCCGGCGTTTTCCTCGCCCGCCGCCACCAACGTCCGTCCTCCCGAACGCGGCAGGGTTTTCAACCAAACAATCGAGTTCTTGTACGAACAATGTTCGCTCCACATTACCGAATAAACGCTTAGTTCGGTGAAATTGGGTTCGCGCCCCAATATTTCCACGATTTTGTCGTATTCTTCGGCCGTTAACCCTAATTTTTTTGCCGTTTCAACGCCCATGCGCTTTCGTTTGACCACAAAATTACCCCCGTTTCCGCGCCAATGCAAACGAAACTTCGGCGAGGCGTTGAATCCCGTTCTTTGCATGGCCAGCCGCGCCGAATATCAAGGATTGTGTTCAAAATTTGCGATTTTTGAGGCCGAAAACGGCATGAAAAAAACGACGGCGAAAGTGGTTCGAGCGACGGGTTCGCATTATCGGCTCGTTTATCCCGACGGTACGGTGGGCGAGGCGGTCTTGCGTGGGAAAATGCGCCTCGAAACCTCGGAAGACACCAACCCCGTGGTCGTCGGCGACGACGTCGAGGTCGAAAACGGCATGATTTTATCGGTATTGCCGCGTCGCAATTACCTTTTGCGCAAAAGCGCCCGGGCGGGCGTGCGTCGTCAGGTGCTTTGCGCCAACGTGGATTTGGCCGTCGTTGTGGCTACGCTTTTTAAGCCGTTTTGTCCGCTCACGTTTATCGACGGTTTTTTGGCGACCGCCGAAGCTTACCACATCCCGGCGTTGGTTGTTTTCAATAAATTGGATTTATTGGAAAAACAAAGCGATTGGGACAAACTTGAAGATTGGGTTGCGACCTATGAATCGGTGGGCTATGCCGTGGAAACGGTTTCGGCGCTCAAATCCGGAACGCTCAAAAGTTTGCGCGAGCGTATGCAAGGACGAACGTCGTTTTTTGCGGGGCCGTCCGGGGCGGGCAAGTCCACGCTTATCAATGCTTTGGCGCCGGGCCTGCGCTTGCGCGTCGGCGAAATTTCGGCCAAATGGGAAACCGGCCGTCATACCACGACCTTTGCCGAAATGCATCCTTTGCCCTTTGGCGGTTACGTTATCGACGCGCCGGGGGTCAAGGAGTTTTTGCCTACGGACATGAGCCCAAGCGAACTCGCCCAATACTACCCCGAAATGCGCAAACTTTCGCCCCAATGCAGATTCAACAACTGTACCCACCTCAACGAACCCGATTGTGCGGTTGTAGCCGCCGTCGAGGCGGGGCAAATTCCCCGCACCCGTTACAATACGTATCTCAACCTTGTCGAATCCTTGCGGGCTAGTTAAGGTTCATTTCGGGAACGTCGCCTTCGACATGCAAAGGCGCGGCGGTTTTGGCAACGATTTCATCGACCGAAACGCCGGGCGCCCGTTCGCGCAACACAAAACCTTTTTCCGTTACGTCCACCACCGCCAATTCGGTAACGATGCGTTTGACGCACTTGACTCCCGTTATCGGAAGCGTGCATTCTTTGAGCAGTTTGGATTTGCCGTCTTTGGAACAGTGTTGCATGGCGACGACGATATGCTTGCCGGCGGCGACCAAATCCATCGCGCCCCCCATGCCTTTGACCATTTTTCCGGGGATTTTCCAATTGGCGATGTCTCCGGTTTCGGAGACTTCCATCGCCCCCAAAACCGTCAAATCGATGTGGCCGCCGCGAATCATGGCGAAACTTTCGGCCGAATCGAAAAAGGCGGCGCCGGGCGTAAAGGTAATCGTTTGTTTGCCGGCGTTGATAAGGTCGGGGTCTTCTTTGCCTTTTAGGGGAAAAGGTCCGATGCCCAAAAGTCCGTTTTCCGATTGCAAAACGACGTTCACGCCCTCGGGAATGAAATTGGCGACGAGCGTCGGAATGCCGATGCCCAAATTGACGTAGTAACCGTCGCGCAGTTCTTGGGCGATGCGTTTGGCGATGCCGTTCTTGTCCAACATGGTTTATTTGAAACGTTCTTCAACGAGTCGGATAAAGGTGGAATTGGGTTTGCGTCCGAGTTCGTCGGCCGAATACTCTTCGCGAATCCGTTCGACGAAGTACATATCGACGTGTCCTTTGTTTTTGGCCGCCACTTGGCCGCGGTAAGTGCAGATGAAAAAGTCTTTGACGTAGCGGTAGGTGTCGCCGGAGATGTTGATTTTACCCGGTTCGCCGCTGGACTCCATTCGGCTGGCAAGGTTGACGGTGTCGCCCCAGATGTCGTAAGCGAATTTTTTGGTGCCAATCACGCCCGCGACAAGGGGTCCCGAATGGATGCCCAGCCGCAACTGCCAATATTCTTCTCCGCGGGCGCTTTTTTCGGCGAAGGTGTCGTTCATGTAACCCTGCATTTCAAGAGCGGCCAAAACGGCGTCGATGGGGTTGGAGGGACGGGGTTTGGGCAAACCCGCGGCACACATGTAAGCGTCGCCAATGGTTTTGATTTTTTCGATGTGGTGGCGAACGATGATTTCGTCAAACTTTGCAAAACAATTGTCGAGTTCGACAATCAATTCTTCGGGGCTGAGTTTTTCGGCGACGAGGGTAAAGCCTTTAAAGTCGGTAAAGAGCACCGAAACCAATTCATAGCGTTTGGGTTTGGCTTTGCCGTAGGCTTTGAGTTCGTCGGCGGTTTCTTTGGGAAGGATGTTGAGCAAAAGGGCCTCGGATTTGTCGCGTTCGAGTTTGAGGTCTTTGGTGCGTTCCTCGACCAAACTTTCGAGTTCGGCGTTGCGGCGTTCGAGCATGATGCGTTTGCGTCGTTGCACGTAGGCAACGAGCATAATTCCGCCGACGGCAATCAAAAAATACGCGATGTAAGCGTAAACGGACAAATACCACGGTGGCTTGATGCGAAAAACAAAGGTGGCGGGTTCGCCGACGTTGCCGAACGAATCCCTTGCGCGCACTTGAAAAGTATAGGTGCCTTCGAGGAAAAAGCTTCGGTCGATGGTGTTGCCCGTAACGCGCACCCAGCCCTCGGAATCCTGTGTTTTGTACTCGAAATATATCGGATTGGCGCCGCTTTCGAAGGCCGCCGCCGCAAACTTAAACTTGAAGTTGTAGGTGCCATAGGGCAGTTCGAGGGGTTGGTCGAGCGGAAAGTCCTCGAAGGTTTTGTCGCCCGAAATTTCGATGCCGCGCAAAAGCGTTCGCATCGAGGTCGTTACCGACGTCAGGGCTTTTTTGCCCGGAATAAATTGCGCCAGACGGTCTTCGCCCCCGACCCAAAATCGTCCGTCGGCGTCGGAAATAAAAAACGAAGGTTCGGGTATCAAATAAAAAATATTCGACGAATCGACTTGCAGACCGCCGTCGTCCAACATTTTTATCGAATACAAACGCCGGTTTTTCAACGACCAAAGCAGACTGTTGGCCTCGGCTATCATCGGTTTTTCAAAGCTGACGTAGTCCGCAAGCTCCGGTTTAAAAACGTATCTTTTGCCCGTCCAAGTGTAAAAATTGCCGTTGTTTAAACAGACGATGTATTTGCCCAATTTAAGCACAATCAGTTTTCCCGAACATTTTTCTCGGTCGGGACATTCCCTGTCCACTTGCGGCGTGTCGGAAAGTTTTTTGGCGAAGCGAACGACCAACATGTCGTTTTCGGCGCCTATCCAAAGGTTTCCTTCGTTGTCTTCGACGATGGAATTGAGTTCTTCGCCGATGTTTTTGACGAGGGTTCGTTCCCAAAACGTACGTCGGTCTTTGACTTTGGAGGTAAAGTAATAGAGCGAGTCGCCTAATATTGCATAGAAAACGCCCTTTTTCGTTTCCGAGGGCAAGACGTGGGAATAAACAATGCCGGGCGAAATCCAATTGACGTTTTCGTTTTCTTCGACGAGGCAGATACCCGATGCGGTATTGAGCAAAAGCGCACCCTCGTAGGCGAAGATTTGCGTGGTTTTCATACGCAATTCCCGGCTGACGGGTTCGTAGCTGTAGCGGTGAAGGTCGTCGAAGTCCGCCCCGGTTTTAACTTTTTGGTTTTTGGATTTTTGTTGTCTGAGTCCGCGCATCATCAGGCGCGACTTGTTGATTTCCCGTTCGTATTTGAGAAAGACGCTGTCGATTTTGGCCAGCTCTTTTCGCAAGGTTTTTAGGCGTGCTTTTTCGTATTTGGTGGGAAAGGCTTTGTTTTCGATGCGGGTGCGTTCTTTGTCTTTTTGCGCCCATTTGATGCGAATTTGGTACTGTTCGCGTTCGAGATTCGAAAGCCGCATTTTGATGCGGTTTTCTTCGAGTGTGGCGTAGGTGTCGAAATCGAGTTTGAGCAGGCCTTGGTCGGTGGCGACAAAAATGTTCTTGTTTAGCTTGGCGATTTTGTTGATGGAAATCGGAAAGTTTTCGGTGCTTGGATAGGTGTTGAGCGGCAAATTGAAGTAGACCCATGAAAAATGTTTGGTGTGCAGCAGCCAAAGTCGGGCCTCGGGGTCAATCATCACGCCGTTGATTTCTTCTTCGGGCAGGCCGTTGGCGGTCGAAAGCCGGAGTGTGAGTTTGCCGTTGTCTTTGTTGAGAATGAAGGCGCCGCGGTCGGAGGAGGCGATGACGACACGGTCGTCGTAAACGGCGCCGCCCGTGATAAGGGCGTTGTTTTTGTCCAAAAAAGCGACGAGTTCGGGAGCGTAACTTTCGACGCTCATGCCGTCGGTTTTGTAAAGGGCGCTGTCGGTGCCGATGAGCATGGTTCCGTCGCCCATGGGCAGGCTGAAAATCGGCATTTGGTCGCCTAAAAACGAGGCGTCGTATTTTTGGGAAAGCTTTCCGTTTTCGAAGGCGACGAGTTCCCGGCCCTCGACGTTCACAAAAAACTTGCTTCCCAACGTGCCGCAACCGTAGGTGTTCATCCGAATCGGCGGCAAAAGTTTGTTCGTGGTTTTGTCGAAAACGAAAATCAGGTTGCGCGAATAGAAATAAACGTACGCCCCCAGCACGTAAATCCGGGTGATTTCCGTGGCTCCCTCGTATTTTTTGACGGTGTCTTTGAGGGCTTCGGGCAGGCTGTAATAGGTCGGCTTGCGCGACGAACGCAAAGGAATGAATCCGAAACGGCCGTTGTGGCAACCGACGTAGAGCGTGTCGGCGACGGGGTCGGCGGCGAGGGCCGTGACGCGGTAGGTCTCCGTGGGGGACTTGGGGTTGCCCGGTACGGGAATCGGCGTTTGATTGACGCCGTCGAACTCGAAAACGCCATCCGACAAGCCGATGTAAACCAGCCCGTTGCGTCCGTAAGCAATGGGGCCGACGTCCGATTTTCCCTGCGGCGTGGCGTAAGACTTGTTGCGCACCAACGGGTAATTGTGTTCGACGGTTTGCGCGCCGGCCCAAGGCCCGGCCGTGGCAAGCCCAACGAATATCAGCGCCGTTGAAAGGATTTTTAGAGACTTCATGCGGGGCGGCGTCGTCTTGTCCACAAAAATAAGGCTTTTTGCACAAGCCGCCAAAGATTGACAAAAAAAACGACGCTACGGCCCTCCTTTCGAGGCTCCGAGGGCCAAGTCCGTTCCCAAGTACCGGCGGGCAAACAAAAAGTGTGCGCTCCAATGGGGGGATTCGAGGTAGTCGTAGCGCACGCCCATGAGCGAGGCGTGAATAAATTTGACGCTTTCGCCTCGGGTTTCGACGACGAGGCCCGAATGACCGACGACCCCGGGTTGCGACGAACGAAAGAGCAACACGTCGCCGGGCTGTAAATCTTTTCGGGCGACGGGTTTGCCGACGAGCGCTTGGTCGGTGGCCACGCGCGGCGTCTTGACGCCCACCGATTCGTAGGCGCGCATCACCAGCGCCGAGCAGTCGATGCCGTTTTTATCCGTTCCGCCCCAACGGTAGGGACAGTGGAGGTAGTTTTCCGCCGCTTTGACGACGGCGGCGGCCGTACGAAGGTCGGTTTTTTCGGCGGCGGGTGGCGGGGGTACGGGCTTGACTTCCGGCTTGAACTCCGGTTTTGGGGTCTCGGCGATTTTCGGCGTTTCGGATTTTTTGTGTTTCTTTTTGGCTTTTGAAGCGGTTTTTTGGGGGCGGAAAGAATTTGGGTTTGCGGGCGTTTCGCGGGCGACATCCGGCAAAGGCGAGAACAAGTCCACGCGTTGGCGCTCGCCGTCGCCGGACAAATATTCGGGCGGCGTTTGCAGTTTTTTCAACGTCCCGCAACCTTGAACGGCCGCCGCCAAAACGACCGCCGCCGTTTGCAGGAGTCGGAAAAGGGACGACGATGGGTTTTTCGGACTCATGAACCGTATATTGTTTTCATGCAAGTTAGCGCGAAAACACGCGACGCCCGCTTGAAAATATCCGCCCCCGGTTCACGCCTTCAACGCCCGAAAGTGGGACGAATGTGGACGCAAGGCGAATAACCGCCCCCATTTTATACTTAAAATTCGACTTTGAGAATGGAAAAAGTTTTTTTTCGCGAATGGTACCAAACCAAAAGCGCCTCGTCGTTGCTGATTTGCTCGGACGATTCACGATAGAAGACGTCCGACGCGCCAAAATTTTCAAAGAACGGTTTTGTGCTCATGACTTTGCCGTCGTAGTCCACGACCGTGCAATAAACGTTCAATCCGAAGCCTTTGTGCCTTGCCTTGTAAAAAATGTACAATCCCTCGGGGCCGACGACGTGGAAATACGAAAGTTGGTCGGGCAGTTCGCCGGCTTGCGTTTTCGAAACGATGCTTCGCCATTCGATTTTGCCGTCGGCGCCGATGGAAAAAACAACGACGTCGTCGTAATGGTGCATGTCGCGCGAATACCAAAAACCACTCATATCCCTAAAAGACGTCGAGGATACATAATATTGTTCGGCCAAAATCAAGACGCCGCCGTCGGAACGGAGGATGACGTCGTCCAAGTAAAAATCGGACAATTCGCGTCCGCGTTCGATTTGTCGCGGCGTAAGGTATTGTTCCAAGAACCCCCTGTCGAATTCCTGCATGTTTCTGACGGTGATGCGTCCTTCGTTCGGGTCGAATTTGGCGTAAAGCACGCCGATGATTTCGGCGGCGCTGCGGTTGGAATAAAATCCCGCCAAAACCAAGTTCTCGTCTTTGTCGGGTTTGAGGGTCAAATCGGTAACGAATTTGCCGTCGAAGGTCAGTTCGGCCTCTTTGGTGGCCTCTTCGCCCGGCGCGTAGCGAAAAAGAAGATAACGAAAATCGTCGGCCGCGCCGCGAAGTTTTCCCGATTTGTACTGTTTGGCCAAAACGTAGATTTGTCCCGAATTGCCCACTTTCACTTCGCGCACCTGCAAATTTTCTTCTTTGTACGGAAGGCGGAAGGCGCCCGATTCCGGTTCTTTGCCGTCGTGGGAAAACAGCGACCAATGCAACAGTTCGTCGCCCGAAAGGGTTTTGTCGCTGCGAAAGGCAAGCAGGCGTTTGTTGTTGATGGAGCGGACGAACTTCATCGTCGCGTTTTTTCGATTGACGTCTTTGGCGAGGTGAATCGGTTTGTAGTCTACGATTTTTTTGCCCGAAAGGTCGAATTCGCTGTAAAACGTCCGAAATTCTTTGTCCTTAAATTCTTCGACGAAAAAGACCAATATCCGATTTCCGATGCAGGAAAGCTGACAAACCTCCCGCAAACCGTTTTGTTCAAGGATTTGACTTTGCCATTGTTTTTTGAAGTCGCCGTCGTATTTGGCCAAGATTAAATGGCGCGAGGAGTGCTTGGAGGCATAGCCGACGGTTAAAAGTCCTTCGTCGGTCCGGCAGTATTCGAACCATTGAAGCGCGGGATGTTTTCGGTCGAGGTGGAGGGCGTTGACGATTTTTTGCGCCCGCGCCGGCGCAAAAAAATTTGCAACAAACGCCGCTATCGTGACGACGACTACGGTTCGGTTCAAAGCTGGGATATACACGCCGTTAAGGGTGGGGCAAACTTCCGTTTTTATTCGTTTGTCGATGGAAGTTTAACTTTGCGCAAAGTTAGCGCTAAAAATCGGGCCGGCAAAGGCCCGATTTGTGATTGAGCCGATTAAATTTAAATCCGTCTTTACCGTACGGGCGGCGAAAAAGTGTAATTTTGCAAACAAAAACACATACGGCGGTGAAATTTTTATTGTTTTTGACGCTTTGTGCGTCGTTTTGCGCGACCGGTCTTCAGGGTCAGGATTTGACGGCCACGGCGTCCGCCACCCCTCCCTCTTGCCACAACGGCGCCGACGGAACCATTACCGTTACCGCTCAAGACGGCGTTCCCCCTTACGGTTATTCCCTTGAAGAGTTTGGTCAATACCAGCCCTCGAACGTCTTTACGGGCCTTGCCCCCGGCAATTACGAGGTTTTCGTCGAAGACCAAGCCGGTTTTTTGTTTATTTTGAACGTCGTCGTTCCCAATCCCCCGCCCGTGCAACCGAACCTTCAAAACGTAACGACGACCTTTTGCGACGGCGGAGGTTCGTGGACTTTTGGAGCGTTGGGCGGTACGGGTTCGGGATATACCTTCGCTATCAACGGCGGGCCGTTTGAGTATACGGCGGGGCAAAATATTTCGGGAATCGAGGCCGGACAATACGAAATTTTCGTCCGCGACGCCAACGGCTGCCAAGCCGTTGGCGCCCTTACCGTTACCCGGCTTCCTTCCATCCAAATCGATTTGATAACGACCGTCACCCCGTCCTGCAACGTCGGCGACGGGCAAATTCGCGTGTTGTCCGTCCTCAACGAAGGCAACAGCGTCGTTTACCGTCTCAACGACGGCCCTTTTCAGCCGATGAACGCCTTCATGGGCTTAAATTACGGAACGTACATCGTTACCGTGCGCAACGAACACGGTTGTACCGACGTTGCCGAAGTCGTTTTGCCCGACCCCGCGCTCGCCCTCGACGTTTCGATAAACGTTACCCCGCTCAGTTGTTACGACGCAAGCGACGGCGTGATTCAAGCGTCGGTGGTTTCGGGCGGTTTGCCGCCTTATCTTTATTCGATTGACGGCGTCGATTTTTTTGAATCGGGATTTTTCAACGAACTGACCGACGGCGAGTATCTTGTTTTTGTTCAAGACGGCGCCGGCTGTATGAGAATCGTTGAGGCGACGGTACCCGTTCCCGCGCCCGTGGTTCCGAATTCGGCCGTTACGCACGCCCAATGCGGCCAAAACAACGGCGCGGTCGCATGGAACGCGACGGGCGGTACGCCCCCGTACTCGTTTGTTTTCAACGGTTCGGCTTTTTCCGCCCCCGCGACCGTCTCCAACCTTGCGCCCGGAGAATACGAACTTTCCGTATCCGACGCCAACGGATGCACGGCCTCGGAATCCGTCGTCGTTTATGGAATCATTGATTTGGACGGTGAAGCGACCGTGCTTCAACCGCCCGCCTGCCCCGGCGTGAACAACGGTTCGGTTTCCGTACAAGTGGGCAACGTGGGCGCCGGGCCTTATTTGTATTCCGCCGACGGCGTGAATTTTCAATCCTCGAACGTACTCACCGGTTTGGGAGCCGGCGATTTGACCGTCGTCGTACGGGCGGCGAACGGTTGCGTCGATTTGTATCCCCTAACCTTAAATCCGTTGAACACGCCCGTGATTTCGGTGGAACTTCAAAATCCCGGATGTCAAACGGCGGACGGCGTGGTGGTGGCGACGGTTGCCGGCGCGCAAACGCCCATCGTTTATCGGCTCAACAACGGCCCCCCCCAAGTTCTCAACGCCTTCGTCAATCTTGCCGCCGGAAACTATGTCCTTCAAATCACCGACGCCAACGGATGTCAAGCCGAGCGCGCGTTTTCCCTCGTCAACGAAGGCTATTTTATCGAAGACCTGCTCGTCAACGAACCGATTTGCGGCGCCTACAACGACGGCTCGATACAGGTGGTTGCCTCGGGCGGCGTCGCTCCCTATCGCTATTCGCTTAACGGCGGCCCTTTTCAACTCAACCCCTTTTTCGGACAACTCGGCTCGGGAACGTATGTCGTCGCCGTCAAGGACGCGACCGGATGCATCGACACGACCACCGTCGTTTTTTCTTACGTGCCGCCGCTCGTCATCGACGACGTCGTCGTTACGCAGGCCACCTGCGGCATGGCCAACGGTTCGATTCGCGTTGTCGCCTCGGGCGGAACGGGGCAATTGTTGTATTCCATCGACGGACAAGCTTTCGGCCCCCAATTTGAATTTACCGGTCTCGAATCCGGCGCCTACGAACTGGGCGTGCGCGACGAGTTCGGATGTTTGGCCTATACCACCGTGGCCGTTCCTTCGTCGGGCTTTCCCGTCGAGATAAGCGTTGCCGAACCCGAATGCGGGGGGGGGCCGACGGCGACGATTTCCGTCGTTCCTCAGGCGGGTGTGCCGCCGTTTGAATTTTTGCTTCAACGCGAAACGACGAGTTGGACTTCGCCCGACGGACATTTTTCCGGCCTCGTTCCCGCAAGCTACGTTTTGACCGTAACCGACGCAACGGGGTGCGCCGTCGTTCGCGTGGTCGAAGTCGGAGCGGGCAATTCCATTTCCGTTGGCGTGGGCGTTACCAACGCCACCGGCTGTTTGAACGCCGACGGTTCGATAACTTTGAGCGCGGCCGGAGGGGCGGGCCAATATCAATTTTCGTTGAACGGCGGGCCCTTCGGCGATTCGGGTAATTTTACCGGCTTGTTGCCCGGGCAATACGTTTTCGTTGTGCGCGACGCCGGCGGTTGTCAAACCACGGGGACGGTGTTCGTCGGTTCGCCGGTGGAAATTCTTTTGGACGGCACGGCAACGAACCCGGTGTGCGGCGGCGTTGCCGGCGGCTCGATACAAATCGTGGTCTCGGGCGGACAGGCGCCGTACACGTTTGTATGGTCGGACGGTTCGACGCAACGCGACCGTACGGGACTTCGCGCCGGAGAATACTCCGTGGTATTGACGGACGCGAACGGTTGTCCGGCGCAACGCACCTTTGCGCTTACCGAACCGCCCGTTCTTAGGCTTGAAGCCGTTGAAACCGCGCCCGGCACGTGGAAGACCGTCGCTTCCGGAGGTACGCCTCCTTACCTTTTCGCCCTTAATTCCGCGCTTTATCAATCCGATTCCGTTTTTACCGAACTCGACCTTTACAACGTTTTTTACGTTCGCGACGCCAACAATTGTGCCGCCACCGACACCGTCAATTTCCTTTCCCGAACCCAATTTTCGCGTCCCGATTTTTACGTTTATCCCAACCCTAATCGCGGTGAATTTACCGTTCGGGTTTTGGAACCCGCCCAAATGGAAATCTTTGACTTAAAGGGAAAAAGGATGTGGACGACCAACGCCATGCCCGGCGAAAACGCGGTGGCCCTGCCGGAAACGCTCAAAGGCGTTTTGTTGCTGAGAACAGTCACAAGTCAAGGCACGGCTTACGCAAGGTTGTGGGTCGAATAACGCGTGCGTAAAGCGAAGACCGTGGAAAAAAAATCTAAAAAAAAAACCGCGTTGATTCGCAACCTTGTTTTAAGAAATGCGTAATATTGCGGCATAAGCTCAATAAGCGGGAGTAGCTCAGTTGGTAGAGCATCAGCTTCCCAAGCTGAGGGTCGCGGGTTCGAGCCCCGTTTCCCGCTCGAATCAATTTTTGATTCAAAAAATAAAAAAGTGTTTAATAATGAGAAGTCAAAAGTTTTGAAAAACGCTTTTGACTTTTTTTGTCAACTTAAACAACGGCCAAGATGGGCCCGAGAAACGCTTTTGAAAAAACAAGTCGAATAAAAGGCACAATAACGAATTACGATATACTTTCAGTTGTCTTGAGCCGGAAAGGTCGGGCTTCGAACCAACGTAATTTAAGGGGGATATGCGACGGGGCCGGGAGTCGCGCGGGCAACGGCGCGACGTCCGAGGTTAATTCTTAATCAAAGTGGCAAGTTTGTCTGCGCCGAAAACGCCCTTGTCCGTGATGTAAGCCGTAACAAATTTTGCGGGCGTAACGTCGAAACCGTAATTGACGGCCTTTGCGTTTTGGGGAACGATGCGCAGCCGGCGTACTTCGTTTCGTTCGTCGTCGTATCCCCAAATGTGCGTAACTTCTTCTTCGGAGCGGGTCTCTATCGGCGTTTGGTCGCCCGTGGCCAGCGAAGGGTCGAAGGTGGCCGAAGGCAAAGCGACGTAAAACGGAACTCCGGATTCGTAGGCGGCCAACGCCTTGAGGTAAGTGCCGATTTTATTGACGACGTCGCCGTTTTTTGTCACCCTGTCGGCTCCGACGATAACCAAGTCCACGTCTCCTTTTCGAATCAAAAAACCGGCGGCGTTGTCGGGGATGAGGGTGTGGGCTACGCCGCGTTCGGCCAATTCAAAGGCCGTCAAACTAAAACCTTGGTTTCGGGGCCGGGTTTCGCTAACCCAGACGTGAACGGGGATTTCGGGCGCAAGATAGATGGGTGCGGTGGCGGTGCCGTAGTCCACGCACGCCAATCTTCCGGCGTTGCAGTGGGTCATGACGTTTAGGGTTCGTTCTTTTTCCCGCCACAGGGTTTCGAGCAGGGTTTTGCCGTAGATGCCGATGCGTCGGCAGGAGTGAAGTTCGTCGATTTCCACGGCGCGTGCGGCGTTCAAAAGCATCTGATAACGCAGCTGTTCGGAGCCGGGTAGTTCGGCGGCGCGTCGAATGCGTTTAAACGCTTGACGAACGTTTACGGCGGTGGGGCGGGCGTGTTCGAGTTCGTCGAGGGCGGAAAAAAAGTCAGGGTCGTTGGCGGCAAGGACGGCGCCGTAGGCCGCGGCGACGGCGATAATCGGCGCCCCGCGTACGGTCATGTCCTTAATCGCGACGACCACCGAACGCCAATCGCTTAGTGTTTGATATTGGGTTTGAAACGGAAGCAGGCGTTGGTCGAGTACCTCAAGACTTCCGTCTTTCCATGCGATGGTGTGCATGTGCTAAGACGCCAAACCCACGGCCGTGCGCGCCTCCTCGGAGGCAATGGACGTCGTCGGCGCCAAAGCGGTGATTTTCGTTCCGTCGGGCGAAACGATGTATTTTTGAAAGTTCCAAGAAACGTCCACGCCCGTGGTTTTGACCAAAAAGTCGTAAAGCGGGTGTCGGTCGTCGCCTTTGACCGAAATCTTGGAAAACATCGGAAAGGAAACGTCGTAGTTAAGCGAACAGAACGCTTTGATTTCTTCGTTGGTTCCGGGTTCTTGACCGGCGAAATTATTGGCGGGAAATCCCAAGACCACGGCCGAGTCCTTGTTTTGCCGGTAAAACTCTTCGAGTTCGGCGTATTGGGGCGTAAGGCCGCACTTGCTGGCCACATTGACCAAGACCATGGTTTTACCTTTGTATTCGGCCAAGGAGACGGGCTTGCCGTCGATATCGTCGAGGGTAAAATCGTAGATGCTCATGCTTGTTTTATAACGAGTTTGGAGTCGAAGGCGATTTCAAAAAGTTCGGCGGCGGCCCGTGCGGCTTCGATTTCAAGGTCGGCGTTGTCGGTGGCGTGAACGAGGAGGGTGAATTGCCGCGCTTGTACCGTCAGTTCCAAGTCTTTGACCACGCCGCGATAGCCCCTGTCCAGATTGACGGCCAATCTTAAAATTCCCGCCAGCTTTTTGACTTTTTCCTTATGTTCCTTAAACAACAAGTTGAAATGCAAATGTTCCGGTGAGGGAAGGCTTTTTCGATGGTAGCGTGCGATATTGGCAATCATGAGCAGTTCGTCGGTGGAAAACCCCGGCACGGCGCTGTTTTGAATAATGTATTGGGAATGTTTGTGATGCCCGGAACGATTGATGAAATGTCCGACGTCGTGCAACAACGCGGCGTAATGAAGCAGCTCTCGTTCGTCGGGACCGTATCCGTGAACGCTTTGGGTGGCGTCGAAAAGCTTGAGCGCCAATTTGGAGACCAAATCGACGTGTTCTTTGGCGTAATTGAACTTTTCGGCCAGAGCGCGAACGGCTTTTTCTCGTTGGCCGACCTCGTCGCGACTGTGGTGGGGACGGTTGAGTTGTTTTTCGATATACGCCGCGAGCATGCCTTCTTTAAGCGAATACGACGAGACGGTGATGCGCGAAATCGAAAGGCTTTCAACGATAAAATTGACGAGCGTAGCCCCCATGACAATCAAATCGACGCGGTAAGCTTCCATACCCGGCAATGCCAAGCGTTGGTTTCGGTTTGCCGCGACGATGCGTTTGTATACTTTTTTAAGCCGGCGTTGGTCGAAAGTGTAACCGTTGATGCCGGCGAGCGTGCGGGCGTCGTCGGCGTCGCTTGCGGCGATCGTGCCGAGCGTGTCGAACGTTCCCGACGAGCCGATGAGCGTTTGAAGCTGAAATTCTTTCAATTCCTCCAAGAGCGGGCCGAGCTTTTCGCTTAGGTAGGCTTCGGTACGTTTGAGTTCTTCGGGGGTGATGGGGTCGGACGGACGTATTTGTTGCATTAGGCGCGAGGCGCCGACGTTCACCGAACGCAAAAGCTTGGCGCCGAGCCGGTTTCCGACGATAAACTCGACCGAACCGCCGCCGATGTCCACCATCAGCACGTCTTCGTCTATAGGCAAATTGAGGCCGAAGCGCACGCCTTGATAGATGTAGGCCGCTTCTTCGTTGCCGTTGATGATTTGTATGGAAATGCCGGTTTCGGCGAAAACCTTGCGAACGAACTCCGCGCCGTTGGCCGCACTCCGGATGGCCGACGTGGCAAAAGCCAGAACGCTTTGGGCGCCGCGTGTTTCGATGAGCTGTTTGAAGCGACGCATGGCCGACAAACCCCTTTCAAACGACTCGGCGGACAAGCTCTCCCCTTCGCTTTCACCCAGCAATACCGGTTCTTTGTACTTTTCCTTGATTCTAAATTCGTGGGCGGAAATCAGTTCGACGATAATGAGGTGGAACTTGTTGGTTCCCAAGTCGATGATGGCCAGCGTTTCGTCTTTAAACATCGGCCAAAATTACGAAACGGGCGTAAACCGGCGGAAGGTTTTTTCCCCGGCCGGCTAATAATTATTTAAATGGTAAACGTTGCCTGCGGCGACCAACGCGGGGATATGTCTTGTCGTTGCCGTGGGTTTGGCGTCGATTTCCCGGTAATTAAAATATCGCGAGGGATTGACGGGTTGTCCGGCGACCCAAAGTTCGAAATGAAGGTGGGGACCGGTGGTGTTTTCACCGCTGTTTCCGACAAAAGCGATGGGTTCGCCCGCCGAAACGTAACTTCCCACCAGTCGAGTCAATACTTTGTTGTGCTTGTAAAAGGAAACGAAATTGTTGGCGTGGCTGACGGCGATGACGTGGCCGTTTTCAATGGAATATTCCGAAAGGATGACCACGCCGTCGGCAACGGCGCGAACGGGAGTTCCCTCGGGGGCTGTGACGTCGATGGCGAAATGACGGTTTTGTGGGTCGTAGCGCCGGCTCAAAAAGCCGTCCACGGGCGGGAAAAGACGCAGCTCGTCGAGCGGGTCGCGCGGGGCGGGAGACGAAACGGTTTCTTTTCGTTCGTGAACATTGTTGGAAGAGGTTCCTGCCGACGACGCCGAAGGTTCCGACGGCAGGGACAGCGGACGTTCCTCGGTCTTTCGCGGCGGAACGTACTTGGGCCTTACGACGCTGCAATCCCGGACGGCGTTGGGTTTTGCCAAAAGACTGTCCGGAACCTGATAGCCGCTTAGGCGTTGAAAACTCTTGATTTGAGAGTCCTGTTGCGCCACACGGTACTGCATCTCCGACAAACGACGCATCATTTCCTCCATCCTGCTCTGCGATTCCGCGGACTCGTATCCGGGCAACAAGCGCTTCAGAGGAGTATAAACAAACAACGCCCCCGTTGCCACCGCGACCAGCGTTATCGCCAAAAGCGAGAACGCCACAATTTTTCCGACGGTATAGTCGTAGGTGCCGGTTTGTTCGAGGGTTTGATGGTTGAATACCACGAATTGATACCGTTCTTTCATTTTTCGGACGAAGGCCGTCCACAACCGTTTTATTGCGCCCTCTGCCATAACCTTTTCGTTGAATTGTTACATGTTTTGCAAGGCTTGCGTCTGCAAATGTCAAGGTTTTAATTTGACATTTTGAGAATCGAAATTTTGCACTAAAATAGCGCTTTTTAAGCGAATCAAAAATATTTTTCAACAAATAAGTAAATACACTTATATTCATTGTGTGAATTTCGGAAAACCCTCATGAGTATCGACCGAATTTGGCAGTGTATTGATGAAATTACGCTTTATGTAGGGTGGCAAGAACGGCAATCGCCGGAGTGCAGGCTTATGGGCTAAAGTTTTAAAATCGCTTTAAGGTTTTTGGAACGTTCGCGGCTGCACAGTACTTCGCGTCCGTTGAGCAAGACAATTTTATATCGGTTGCCGAACCAGAGCACCACTTCTTTAATCGCCTTGATTTGGACGATGGCCGAACGACTTACCCGCATGAACATCGTGTGCGGCAACTTTTTTTCGTAATGCTCCAACGGCGACGAAACCAAATAAGATTTGTTCATCGTGTGGATGAACGTTTCTTTTTCGATGACTTCAATGCAAAGCGCCTCCTCGTAATCGAGAAGTTTGTATCGGTCGGCGAGGGCAACAGGAATTTTATTGAGCGGTTCTTGTTTGAGGTCTTCGAGTACTTTGGCGGCGAACCGGGGGGGGGGGGCAACGGACTTTTTGAGTTTTTCGACCGCCGTCCGGAGTCTTTCCTCTTCGATGGGTTTGGTGAGGTAATCGACGGCGTTAAGCTCGAAGGCTTTGAGGGCGTAATCGTTGTAGGCGGTGGTGAACACCACGCGCGTCGGTATTTCGGGCGGCAGTTCGGCGGCGATTTGCACGCCCGTCATGCCGGGCATTTCGATATCGAGAAACACCGCGTCGGGTTTGAGGAGCGTGATGTTTTCGAAGGCGTCGAGGCCGTTGGAGGCGATGTTGACGATTTCCACGTCGTCGATTTTTTGAAGCAGGCGCGTCATGCGTGAGCGTGCCGGCTCTTCGTCGTCCGCTATCATTACCCTTAGCATAAAAGCAAATTTCCCAAAAAACGCGCAATAATATTCATTTTGGGCGGCAACGGTTGTTTTTTGGCGTTCATTGGGCGAATTTGACGTCCGAACCGCCGCGCAATTTTCAAGTACAAAAAGGGGGGCGATTCATATGTTACAATTCGTCCAAAAAATCGGGTGTGGGCGGAGGGGAAAGCGCCGATTCAAAAAAGGACGCGGCGACGGGTGCAAGCGTATCGGCGGTCTTGGAAGACGGCGGTTGGGGGCTTGGCGCCCGGACGACTTCGGGCGCGGGTTGTGGCGAAGGGGCGACGGGAATTGTCGCCGGCGGCGAATACGGCAACGGTTCGGGATTGACCGCCTCAACCTTGGCGGCGGACGCGGCCGCAACGTCCGTAGGGACGACGGATACGGACCGAATTTCGCCAACCACGGGCGGAGAGTTAAATTCGGGCGCCGGACGAACTTCCCGCGTTTCGAGCGCCGGCGTTTCTTTTCCGGAAATGCGGGCCTCGTACATTTTCAATCGTTCGAGTTGGGCGAGAAGAAAAGTTTTAAGTTCGGCGGCCACGCCGTCGCGTCGGAATATGAGTTCGCGCGTTTCGCGTTCGGTTTCTTCCTGTTTGCGTCGGGCGGATTCAAGAATGTCTTGGGCTTTTTGGCGGGTTTCTCGCAAAAGCATTTCGGCTTCGCGCTTGGCGGCTTCGGAAGTGGACGCCGCCGTCTGTTCGGCTTGCTGAAGCGTACGATGCAGGGCCGCTTCCATGTCTTTGTAGGTGCGAAGCTTGTCTTTGACGCGCTCAAGTTCGGATTGAAGTTTTCTTTTTTCGTCCAAAACCCCTTCCCATTCGCGTGAAAGGTTGTTCAAGAAGGCTTTGACCTCCTCGACGTCGTAGCCGCGCAGCACGCGCTTAAACGTTTGCTGTTTGACGTCCAATGGGGTAATCATCGTTGCAAAACTACGTTTATTTTTGTCGCCGCCGTTTGCCGAAATTGTTGTTCACGAATTGTCCCCGGCAAACGGGGGATAATTTTGATAAAACTCTACTGCTCCGGATTTTGGATTTCCATGACCAAGCCCTGCGAAGGCGTGCGGTAGAAAAACGAAAAAATAATCGGAAAAACCAAGAGGGTCAAAACGGTGGCGCTGGCTAGACCGCCGATAACGACAATCGCCAACGGTTTTTGGGTTTCCGAACCGATGCCCGTCGAAATCGCGGCGGGCAACAAACCTATCGCCGCCATCAACGCCGTCATGACCACCGGACGTATGCGTGAATACACCCCGTCGTACAACGCCTCGGCCATCGGCATGTTTTTGCGCAGGTTTTCCTTAAACACACTGATGAGAATAACCCCGTTTTGGATGCATATGCCAAACAACGCAATGAAACCCACACCCGCCGAAATGCTAAACACCGTCCCCGTCAAGTGCAAAGCAAAGATGCCCCCAATAAGCGCAAACGGCACGTTGAGCAACACCAACGCCGAATCTTTTGCGTTGCCGAACATTGCAAACAACAATAAAAATATCAAGAGCAGACTTATCGGCACGACTTGCGTCAATCGCGCCACGGCCCGTTGTTGGTTTTCAAATTCGCCCGCCCATTCCATACGATAATTTTTGGGAAGCGTTACTTTCTTGTTGACTTTTTCCTGGGCCTCGGCGATGGTACTGCCCATATCCCGTTCGCGAATCGAAAATTTGACGGCGATAAACGGCACGTTGTTGTCCCGATAGATAAATCCCGGAACGGTTTGCGTTTTGATTTCCGCGATTTCCCCCAGCGGTATCACATTGCCTTTTAACGTGGGTATTTTGATGGCGGCGATTTGACTTTCGTCGCTGCGATATTCCTGCGGATAGCGTATGCGGATGGCGAATTTTTTGTTGCCTTCGTACAACGTCGAAGCCGCTTTTCCACCTACGGCCATTTCAATCACCGCTTGGGCGTCGGCGGTCATGACTCCGTACAAAGCCATTTTTTCCTCGTTCAAGAGTATGGTTAATTCGGGTTGTCCCATGATTCGCATGACCCCCAAGTCTTTGATTCCCCGAACGTCTTTGAGAATTTTGGCGACGCTGTCGGCCGTTGAATTGAGATATTCAAGGTCGTTTCCAAAAATTTTGACGGCCAAAGACGCGTTGATTCCCGCCACGGCCTCCGCCACCGCGTCGATAATCGGTTGGGAAAAATTGTAAACGATGCCCGGAAATTGATTGAGCTTTTCGTTCATTTCTTCAATCAAGCGCTCGTAGGAAATCTTGCGTTTCCACTCTTCTTTGGGTTTGAGGTTTACCTGACATTGCACGTAAAAAAAGCCCGAAGGATCGGTGCCGTCGTTGGAGCGACCCACTTGCGAGAGTACCGATTCCACCTCGTCGAAGTCGTTGAGAATGCGTCGAAAAGTTTTGACCTGTTCGACGGTGTTGTTGAGCGAACTGCTCATCGGAAGTTTGGCTTCCACCCACAACGCCCCCTCGTTGAGCGTCGGCAAAAATTCCGAACCCAAACGATTAAACGACAACAAACTTATCGTCAAAACCGCCACCGAAACCCCAACGCTTAAAAACTTGAAACGCCATGCGATTTTGAACGCACGCGAAACAACGAAGTTGAAAAAATCCACGATCGGGTTGTGTTTTTCCCGAACGTTTTTGTTGAAAAGCAAACGAACCAACACCGGAACCAACGTCAGCGTAAATATCAACGCCCCCAAAAGCGCGAAGGCCAAGGTAAACGCCAACGGCGAAAACATCTTGCCCTCCACTTTTTCAAACGCAAATATGGGCAACAAACACGTGATGATAATCAGCTTCGAAAAGAATATCGGACGGGCGAGTTTGACGGCGGTGTCTCGGATGGCGGCCAGCTTCGACATCCGGTTGAACGCGTCCATGCCGTAATGTTCGGCTTTGAGGGCCAAGGTTACAAACAAACCCTCAACCATCACGACCGCACCGTCGATGATGATGCCGAAGTCTATCGCGCCCATCGAAAGCAGGTTCGCCGACATGCCTTTGATGCGCATACACATAAACGCAAACAACAACGACAAGGGAATAATCATCGAAACTGTAAGCGTCGCCCGCCAATCGAACATAAACAAGAACACGATAACCGTAACGAAAAGTATGCCTTCGGTGAGGTTGGTAAGAACGGTTTTTGTGCAGAAATTCATCAGATTGTCCCGGTCGTAGAACGTAACTATCTTTACGTCTTTGGGCAAAACCGACTCGTTTAGATAATTGATTTTTTCTTTGAGTCTTTTGAGAACGGCGGAAGTGTTTTCGTCTTTTCTCATGATGACGATGCCCTCGAGAACGTCGTCGTCGTCGTCCAAACCCGCTTGTCCGACGCGCGGCCAATGACTGATTCTTACTTCCGCCACGCTTTTTATCAGTACGGGAACGTCGTTGAGTTCTTTGACGATGAGGTTTTCGATATCCGCAATGGAATTCAACAAACCGACGCCCCGTACCACGTAGGCTTGTCCGTTTTTTTCGATGACGTCGCCGCCAACGTTAAGGTTGGATTTGGAAACGGCTTCGTAAACGTCGAGGGGGGTGATGTCGTATTTGTGCAACAATGCGGGATTGACGACGATTTCGTAAGCGCGTTCGGCGCCGCCGAAAGACGCCACGTCCGCCACGCCCGAAACCGCCCGTAAATGTCGGTCTATCGTCCAGTTTTGTATCGTCAATAGGTCAATCGACGAACGGTCTTTGCCTTTCAACGTGTAACGAAATATCACGCCCGTAGGTCCGAACGGCGGCTGTACTTCGGGGTCGGCGCCCTCGGGCAAATTGACGTTCACCAACTGATTGTTTACTTGCTGGCGGGCGTAAAAATCCTCCACTTCGTCCTCAAAGTTGATTTTTATCACCGACAATCCGAACATCGTTACCGAACGAACGCTCGTCTTCTTTTGTACGGCGTTCATCGCTATTTCTATCGGAACGGTAACGAAGCGTTCCACTTCCTGAGCGCTTCTTCCCGGCCATTGGGTAACGATGATGATTTGCGTGTTCGTTACGTCCGGAAACGCCTCAATCGGAGTATTGACGTAGCTTTGCGCTCCGACGACCGCCAACGCCAACGTAAAAAACATCACCGTCAGGCGGTTGGTTAGACAAAACGAAATCAATTGTTTCATAGCGTTACGACAAATTCCGCGACGTTGGATTTGTTGTAGGCTTTCCAACCGCCGCGATAATCTCTTCCCGTACTTTCAATATGTTTTTGCATCCTTTCCGAATTTAATTGACGCAGCAAAGCCTCGTGGTCGCCCTCGTACTTGATGCAATAACCCGAATAAAACGTGGCGTCTTCTTCCGGCCGCCAAACAAAATTCGGGGTTTTGTTCATGGGCGAAAACAATATCTTGGGGCCGAAGCTTGTATCCAGTCCTTGACTTCTTCCAAACGCATACCATGCGACAGGGTTGGGTTTGCCCGCGTCGCGTTTGGCGAGTTCGTCTTTTACGCTTGAAAGATAACCGTAAGCCAATGGATATTTTTGCGTTAATTCGGTTTCGGAAATTACGACGTGTTTTCCATCGATTTTTTTATAAGGAAAAAGCACAACTTCGTTGATTGGATCCTTGGCGCTTTTAACCGTTGAAGCTTTAATTATCGGCTTGAGTATCTCGGATTCAATTTCGACTTTTCTGCCCGACTTTGTTACAATCGTCGTTGTATCGCCATGCCTTTCCAATACTTTGAAAATATACAAATTGTCGGCAAGCGTTGTAATTCCAACGTGAATATCGGCGATTTCCCTCAATTTTTTGCCTTTGGGACGATTTTCGTCGTCGAAAAAACTCCATATTTCCGAGTTCAGCGCCTCGCTGTTCACTACTTTTTTGAACACCGAACCCGTGGAATTTGTTTTTTCGTAAACAAAAAAAGATTGTTTGGATTTGCCGAAAACGGTAACGGCGCTGTACGTCGAAATTCCCGGAAACAACAAAATGTCTCCGTAGTTTGTCAGTCGAATGACGTTTTTGTTTTCGGAGAAATATTGCCTTAATTTTTTTCCCGTTTCGGTATAAAGAAAAGTGTTTGGGGTAACGAAGGCGCATATCCCGTCGGGGTTTAGCAAACCGGAAGCCAATTCAAAGAAGGCGATGTACAAGTCGGTGGAACCCGATTGACAAAAGCTATAATTCGATTGCAGAAATTTTCTTTGTCGCTCGTCCAAATGTTGTATTCTCACGTACGGTGGATTTCCGACGACAAAGTCGAATGTTTTTTTCGCTTCGGCAAACAACGATTGGTTCTGAATTTTTCGGATGGAGTCGAAAACGGAAACGTTCCAAGCAACGTTCCATTGAAAAGCTTCGACGATTTGGTTTAGGTTCTCGATGCATGCATTTACGGCTTCGGCGTCGATATCCCAACCGTAGACGCATTCCAAGTTTTTTTTCAAATCGTCGGTTGGGGAGACGGCTACGATTCTCTTTACGATTTCGGTCAAAAATCTTCCGTCTCCACAGGCGGGGTCGAGAATGCTTTTTCCCAAAATATTCGTTCCAAAGAAACCCGCGTCGTCCAAAACCTTTCTTACCACAAAAGCCGGCGTATAGGTTTGGCCAAAGAGTTTTTTGTTATCGTATGTTTTGGTTAGCGAAGCCATTATTGTTTTTGGCTTAATTCAAAAAAAGCTTTAAACTTAGAAATACGCATAAAGAAGTTTTCGGGAGAGAAGCAGTCGTGAAATAAATCCAATTTTTCCGCTTTCTCTTCCATATTTTCATTGTTTTCAAACAGTAGTTCATAGTTGACGAAAACTACTTCGTTGGTTTTATCGTCGATGTCAATGGGATAAATGCACAACAAATAAGGCTGATGAGGATAAGGCTTGTCATACATTAGCTTTAAGTACTTGATTAAATCGTATTGTGTTATTTTTTCAATTTTGGATGGATTGAGAGGTTCGTTTTTTGTGTAATATGGGGTGTATCGTCTAAGAATAATCAAATGTGCATATTTTATGTTCGGCAGGGCTTGAATGTTTGCCGTTTCTCCCATCATGCTTTCAAAGTAATTGTTTGAATTTTGTTTGTAATTGCCGGTAATAAATTTTATCCCGAGGCAAAAAATCGGATTTTCGTTTTTTGTCACGGTGATATCGATTCGTTTTGGATAATATTTTCCATCCACTACCATTTCTTTATTGTTAAGTTCTAACGAACTAATCGAGTAATCCGAACCCCAAATAAGTTTCAATACATCCGTAATGTATTTATGAATTGGCTCAAGCTTTCGTGTACTTCTTGCACCGTATGTTTTGTAGTTTATATAAGACCGACTTATTGCTTTCAAAAAATCCGATTCAACGTATAATTTCATAAACTATAATTCAACGAAATCAAAAAAGACAAAACATGTTTTAATTGTTCAATTCGTCATAAACCAACAGATGATGTTTGAGCATGACTTTTTCGCCGGTTTGGATTCCCGATTTAAGGTAGGTGGTTTCGTCGGTGGTGAGGTGGGGTTGTACTTCTTTGACGACGAGGTCGCAATCACCGTTGTAAGCGACGACGAAATGTTTGTTTTTGTCAAAGATGACGGCTTTTGCGGGTAGGGAAAGCATGGATTTGTTGGTGGAATAGTGGATGTTCACTTGGGCGAACATTTCGGGTTTTAGGGAAAAATCGGGATTGGAAAGCCGTATTCTCACTTGCATGGCCCGGGTTTCGGGATTGATGACGTTGAGGATTTTGTCCACCTTTCCGTCGAATATTTTGTCGGGATAGGCGATCAAACGCACCTCGGCGTCGTAACCGACCTTGACTTTGGCGACGTCGGTTTCGTAGACGTTGGCGGTGATGTAGACGTCGGAAATATCGGCGATGGTAAAAAAATAACCGATTTCCTGTTCGTTGAATTGCATGTTTTCGGAGACCGACGGATTTTTTTCAATCACAAACCCTGAAATCGGCGCCTTCATGTAATAGAGGTTGTTGTTCACGCCCAAGATTTGGTAGGCGTCTCGCAAACGTTTGACTTCGCTTTCGGCTTTTTGGCGTTCGGTGCGGGCGTTGATAAGGTCTTTTTCGGCGGCCAAACCCGCGCGAAAAAGGTCTTCTTGAACGGATTCGTTTTTTTCGGCGGCGATAAGTTGGGCCTGTGCGGAAATGAGTTGGCTTTCGATGTCGGCCACCTCCCGACTGCGAATCACGGCCATGACCTGCCCTTTGGTAACGTAATCTCCCAATTGCACCTTTAAATCTTCGACCACGCCGCTGACTTGCGGATAAAGTTTTGAACGACGGTTTTCGTCCACCGTAACTTTTCCCGAAAGCGTCAAACGGTGTTTGACGTTCTCGTTCCTGACCTCGGCCAAGGTCAGGTGCGCTTTTAAAGTGTCGCTTAAACAGTAGCGCTCGGACTTGGGTTCGTCTTTTTGTTCTTTGGCGCATCCAACGACCCCAAACGCAATTATTAGGATAAAATAAAGGCAAGTTTTCATGCTATTCGAATATTTGTTTTGCACAGGTGAAGGATAAAAACTCGAAGATTTGTCTGCGTTCGTTGTACAATCTTTCGGAAGTTAAAACGGTTTGTTTGTAGGATTCGAAGAGGTCGGCGAATTCGAGAAATCCGACGTTTCTTTTGAGGTAGTTTTCAAAAGTCGCGGCCATAAGTTTGTCGTATTCTTGTAAATATTCGGGGCCGTAGCGGTCGTAAACGACGTCGAGTTCTTTAAGTTTGTTGAGGGCTTGAACGATGTCGTTTTCGACGGATTGTTGGAGATGTTCGGTTTCGCGTTGGGCGGCGTTGACGAGGTGGCCGGCTTGTTCGATGCGTCCTTTGTTGCGGTTGAAAATCGGTAGGTTCATCGAAAGGGAAAAGGCGTGATAGTTGTTGATATAGTTGCCCGCCTTGTCGTAAACGTAGCCGACGGCCAAATCCGGTACGGCGTTCGCGCGTTCGAGTTGTAGAAGTCGTTCGTGGAAATCGATTTTTCCTCTTTGTATTTTCAAATCGGGGCGGTTGTCGAGGGCGGTTTGCAGGAGCGCGCTCGGCGCGGGAACCGGTACGTCGGCAATGGGTTGGATATTGGCGGCAATGGGGCGCGGAAGGGTTTCGCCGATAAGCAGTCGTATCGTCGCCTCGCGTTCGGAATAGGCCATTTTGTATTCCAATCTTTCGACGGCCGTGTCGTGAAAAAGGGATTCAACGCGGATTTTTTCGCTCAGGGCGAGGTTGCCGCGCGAATGCTGTTCGCGATATTTTTCGACGATTTCCTCCATTTGCTTGACGGAGCGGTCGTAAAAGTCGATGACGCGCCGAAGGTAGTCGAGGTCGCCGAGGGCCGAGCGAAGCTCGTATTTTAAGGCTCGAACGGTTTCGTCGGTAACGAGTTCGTAAATTTGCGCCGATTTTTCTTGCAGTTTGGTGGCTTTGGAGCGTTTTCCCGCCAAGCGAACGAGTTGTTCGAGTTGTACGATGGTTTCGCCGTTGGGACCGATCGGCAGGGGCGAACGCGTGTATTGGTTGTAGATGTTCTGTTCGAGGTAGAGGTTGGGGTTGTCCCACGCCTTAACTTGCGCTATGAGGCTGCGTTCGCCGAGGGCTTCCATTCGCCGCGCCCTTACGAGCAGATTTTTTTCTTCGAAGAGACGTTCGGCGGTGGCAAAATCAAGTTTGAGCGTGTCGTTTTGGGCGTGGCAACAGCCCAGCGCCACGACAGCCGCCGCCATGCACGTTATTCTTGAAAAAAACATGCCGCAAAATTCGCAATTTTCGTTCCTTTTTCGGTAGGTAAACCGCATTCTCATTTTAATCTTAGGGTATTCAAATTAACGGTTAAGAATCGAAGCAAACAAAACCGGCGGCCCGCATTCGTAACTTTACCGCCAAAATTTGTGTTTAATTTTCGTTATGGCATACAGAGACCAAGAACATTTTATCGAAACGTTGGAAAAAGCGGGGGAACTCGTGCGTATCAAGCGTTACGTCAATCCCGAACTCGAAATCACCGAAATCGTCGACCGCGTATCCAAAGCCGGCGGCCCCGCCCTGCTTTTTGAAAACACGGGAACGCCCTTTCCGCTCCTGATAAACGCCATGGGCAGTTACAAGCGCATGTGCATGGCCTTGGGCGTGAACGACATGGACGAAATCGGCCGCGAAATCGAGGGCCTTTTCAAGCAAATGACCGCCCCCAAAGACTCGATTTTGGACAAGCTTAAAATGCTTCCGAAATTGGGTAAAATCGCCTCGTGGGCCCCCAAGGTCGTTTCGGGGCGCGGCGCCTGTCAGCAAGTCGTCATGGACCCGCCCGACGTTACCAAGCTTCCCGTCATGAAATGTTGGCCCCACGACGGCGGACGCTTCATTACCTTGCCCGTCATTCATACCAAAGACCCCGAAACCGGATTGCGCAACGTCGGCCTCTACCGCATGCAACTTTTCGGACCGACGCTCACCGCCCTGCATTGGCATTTGCACAAGGTGTCCAGAAGGCATTTCGACGAGTACAAGCGTTTGGGCAAAAAAATGCCCGTGGCCGTATCCTTGGGCGGCGACCCCGTTTACACTTACGCCGGCACGGCCCCTTTGCCCGACGGCATCGACGAATACCTTTTGGCCGGCTTTATCCGTAAAAAACGCGTCGAACTCGTCAAATGTCTGACCCAACCCGAAATCGAAGTCCCCGCCGACGCCGACATCGTCATCGAGGGCTACGTCGACCCCAACGAGGAAATGATTTGGGAAGGCCCGTTCGGCGACCACACGGGTTTTTATTCTTTGCCCGATTGGTACCCGCGTTTTCATATCACGGCCATCACCCACCGCAAAAACGCCGTTTATCCTTCGACCATCGTCGGCGTACCGCCCCAAGAGGACGCTTGGATTGGCAAAGCAACCGAACGCATTTTTTTGGCGCCCATCAAAATGACCGCCGTACCCGAAATTTTGGACATGAATATGCCCGTCGAAGGCGTCTTCCACAACATGGTACTGGTAAAAATTCACAAAACCTATCCCGGACAGGCCTTAAAGGTCATGAACGCCCTTTGGGGCGCCGGACAAATGATGTTCACCAAAATCATGCTCGTTACCGACGCCGACGTTAAAGACCCCGTTGCGTTGGCCAAATACGTCTCCGAACACACCGACTTCGCCAACGACGTCGTTTTCACCCAAGGGCCCACCGACGTACTCGACCATTCCTGTTCCCGTCCCGCGTTCGGCGGAAAAATGGGTATCGACGCCACTAAAAAATTACCCGAAGAAATGCGTTTCAACAAACCCTTGCCCTTGGACACCCGCCAAGCCTACGAACAAATCAACGTCGAAACCTTGCGGACGCTTTATCCCGAAATCGTTTCGATGAACAAGCAACCGCTCGAAATCGGCGCCTCCGTCGTCGCTTTGACCCTTAAAAAGTCGAGGCCCGGACACGTCAAACAACTCGCCCGCCAACTCTTTGAACATCAAATGTTTTCGCAGGTAAAGCTTTTGTTGGTTTTGGACGCCGATATCGACATTTCCTACTTTTCCGACGCCGTTTGGCGCCTGTGCAACAACGCCGACGTCAAACGCGACGGGTTCGTGATTGACGACGGCGTTTCCCACGCCCATTTGGTTGTGGACGGTACGCGAAAAACCAAAGAACTCGACGGCTTCGACCGCGATTGGCCCAACGTGCTCGTCTCCGACGACCAAACCATCGCCAAAATCGACGCCATATGGCCCGAATTGGGTTTGGGGCCGTTGATTCCCTCCCCGTCGTTGCGTTACAAACAGGCCGTTTACGGTGATTCGGCCGTTGCCGTTTAGTTTGTCCCGCCTTTTCGGCTTCGAATATCGATAATCGATTGTCCATGGGCGTGCCCGTTTGCGCCCATGGACTTCTCCAACTCATGAATTCGAGGCTTTGATAATTAATAATGCGTACATTTGCACGCGGGTATGGACGTTTTTCACGACGTGATGTATTTGTCCGAAAAGGACGCAAAAACATTCGGCATTAGACGCGGCTATACTTCGTGGGGGCCGCTTTTGATGGATTTGCCCCGCCGCAGGTTTGAAATTCGTGGGGACAAAGGCACGTTCGTTTTTGAAAAAGTGAAAAGCGTACGGTATCGTCCGGGGTTGGCGCGTTGGATTTTTCCCGTTTGGCTGGCCGGTTCGCTTGCCTCTTTCGTTCCGGAGGTCGACGTCGTTTGGAGTTTGTATGGCACGGTCGGTACGTTTTTCGGCCTTTTTGTCGCCGGATTGTTCAACAAACACCGGGTGTTGGGATACGTTTGCGTCGAAACCGAAAACGCAAAACATTATTTTCGCCACGTCAAACGCCGGGCCATGTTCGCCTTTGCCGAAAAAAAGACGCGCGAGGACTTGTTAAAGTTTTTGGAACGCTTGGTTTAAGCCAAGGGGACAAAATCGTTTCACGGTTTGTCCGCCGATTTTTACCGTTGGGTGTTTTTCTTGTGCCGCCGGTACGGTTTTTTTTCATAGCTTTGCAATAGTCAAGGTACGAAATATGAGAATTATCGCTACGGCGGTCTTTTTGGGGGTTTTCGTGTCCGTCAACGCCCAGAACCTTACGACCAAAGGAAAAGATTTTTGGTTCGCGTTCATTGAAAACAACGACAATATTTTCAACGAATACGAGCTGGTCAACGGAGTCAATACCTTCGTCAACGAAAGGCTTTCGGTTTACGTCAGTTCGAACGTCAATACGCAGGGGGTGGTTTCGATTCCATTGTCGCCGGGGGGATGGTCTCAGGCGTTTACCGTCACGGCGGGGACGACGACCGAAATCGTCATTCCCAACCCCGGCGCCATCGCCCACACGCTGGGCTCGAACGTGGTTCGCCCCACGGGAGTAAACGTCGTCGCCGACGACTCCGTCAACGTTTTCGCCATCAATTACCAACGCAACACCACCGACGCCACCGTCGTTTTGCCCACCAACACTCTTCGCGAAGATTATTACGTCATTTCCTACCGCGAACAAAATTTGAGCGAGGTGGCCGTTGTCGCCGTCGACGACAACACCGTCGTTGAAATAACGCCGCCCGCCGGCGCCGTTATTCAAGGGTATACGGGGGCTTTTCCCATCATCCGCACCCTCGACCGCGGACAAGTTTACCAAATCCAATCCAACAACGACCTTACCGGCACGCGCGTTCGATTGACGGGTACCGATTGTCGGCGTTTTGCCGTTTTTTCGGGCAACAAATGCACGCAGGTGGGCAACCAGCCCCGTTGCGACATGCTTTACGAGCAAATGTTCCCGATAAACACTTTGGGAAGGACGTATTGCACCATTCCTTACGCCACGCGCGACGCCGATATTTTTCGCTTTTTGGCCGTCGAGGACAACACGAATCTCGTCATCAACGGCGGCGCGCCCACCGTTTTGAACGCCGGCGAATATTTTACCACGGGCGCCGTCAATCAGCCCTTATACGTCGAAGCCGACAAACCGCTCATGGCCGCGCAGTATTCGCGCAGCGCCTGCACCGACGCGGCCAACGCCGACGCTTGTGCCGTTTTTTCCGACCAAGTCTATGCCGACCCGTTTTACGTTATGCTTTCGTCCGTCGAGCAGATGATTATTCGCGAATGCACCGTCAATTCCCTCAACCTTCCCAACATCGACAACAATTTCATCAATATTCTTGTCAAAACCGCCCACGTCAATCTGGTAACCGTCGACGGCGTGAACATCGGCGCCCAATTTCAACCCGTACCCGCCAATCCCATATTTTCGTACGCCCAATATCAAACCAACCAAGGCAACCACGTGATTCGTTGCGATTCGGGGTTGGTGGCGTACGTCTACGGTTTTGGCGAACGCGAGTCTTACGGTTATGCGGGCGACGTCGTTTTGAACAACATCGCTTTGCGCATTATCACATCGGCCGACCAAGTCAATACCACCCCCCGTGCCTGTGCCGATTCGCTCATAACTTTTACGGGCGTCAACCAGGGGGTGGTTACGAGTTGGGAATGGGATTTCGGCGACGGAAGTCCCGTTGTTCCGGGGCAGGTCGTTACCCATGATTACGACCAACCCGGCACGTATTTCGTCAAATTGCGCGTAACCACCCCCAGCATTTGCAATGTCGATTCGTCCATACGACAAATCGATATCTTTCGTCCCGATTATACAATTTTAAGTATTTCTTCGGCGGCGTGCGGGCAAAACACCGGCGCCGCGACCTTGTTGGGCCTAGGGGGTACTCCGCCTTACCGCTTCGCCGTCGGCGACGGGCCCTTTCAAACCGCAGGCGCCAACAATCAAATCGTTCTTGAAAATCTTGCCGGCGGGCCGTTGGTGATTCGTTTGCGCGACGCCATCGGCTGTACCTTTCTTGACACCCTCGATATTCCCAGCACCTCCGACGTGACCCTTGCGGCACAGGTAGCGAACATCGCTTGTTTTGGCGCCAACGACGGCGTTGTAACCTTAACCCCCGGCGGCGGAACCCCGCCGTATCTTTTTCAACTTGGCGACGGGCCGTTGCAAGCCTCCAACGTCTTTTCGCAACTCGCTCCCGGAAGTTATACCTTTACCGTCGTCGATTCGGTTCAATGTTCGCAAACCGTAACGGCGGCCGTTTCCCAACCCGACGCTCCCTTTGAGGTATTTATTGAATCCACGGCCGACATCGTTTGTGTCGGTCAGCCTCTGACCCTCTCGGCGTCGCAAGCCGCCGAGTATCTTTGGCAACCCGGCAACTTTACCGAACAGTTCTATTCTCCCAATCCCACCGAAACCACCACGTACACGCTTCGTGCTTTTGACCAAAACGGTTGCGAGGCCGTTGCCGAATATACCATCCAAATTTACAATCCTTGTCCTTGTTTTTGGGAAGGGATAATCAACGAATATGCCGCCGTTGCCAATCTTGAATATTGTTTGAACACCGCCGACATTACCAACGGCGAGGCCTTCGCGCCCGGCGACACGGTCATGATTATCCAAATGACGGGCGCGCAAATCGACCTTTCCAATTCCCCTGATTTCGGCACGATTACCGAACTTGGCAATACCGGCAATTTTGAATGGGCCGAAATTCAAACTATCGAACCTATCGGCGCGGGTTTGTACCGTGTTGCTTTCCGTTACGGCTTGATTAACGACTACGACGCGGTCAATGGCAGGGTGCAGTTGGTGTCCGTACCCAATTGCGACAACGTCGTGATTTCCGGCACGCTCACCGCGCCCGAATGGAACGGGCAAACGGGCGGCGTATTGGTCTTTAACGTGCGCAACACCCTTGATTTGGGCCAGCCCGGCGTGGCCATGGACGTATCCGGCAAAGGTTTCGACGGCGGCGAAATGCAAGTGGTAAACATTTCCACCGGCCCCGACTTCGATTATTTCTATCCCGATTTTTCGCCTTTCGGCGCACGCAAGGGCGATTCGGTCTGGGAAATGGATTTTAACTTTTCCAACGGTCGCGGTGCGCCTGCCAACGGCGGCGGCGGCGGCAACAACCACAACGCGGGCGGTGGCGGCGGCGCCAACGGCGGTTTCGGCGGTCGCGGCGGTTTTGAGTGGATTGCCGGCGCCGACGTCGGCGGTCTTGGCGGTAGACCTTTTAATTACAACCCCGCTCAACCCAGAATTTTCATGGGCGGCGGCGGCGGCGCCGGACACGTCAATACCTCTTGTTCCTTCGGCTCCCCCGGCGCTCGCGGCGGCGGAATCATCGTTTTCAAAACCGAAAACCTCGTTATTCGCGACAATTTTGTTTTTGCTTCCGGTTTGGACGCCGACCCCGCGCCCGATTGCGACGCCGCCGGCGGTGGCGGGGGCGGCGGAACCGTTCTGGCCGATTACCAAAACATTCTCGCCAACGGTATCGTTGAATTTTCCGCCGTCGGAGGCCGTGGCGGAAACACCCTTTGGCTCAGTATTCCCAATCAATGCGTTGGTCCGGGCGGCGGCGGTTCGGGCGGCGCCCTTTTGACTTCCTTGCCCCTCCTTCCCGCCGTTTCGGAAAACCTTTCCGGCGGGCAAGCCGGCTTCCACGCCAACCCCGATTCTCCTTGTTTTCCCTCAAACTTCGGCGCATTGCCCGGAACCGAGGGCGTTATTCAGGCCGGTTGGAGCGTTCCCATGTCCAATCAACCTCATGTCACCGACTTGCTTTCCCTCTCCGTTCAACCCGCTCAAATTTGCGACGGCGACGACGCCGTCATTACCGCCGTCGCACAACCCGGCGACGACTACGTATATACCTTACTCAACGACGGTTCTACTTTCACCGAAGCGATTGCCGTCTATCCTTCCGTGACCACGACTTACACCGTTGTTGCCCAAAACCAAACTACGGGCTGTCCCGTCGAGGCGCAAATCACCGTATCGGTTACCCCTCGGGCGAATTTGACCGTTTCCACCAATTTTGAAGAAATATGTGCGGGCAAAGCGGCGGAACTCAGCGTTGTCGGCGCCGATTATTTTCTTTGGCAGCCGGGAAATTTCGTGGGTTCGATTTACAACGTGACTCCGGACGTAACTACGACTTATACCGTCGTTGGTTCTTACGATTTGGGATGTGCCGACACCGCCACCGTAACCATTACCGTTTTCCCTATACCCGCCGTTTTGCTTTCGGCTTCTTCCGATACCGTTTGTTTCGGAGACGAAGTGGAAATCATTCCTTCGGGGGCGCAAACGTATGTTTGGGAATACGACGGCTCAACTTCGACCGGCTCCCGAACTTTTACGCTTACCGAAACGACGGTTTTCAACGTTCGTGGAATTGCCGAAGGCCAATGTTTTGCCGACGCTTCGACGACCGTTGTAGTTCGTGCCGCCGTCGTTCCCGAAGTACAAGATCCCGGAACTTTTTGTTACAATGCGTTGCCGATTTCGCTTTCCGCCATTCCGTTGGGGGGGACGTTCTCCGGTCCGGGGGTAACCGGCAATACTTTCAATCCCGCCGGTTTGGTTGGAACCATTCCAATAGAATACTCGGGTTTGGACAACGGATGTTTTTATTCGACGGTTGTTTACGCCAATGTTTTACCGGCGCCGAATCCCGTTATAACGGGTTTGGCGAACGTTTTCTGCACCGGCCAACTTTGCGTGCAATTGACGGGATTTCCGGCGGGCGGAACTTTTTCCGGTCCGGGCATTGCGGCCAACAACCGTTTTTGTCCGGGGACGGCGGGGGTCGGGGTGCACGCGATAGTTTATTCGGGTTTGGACGCCGACGGCTGTTTTTACACGACGAGTCGGACGGTAACGGTGAATTTGTCGCCGACGCCGTCGCTGACGGGTTTGTCTTCGGAGTATTGTTTGTCGGACGGCTGCGTTTCGATGACGGGTTTTCCTTCGGGCGGACAGTATTTGGGGCCCGGGGTTGTGGGCAACCAATTTTGTCCGTCGTTGGCGGGGGTGGGGACGCACGCGGTTCGTTACCGCGGGAGTTTGAACGGTTGTTTTTACGAGACGACGTTTTCGGTTCGGGTGAAGGCGACGCCGGAGGGTTCGATTTCGGGTTTGGCGGGGACGTACTGTACGTCGGCGCCGTGCGCGACGCTTTCGGGCTTTCCTTCGGGGGGCGCGTTTGCGGGTCCGGGGATTGTTTCGGGGAACTTGTTTTGTCCGCAAACGGCGGGCGCGGGCACGCACGTTGTTACGTATTCGGGGGCGGTCGAGGGTTGTTTGTACGCGTCGTCTCGAACCGTAACGGTTTTCCAAAATCCGGAGGGTTCGATTTCGGGATTAAGTTCGGAGCATTGTTTGGACGGGCCTTGCGAAAGCTTGACGGGCCTTCCGTCGGGGGGCGTGTTTTTGGGTCCGGGGGTTGTGGGCGCCGAGTTTTGTCCGTCGTTGGCCGGGGTCGGGACGCACGCGGTTCGTTACCGCGGGGAGGTGAACGGTTGTTCGTACGAAACGACGCAAACGCTTGTCGTCAAGCCGATTCCGGTCGCGACGATAGAAACGGAGGTTACGCGTTTGTGCGAGACGTCGGGGCCGTTGTCGCTGACGGGTATTCCTTCGGGGGGCGTGTTTTCGGGGCCGTCGGTGGAGGGCTCGGTTTTCGACCCGTCGGTGGGTCCGGGGCGCTACGTGCTTGTTTATACGGGCTTGTTCGAGGGATGTCCGTACTATACGAATATGGAAATTACGGTGGACGGTCAACCCGAGGCGTTGATTTTCGGTTTTTCGCCCGCGTATTGTGTGACGGACGGCGCCGTGAGTTTGGGTTCGTTTCCTTCGGGGGGTGAATTTTCGGGTCCGGGGATTTCGGGAAGCGAATTTTCGCCGTCGGCGGCGGGTGCGGGGGTTCATATGATATCGTACGTTGGATTTTTGAACGCGTGCGCATACGCGACGAGCGTCGAAATCGCGGTTTTCGACGTTCCGGAAATCGTCGATTTCGACATTGACGAGGTTTATTGCGTTACGACGGCGCCGTTTGCGTTGTCGGGCACGCCGTCGGGGGGCGTATTTTCTTGTCCGACTTCGGGGGTGGTTTTGGGCG
>CALAJH010000074.1 GCA_937922655.1 uncultured Bacteroidia bacterium
GGCGAATTGGGTAAAAGCTTGAAATTGGCGGCCAAACTTTTGGAGCGCGGCATGAGCGTCGAAGAGGTGGCCGACCTTACGGAACTCGACGTTGCGAAGGTGGCCGCCATCGCTTCGGACAAAAACCCGACCGATTAAACGAAAGGTCCGATGCCGACAAGGGAAGGGTTAAACAAGCGATGATGAAAAATCGGTGGCGTCAAACGGTGGGTGACGGGGGCGAAGCTTTCAAGTCTTTTCTTGTTAGGCATAAACAATTCTCCTTTACGCGGTTTTTCATTGTTATTAACTCTCTTATCTGTGTTTAAAAAACGGTAATTTGGCGCGTATAAACCACGCTTGTCCATGCATTCTCTTTCGATTTTGTTGATTGCGGTTGCCGCGGCCGTGCCGGCGGGGCTCAGAGCGCAGGTCGGTGCGAAAATCCGCAAGTTCGACGAAATCAAGCTTTTGCTCAATGAAACGGGCACGCGCTACGTCAAACTTTCGATGAACAACCAAGTATGGTTTCGATACACGGAGACCAACCCCGGCACAACGATAACCAACCCCTCCGGAGGTGGCAAAGCCGAGCCGGCGCCGGGCATTTTTGACATAGGCTTGCGTCGCACGCGGGCACAAATCTACTTTCAGGGTCATGAAAAAGTGTTGTTTTATGTCCAAATGGGGATTAACAACTTTAATTTTATGTCCGCCCGTAAGCCCGGGGCGTTTTTTCACGACGCGACGGGAGAGTACGAGGCGTGGCGGGAAAAACTGTGGTTGGGCGGGGGGCTGACGGGTTGGGTGGGTCCGGCACGCTTCGCCGCCCCCGCCACGGGTTCGATTATGGCTCTGGACGCACCGCTTTTCGAACAGGCCACCAACGACGTTACCGACCAATTCTTGCGGCGTTTCGGCGTTTTTGCGCACGGCAACGTGGGACGCATCGGTTATCGCGCGTCGGTGTGCCAACCTTTTTTTCCTACCCAATTCAACCAAAGCGCCGCCCCCGCCACGGCCTATTTTTCGTCCTCCGTACCCAAGTTGCAGTACAACGCTTATGTGCAATACCATTTTCGGATGCGGGAAGTGTATCTTGTCCCGTACACGCACGGTACGTATTTGGGCGCGAAAACGGTCGTTAATTTGGGCGGGGGATTCGTTTTTCAACCCGACGCGATGGAGGTCGTCGAAAACAACGGCGCCGTTCGCCGAACCCCTTTGCGTCAATTGGCCGTGGATTTTTACTTGGACATGCCCGTGGATTCGGCCCGCAACGATGCGCTCAACGTTTACGCCGTATGGTTCAATTTCGACTTCGGCCCCAACTTTGTACGCAATTTGGGTGTGATGAACCCCGCCAATGGCGGCGGCGGCTTCAACGGACCGGGAAACGCCTTTCCCATCGCCGGTACGGGAAACGTCGCCTATGCACAGCTCGGTTACAAACTCAAAGAAAACCTGCTCGGCCCCGCGGGAACGCTTATGCCTTTCGTTTGCGGACAAGCCGGCTTTTTCGACGCACTGGATTCGCCGTCGGCGGTCTTCGACGTCGGCGTGCAATGGCTGATTTTGGGCCACCACGCCAAACTCTGCCTTGACTACCAAAACCGCCCCGTTTTCGAGGAGCGCGACGGCAAAACGCTTTCCCTTCGGCGGGCGAGCGCCGCCGTCGTGCAGTGGCAAGTCTTTTTTTGACGCAAACCTCCCCCCGGCGCACCCCATCCCGAATATTCCGCTACGGATTTAGTTGCGCAAAAGTCGTCGCAATACCCCCCAACGCAAGCGCCACCCTCGCGGATGACGCTTGGGCAAAACGACGCGAAAAGTCGTGCCAACGCCCGGCTCCGAACGCAACACGAATATCCGGCCCGAATGAAAGTTTTCGACGATGCGCTTCGAAAGACTCAACCCCAAACCCCAGCCACGTTTTTTGGTCGTAAATCCGGGTTGGAAAACGCGGCGAAAATCGCGGCGGGGAATGCCTTTGCCGCTGTCGCTTACGTCCAAGACCACGTCCGCGCCCGCGTCCCGCGCCGTGATGTGAACAAAACCCTCCGTGCCGCCCAAGGCGTCCAAAGCATTCTTGACCAGATTTTCAACCACCCACTCAAAAAGCGTGGGCGACATTTCGACCATACAGTCGTCGGCCAAATCGGAATCGAGTTTGACGTCGACGCGCCCGCTTTTGCCGATGCGCCCGGCGACGTAATGCACGGCGTGGGTCAGAATTTTGAGCATGGGGTAAGGGGCAAGTTCGGGTACGGAGCCGATTTTCGAAAAACGTTCGGCAATGCGTTGGAGGCGTTCGACGTCTTTGGTCAGCTCTTCGACGACCATGCGCTCGTCGTCCGAGCGGGCCGAATCTTCGAGGAGTTGAATCCAGCCGACCAAGCCCGTGATGGGTGTGCCGAGTTGGTGGGCGGTTTCGCGGGCCAAGCCCGCCCAAACTTTGTTTTGCCGGCTGCGTTGGGAAACGTAAAAATTGACAAAGACCACGACGACGAAAACCGTCAGCACCAGCGCCGTCAGCACGGGAAAATAACGCAGTTGGATGAGTTCGTCGGTTTCGCGGTACCAAACGGATTGAAAATTCCCGGGGGTGTATTCGACGCGAATGGGGGGGTAGCCGCCGGCCTTCATTTTTTGCAATTCGCGTTCGACGATTTTTTGCTGTTCGTTTTCGGGCAGGTCGGGCGGAAGATGAAGGTTGTGCATGACGGGCTTGCCGTTTTCGTCGGCGACGACGGCCGGCACTTGAATTATCGCCGAATCACGCCGTAGAACAAAATGTTCGATGAGAAAAGTACTTTCGGGGTCTTCGTGGCGCGAGATGTATTGGTAGACCTCGGCCCAAAAATCGACAAGCCGGCGCTCCTTTTCCGCCAATTGTCCGACGAGCCGGTTGGTATACCAAAGCGACGCCAGCACAAAAGCGGCCGCCGCCACCCCCAAAAGGTTCGTCGCCGTCAAATAATCGCGTATTCGCCTCATGCGTCTTTGCCGTTCGTTCCCAAAGCTACGGTAAAAATCCGTCTTTACGGCGACTTTCTTTGAAATTTTGGGGCGTTGCCCGGAATCGAACGAAAGCACGCTTTTTTGCGTCGGTCGTCGGGAAAAACGATTTTTCTTATAAATCAACGATTTTCAAAACGCCTGGCGGGCCCACGACGTTTAAAACGCCATGGAAAAATAAATTTTCGGGTAAGTCGGATATAAAGGAAAGTCCCAACGACGCGGCGGGTACGGGTGTCGTCGGGAATTTCAAATTCTTTGAGACGTTCTTCGACGTACTTGTCGCCGACGGGGTAGTTTTTTCGCTCGTTCGCCGTGGACGAGGTTCAAAATCCCAAAACGGTTCTCAAGCGTTCCACCGCCGCCCGACCCTCGTCGCCCAAGTCCATCGAAAATTCATTAACGTATAAAGCGATGTGTTTGCGTATTACGTCGTCGTTCATTTCGCCGGCGTGGCGCCGAATGTAAGGCCAAAGCTCGTCGGTATGGGTCTTGGCGTAATACAACGACCGTCGAATCGCATCCGCAACCCGCGCCCGCATCTCGTCGGGCAACGACTTGCGCACCGCAATGCCCCCCAACGGTATCGGCAAACCCGTTCGATTTTCCCAGTATTCGCCCAAATCCCGGAGGCACGTCAAGCCGTAACCGGCATAGGTAAACCGACTTTCGTGAATGACGAGTCCGAGGTCGAAGCGTCCTTCGGCGACGGCGGGCATGATTTTGTCGAAGCGTACAACGGTTTGCGGGCCGGTAGGTGAAAAAAAGTTCAACAACAACCTTGCCGTGGTTTCCATGCCCGGCACGGCGACGGTGGCCTCTGTAAGGGGTTTGTCGAAATCTTTTCTTGCGACCAACAACGGGCCGCACCCCCTTCCCAAGGCCGCACCCGCCGGACAAAGTTCGTAATCTTTTTCCAAACGAGACAAATAAGCGTAAAACGACACTTTGCACACGTCGGCGCCGCCCCTTGCCGCCAAAGCGTTGAGTTCGTCGATGTCCATCAACCGAATCTCCGCTTCGGGGGCGGGAATTCTTTTTTCGGCCCACGCACCGAAAATATACGTGTCGTTGGGGCAGGTGGAATAGGCGAGGGTAATCATTCGTCTTGGATGACTTTGGAAAGCGAATCGATTTTGGCCAAAGACGAGTCGCCGTCTTCGCCTTTGAGTTTGCGAATCGGGTCGTAGGGACAATAAGTAACGTGCCGGTAAGGGACGGGCGGAACGATTTTTTGTTTGAGGTTGTAGGGCAAGGCCGGGTCGTTGTAGGCTTTGGCCATGAACTTGGACCATATGGGCATGGCCATGTAGGAACCGCGTCCGAGGTTGGAATAGTTGAAATTGACGTTTCTGTCGGCACAACCGACCCAAACCCCCGCCGTGAGCGCGGGTGTAAAGCCGACGAACCAACCGTCGGAATTGCCTTGGGTGGTGCCGGTTTTTCCGCCGACGTCGAGGTTCCACGGCAGGTTGGCGATATAGCGGACGTTGGCGGCGGTGCCGTTGGTGGCCACGGCCCGCAAAAGTTCGACCATCGCATAGCCGTTTTCGCGGCTGAACACGCGCCGGGGTTCGGATTTGAACGTCGCCAACACCCGGCCGTTGCGGTCTTCGATGCGGGTAACGGCCATCGGCGCTCGATATTCGCCCAAGGTCGGATAACATTGATAGGCGCCCGTCAGTTCGAGTACCGAAAGGTCGAAGGTGCCGAGAGCGATGGACGGCACGGGTTTGAGTTCGGATTCGACGCCCATTTTCCGGGCGAGTTCGACGACTTTTTCGGGGCCGACTTTTTGTATGAGCCGTGCGGTAACGACGTTGATGGAATAAGTGATGCCGTAGCGTAGGCTGACGAAACCGCCGTAGTCGTGGTCGGCGTTGCGGGGCGCCCAGAGGTCGCCGTCGGGGGCGACGATTTCGGGGGGCTGATTGAGGAGGGTGTCGCAGGGTTTGAACCCCGCTTCGAGCGCGGCGGCGTAAACAAAAGGTTTGAACGTCGAACCGACCTGACGTTTGCCTTTATAGACGTGGTCGTATTGAAAGAATTGGTAGTCCAAGCCGCCGACCCATGCCAAGATGTGTCCGCGTTTGTGGTCGAGGGCCGTCATACCGGCTTCGAGGAGGCGGGCGTAGTATTTGAGCGAGTCGAAAGGGGTCATGACGGTATCGACGTAGCCCTCGGGCTTGTGGTAGGCGAAAACGCGCATCGCTACCTTTTGTTTGAAAAGGGCTTTGGCGGCCTCGTCGCTCAAACCGGCTTGTTTGGCCAGCTTCCAGCGTCGGCTTTGCCTCATGGCCCGGGCCAAAATCGGCGAGTCCTTCCTGAGCGTGCGCAAGGATTTGAGTATGACGTCCAAGTGGCGTTGGTGTTCGCGCAAATGTTCTTTTACCGCCGCCTCGGCGTACGCCTGCAAACTGCTGTCCAACGTGGTATACACCCGCAAACCCTCGCGAAACATGTCGCGGCCGTTTTCTTTACACCATTTTTCCACAAAATCGACGACGTAGCGGCGAAAATAACCGGCGAAATAGTTGCGTTTTTCGGTTTTTCGGACGGGGGATTCAACGTAAACGGGCGCGGACATGGCCATTTCCGCCACTTGGGGGGAAAGTTTGCCGATTTTTTGCATTTTTTTGAGCACCTCGTCACGACGTTTTTTGGCGGCCTCGGGGTTTTTGCGCGGATTGTACTTCGAGGGTGCGAAAAGCATTCCCGCCAACAACGCCGATTCGTCGAGCGTCAAAAATTTGGCGCGTTTGCGAAAATAATCTTCGGCGGCCTGTTCGATGCCATAGTTCGTTCCTCCAAAAAACGAATGGTTGAGGTAAAAGGCCAAAAGTTCTTTTTTGGTGTAACGCCGTTCCAAGACCAAAGCGGTGAAGGCTTCCTGCAACTTGCGTATCGTGCTCCGGTCTTTTTTTTCGGATTGTTGGTCGTAAAGGAGCCGGGCGAGACGTTGGGTGACGGTGCTTCCGCCCCATTTTCCGGTCAGGTTTTGATAAAGCTTTTGGGGCCGCCAACCCCAGTGTTGATAAAAGTCGGGTTCTTCGGCGGCCAGAAGGGCAAGGTATAGATGTTCGGGAAGTTCGTGGGGGGCGGCCGTACGGCGGAATTCTTCGGCTCTCAACGGTTCGAGTTCTTTGGCGTCGGAAGTGAAAATGTGTACGATTCCCATGCCCGGTTCGGGTTCGAGGTCGGTCAAATCGGGAAGGGTCAGGTAAAAAAACGTGAAAACGCCGGCAAAAAGTAATGTCGTTCCTCCCAGAGCATACGTCCAAAAGCGTCTAAACCGTCCGTATTTTCCCTTAAACATAGGTATGGCGCGGGCCGTCCCGAAAACGAGCGCAATTTACGAAACGAACGCGAACCCGCACCCTGTCCGAAGACGCCGGCTTGGATTTTTATCGTCGTCCTTTTGGGGCAACAAATTTTTATTAAAATCCATTCTTTGAACGACCAACGTCGAATGCACTTGGTTGAAGGATGCAAGATTTATCGGCCGCCGGGCGCTATATTTGCGCTTCGATTCGCGATATGACCTTTCTCAATCCGGCGTTTTTGTGGTTGGCGGCGGCGGTGGCCGTTCCCATCATCGTGCATTTGTTCAACTTTCGGCGACCGCGCAAGGTGCTTTTCAGTCATTTGGCGTTCGTTCGGGAGGTGAACAAGGTGGTTTTGCGTCGGCTCAAGCTCAAGCAATGGTTGCTTTTGGCCGTGCGCATTACGGCCGTTCTGGCGTTGGTTTTGGCTTTTGCCGACCCCGTCGTTCCCAACAAAAACGCGACGGCGGGCGCCGCCGAACGTTCGGTCGTCGTACTCATCGACAATTCGTACAGCATGAGCGGCGCCGACGAGCGCGGCCTCTACCTCGAACAAGCCAAAGAGCTCGCCAAAGAAATCGTCAAGGCCTATGCGCCCACCGACGAATTTCAAATTTTGACCACGGGCGGCGGAAAGTTCGTCGGCGCGTTTTATCCCCAAAAACAAGCCCTTGAAACCGTCGAGAACGTCGGTTTCCACAACCGTATCTTTTCCTACGCCCAAGCCCTCCAAAACCTGACCCAATACTTTGCCAACGCCCGAAAACCCGCAAGGCTCTTTTATTTTGTCAGCGACTTTCAACAATCGACCGTTTTGCAGGACACCCTGCGCGGCTTGGAAATCCCTGCCCAAACGACGGTGAAATTTTTGTCCGTCGGCCGGCGCGTACAATCCAACCTCTACATTGCCGATATGCGCTTCGATACGCCGGTGGTCGAAAAAGGCCGTCCGACAACCCTAACCCTCAACGTCCAAAACGAATCCGAGTCCGAGGTCGAAAAATTGTCCGTTAAAATGGAAATCGAGGGCCGGCCGGCGGCAACGGCCTCGGTCGATCTCAAACCCGCCCAATCGGCGCCCGTCGAACTGACGCTCACGCCCGAACGCGGCGGTTGGCTTTCCGGTTCCGTCACCCTCGACGACTCCCCCGCCGAATTCGACAACACCCGCTATTTTTCCTTTTACATCCCCGAAAACGCCAAAATTTTGTTGGTTACCTCCGACGAAGACCCGTCCTACCTCAAACTTTTTTACCAAAATCTCGTCGGCCAATACCGTACCGACGTTATCGACCGACGGGCGCTGGGCAACGTCGATTGGGAAGAGTACGAAGGGGTGGTGTTCGCGGGCAATCCGGAAATCGGTTCCGGCACGGGGCAAAAAATCAAGGCGTGGCTCGAAAACGGACGGGGCATAATAATTTTTCCGTCGTGGCGGGCCAATATGTCGGGCCTCAACGACTTTTTGACGCAAATCGGCGCGGGACGTTACGGCGAAGCCTCGGAGGCGCCGACCAAGTTCGCCAAACCCGACCTCGAACACCCCCTCTTTCAGGGCGTGTTCGCCAACGCCCGGGCCGACGGCGAATTCGACGGTCCCAACCTTTCCCGCACCGTTCCTTTTCTGCCCGCCGACGTAGGCGTGCAAAACACCGTCATCAAAGACGAAAGCGGCAGGGCCATGCTCCACGAAACGCGCGTCGGCTCCGGAAGCGCGTACATCTTTTCGTTTTTTCCATCGTTGGCATGGGGGGATTTTCCGCTAAAAACCTCGTTCGCCCCCATCCTTTACCGCGCCACGCTCGCCTTCAACAACCAAACCCGCAACCGCTTTTCTTACAGCGTCGGCGAACCCGTCGTCAAAAAAGTGCGGCCCGTTTCCGCCAAACCCATTAAGCTCCGTGCCGCCGACGGCGCCGAATACGTCCCCGAACAATACCCCCAAACCGGACTTGTCGCCTTGCGCTTCGACAGGCTCGAAATCCCCGCCGGCAATTACGCCCTCGTTCAAGGCGACACGCTTTTGGAAAAAATATCGTTCAACTACCCCGAGGCCGAATCCAAAACCGCCAAACCCACCGACGACGAATTGCGTAAATTTTTAGCCGAACGCGGACTCGCCCAAATCGAGGTCGTTGCCGGAGCCCCGGAGCAGGTGCGCAAAGACGTCAGCGAACAAGCCACCGGAACCCCTCTCTGGAAATATTTTATCTTTTTGGCGCTGGCGATGCTCGCAACGGAAATCGCCATCCTCAAATTCCTTAAAACTTAAAACAAAGCTTGCACGGCCGCCCGCCCCAAGGGCTAATCGCTTTTGAGCGTTTGTAGCACATAGCCAAAGTTTACCGTTCCGTAAAACGGCATGACCCCGACGTCGGGAAACGTTACGATTCCGAGCCTATTGAAAGTATGTTGAAAACCCGCGCACAAATTCACCTGCCAACGCGACGGAAAATACCCAAACCCCAAACCCGATTGAAAAACGAAATGGTTTTGGTAGTACCAACCCGTCTTAGGGCCGTAAGCCGGTTCGCCGCCGTCGGGATACAAATCTTGAAAGGCTTGGCGGGCGTAATCGCCGGCTTTGAGGTGAATCCACGGCTGATATTGAAGTCCAAGATGCGGGAAAACCGCCCATAACCCGCGTCGATAACCCGGATAAAGGTCGAGCTTGAAACCCGAATGCAAATATCTTCCCGTCACGTCCTCGGTACGCGAAAAATGCCAACTCAAGCCCGAAAGCGCCATCCAGCGTTCGTCGAAATTCCACAGACAACCCACCCCCAACTGAAAATCAAAATTCAACCATTTTTGTGCGAATATGGGAAAATTGACCCGGGAAATCAAACAAAGTCGAGGGACGAGCGCCCGGTTGGTTTGGATGCCGGCAAAATAATCCGCATGGACGTTGAGCCCGGGATCGGCGTTGAGGCCCGCCGAAACCATGTGCGCCGCGTCGTTCAACAGACCCGTGTAATTTTGGCCCGCGACGGGCGCGTGCAAACAAAGACCCGCCAGACCGATAAGGACGAGATTTTTCATCGACGATATTGTTTCAAAAATGCTTTAAAGTTCGCCATGACCTCGTCGAATTTTTCGATGTTCATGCGGTGGCCGGCGTTGGGAATTTCGACGACGCGAGCGCGTGGAAAATGCGCTTGGGAATAACGCTTTTGCATTTCATAACCCAAAGCGCTGCACGAACCCCCCAAAATCAGTACGGTGTCTTGAAAAGCATCCAAACCGCGGGTAAAATCGTACGAAAACCCCGAAATCGGATTGCCCAAACGCTTGTTTCTGACGTATTCCAAAAACGCCCCCACCCGATGAATCGGCCATGCGGGCGGGTTTTGCGCGTCGCAGTGATAACCCGAAGTCATCGTCGAACGGAGTATCATCATCGCGCGGTAATCGAGCCGGGCGTGGTCGCCGGGGCCGATGGCCCGGCCGTGACGCACCATCGCGTTCCAACTCGGGTTCTCGTATCGAAATTCCACGATTTTGTTAAACAGTTCTTGCATGTCCGAACCCTTCAAAGGCATCGGTTCGATAAGCGCCAGCTGTTCGACGTTTTCCGGATGCGTGGAAGTATAAAGCGTGGCCAAGCCCCCGCCCCAAGATTGACCGACAATCGTAACTTTTTTATCGGGCGAAAATTGTTTTTTGATTTGCTCGATTTCTTCGACCGCCGATTCGAGCGTAAATTCTTCTTCGGTAATGCGCTCCGAAAGCCCGCACCCTCTTTGGTCCCATATCACGACGCGGTACCGGTCCGACAAACCTTGACAAATATTCGCATAGGGCCGGGTGTCGGTATAACTGCCGTGCAGCACAAAAAGTACCGGCAGATCGGGCGCGCCGAAGGTTTTGAGGTGGATTTTTCGGGTTTTTCCGTGGATTTCCACGCTTGTCGAGGGTAAGTTCGGGTCTTCGTCCACCGTCGGCGGAACGAGTACACCTATGTCGTTGAGCGAACGGCATCCCGTCGTCAATAACAAAACAAAAAGCAACGGCGGCGCCCCGACGCGCAACCCTGATAAGATTCGCATATTCTTGAATTCGATACGACGAAAACGTCTAAAAACGTTTACGAACCTTCGTTGGGTTTCGGACGCTCGCGTAAGTAAAAAGTATGATGCAAAGCAAACGCACCCGCATTATTCAAACGTTAAAAATTTTTTAATTTTTTGTATGCGCACTTGTCTACCATGCCCGAACGCCCATTCGGCGTGTATCGAACTCGCTTTGAGGGCAATCGGCGGATCGAGGATAAAAAATAAACACCGCCGCCGTTTTTCGCGGCGGCGGCCTAGACGCTTTCGGTGGTTTACTTTAAACGACGACGGGAAGTTCGGCTTTGATGGCCGCGAATCCGCCTTCGATGTTGGCAACGTTGGCGAAGCCCCGGGCCTGCAACAACGACGCGGCAATGACCGAACGGTACCCTCCCGCGCAATGAATTTGGTAAGCCGCGTTCGGGTCGAGCGACGACGAATCGTCAATCAGTTGGCGCAAAGGAAAATGCTTGGCGTAAGGTAGATGCCCCGAAAGCCATTCGCCCTCGTTGCGCACGTCCAAAACGACGGCGCGTTCGGGCGTGATTTGTGCGGGTTTGAGGTTGGGCAGGGTTTGCAACTCTCCTTGCCAATCGGCGACGTCGAAATAGCCGGCGACGTTGTCGGCGCCGACGCGCGCCAAACGAAGTATCGCTTCGCGCTCCCGGCCCGCGGGCGCCACCACCACCATCCGTTTGCGGATGTCCAAAACCGTACCCGCCCATACGGCGAAAGAACCGTCCAAACCTACCTGATACGCCCCCGGAATGTGGCCCGCGCCGAAATCCGTACCGTTGCGCACGTCCAAAACCACCGCACCCGCCTCGATTTCCCGACGAACGTCGTCGTAACTCAAACGGCGCGCATTGCGCTCCAAGACCGTTTCCAAAGAATCGTAGCCCCTGCGGTTGATGAGCGCGTTCTGGACAAAATATTGCGGCGCCGCCGTCAAGCCCGAAAGCACCATTTCCACGAACTCGTCCTCCGTCATTTCCCGAAGCGCGTAGTTGAATTGTTTTTCGCGGCCGATGGTCGACTGTTTTTCTTCGCCGATGTTTTTGCCGCAAAGCGAGCCCGGACCGTGGGCGGGATAAACGACGACGTCGTCGGGAAGACGCAAGAGTTTGTCGTGAAGCGAACGATAAAGGTCGCGCGCCTGTTTTTCGCGTCCGATATCGAAACCTTCGAGCAAATCCGGCCGCCCCACCTCGCCGACGAAAAGCGTGTCGCCCGTGAAAACGGCCACGGGCTTGCCGCCCCGCTCCAAAACGTAACACACGGATTCGGGCGTGTGTCCGGGCGTGTGCATGACCCGTACGGTGAGTTCGCCAACGGCAAACGTTTCGCCGTCACGGGCGTTGTGAACGGTAAAATCGGTCTGCGCCCCGGGGCCGTAAACGATTTTCGCGCCCGTCAGCCGCGCCAAATCCAAATGACCCGACACAAAGTCCGCGTGAAAATGCGTCTCGAAAATATAGGCGATTTTCGCCCCGCGCCGCTCGGCCAACTCCAAATACGGTTCGGGTTCGCGTATCGGATCCACTACCGCCGCCACGCCGTTCGATTCGATATAATACGCCGCCTGCGCCAAGCAAGACGTATACATTTGTTCAATGTACATCGATAATAAATAAAAATGAATGAAAAGTTTACCGTGGAGCAAACCTGTAAACAAGCGCCCGTTGGCTATAACCGATTTTACATAAAAAAAATTCGATATATCGAAATCCAAAATACAACCGTTTGCCCGAAATTTGCCGTTTCCACCCACCGCCTCATTCCAACCCGCCTTACCCCCGTCGTCGCGTCTTTCCCGCCCTTTAAGCCTCCGTCTCCTCGCCGCGGCCCATGCGGTACTTTATGTCGTAATTGACGATAAAATCCAATTCCTCCTCCGTAAACCCGTAATGTTCGGCCAACACCGCGTCGATTTCGTCGATGATGGGTTTGGATAGACGGGGGGAATAACAACTTTCGACGAACATACTTTTAAATCTTTCCGTTTTGTTTCGTGTATAGTCGTCCATCAATCTTTTGGCAAGTATGGCAAAATCCGAATCGTTTTTGTCGAGTATGTCCGACGGGAGCAACGGTAT
>CALAJH010000075.1 GCA_937922655.1 uncultured Bacteroidia bacterium
GGTGCACCTCTTCCCATTCCGAACAGAGAAGTTAAGCCTCCCTGCGCCGATGGTACTGCGGTAAAACGTGGAAGAGTAGGTGGTTGCCGAATTTCATCCCCGACCCCCAAAGGTCGGGGTTTTTTGTCCCCCGCCGACTCATCCGCAATCAACAATCTCGAATCTTGATATCCGCGTCTTGATTTCATTGACGGGTAAAAAATCCCCGCTTCCCTTCACACCGCTTCATTAGTAATAATTCGTTTCGGTTTTCAACGCCTCCAATCTCAATAGCAAGAAATCGCCTCGATATTTCCTTCGGAAAAAAAATTGTATTCGAAAAACAATAATTGCCCGACTTTCATAGTTTGTCCACTAAGTTCGCACACGGTGCGACTCATAAATCGTTCGTCAACCGAACCACCCTTTATTTTTTATTTTCGAAAAAAACCACGAAAGTTGCGGGTAGCGTTTTGTAAATTTGCATATCCGCGACGATGTTTTGTTTTATTCATCGACGCATAATTAAAAATATTTAATCATTTATTCATTTTTTAGTTACAATCGAATGAACAAAAAAATTCAATTAATGGAGCTAATTCAGGCGTTCAACAAAGAGTTGGGCGGTCCCGTACCTCTTCAGTCCTTAATAGATGGAATGAAGAAGGTGGGTTTGGATGTTCGAGACGAACACCACTCGAATTTCCAAGATTACATCGACGCCAACCATGACGGTATCAAAATCAGTCATGTCTACGGTATCGGTCGATGCTTCGAAGTGGAAAGCGAAACGACTCGCAACGCGATGTATGAAAATGTGGCAAGGGAAATTTGTCGAGCGGACACTGCTCCGCCGTCTCGTCCCACGGTCTTGGGAGCACACGAATACGTCGAACTTTTCAACGAGTTTATCGTCAATGAAACCCCCGACGCATTCGGTTATTCGTGTGCCAACTTCGGTACTTTCTTATCCAAAAAAGGAATAAATTATCCCAAACCTTTAACCGACTATCTTTCTCGTAGCGAGGCGTTCGTAGTCAGAAATTCGGGCAAGGGAAATATGCGCGTTAATTTGAAACGTCGCTTGCTCGAAGAAGCGAGCGACGTCAAATCAACGCCCAAAATAGAATCCCCAAACGGTAAGGCGACAGCCCCCACGGTTTCCGAAAAGACCGTGCATGAAGCCGTTATAAAACCCAATATCGACAACCCGAGCGCGATGCTAAGCTCGAATATTTTCTGGTGGGGTCAAGAAGGAGAAACGGATTCGTTGCGTCACCACCTGTCTCAAATCGCGCTTATCGCCAAGCCCGAGCTTTGGACAATCCATAAGGAGAACGATGTTTTGGAATCGTATTTGAATTTTACGCTTTTCAAACGCGCCCGACGCAATGAAATCCACTACGTACGTTCGTGCGAATATTTCAGAGGCGGCGTTGTAGACTATGCCGTGGTGCATACCGGCCTCTTTGACGCCCAAACGCGAAAGATATATATGGTTTTTCGTACGTTGACCAAAGAAGAACTTGCCAAACGAGTGAACAACCCCAACGTCAAGCCTTGGCGTTTCGAGTGTATCGTCGTCGAAGGCGTCAATCGTCGAAACCCGCTCGAAGACAACGTGATGCGTTTTGTAAAGGAATGGCCCGCCGACCGGATGTTGCGCAAAGACGCCGACGCGCTCTTAAACGAATTCCTTGAAATCCCGCATCCCGTTCCGTACGTTATGAACGAAATGCACGTCATCGGCGAAAACTTTCATCGCTTGCCTAAAAATTGGTTGGACGGTGCGGCGGTCATCGCAAAAATACCGATCGGCGGCGATCAAAAAGAAACCTATTTAAAGAACCCCGTTTTCGTCAACGTGTTTACGACCCTGTTGCATAATGCCATAGAAAAAGGGTTGCAACGCATTCGGGTGGACAACGATCTTGCCGCGTACTGCTACAATGCGGTATTCGATACCGTAAGTCTGCTCATTCCCATTTCTTTGGGCGGCGATCCCGACGCGGCTTTGGCCATCGGAAAAAACTTAAGCGGACGCTATGAGGCGTTTTCGATATTTGACCTCAAAACCGCTTACAAGAATGCAAGGGTCGTGCGACGTTCCCTGCCTTCGTGGCTGCCGGACGGCATTAAAAAAAACGAGGGGCGAACCGTTACGCCGGCGCTTATTCGTCCCTCGTCCTCCTCTGTTTCCATGCCCCTGCCCGCCGCAACCGAAGCCGCCCGTCGCTAACAGCCACTCAAATCCGTCCTCCGACCCCGGAACGCATTTGAGTGGTTTGTCCGATTAACAAGGTTTTGTCGATAAGAAATCAATCAAGACTCTTCCGGGTTCAAATCCTCCATTCCAAATACCATGATGGTAATGTCGTCGAGTTGTTCGGTTTCGCCTTTCCAAGCGTCGAAAGTCTGCTCCAACAGTTTTGCTTGCTCGACGACGGGAATCGAAGCGTGGGCCGCAATCCACTCCCGGATTCTTTTGGGGGAAAACTTTTTCATGTTCGGCCCGCCGAACTGGTCGGCATATCCGTCGGTGTACAAGTAACACTTCTCCGGGCCGCGCATGGGTATGCTGTGGGCGGTAAATTTCTTGTTGGATATTTGCGTTCCACCGATGGGGAATTTATCCCCGTTGATGACAACGATTTCTTTGCCGTCGAAATAATAAAAAGGACGGTTTGCCCCCGAGAAATGAACGGTTTTTGTTGCGCGTTCGATGGATACCAACGCGACGTCCATACCGTCGTTCGGCTGCTCGCCCATCGTTTCGTTTTGTTTCAAGGAAAAAATAACCTGTTTATCGAGTTCGGAAAGTATGGCGTCGGGGTCTACGATTCCTTGCTCGATGACGATGCGATTAAGCAGGTTGTAGCCGATAACGGACATAAACGCACCCGGAACGCCGTGGCCGGTACAGTCCACCGCCGCCAAAATCGCCCTGTCGGTCGTGTCGTCGTAAGCGAACCAGTAAAAGTCGCCGGAAACGATGTCTTTAGGCCGATAAAAAACGGAGAAGTGCGGCACGAAAAGTCGAATGTATTCGGTGGCGGGAAGAATGGCGGTTTGTATTCGATGGGCATAATTGATGCTTTCGATAATATCGTGGTTCTTTTCTTCGATGATTTTGTTTTTTTCGATGATGTCTCCGAGCATGGCGTTGAGTTCTTCGTTGGCCTTGTTGAGGGCCTCGGTACGTTCCCGTACCCGAAGTTCGAGTTTTTCCTTTTGTTTGGTAATAAATCGAACGTCCACGGCCATGACCTCGAGGTATTTTTCATACGTGATTCGCTCCTCTTCACGCAAATAATTGAATTTTTCCCGAATGGTAACGGCGGTCATCAAAACACCGGCCAGTATTCCGAATTGTCCCAAGGTTTCGGTAAACAGACTGAACGGCAGGATTCCCGTAATAAAAAGCAAATTGAACACTTCGCCGATTAAAAAAACAAACATTGTTGTACGAAGTACCGCCGCAGGCTTGAATCGCCTTTTCAACGCCGGCTTGCATACCCAAATGGCTTGAACGGGAAAGACAATCCGTACCGCCAACAAAAACGCCGACGCCACGAAATACACCGCGTCGTTAAAAGCAAATATGGAAAGCAAAACCACCAACGCCGCCGCTCCTGTCGTCAAATGAAATACCGCTCTCCAACGTGGAAAATTGTGGGTCAAATCCAGATAACGTATGACAAAAAAAGACAATGCGGCCACCATTATTGCGGGGCAACCGATGCGCAACAAATAATTTAACCACGGACGCGAACCGTAGACAAATTGCAGGCCAAATCCGCGTTCGCCAAAAATATACAACAACATCGCCAAGGCCCCGACGATAAACGGCAAATAGATTTTGTCCCATGACATAAAATAAGAAATCAGCCCGTATACAATGACGACAATCAACGACCCAAACCATAAGGCCAAGATAACGACCTCGGTTTCGTCGCGGTCGTAAAAACCTTTGGGGGTCAAGAAACTCAATGGAACGACGGTCGGGCCAAGCGCCTCCACTTCGACAAAATACGTCGCTTTCTCCCCCGGAGGAAGCGTCACGGGAAAAACAAAATTGCGATTGGGAATCGGACGGCGGGAAAAGGGTTCCAACTCGCCCACCACTACGGGTTTTTGCCCCGGAGCGTAAAAACGAACACGACGTATGTTGGAATAATCCAGTTCGACAAACCAATTTTTGTTTTCCGTCGCATTGTTCAACACCGTAAAACGAAACCAATGGACCGAAAGCGTCAGCCCAAGATTGGAAACTTCGGAATGCGGCTTGGAAAACGGTTTTTGCGCTATTTTTTCCACGCTTTCTCCGCTTACATCCGTGACGTAAACGGCCAAATAAGACGAAAGTTCATATCGGTCGGCGCGGTCGTGAACCGTCAACGTTTGGTCGGCGCCATAACCGAAACCCGTTGCCACCGCCCACAACAAAAGCCCGACAAACGCTTGCCGAAACGTCGTCGAATTGTAGTCTATTCCCATCGCCGACAAAGATAACAAGCCCAAGCAAATAACGGCGGACAATTTCGATGGAAAACGTCGCCCGTCCCGAATTTATTGCAGTTTGGACTGTTTTCGCCACTCCCACGGCGGCATGGCGTTTTTGTCGCGCCAAAGCCCGACCCTTCTTTTACGGGCGTCGGCTTCGAGCCTTTCAAGCTCGGGGTCCTTGCTGAACTGTTTGTAATGCCACGCCATCCCGGCCTTCACCAGTTCATAATTAACGTTCGTGCCGTCTTCCAAATAGATATACGCCACCGAGCGTCCGTAACGGTCTTTATTGACCACGTTAAGATTAACGTTCTTACGAAAACACAAATCCGAGGCAAACTGTTTGGCCCGTTCGCCGTAGGGTTGTCTTTTTTCGGGTGCGTCTATTCCGTACAACCGAACTTTGACGTTGGCCTTCGTCGCCTCCTCCAAAAGCGTAAAGGTGTCGCCGTCGGAAATGCCGACGACCAAATACGGCGCCGACGTCGTCGAAGCCGGGTGACTTCCCTCGAATTCGCAGGCCGACAACAACAACGCCGTTAGCCATGCAAACCATCCCCATTTTTTCAACATAATTTTATTGGTTGATAATTTTTACAAATCTACGCATAAATCTCAAATCCCGGAGTGGCGCTAGACCAATAATGATAAATATAAACGGCAAAACCGCTGAGCGTGTCGAGGGAATTGGCAAAAGAATGGTTTTTTCCAACCGAACGCGAGACTTTGGAGTGCAACGTGCCGTTGAAACGCTCGACGGCGTGGGTTCGGCCTCTTTGGAATGGAGGACGATGCAAGTCTTTGGGAATAACGTTTTTATAAACTTTGTACAAATCGGTGTAAAAAGGGAGTTTTGTTTTAGATGGGTTGGAACCTGTTTCCATAATTTTGAAAATGTTTCGGTCTCCGACGGCGAAGGCCGTCAACCGGCTTGTTTGGCGACGGCGTGAAACTCACTCCCGGTTTTTATGCCTTTGACGTCCTACAAACACAAAGCCTCGAAGATTAAATTTTTTGAGCGACTTGTTCACATCCCCAATGACGCGGAACGAACGCTTTTATACGGGTTTGACAACAAACCCACGCGCCGGGCTAAACTTACGTCGAGGCTGCGGCAAACGGCACGAAGCGAAAAGCCGTTGAGTTAAATTATTATCGAAAAATTAGTAAACTTTTTATTGCTTAAAAGCATTTTAATTAAAGCATTCTAATTCTAGCTTCAAGTGAGGATGCATAGTATTTTAAACTCACCGTCGATTTCCGGTTTTTAACCAAACACAAGGATAATATGATGAAAAAATTGCGCGCTTTTGTGTCAATTGCTTCACCGGCCGCAGACTTTCGGGGATGTGCGCCGGAAAATTCCTTGGAAATTAACCACGGCGACGATAAACGTACGTCCCGAGATTTAATCACACGGCCGTCCGATTTGAATGTGGATAACTTTATGTGTTGCTGTGGATAAATTTACTTTTAAGTAAACCATTTGTTAACATTGATGCTTTAATTTTACCTCGTAAATAAAAGCCTTGCAAAATTATCAAAGTTTTTTCGAGAATATATGTATGATATTTTACATTCACCGCTCAATTTCGAATCTTTAACCAAACGCAAGTATAATATGATGAAAAAGTTATGTGCTCTTGCATCAATCGGTCTGCTAGCCGCAACGCTTCCGGGGCGCGCTTGGGCAAACTGGTTGGAACTTAACAACATCGGCTACGACCAGGCGACAAACAACGTCTGGTTCGACCTCCGATGGCGCAACAGTTGGCGTCAGGCCGCCAACGCCAACCCACCCAATTGGGACGCGGCATGGGTCTTTGTGAAGTTTCGAACGTGCGGTTCGGCGCCGACCGTGACATGGACGCACGGCGAGATAAGCACGACCCTAGCGCATCACGTTTTTGGCGGAGGGTTGGAACCCGTTTTGGCCGACGGCTCCGCCGTAGGCATCGACCCCGCACCCAACAACCTTGGCGTCATGCTTCGCCGCAATGCCGTTGGCAAGTATGTAGACGCCGGTTGGGCTACCTGCACCCTGCGCGTTACGAATCTTAACTCGATAACGGGCCCGCTCGATGTCAAAGTCTTTGGTATTGAAATGGTGTTTATTCCGCAAGGACCGTTTTTCGTTGGAGACGGACGCTTTCAATCCAGCCACGGCGGTTTTCAGCAAACCCAAATTACAGGCGAGGGAGCGATATCGATCCAAGCCCATCACCCCGCCGTACAACCTTGGCCCGGCGCCACCAATATTTCGGCTTCCTATCCCAAAGGATTTGCGCCGTTCCACTGTATGAAGTACGAAATTACACAAGGTCAGTACGCCGACTTCTTGAACACCATTCCCGCCGCCGCTCAGTTGGCTCGCTACCCGGGGATATGTCCATACACGCCGCCGGCCGGCAGCTGCCATCTAAATCGTCGTTACAATTTACTTAATACGGGCGCTCCGCCGGACATATATTTTGCCCCGCAACCCGATCGCGCTCAGAATTGGCTTTTATGGGCCGACATCTCCGCTTACCTGGATTGGGCGTGTTTGCGTCCAATGAACGAGTTGGAGTTTGAGAAAATTTGCCGCGGGCCTTTGGCGCCCATTATGGACGAGTATGCATGGGGTTCTACCAGCTTAACGGAACTTAACGTTATGACCAGTACCTCTCCATTGGAAAACGGCACCGAAGAAGCGATGAACACAGACGCCAACTGCCACATGGGTGGCAATAATACGGTGGCGGGTGGAATAACTTCTTCGGGGCAGGAATATGGCCCCGTTCGCGTGGGAATTTTTGCCAAAGCATCGACTTCCGGAGCCACGGCCCGCCAGCTTTCCGGCGGCACCTATTACGGCGTCATGGAAATGAGCGGCAACGTTGCCGAAATCGTGGTGGCCGCCTCCAATCATGCCTCGTTGTCGAATTACGCCAAGGCGTGGGGGAACGGCTACTTGACGGCCGCCGGCAATCACGACGTGGGTGTATGGCCCGCCGTACCGCCGCCTTCAACAAATTATAATCCCACCGTTACCGTGCGAGGCGGAAGTTGGGCGCACACTCTTTCGTGGAACTCTATACTTCAGGTTTCCAGCCGTGCCGACAATCAATCCGGTTATCACTTAAATACTCGAGGAGGTTGGGGCGCCGAATGGCATGGTGGTCGCGGATTACGTTAATTTTTATCACTTAAAAAATTAAAAATTAAAAGAAAGAGAGTAGTAAAATGATACGCAATATCTACCTCATTACGATAATGGCGTTTACGCCGATTTTGGGTTGGGCCAACGCGTTGTCGGTGAACATCACTTCTCACGACCAAGCCAACCAAACCGTAACCTTCACGCTCCAATGGCAAAACAGTTGGCGGGTAACGAGTGTACCCAACAATTGGGATGCGGCGTGGGTTTTTGTAAAGTTCCGGGCTTGCGGCGCCTCGACGGCGTGGACTCACGGTATCCTGAACTTCGCCCAATGCGTTATTCCCGGTGCGTTGGAGGCCACGCAAGCCAACGGCACGCCGGGCATCGACCCTGATAACCGGGGGCTCATGCTTCGTCAGTCCGTTCCCGGCATCTATCCCACCGCCGGTCCTTACACCGTTACCTTAAAAGTTACCAACATGCCCACCGACCCGGTAACCGACCCTATCGACATCAAGGTCTTCGGTATCGAGATGGTCTTTGTGCCCGGCGGTGACTTTTATATCGGCGACGGCAACAACCATACGAACTCGCAGTTTTTCCCGGTTACGCTGGTTACTTCCGCTACCACTTCCATATCCCAGTCGTGGCCTCAAGCCTTGACTTTCGACGTCAGTTCTTATCCGAAAGGGACCTCGCCTTTTTATTGTATGAAGTATGAAATTTCCCAGGGTCAGTATGCGGCGTTTTTGAATACGCTTTCCACGGCGGCGCAAGTCAATCGATATCCGGGTAATTTCGGTTCATACCGTAATCGCTTAAATAACACGGGTACGGCTCCCAATATCTATACAACCGACGCCCCGGATCGCGCTCAAAACTTTTTGGGTTACGGCGACGTATCCGCCTATCTGGATTGGGCTTGTTTACGACCGATGACGGAATTGGAGTTTGAAAAGGCGTGTCGTGGTCCCGCCGCCCCGGTAGCCAATGAGTACGCATGGGGCAATACGACCCTCAACGAAGGACGTACCATTTCTTCCACTTCGCCGTTGGAAAACGGCACCGAAATTTTTCTTGATTCGCCCACGCCTAATTGCAATATTTATAACAACGATTTCCTCGGTTCACCCGCCAATGGCGGCCCGTCGTTCCCTTGGCGCGGCCCCGTGAGGGTGGGGATTTTTGCGTTGCCTACATCCACCCGTGAATCTTCGGGCGGCTCTTATTACGGCATCATGGAACTGAGCGGAAACGTGTGGGAATACGTGGTTGCTTTGTCTCAGTTAACCACTACCAACGGATTTAATCCCAACCCGCCGATAAACAACAACGCCCGTATTTTTACGGGTAGCAACGGCGACGGCAATCTGGATACCGATGGTTTCCACAACCAAAACGATTGGCCGATAATCAACGCTACCACGTGGCCTCCCTATTCCACCTCCGGCGCCGGCCAACCCACGCCTTTGGCCATCCGCCAGTCGGTTGGTCTTCGCGGAGGAAGTTTTGCGGATGATTGGTGGCCACCTCGCGTATCGGATCGTTACTACACCGTTCGCAACAGCCATTGGGAACTTACAAACGAAAACGGAATTTCCATACGGTATAACACATCGGGCGGTCGGGGAGTAAGGGGAAGCTAAAATTTTGCCATATTGTTGAACGAAAGGGCGGCGGAACCCGCCGCCCTTCGATATAATCCACCCACCTTAAATTTAATAATAATATGAGACCGTTATTTACTCCTAGCGATTCAAGCGTATTCGACGGAATTCGCCGAAAAATCTCTATGACCTTGTTGGCGTTGTGGGGGGTTATGGGATTATGGTCGCCGGCAAAGGTCTACGCCCAGCCACCCAACGATAATTGTATAAACGCAAGTCCGATTCTTGCGCCCGGTGGGGTGGATATTGGCTTTCAATACGGGACGTTTTACAGCGATACCGTATCGTTGGTCGGGGCGACGCTAGAAACCTTTCCACCGCCTCCCGAATATTTCCCCCCCGCTCAAATTACGGCGGGCAACAATCAAAAATCCGTATGGTATCGTTTTAAAATAAACACTACGCGACAGGTACAGATAATCCTTAAAGAATACGATGCCACGCCGTTGAATCCTCTTGACGACATGCCGTCCAGTGCGGCGGGATGGACTTTATATCGCGCGCCGGGGTACGCATGTTTTCCGAATGCATCTCAAGTAGTCGATCCGCCGATAATTAACATAGAGGGGTATACCCACAAATGCTTGACCAAGGGAGAATATCTTATTCAAGTAGCTGCGGAGTTGTTTGCCAACGGACAGATATTTATTCAGCTAAAGGTTGGTCCGTCGTCAATTCCGGGTATTTTTCACGACGACCCTACCAACTGGCGCGGGAGTGCACCTCTCAATTTTGGGCTGGCATCGGGAACGCATGGCTACCTTACTCCTTATTTGAACCAAACATACGAAATCAGCTGTCATAGTTATTATCCCACCGAAATGTCTTGCGACACCCTTCCCGGGGGAATTGCCGAAAATATGTTCAAAACAACCTGGCATAAGTTTACAACGGACAATCATGTAGATCATTTGCGTTTTGAGGTTCAGGAAGTACCGTGGAATCCGCTTAGTACCGTGGTTCCAAGGCGATGGGTATACAGACTATACAAGGGAGATGTAGAATTGGACTCTATTCCCGACGGCATACCCGATAACGGAGAAAATCTAACGCCCGTAGGTTCGTGCCGTTTGTTGCATCAAAACAGTTCGGGGGCATACGGTGCGGCAGTCGAGACTTGTAATCTTGATCCGAATACGACCTACAGTATTCAGCTGTATAGCCATGTAAATTACACGGGAACGATAAACGTCCGTCTATACGAAGTCGGTGCCGGAGACCCTATCGCTCCCGATCCCGGCGAATCCCCGTTTCCCACGGCCGTTCAATTTGGCGTATTGCCCCTTAGCGTGTCTACGAAGACGGATATTTTCAGCTGCAATAGTAGAATGTCCAACTATACGGCAAATTGTCCGGGGATTTATCCTCCTTCGGGCTATTTTGTAAGCGGCAGCGATACCTTTCGATTAGGAGGGTGGATGACCTTTGAAACGAGTATTATGGCGCACCTGAATTTCTCGGTAAGTTCCGGTTGGTCGCCACAATTGCTTATAAGAATATATAACGGGGACATTGCGGCTCCCGGCGGATGTTCCAATTTGACTTTGTATGACGAGTTTAGAATGAATTCGTCGGGGTTTACCCGCTTCGATTGTTTTCCGCAAGGAAAGTACTCGGTGCTTATCATGGGTATAGAAAATCATCCTCGAAGTACCGCCAATCCGCCATTTTATCCAAATGCAGACAATCCCGATCCCAACCACTGGTATCATACGCATTTGGCCAAGACGTACACCATGAAATTACAGCCCGTGTTGGTTTCCCCCGGACAACTGTACGATTTGGATCCTCAGGCTACAGATGTGGGGTACGTTAATAGCGGCAATCCGTTGGTTTCGGGAAACAATTATATGACTGGCGCCGATTATTACGACTGCGACACCACTCGGCTTCCCGAAGGCAACGTTTGCGGTCCGACGGTGGATAGGGCCATTTACCGCTTAGTGAATATAGGTCAAAATGGCATATTGACCGTAGGGCAATTTAACTGGTGGCGCCGAATATTCGTGAGGTTGTACCGCGGCAATGCAACGACCGAACCCATAGTAAACGGACGTGTACAAAACTTGGTTGACCAAGCGGGGTGCCATTCGCATTGGTGGCCCGGTTATTTTCGGGTATGCGTTACGCCGGGGTGGTATACATTGGTGAGTTTTGGCGATGCCGGAGACATTGGATATGGAGATAATCTTTTCGTAAGGTTTGAGTCGTTTGGCCCTACGTTGTTTACCGATCCACTCAATCCCGAAGTTTTGCCGGCAATTTCATTATCCAATCCGACTTCAAGCGCCACGCCGTCTCGGTTTTATTGTACCGACAACCCAATGACCATTACCATTGGAAGCAACAGCTACCCTCCTTGTGCCAATACGACCAAGCAAATATATCGCGAAATTTACCTGTCCGACGATTTTCTAACCACGTTCAGCCCGCACTCGTCGAGCTATTATAGTTGGTGGTCGGACGGCATTTACTATCGGATATTCCGAGGGCGTTTGAGCGATCATTTGTCAAGCGGTCCGAATCCCTTAACGTCGTTATACAAAGATTGCAGGATGGGTGGATTTAAAGAATGTATGGAGGCGGGATGGTATACGATTGTGGCATACGGTACCGGTAAAACCTTTCCGGATCCAACATATACCTCCGGATTTGGGGGAAGTCTAGGCCTTCAGACTTGGTTTACCTTCAGTATCGATACAAATAAGCAAAAGTTCGGAACCTTTGCCACTGCCGACCGCACTTATCAAAATTCGCCGATTGCATGGGGACCCAATGGAGGTCATACCGCGCAAATCCCTCGAAACCATAAAACTTTTACGTTCCCGTCGGAATATTGGGAATGTAAAAACAACCTGCCCTTTCCTCCCGGCATCACGCCTTGCCCCGGACCGACTTTTAATCGCGTTAGTTACCGGGTCTTCACTTTGGACAAACCCTCGCATGTTTTAATAGACAACTTGGGAGGTGTGAGTTATCGCTCGAGATTGTATCAAGGGGACATCACCGCACTTTCTCCGCCTTATACCGTGACCCATGAATGTATTTACGACGATTTGCGGGCATGTTTGCCGGCGGGTACCTATACTTTGGTAACTTTTGCCGGCGATCAACACATTGGTTCATGGCATACGCCCCGAATTTACGTCGATTCTTTAGGAACGTCGAAATTTGACTTTCCGCATCAAGCTTACAATTTCGGTTTGATGCCGAACGATGCTATCGAACGTCGCGGCGCCATAGCTGATCCTCCCGGCCCGTTTGGCAGGGCGCCAAGCAACGACTTTTTCTTTTGTACGACGGGGGCCGACCCACGAGACCCGATACACGTTTGTCCGATAGGGAAAATGCCGCCTCCCAACCCATTGCCTCAGCCTACCAATCCACGACGTACTTTATGGTATACCTTTACCGTAAACGGCCCCGGCATAGTATACGTTTCCGTATATAATTTGACGCAAGGAAAAGGAAGTC
>CALAJH010000076.1 GCA_937922655.1 uncultured Bacteroidia bacterium
GCCCTCGCCGACCGCGCGGCCCAAGGCCACGTCCAAGCCGCAAAACTCTACTTCCAACTCACGGGCAACCCCGGCAACAAAATCATCGGCATCTCCGACGGCCTGAGCGTTAGCGCCGACGAACCCTCCAACGCCACCCTACCCAAAGCCGTCGCCAAAACCCCGCGCGAAAAAGCCTTCCAAGACGCGGCACAGGCCCTCGAACACCTCCTGCCCGAAAGCCTCAAAATTTTGGCCGAAAAAGCCGTCGCCGGAAACGTCGGCGCCATCAAACTCTATCTGCAAGTGGTGTGGAACTGGCTCGAACCCCGGCGGCGCAAACCCATCGACCTTTGGAACAACATCCCGCTCAGAGCCTTGTACCGAACGGCCCGTTGGCTCATCAAACTCAAATACGGCCCCGACAAACCCGAACGCGGCCCCAACCCCAACGCACCCGTTCCCTTGAAGCAAGTCGAGGCGTGGATAAGGGATTTGGATTTGCCCTACAAAAAACGCGGGCTTTTCGGTCAAACGACCATCGAGGTCATGGAAATCAAAGCCGCCCACGCCGCCAAAAGAGCCGCGGCGCAAAACAAAGATTCGCAAAACAACGAGGCGCCGCCCGAAAATCCGTCGGAAAACAAAGTCTCGGTTCCAACGCCCCCAACCCTTGACAATCGTCCGACCGAAGATGTTTTCCCACCTCCTTAACGAAGAAAATATTGAAATTTCGAGCGTCAATCGTTCGCGCGTAACCGTTTGCCGCTTGGGCGCAACGAACGTTCGCCGTGCTTGCTACGTTTATACGTAAATTAGCGCCGCCAATAGACGACCATGCCCCAATCCGAAAATACAGAATTCGTTTCCGTTGCCCGCACTTTGGACCGGATACCGGTGCGGGGGCGGAGGTTGTTGTTTTTTTTGGTGGCGGCGTTGTGGGGGGCGTTGGGATGGATGGTATGGTCGGTGTATTTTCCGCCGGGCGAATGTTACGAGCTGACGGAGGAAACGACGTTTTCCGTCGTGGCGCAAAAGCTCGAACATTTGGGCCGGACGTTCTATCTCGGCGCCGACGCCGCAACGGCCGTGCCGAGTTTTGGGGCCAAGGCCGTTTTGCCTTCCGACGCAAGCCTGTTGATTTTCGTGGTTTTGCTGGCCATGGGTTGGGCGGCGCTGACGGCGGCGGCGGCCCACGTCTCCGGTCCTTACGCCTACGTTTTTTATTTCGCTTTTTGCGTGGCGATATATCAAAGCGAAGCGGCGCGCTGGGTCGGCGGAACGATAGGCGATTGGCGGGAAAAAGCCGTTGCCTTTGGGTTCATGTTGTTGTATTTGGTTCCGGCCTATATTTTTCGGAGTCGAATTTGGGTCAAGGGCTTGGCCTTCCAATTTGGTTTTTGGACGGTGTGGATGGGATTGTGGTTTGGCTTGCAGGGGGCCTTGGGTGGATTTGCGGCTTTGCACCGCGCCGCCACTTACCCCACCGCCGCTTACGTCCTGCTCTTAATTCTTGCGACGCTCTTTGTTTCAAAGGACTTGCTGCAAGCGGTGGTCGTGGCGTTGAACCACGCGGCGGACGAAAAACGCCGACGACCCGCAACGGCGGTCTTTGGCGTGGGTGCGTTGGTCGTCGTCGCTTTGCTTTTCGGGTATTTGCGCGTATATTTTTTGTTGCCCGAAGCCGACGGCTGGGTTTTGCGGCCTTTATGGTTTTTCGTGTTTGCGGCGGGACTGTCGTTTTTGCTTTCACAAAACTTTTATCCGCCGTTCCAACGTTATTTTTCGTCGCCTTTGGGTTTTTCGATGCTGATTGTCGGCGGAACGATGGTGCCGGCGGCGGCGTGGGCGTATTACGCCGCGGCGGGCGAGGCGGTGTTCGTGCGCGAGGCCGAACGTCTGGTCGCCACTTTGTTTTTATCCGCCGTCGTCGTCCATTTTTTTTATCTTTTGCGCAACCACGGCGGCGACGTCCAAAAGCGTCGTCTCGTCTATTTCCATTTACCCCATTCGAAAACCAATTTTATTTTTGCGGCCGTATGGTTCGTGCCGGCGGCCGTGTTGATTGTCCAATCGGGACGGCAAAACTGGCACAACTTTTACGGTTTTTACGTTTCGACGCTCAACCAATACGCCGACGAGGCATGGCGCAAAGGCGAGCTCGACCAAGCCCTGCTCTGGTACGAACAGGCAACGGAATACAACATGGCCGACCCCAAGTCCAACCACAACTGGGCCACGCTAAGCGCCGGTACGTTGGAGGCCATGGAAAACGCGGAAATCTTCGAGCTCATCGACCGACGTTTTGCCGAGGCCGACCGCGTCAACGACTTTGTCTATGCGGCCATGGGACGGGGCAACTTTTTGCGCGTAACCTACCGTCAAAAGCAGGCGGCGACGTTTTTGAAAACGGCGGCCCGCCGGCGAAAAGACTATCGTTTGTACTGCAATTTGGCGGCGGCGTATTTGGGGGTGGAAAAGCCCGATTCGGCGCTGTGGGCCTTAGGGGAGGCGGAGCGTTGGGCGCCGAAAGAACCCACGGTCTTGGCCGCGTTGGCAGGATATTACATGCGGATGGATGCGTCGGAAAAAGCATGGAAATACGCCCGCGACGCTTTTGAAAAAGCCCCCAAGCATTCGCTTGCCGCTCAAAACTATTGCGCCGTGGCGTTGTCGCGCGACACCGTTCCCGACCTTTCGGCGTTTTCCGCCCGGGACACGGCGACGCTTTCGCCGTCCGCCGCTTATACCGTAGCGCTAGGGGCCCTACGCGCCAACCGACACGAATTGGCAAGCGCGCTGCTCGAACCGCTGACCCAAACCCGCGACCCCGACGCGCTTTACGCCTACTTCTTGGCCCGACTGCCGCTCGACGAACCCTCAACGACCCACAACCGCCGCGCTTGGCTCGTCCATCATTTTCCCGAATACGCCCCCGCTTTGGACCGTGCATTGGCCGTTTGGTACTTCGAAAAAAATACGCCCGAATGCGCCGCCGAACACTTCCGGGCCGCCGGCACTCCCCAAGACCGCTTTTTCGCCGCCCTCATGGACATCGAAACCGGCGACGACTTCCGCGCTTACGACACGCTCATGGCCCTCGCCGCACAATACGACGACCTCGCTCATGCCGCCAAACGAGAAATGGCCATGCTTGAAGCCGCCCACAAAACAGGACACGAGCACCTGCTTTGGGACTTTAACGACATGACCCACGACGAAGCCCTCCGGCTCGGACGTTACGCGGGAAGAATCGGCAACCTCGACGTGAGCATCCGCGTCTACGACGCCGTCGTCAAAGCCGACGCCCAAACCGTCGCCCCTTACATCGAAATCGGAAAGCTGTTTTTGCTCAACGGCAACCCCAAAGGCGCCGTCGAACAGTATCTTGCGGGATTGACGCGCGACCCCGAAAACTTCGTCCTGCGCTATGAATTGGCGCGGGCCTACCACTACGCGGGACGAAAAAAATCCGCCGACTCCCTACTCAAACGCCTCAACGACGAACGTTTGCGCCTCGAACTCCATCCCCATCCCCTCGCCTTACGCGACTACGCCCTCAAACACCCGTGGGATACCTTTGCCGTTCGCAACGCCGCAAAATATTTTGTCGAAAAAGACTCCGGCGAAGCCGGACTTCGACTCATGTACAAAGTCTTGGACTTCAACCGACAACGCGCCGAATGGTGGAGCTACTACGGGTATTTCAACGAAAAAAAGGGCTTTTCCGAAGAAGCGGAGTTTGCCTACCAAAAAGCATGGGAATACGAATACCGCGATTCGCTCAAAAAACGCTACTTCTCCGACTACGAACGCATACGAAGCATGCGTGCCCATTAACGTCGCCCTTTACCGCAACGCGCCGGCAAGCGACGTTCAAACAACCGTCTGCGCTTGGTCAAACGGCGGCATACGGGTCGGTTTGTAGCCCCATAAAATACGCTCGTTTTCCCCTTAAACTACGTAGCGTAGCGTGAACCGATTTTGAGCGGCCCGCCGTTTTCGAGGGCCGCTCAAAATCCCCTCGCTTATCGCTTCTTACCGCATTACCGTTACGTTGCCTTTGTAAAAGTCTTCGCGACCGTTTTCGGTGTAGGCGTTGAGAATGTAGAAATAGGTGCCTTCGTGGGCTTGGGCGCCGTCGGGGGTGGTACCGAACCAGATTTTCGTCAGGTCGCATTGGTTGTCGAACATCATTTGACCCCAACGGTCGAATATCTTGACGCAATAATATCGATAGCCGTAGTGTTTGATGTAAAAGCCGTCGTTCATGCCGTCGAAGTTCGCCGAAATCACGTTCGGAATTTCTATCATTTCACCGAGGTGAACGGTAAACTTGACCGACGTACTGTCTATACAACCGTTCGGGCTGTAAACCGTCAGTATCGCTTGGTAAACGCCGGGGGTGGTGTAGGTGTGGGACGGGTCGCGATCGTTGGAGTAGTTGCCGTCGCCGAAATCCCAACGCGAAAACGGCGCGTTAATCGACAAATTCCTAAACTGTACCGTCGATTTTCCCGGCGCTATCAACACTTGCGAGGGGTCGGGCAAGGCGCTGATAATCGCCTTGGGTTGCGCGTCCACGCCCAGCCTTACTTGCGTGCGTTGGCTTTCGGCACATCCGGGCGTGTACGCCGAAAGGTAAAGCGTCGTATCGCCGAAAAGCGGGCCGACCAAAAACCGCGTTTCGGTCGGAACGCCAAAACCGCCCGCCGCCGTCGTGTACAACAGATACGACCCCTCCGTATACGGCGTATCGATTTCGACGATGGCCACGTCCCCTTCGCAACGCGGCGGCACGATTTTGACCTTCGGCGCCTCGGGCTCCGTGACCACCGTTACCATCACGGGATTCGACGTCGACGAACAACCCGTTACGGGGTCGGTAATTACGACGTTGAAAGCGTATTCGCCGGCGGAGTTCAATATCGAAGCCGGAACGGGGAAGCCCAGTTCGGCGGCGTTGCCGGTTTGCGCCGCTCCCACGGCCGTGGCGCCGTAACGCAGTTGGTAGGTATACGCGGGGTTGGTGGCGAATATCGTTACGGTTGTCGGGGCGCCGAGGCACACCGCCCCTCCCCTACCCGCCACAACGTTGAACGGCGCCTCGCGCACGCGTACCGTACGGCTCGAAACCTCGCTGGTACACGTGCCCGCATACGCCACCACCGTATAGGTTCCGTCGTAAGCCGTGGTAACGCCGGCGATTTCGGGGTTTTGTTCGTTGGATACAAAACCGTTCGGCCCCGTCCAATAATATTGTACGCCCGCCACCGATTGAGCAAAGAGTTTGAGCGTTTCGCCCGCGCATATCGGGTCGGGTTGGGCGTCGAGCGTCGGTTTGTCGGGCCGTTCGTAAATTTCCACCTCGATGGTCGCCGCCGCGCTCGTACATCCCGCCGCTATGGCGTAACAACGATACGTTCCGGCGTTGCCCAAATCGGTGCTCAATATCGTCGGGTTCGGTACTTCGGCAATAAAGTCGTTGGGACCTTCCCAGCGGAACGTCGCCGCCGGATTGTCGTGTTGGGCTTGGAGCGCAAGCGCGTCGCCTTTGCAAGGGCCGTTGGCCGAAAGCGTCGGCGCCAAAGGCGCCGGTTTGACCGTCAAGGTTTTCGTAACCGCCGGGCCGACACAACCCGCATTGTTGGGTACGCACGTATATTCGCCGGCCGTCGCATTCGTAACGTTCGTCAGATTTAATACGGGCGAGTCGGAGGTAAAGCCGTTCGGTCCCGTCCACGTGTAACCCGTCGCACCGACGCTTACCGCCGTCCACGTTACCGACGCGCCTTCACACGCCTCCTCCAAACCCGTTGTCACCGGAAGCGACGGCGGCGCAAGCGCGTTCACCGTTACCGTCGCCACCGTCGAACACAGCGGCCCTTGCACCACCGTAACGTCGAAAAGCGTACTTGTCGTTATCGTTACCGTAACCGTTTCCTGGTCGGCATTGGGAATAAGCGTACCGTTTTCCGCGCTCCAAAGCACCGTTTCCGTTCCCGTGCCGTTCAAGATATTGACGGTCAAGGTTACCTCGTCGCCCGCGCACACAAAGTCGGTACTTGCCGTCGCCGCCGCACCCAAGTTGCAACTCGCCGAGTTTATCGTGATTTGTTCGGAATCCGTGCAACCGTTCGCGTCCGTAACCGTGACGACGTATATGCCCGCCGTCAAGTCGTTGAAGGTATAGGGCAAATTCACTCCCGCAACCGTTTGAATCACCGAACCGAGCAGAGTTACGTCGAAGGGCGCGGTTCCCGTACCGGCCTGTACGGATACGGTGACGGAGGTGTCGGGGGTGAAACCCGCCGTCAGGTTCACAACGGGCGGCGCGGCCACGGTAACGGATACGTTGGCCGTCGCGACACATCCGCCCGGTCCCGTTCCGGTAACCGTAAAGTTGGTCAGCCCCGGATTGCCCGGCGTGAAAGTCGGCGTGGACGTATTGCCGCCGACGAGGTTCGTTGTCGGGCTCCAAACATAGCTCGTCGCCCCGCCCGCGAACATCGTTACCGATTCTCCCAAACAAATCGAAATTTGCGCGGGGAAAGCCGTAACGTTCGGCGCGGGATAAACCGTTACCGTTACCGTATCTCGGGCGATGCAACCTTCGGGCGATTGCGCGGTCACGGTATAGGTCGTCGTGGCGTTGGGAAGCACGTTTACCGTGGCGCCTTGCGGCCCTTGCGGCGCCGGCGCCCATGTGTAAGCAACTCCGGCAACGGGGTTCTCGACGCTTAATACCGTCGGATTCGGGTCGTTTTCACAACGGAACGCCCCGTCGACCGGCGTTGCGGAGACCACCGGCAAGGCATTCACGTTCACCGTTACCGTCCGTTCATAAACACAACCTTGCGGCGTAACAATGCGCACCGTATAATCGCTAGGGGTCGACGGACGCGCAACGGGGTTGTGAACCGCCGCGTTGTCCAATGTCGCCGTCGGCGTCCAGAAATATTCGCCCAAGCCCGCCGTTACCGTCAATTGCGACGGCTCGCCCGGACAAACCGACGGCGGAACCGCGCTTGTCGTTATCGCGGGTTCGGAAACCACCGTTACCGTCGCGAACGTTTGCGACGTATACGACGGACAAGTTCCGGGCGCGTCGGCATCCGTAACCGTCAAGGTGTAAATCGTGGTGGCGGCGGGATTGGCGACGGGATTGGGCGAAGCCGGATTGTCCAAGCCCGCAACGGGACTCCAAGCGTAAACGTAGTTGCCCGAACCGCCCGCCACCATCGACTGCAAGGTTACCGACGTTCCGGCGCCGGCGCATATCGTTCCCGAACCGTAGGCCAAAACCGCCAATTGCGAACATTGCGGGGCGCCGACGTAAAGCGTCGTTTCACTTCGACAACCGCTGGCGTCCACCACCGCCACGGTGTATATCCCTTCAAAGGTCAGGCCCGTAAACTGATAAGGCGCGGCGTCGTCGACGCTTGACGCTCCCGTGGGGTCGATTATCGTTACGACGTAGGGCGGAAGTCCGGCGCCGGGCGTGGCCGTCAGTGTCGCGTTAGGCAGTTCGGTCGCGTTCGCCGCTATCGTCGGGGGCGCGAATATCGTTACCGCCGTCTCCGAGGACGCGGTGCAACCCGCGCCGTCGGTTACCGTAACGGTATACGTATACGTACCCGGCGAACCCGTCGAACCCGTTGCCGTGGCGCCGTTGGTCGGCGGGTTCAAGAATGTCGTCGGCAACCAAACATAACTTTGAATACCGCCCGTGGCGCCCGCCGCCGTCGCCGTGATTTCAAACGTTTCTCCCGGACAACGATTCAACGACGGGGGCGTGTTCACCGTCAAATTGCACGGAGAGTCGCTGACGATTTGCGTTCCCGTCGTCGTACATCCGTTCGCGTCCGTAACGACGATATTATACGTACCCACTTCGACGGGACCGAATTCGTAGGGCGCGGCGTTGTCGGATTGATTGAAGGCGCCGGGGCCGGTGACGGTAACGTTGAACGGCGGCGTACCGCCCCCCGGAACGACGGTTATCGTCGCGGCGGGCGCCTGTGTGGCGCTCGAAGTCGTCGTAACCGCAGGCCATACGTCCACCGTAACTTGGTCTTGGGCCGTACAGCCGTTTTCGTCGGTGGCGGTAACGGTGTAGGTGCGGCTTTGGGTCGGCGCGGCGGTGGTGGTTTGGGCGCCGGCGTTGCCCGTCAATTCGGCGCCCGACCACGAAAACGTTACAATACCGTTTCCACCCGCCGCCGCCGCATTCAAATTGGCCGTCGTTCCCGAACATACGGTAAAGTCCGCACCCGCGTTGACGGTCAAATTACAACCCGCCGGCGGCACGTTCACCGTAATCGTCGCCACGCAACCGTTCGCGTCCGTTATCGTTAGGGTATATTCTCCCGAAGTGTTGATGTTTTGGTTGGAAAAGACGACCGTCGGCCCCGTTTGGTTGTCGAGGGTGAGATTCACGCCGCCGGGTCCGGAAAGATTGACGCTAAACGGACCGGCTCCCGCCGGCAATACCGTTACCGTGGCATTGGGTACGGCCGTGGCGGTCGCCGCGCCCGACGGCGGCGTGTACACCGTCACCGGAAGCGTTGCCGTTTGTTGGCATCCGGGCAATGCGTCGTCCGTTACGGTTACGGTGTAGGTCAAGCTTGTCGGCGTTTCGACCGTTATCGTGGACGAATTGACGCTTCCGCCCACCACGCCCAAATCCGGTTGCCACAAATACGTTGCATTACCCTGCAAGCCCGTAACGTTCGTTACCGAAAGCGTAGCCTGCCCGCCCGGACAAACCGCCGCCGCCCCCGACGTTTCCACCGCCAAGTTGCAACCTTGGGCGTTCACGGTAACGGGAATTTCGGTCGTACAGCCGTTGGCGTCGGTAACGCGGACGCGATATTGACCCGCCGGCAAATTCGTAAACGAATCGCTCGGCCCGGGGACGTTCGTATGCGTCGAAAACACGGGTCCCGACAACGACACCGTGAACGGCGCCGTTCCCGTCAGGTTGTTTACGTTGAGGGTGGCGTTCGGCGCCTGCGTGGACGTCGGGTTGAAGGTCGGGTTCGGATAAACGGTAATCGTTACCTGCGCTTCGTCGCTACAAGCGCCGACCGATGCGGTAACGGTATAAGTGGTGGTAGCGGCGGGGGTGGCGGTGGGAGTAAAACTCGTGTTGTTGGGTGCAAGCGAACCCGCCGGCAACCATATCACCGATTCGACGCCGCCGGCGAAAAGTTGCACGCTTTCTCCGGCACAAATTTCGTAGTCCGAGGCGTGGACGGAAAGATTCGGGGCGGGGGCCACGGTAATCGTTATTTCGGCCGTATCTTTACATCCCGCGGGATTGGTTACCTCGACCGAATAGACGCTCGTCGTCGTCGGGGAAACCGAAACTTGTTGGTTGTTTGCGGGAACGGCGTTGAGCCAATTGTACGAACCGCCGGCGGCGCCGGTAGCGTTGAGCGTCAGCGTTTCGCCCACGCAAATCGTCGTCGTAGCGCCTTGCGCCGCGACGTTGCCCACCGGCGGCTGAATTATCGTTACGGTAACGGTGGCGTCGGCCGTGCGACAACCTTCGGACGTTAAGCCGTAAACGGTATAAGTCGTCGTTTGGGAGGGCGAAGCCGTCGGATTGGAAACGAAAGCGTTGTTCAGGCTTTGCGACGGTTGCCAACGGAATTGCGTAATGCCCGGCGCGGACGCGCTTAGTTGCACGCTCTGCCCGCGACAAACGGCCGACGGCACATCGACCGTTACCGTTCCCGGATTCACGACCGTTATCGTTACCGTCGCTTCGGTTACGCAACCCAATTCGTCGGTAACGCGGAAGGTATACGTAGTGGTTTGGTTGGGCGAGGGAGAGAAGTCGGGAGTGCCGGGGCCGGCGGGCAACCACTGGTATTGCAAGGTTCCGGTACCCCCGGCGGCAAAACCAATGAGGTTTACCGTTTGCCCCGCGCATATGGTTTGCGGAACGCCCGCCGCCACCGATATGTCGCATCCTTCTTGACCGACGGTTACGGTTCGCGTCGTCGAACAACCGTTGGCGTCCGTAAGCGTTATCGTGTATTGACCGGGCGGAAGGTTGGCAAGGGTTTGGGGCGGATTTACGCCGTTAAGGTTTTGGTTTTGCGGACCCGTAACGTTGATGTTAAACGGTCCCGAAGCGCCGAAATCAAGGACGATTTGCCCGTCGTTGTTGCCCGGATTGGCATTGACGGCGGTGGCGTTGAGGGTGGGAGCGGGGTTGGAAACGACGGTAACGTTGGCCGTCGAAACACAACCGCCCGCCGACGTACCGGTCAAAGTGTATTCGGTCGTGCCCACGGGAGGAACGAACGTTACCGTCGAACCCACATGCCCTCCGGGTTGCCATAGGTATGTCGTTGCACCCGTTGCGCTCAAGGTAATCGTTTGGCCCGGACAGACGGGTGCGACGGGGTCGACGACCAACGCGGGCTCGGGCAAAACCGTTACCGTTACCGACGCGGCGCCGGTACATGTATTGGCGGCGGTACCCGTGACGTTGAAGGTGAACGTCCCCGAGGCCGTCGGCGTAAAGACGAACGAAGGGTCGGTGATGCCGTTGTAATCCCAAACGTAGGTATCGGCGCCAAAGGCCGTGACGGTCACCGGCTGGCCGACACACACCGTGCTTGGCGACGCCGCCGCCGCCACCGACGGCAAAGAACGCACCGTATACGTAACCGTCGTCGTGTTTTGACAATTGTTGCCGTCGGTTCCGGCAACGGTATAGGTAAAGGTACCGGCAACGCTCGTGGACGGGGCAATGCTCGCGCCCGATTGCGGGGGCAGGCCGGTCGTCGTCCATACATAAGTGTCGGCGCCGGTGGCGGAAAGCGTTATCGGCTCGTTTTGACAAACAAAAGGAGCGGAGGGTGTCGCGACAACGTTCGGCAAATTATGCACCGTAACGGTTATCGTCGCCGTATCCCTGCAACCCGCCGCGTTCGTTCCCACGACGGTGAACGTCGTCGTTTCACTCAAAGAGGTCGTTAGTATGTTGCCGTTAAAACCGGAGGGCAACCAGAAATAGGCGTTGGCGCCCGAAGCGGTAACGGTCGTTTGCCCGCCGGGACAAACGGAGGTTGGAACGGCGGACAAATTAAGCGTCGGTTCGGGGGCAAGATTGACGTTTACCGTGGCGGTATTGGCACAACCGTTGGCGTCGGTGGCGGTAACGGTATAAGTAACGAGGGGTTGTGTGGGACGTGCGGTAACCGTCGGGCCCGATGCGGGACCGGCGATTTGGTCGGCAGGGGCCCATGTGTAAGTCGCGCCCGCACCCGCGCCGGCGGCCGTCAAGCTTGTCGTAAAGCCCGGACACACCGACGACGAACCGGCAAACGCCTCCACCGCCGGCAACGGACGCACGAACACCCGCGCCGTATCCGTGTTTTGGCAGTTGTCGGCATCCGAACCCGTGACGGTAACGACGATTTGCCCAATGGTTTGGGGGGTGAAGACGACGGACGCGCCCGATTGATTGACAGGCGGCCCCCACGAATAACCTGTTCCGCCCGTACCCGTCAGTGTAACGCTTTGCCCCAAACATATCTCGGACGTTTGAGCCGTACCGACGATGTTCGGCAAAGCCTGCACTTCGACGAATATCGTTTGGGTCGTCGAACAACCTTCGGCCGACGTGCCGGTAACGGTATACGTCGTGGAGGCGGCGGGCGAGGCTTTGGGGTTGGCAATGGCGGCGTTGGAGAGGCCGGCGGTCGGAGACCAAGAATAACTCGCCGCACCCGTCGCTTGAAGTTGGGCGGAGTCGCCGGGGCATATGGCATGCGGCCCGTTCACCGCCAACGCCGGCAACGCATTGATGTTTATCGTAAGGGTTTGGGTGGCCACGCAACCGTTGACGTCCGTTGCGGTGACGGTATAGGTTACGGGCGTGGCGCCGAGTTGGGCGGTTATGGTCGCCGCGTCGTTGGGACCCGAAATATTCGCCGCCGGCTGCCAAACGTAACTTTGGGAGCCCAAAGCGGTCAGCGTCGCCGTGCCGTTGGGGCAAACCGCCGTCGTAGACGAAACAATCGAAACGGGCGCCGGCGGTACGACGTAAACCGTTACCGTCGCCGTGCCGACGCAACCGTCGCCCGACGTGCCGGTAACGGTATAGGTCGTTGTTTGAGCGGGACAAACGGTTATCGGGGTGCCGGTTTGCCCGTCCGACCATGCATAAGTGTTCGCGCCGGCGGCGATGAGGCGGGTGCATTCACCCGGACAAAGCGTATCGTCCTCGGCGACGGCCGTTACCACGGGGGCGTTGTAAACGACGACCTCTACGGTGGCGATGTTGATACAACCTTCGTCGTCCCGCCCGGTGACGGTATAAGTCGTGGTCTGAAGCGGAGCGGCCGTGGGGTTGGCGACGTTGGCGTTGGAGAGACCGGCGGTCGGAAGCCATGCATAAGTAGACGCGCCGGCGGCCTGCAACTGCGCCGTTTCGCCCGGACAAATCGAAACAACGTCCTGCGCAACGGTAACATTGGGCGGGGCAACGGCGTTTATCGTAACGGTGGCCTCGGCCGAACATCCGTTCTGCGTGCCCGTAACGGTATACGTCCCCGGGCCGACGGTAAGCGTCGAACCCGTTCCGAGCCCGCCCGACCAAACAAAGTCGGTTGCGCCGGCGGCGGTCAGCGTCGTCGTTTGTCCCGGACAAAGCGTCAAATCCCCCGCAACGATATTCACCACGGGAACGGGATTGACGACGACCAGAACGTCGGCCGTGGATGCGCAACCGTTCGCGTCGGTAACGGTAAGAGTGTAAAGCGTGGTGACGTCGGGATTGACGACGGGGTTAAGGGTTGATTGCCCCGATTGAACGGACGCGGCGGGCTGCCATTGATAGGTTCCGGCGCCGGCCGTACCGTTGAGCGTCGTCGTTTGACCGACGCATATCGCCGGCACGGGGTCGATGGAGACGGCGGGAAAGGCATTGACAATCGCGTCGACATTGGTAAAAGGCGAGAAACAGTTCACGCCGGGTACCGAACCGCGCACGCGATAAGTCGTGGTATTGGTGAGGGTGGGGGTGGTGAAGGCCACGCCCGTAGCCAAAAGCGTCGTTGCCGTCGCGTCGTACCACTCGTAAACGCATCCCGTACAGGAAGCGTCGGGGACGACGGCCAGCGTTACCGAACCCGCGCCGCAACGCGAAACATCGGGTGCGACGGGAGCCTGCGGGTCGATGACGAGAATATCGGCGGGCAAAATTTGCGACAAACATCCGCCCGGATATTCAACGGCGCCGTAAACCGTTCGGTTGGTCTGTACGTTCGGCAACACTAGGGGCGTTCCCGTGCCGATTTCCTGCGTTCCCGCCGCGTCGTCGTACCAGCGGACCACACACGTCGGACAAGCGCCTTCAACGGTAACGGAAGCGGCGGTATTGACGCAAACGGTCGTTCCCGAAACGACGGGGTTGCGAACGACGTAATAAACGACGGTGTCGGAGGCGACGGCGCTTCCACACTGCGAAAAACCCGGGTCGAGGGAAATAACGCGGAAATATATTTCGTTTATGCCCGGGGCAAGCGCCGGAAAAGTATAAACATAAGGATTGGTTACCGAACCGCCGGGGATATTGACAAAATTGGGATTGACGTTGTCGGCGCGTTGCCAACGGAAAAGACTTTCGGGGCCGCCGCTAAAAGAAAGGGTAACGGTTCCCGTCGCCGAACCGCAAGACGGGTTGGCGGATGCGTCGCCGAACGGCGGCGCGGGAATCACGGTAAACGGCCCCGCAAACGCCAATTCACTCGTACATTGGTCGGGCGTGCCGTCGAAATTGACCACAAACGCCGATATCACGTCGCCGTCTTGCAGGCCCGTAACGGTAACGTAGTTCTGCTCCTGCATGTAAAAACCCAAGACTTCGGTACCGTTGCGGTAAAAGACGTAGCGGGGACTTCCGACGCCTTGAACGTTGGCGGTAATGGTGACCGCGTCGCCGGAACAGATGGTAAAGTCGGGGTCGGAAGAAACGAGTGAAAGCGACGGTACGGGACGAATCACGACGTCGGGCGCAAACGCCAAAGCCGATTCGCAAAAGCCCGTGGTGGCAACGATGCGCGTACGTACGGAGAATTGGTCGCCGTTGACGACGTCGTTAATGACGAGGTTGGGCGACTCCGTCCAGCCGGGGGGCGTAATCATTTGCCCGTTTCGGTAAAAGGCAAACTGTTGGCCGGTGGCGCTTTCGGCCGAAAGAACGACGGGTTGGCCGTCGCAAATAACGAGCGGGGCTATCGAGGCCGTAACCGTAGGAATATTGTAGATATTGACTATCGCACGGGCCACGGCGCTGGTGCAACCGTTGGAAACCACCCGCACACGGATTTCGCCCGTCCCCGCCGCAAACCAGTTCACGACAACGGAGTTGGTCGTAGAGGTAGGGTCGGTAACGAAGGCGCCCGGCGGGGTGGTAATTTCCCACAGATACGTCGCCCCCGGAACCGCCTCTATCGTATACGTTTGATTGACGCCCGTGCATACGTCCGTGGGTACGGATAAAAACACGGGGTCGGCGGGAACGGGATTGACGACAAACTGTCGGTAAACGGGTACCGACCAGCCGCAACATTCGTCAAAGATGCGCAAACGCACCTGATACGTTCCGGGGGTGGCAATGCCCACTTCGCCGGGATCTTCTTCCGACGACGTAAATATCGAAACGGGATTGAACACCGTCGCGGGCGGCGGCCCCACCCGAATCACCTCCCAATCGTATATCGAACCCGAACTCGGCGTCGAAAGGTTTATCGTACCGGGGGCGCATGCGGGCGAAGGAATCGGATTGATAACGGGCAACGGCCGTTCCTCGCGTATAAGAATGTAATTGGACAACACTTGGCCCGCAAAGGCAATGTCCTTATAGCCCGGCGTAACGAAATATATCGAAAAACGGTCGGAGGTGGCGTCGAACGAGGTTTCAGTCGCCGAAATGTCGTTGATGTATTGGGCGCCGGACTGAAGCGTCCAAAAGGCGGCGGTCGCGGGGTCTTCGATGATTTCGATTTCGGAGTTGGTGCAACCTTTGCGGGTAACAACCTGAAACCCGGGCAAGGCCGCGGGATACGGCTGATTGTTGTTGATTAGGGGCGAACCATTGACGAAACGGATGTTTTCGGCTTCGCCGGGCAGGCCGTTGCCGCCCGTTCCGCCGGGGCCGCCGTTTCCACCGCGCCCGCCGGGGCCGCCCTGAGCCGACTCGCAATTAAAACCACAACTTCCGCTATCTCCGCTAGAACCAAGTGCTCCGCCGGGTCCGCCGGCTCCGCCGGGTCCGCCCACGGCGCCGATTCCCCCTTGTCCAAAATTACTTGCAACAAATGCGCAATCGTAGATATAGGCATTGACGCCGTTATTGACGATGTAGGCGCCGAAAGAGCCACCGCCGCCGAAACCGCCCGTGCCGCCATAACCGCCGCCGCCGCCGCCACCGCCGCCACCGCCGCCGCCACCGCGGTCAATAATACATAATCCTCCGCCTTCACCGCCGCCGCCGCCGCCGCCGCCGCCGCCGCCACCACCGCCGCCACGTTGGCCCGTCGCGCCTTGTGAACCGGGAGTAAAAAACACGTCGTTGATGGGCGGCCCGCCCGCGGCGCCGGTATTTCCGGGCGTAACCACATCTTCGCCGGGACTACCCGGATTGCCAAAATGGTTAGCGTTCACCACGCACGAACAACCGAAAAAATTAGTTGAACATCCGGGATTCGCACCGCCATTGCCCCCGGCGCCACCGTTGCCCCCGTTGTTGCCCGGTTGTCCCGCGATACCGGGGCCACCTGCGGCGCCGGAACCCCCAATACCACCGTTGCCCCCGGCACCACCGTTACCCCCGGGCAAGCCCCCCGGAACCGACGATCCGACGGCGACACTTCCCGGCGGCAACGGACCATTACCTTCCGCACCGGATTGTCCGTCGGTTCCCGCCTGACCGTTCTCGCCGGGAGCGCCCGGCGTGCCGTTATCCCCGCCGGACGCGTTGCCCGCCGTAAAAGAACATCGAATTAAATTATAATGCTTGCAATTGTTGGCATAAAAGCCGTATACGGATTTTCCGCGTCCGTTGGTCGTGCCGACGGCGTCGGCTACATTAACGCGCAAATCCCGTAACGTGAAGTATTGTTCGTTTTCACACTTGAAACCGATGCGATGGCCGACAACGGCGTTGCCCACCAAACCGCCAAAAGTCGTTTCCTCGCCCGACATATTGAGTTGGGTGACGGCGTCGCTGACCTTAACCCAGTTGCCGTTGACGACGCGATAGCCGCCGTCAAAGGTTACACCCGTCTGGACTTCGATGATGTAAGGGATGTTGTAAACGCCTTCCTGCATGAGAACGACATTGCGCGACGGGTCTTGGGCGAAAAGGTCGATGGCGCGTTCGAGCGTAGCGGGGTTGCCCGGGGTGCCGGCGGAGGTAGTCGAACCCGTGGGGGAAACGTAAACAAAATCACAAGTCGGCTGGGGGTCGACGTCGACGTTGCAAATTTTGGTGCGCGTCCCGCAAGGGCCGAAATCGACGGTAACGCCGACGGTGCCGGAATTCGTACCGAATTGGACGATAATCGACGAGGTGTTTTGCCCCGAAACGATGGTGTTGCCGTCGCCGGTTACTTGCCATGTGTAGCCGCCGGGCGGAACGCCGGGCAAAGGCGGGAGGGAATAGGTAACGATGGAATTGGCGGCGACGGACACTTCGCACGGGCCAATGATGGGGGGAACGACGGGATTGCGGGTAACGACGACGCATTGCGAATAAGCTTCACGGAAATGCGGACCGTAGTCGTTCGTCGAACCCGTTCCCGTCCGGTTCATGACTTTCAAACGAAAGACTTGGGGGCCGGAAAACCCCGTAGGCACCTCCAAGGTCTTGCAAACGGCGCCGGGAATGTCGGTCCATTGGGTAACGCCGTCGCAGGTGTAGGCGTTGCCCACCTGCCATTGCAGATAAGTGGCGTTTTGCGTGGTAGCAACAACGGTAACGGGGTCGTCCTCGCATACGACGGGCGGTTGCACCACAACCGAAGTAACTTGCGGCGGTCCCATCGTCCAACGATATTTCAAGCGAGCGGTGTGGTTAGAAAAACGTCCGTTGTTGTCGGAATAAGCACTAATCGGGATGTCTACGAAATTGTCGGTATTCGGGGGACTGTGTCGAAAAAAGACCGAACCAAAATTAGCGGGCGCAATCTGCCCACGCCGGTCGTCACGGTTATTACATTGACCATTACAAGTACCAAGGTCGAAATCACAGGCTCCGCCACAATTGTTTCTCCATGCGTCAAAAGTGTATTGAAATGACGAGGGGGCAACGACGGGATAATTTTGATTAATTGAAGTTGAACTGACGGTTGTCCATGTGGGCGCTCCTTGCGAATACGTTACGCATATCGGGGGAGGGAAAACGCCCATAAGATTTTCCTTTATGCTGTGCGTAAGCGTCATTGGCTCGTCGGTGAGCACAAATTGGCAAAAGTCGGAATCAGACCAAATTTTATCAATACTTAAAGTAAACTGCATCGGTCCGTCGTGATACTCTTCGCCCGGACAAAGCGGGGGCATGGGATAAAGATAGCGCCAACGATACTCGAATTGGACGGCGTACTTCATGTCGTTGGTTTCGACTTGGGCGATTTGCCATTCATTTTCGGCGCCGCCGCGTATGGGAAAGTTGCCGGTTTTAAATCGACGGACGATGTCGAAAATGGGAATCGGTTCGTTGAAGTTGAAGGTGAAGTTGCCTAGAAACGTATTGACGGTAACGGTCATGCCCGATTCGAACGTCGTGCTCGAACCGCAATTCAAAGTGCAAGACAAAATCGAGGGCGGCAAAGGCAGACCGGCGCAAATACTATTGACGTCGCCGCAGAGGTCGAAGTTGTCCTCCCAAGCTTCGAGGTCAAAGTCGATGGCGGTGGGGGCTTGGGTGGTACCGGGCGGGGAAAGAAAACTGTAAACGACGGCGTCGTTGTCCGGGGACCAGCGATGAGAGCGCATGGCCACACCGTCCTGGACGACGGGCGACCATCCGAGTCCGTCGATGTCGTCGCGTTCGCGGAGGCGAATTTTCCAAACGTACTCGTTGGTGATGTTGGTTTCGGTTGGGGATTCAAGGCCGGCGGCCATTTCGACTTCGGTAACTTTGGACCAGAAACGCTTGATGCGCACGTCGATGGCAATGGGACCGTCGTTGTAAGTAAATTGAGCGAAAGCGGCCGGGGTGAGGGATATAAAGAACGCCAAGGCCGCCAGAACGCGAAATAAGTTTCTTTTTTTAGACGCGACGATGTTCGCGGGTTTAAGGGCGGGGGGAAAGGAAATATGGGTGGGTAAGTTTACCTTGCGTCCGTTGGATGGATACGGGTCGTCGGAAAAAGTCGAATTTGTTTCCGGCGAAAAAGAAACAAACGTTTGAGCGTTGAACGCCGTCGTTCGTCGGGCGAAAAAAAACGCGCCGTGGGTAAACTTGTGCATCGTTGCTTGTTTATTGAAAGGCCGAAATTTAAAGGCAACCGCTAAAATAAGGGTTTAAGAAATTTTTGCCAAAAAAAGGGGGTAAATTTTAAACGAACGGTAAAAATGGGCGGGTGAACGGGGGCTTTGCACACGCCGTTTGGGAAATTGATTACGCCCCCCGGGGAACGACGACTCGGCCGCCGTTCGTTCCCGCCGATTGGGATTTACAACACGGTGTCGTAAGCGACGGGGAGTTTGTCGGGATAGTCGGCGTTGTAATGGAGGCCTCTGCTTTCTTTACGAATACCCGCGCATTTGACGATAAGATAAGCGATGGCGATGAGGTTGCGCAGTTCGCAAAGTTCGGGGCTGAGCTTGTGTTTTCGATAAAAGGCTTCGGTCTCTTGATAGATAAGTTCGATACGCCGGCGGGCGCGTTCCAAACGCAGGTTGGTGCGCACGATGCCGACGTAGTTGGACATGATGTTTTGGAGTTCGGTGAAGTTGTGGGAAATCAAGACCCATTCTTCAGGATTGGCGGAGCCGAGTTCGTTCCAATCGGGGATGTTGTCGGGCAAGCGGACTTCATGGCCGCGCAAGCCGACGTCCAATGCCGCCCGATGCCCGAAGACCACGCCCTCGGTCAAGGAATTGGAGGCCAATCGGTTGGCGCCGTGCAACCCCGTACAAGCGCATTCGCCGACGGCGTAGAGTCGGTGTATGGAAGTACGTCCGTGAAGGTCGGTTTGAATGCCGCCGCATTGATAGTGGGCCGAGGGGACGACGGGAATACAATCGCGGGCGAGGTCCCAACCTTTGCTTAGGCAGTATTCGTAAATGGTGGGGAATTCGCGTTTGAGTTCTTGGGCGTCGAGGTGGGAGGCGTCGAGGAGGACGTAGGCCGTGCCTGAAAGTTTGAGTTCGCTGTCGATGGCACGGGCGACGACGTCGCGGGGTGCAAGTTCGAGGCGCTCGTCGTAACGGTGCATAAAACGCTCTTTGCTAAACGAATTGCGCAGGTACGCCCCCTTTCCCCGCAGCGCCTCGGTGATTAAAAACGCGGGCCGGACTCCGGGCTCGTAAAGCGCCGTCGGATGAAACTGATAAAATTCCATGTTGGCGATGCGGCCTTTGGCACGCAGTACCATGGCCACGCCGTCGCCGGTGGCGACGGGCGGATTGGTGGTGCTTGCATAGACGTTGCCCGAACCGCCGGTGGCCAGAACGGTGTACGAAGCCAAGACGGTAACGACCTTGCGCGTTTCGACGTCGAGCGCGTAAACGCCGTAACATTCGATGTCGGGATGGCCGCGATTAACGTAGCGCCCCAGATGGTGTTGGGTGATGACGTCGACGGCGAAGTGGTTTTCGAGGATGGTGATGCGCGGATGCGCGCGGCAGGCGGCCAAAAGCGTCTGCATGACAACCTCGCCGGTATGGTCGCCGGCATGCAGGATGCGTTTTTTGTTGTGTCCGCCCTCTTTGACGAGTTGGAACGTGCCGTCGGGGTTGCGGTCGAAAGGGGTTCCGAGAGCGATGAGTTCGCGAATACGCTCGGGGCCTTCCTCGACGACGACGCGAACGGCCTCGTCGTGGCAAAGGCCGTCGCCGGCACGCAGGGTGTCGGCGGCGTGGTCTTCAAAAGCATCGGAAGGGTCGGAAACGGCGGCGATACCGCCTTGGGCCCAACGGGTGTTGCTTTCTTCGGCGCGGGTTTTGGTCAGCATGAGCACCTCGCAAAACTCCGCCGCTTTAAGGGCGAAGGCCATGCCCGCGATGCCCGAACCCACGACCAAACATTCGGTTTTTATTCTCACGACGTAAAATTACACACTTTCCGCCGATTTGAGTCCAAAAACGAAGGCGGGCAACGGCGCCGGGTTTGTCGGTCAAAAAACGACGGCAACCGGCGGCACGGCCCTTGCCCCGGCATTGACGACGGTTTCGTTACCGGAAGGCGGTTTTTTAACGACGCGGAAATTGCTTAACTTTGCACGCAAACAAACCCTGATGTCGCAACGATACGCTTTGGTTATGGCGGGGGGGGTGGGGACGCGCTTTTGGCCCATGAGCCGCATCCGCCGGCCCAAGCAGTTTTTGGACGTTACCGGCAAGGACGGAAAATCCTTGTTGCAAACGACGGTCGAACGCTTAGACGGAATCGTTCCCCCCGAAAACGTCTTTGTCGCCACCAACGCCGCCTACGTGGACTTGGTATTGAAACAGTTGCCGCATTTGGCCAAAAACCGGGTTTTGGCCGAGCCCGTCATGCGCAACACCGCCCCCTGCATCGCGCTGGCAACGTTCAAACTGATGAAAATCGCGGACGAAGACGCCACCGTCGTCGTTACTCCCGCCGACCACCACATCGACGAGGTCGACGATTACCGCAGGGTCGTAGGCCGGGGGATGGACGCCGCCGCGCACTGCGACGACGTCGTTACCGTCGGCATCAAACCCACCCGACCGGACACCGGCTACGGATACATTCAATACCACGACCAAGCCGACGAATGGGGATGCCACAAAGTCAAAACCTTCGTCGAAAAACCCAACCTCGCCCTAGCGGAACAATTCCTGCTTTCGGGCGACTTCGTCTGGAACGCGGGGATATTCATCGCCTCGTTGCGCACGCTGGAAACGGCGTTCCGTACGTTCATGCCCGAGCTTTACGAGGCGTTGGCGGCGGTCAAAAAGCATCTTTTCACGCGTTCGGAGGCCCGAATGGTCGGCCCCGTCTACGGCGGTTTGCGAAGCATCTCCTTCGACTACGGCGTGATGGAAAAAAACCCGAACGTTCGGCTCATTCCCGCCGTGTGGCATTGGAGCGACCTCGGAACGTGGGAGGCGGCCTACGGTTATCAGGAAAAAGACTTTTTAGGCAACGCCACCGGCGGGGTCAACGCTCTCGTGCTCGACGGCGAAAACAACATCGTCAAAATTTCGGGCAAACGCGCCGACAAAAAAGTCGTCGTCATCAAAGGGGTAAGCGGGTTGATAGTCGTCGATACCGAGGATGCGCTCTTGATTTGTCCCCGGGGCAGCGAGCAGTCGGTCCGGGACATCGTCGAGGAGGTAAAAAAGAACTTTGGCCCCGAATACGTCTAATGCGTACGTCCAAACCCATGGGTTTCGTTGTTCGATTGGCGTTGATTTACGGCGTTTACCTTTTGAGCCAAAACGTTCCGACGACGGCCCGTCTGCTCTGGAACCCCGTTTATTCGGCCCTCGGCGCGATGCACGCCCATTTGTCCAAAACGCTCTTTGAAACTTTGGGGTATACGACGGCAATCGAACGTTCGCCGGAAAACATCGCCTTTCCGCCGAGTTACGTCGTCAAGTTGGAGAAGTCGCGCGGCGTGCGACTCAATTATCCGTGTTTGGCCGTGGATGTGACGTTTGCGTTTTTTGCGTTGATAGCGGCGTATCCCGCGCCGTGGAAAAGAAAAATTTTTATCGTTCCGGCAGGTATGGCGGCGGTGCAGGCCCTGAATTTTTTACGTGTCGCGGGCTTGGCGTGGATCGCCTACGCCCGTCCCCAATGGCTCGATTTCAGCCATCATTACGCGTTTCAATTCACCGTCGTCGGACTGATATTTTTGATGTTCGCGTGGTGGACGGGACGGATAAAAACGGCCAAAGCCGCGCCCGCGGTATAGCGAACCCGGCTTTGGCCGCACAACAAACCTTGTGTTTTTGCACCGTCTTGATACGCCCCGGAAAACCAATCGTCGAACCCCAAAAATTCGCGGGGCTCCGATGGGAAGCGTAACACGCTCCTCCGACGACTTTATATTTTTTTGCCTCGTTCGCGCAATTCCTTAACAACGGCCGCCACCCCCTTTTTGTTGATGGTGCGCATGCCCGAAGCCGAAACGCGCAATTCGACCCAACGATCTTCCTCGGGTAAATAATAGCGTTTGCGTTTCAAATTGATTTTGAACCAACGCTTGGTTTTATTATTGGCATGGGAAACGTTGTTGCCGCGGACGGCGCGTTTGCCCGTTACTTCGCAAACTCTCATGACTCGACTAACTAAACCGCAAAATTAAAGCATTATTCTTTATCGACAACGACGGGCGTCGAAAAATATTTGTTTTCGGTACAAACGATTAAAAAGTAAACTCCCGGGCAAAGGCCGGAACGGAAAAAAACGGCCTTCGGATTCGAAAAACACCGCTCTTCCCGAAGCGTCGTAAAGCGCAATGAAGACGGGCTTTGCGCTTTCAACCCAAAAGCCGTCGTGGAAGCGAGTAGGAAAAACAAGGAACGTGGTTGGCGCCGGCAAAAACCGGAAACCGCGTCCAAACGCCTTCGGCCCGCGCCGCCGAATCGAGCAGGTAAGGCCCGTCGACGGCCAAGGCCGCCACCCCCGGCAATCCCGCACATCCCCGCACGAACGGAATCCGGCTATCGGCGGTGGAAGCAACGTTAAACAAAGGAATCGCCGTTTCGACCCGGCCCGACCGTGCCAACGTACCGTTGAGATTGACGGCGCCTTGAATCGCCGAAGAAACGTCCGGCGTTCCGCTTTGT
>CALAJH010000077.1 GCA_937922655.1 uncultured Bacteroidia bacterium
ATTCCGCCCTTCGGCCTCATTTGCGGGTGCAAAGTTACAACCAATTCCCAAACAACTCCAAATAATTCTAAATCTTTTTTTTCCACACACCCCCAAAAAAAACCTTTATCCCCCAAAATAAAAGAAAATCAACTCAAAAAATGGGGTCAAATATCTCAACTTTTTTTTCCGCAAGACAAAAGCTTGGTCTTTTTGAAACCTCCAAAGTCTGTCGAAGCCGTTTTTACGGAGGGATTAATGCAGAAGCTTTTCAATTCTTTTTATTAGACGCGGACTTTCAGGCGGTGTAAAGGGAAAAAAGAAATCGGCGACCCGTCCGTTGCGGTCGATAAGGTATTTCTGAAAATTCCAAAGCGGCGGTACGCCGGCTCCCCCGTTCCATGGGGCGGACGCCAGAAAGGCGAACAGCGGCTGACGATTCGGACCTATTACGTCGCCCGTTTCGAAGATTGGAAAACTCACCCCAAAATTGATTTTACAAAATTCCACCGTTCGGGACAATACCGAGAATTCTTGACGCATAAAGTTTGCCGACGGAAAACCCAATACGACGAAGCCTTGGTTTCGATAACGTTCGTACACACGTTGCAACCCGTCGAATTGGCGGGTGTATTTACACTTGGAGGCGGTGTTTACGACAAGCATCACTTTGCCCGCATAGTCGGACAGTGAAATTTCGCGCCCCGTTGCGGCCTCTTTTGCAACAAAGCCGTATACGTTCTTAACTTTTTCCACGAATTAACCCACTTTTTTTTATCCGATTAGTTAAGTCGAAATTTCCACGAAACGTTCCTATTCGGCGGCGGAGTTGTAATTTTGACTATGCGAAAGGCCTTGTTGGGGGCGACGGCCGTTGCCCTGCTCGGATGTATGTACCCTTGGTGGAAGGGAGAGACGATTGGCGTCGAACATCGGCGCCAAAGACGGGCGAAAGCGCTAACGGTTTCCGCAATCGTACCCGTACCCGTCGAACCCGCCGTCCGCGAAATTCGTCATAAAACTAGGATATTCCGCAAAGACACGGTTTTTCTTTGGGGCGGAAACAGCATTGAGGTGGAAATGCGCGGACGTTGGAACGCCGCCGCCGTCCGTGTCGATTTTCGAGGCGAACCCTTGTTTGAGACGCGGTTCACGCATTGGCCCGACGAAGACGAATGGGCGGGCGACGGCGAAGCCGTTCGCGTCAATCTCAAGGCTTTCAGTCGAAAGTGCGGATTTTTCCTTTTTACTTTTCTACGCGGCGGACGGGAATATTACGCGCTCGTCAATTTCGCCGGCAACCTCCTTGCCTTCGACTCCTCCGGCGATTGCGCCGAAGGCCCGCACTTTTCCCCCGGAGCCCGTTACTTGACCACCTGCAAAGGCCTGCTCGACCTCGAAAATTTTACCGAGCGCAAATTCGACGAACGCCGCCCCGTCGCCTCGGTTTTGTGGATGGGCGACTCGCTCTATCGCGTCCAGTACGACGACCCTTCACGGGATTTGCGTACCAACGCTTATTGGTACAATCGCGACGGACACGAACTTTTCGCATTCTATTTTAACGGGCTGGATTTCGACCGAAAATACGTCCCTTTTATTTCCACCAAGAACGGCGTGCATATGGCCTTCGACCCCGAGGTCGAAGAGCTTTTGGTGTTTCGTGCCGCCGACGTCGCCGACCCGCAGATTTACTCGCTCCGAAATCTGAAACGACCGAAAAAGTACGATTACAAGCATGTCGTTCGCGTTCCCGCGCACGGCGAATACGAATTTTACATCGACAAAGAGGGGCGGGTCGTTGGCGCTTCGTCGCCCATGCAGTACATCAACTGAAAATTTTTTTTCGCCGTGCCGGATTGTAACAACAAAAGTCCTTTGAATTTAAGTTTTTTCGCAAAGGATTTAACGTGTTTAAGGGTTGTTGGGTAAGGGACGCGTGTCGGCTTCTTCTTGGAACGAAATCTTTCCGGCGATTTGTTGGCCTTGTTGTAAAAAAATTTGTTTTTCGACGAATAATACGCTTATTTTGCCGTTTGGAATAGAAAAGTAAAATGTATTTGACCGCCGAAAAGAAACGGGAGTTATTCGCCGAATACGGCCATGCAAAAAGTGCGACCGACACGGGTTCGTCCGAGTCGCAAATCGCTCTTTTTACCTATCGCATCAATCATCTCAACGAACACCTGAAGAAAAGTAAGGGGGATATGGCCACCAAAACCGCTCTGCTTCGGTTGGTGGGTAAACGCCGTCGTTTACTTGATTACCTAATGCGTACCGACATCAACCGTTACCGCGACATCATCAAAAAACTCAACATTCGTAAGTAAGCGCTTGTCTCTCCGCGTTACGTTCTCTCGTACAGACTTGGCCGCCGTCGTCGGAAATCGGGCGCGGGTAACGCATTAAAACACGATTGCGACGCGGCGCGTCGCAATTTTTTCATTTTTTCACATTATGAGCGTGGTAACAAAAAAAATAGACTGGCAAGGCGAAGAGCTCTGCCTCGAAACGGGTCTTTTGGCTCGACAAGCCGACGGCTCGGTCGTGCTTTCCATCGGCGAAACTATGATTTTGGCTACCGTTGTGGCCAAAAAAGATATCGACCCCAAAGTGGATTTCCTTCCTTTGAGCGTCGATTACAAGGAATATTACGCTTCGACGGGCAAAATCCCCGGTGGATTTTTCAAACGCGACGGACGTCTCAACGAACACGAAATTCTTACCAGCCGCATCGTCGACCGTTCGTTGCGTCCCCTGTTCCCCGAAGACTATCACGGGGACGTTCAGGTGATTTTGTCGTTGATTTCCAACGACCGTCAGGAACAACCCGACGCTTTGGCGTGCGTGGCGGCTTCCGCCGCACTTGCCGTTTCCGACATTCCCTTTCCCGAACCCGTTTCCACCGTTCGCGTCGCTTATATTGACGACGCGTTCGTTATCAATCCGAAAAAGAGCCAAATGGAGGGCGTTACGCTCGACCTCATCGTAGCCGGAACCATGGATTCGATAGTGATGGTCGAGGGGGAAATGCGGGAGGTTTCGGAAGAAATTATGCTTGAATCTTTGCAGTGCGCCCACGAGGCTATCAAGCGTCTCAACGCACTACAACTCGAACTCAAAGCCGAGGCGGGCAAGCCGACGCGCGAATACCCTAAACCCGAAGAGAATACGGCTTTGCGCGACCGCCTTGCCGCCGCCTCCTACGCCCGTTTGACCGACATCGCCCGCGCCGCCCTCCCCAAAAAAGAACGCCTCAAAAAAATCGACGAATTGTTTAAAGAGGTGGCGCCAACTTTGCTCGAAGGCGTAGCGGAAGCCGAACTCGAAACCGTTACCCGCCGATTGAAGGAGTATTACTTCGACTTGCAGAGCCGCGTTTGCCGCGAACTCATTTTGAATGAAAATCGCAGGCTTGACGGCCGTCAAACCCACGAAATTCGTCCGATATGGTGTCGTACGGGGTATTTGCCCCGTGCTCACGGCTCGGCTATTTTCACCCGCGGCGAAACCCAAAGCTTGACCACCGTCACCCTCGGTTCCAAACTCGACGAGCAAACCATCGATTACGCCACCGAAGAAGGAACCAAAAAATTCATGCTTCAATACATTTTCCCGCCCTATTCGACGGGGGAGGTAAAGCCTTTGCGGTCGCCGGGCAGACGGGAAATCGGCCACGGCAATCTCGCCGAACGCGCCCTCAAAAACATGATTCCCGAAGACAACGAGTACACCCTGCGGGTCGTTTCGGAAATTTTGGAATCCAACGGGTCGAGTTCGATGGCGACGGTATGCGCCGGTTCACTGGCTTTAATGGACGCGGGTATTAATATCAAGGCGCCCGTCTCGGGAATTGCCATGGGTTTGATTGTGGACGGCAACAGGTTTGCCGTTCTTTCCGACATCCTTGGCGACGAAGACCACCTCGGCGATATGGACTTCAAAGTTACCGGTACCGCCCGCGGCATAACCGCCTGCCAAATGGACATCAAGGTTCGGGGGCTTTCCTTCGAAATTATGGCGCAAGCCCTTGCACAAGCCAAAGCCGGACGCGAATACATCTTGGGTGAAATGCTCAAAACCCTTTCCGCACCCAAAACGGAAATTTCCCCTTACGCGCCGCGGCTGCTTCGTTTCACCATTCCCTCCGACACCATCGGCGCCGTTATTGGCACCGGGGGAAAGGTCATTCAAGAAATTCAGCGAACCACCGAAACCGACATCAGCATCGACGAAGAAAACGGCGTGGGCGTGGTCGTTATCGCCTCTCCCAACTCCGCCGCCCTCGACGCCGCTTACCAACGCATTATGGGCATCGTTACCCCGCCGGAAGTCGGCAAAATTTATTCCGCGGTAGTGAAAAACGTTCGGGACGCGGGCGCTTACTTGGAATTTATGCCCGGCAAGGAAGGGTGGCTGCACGTTTCCGAAGTGTCCAACGAACGCATACCGACAATGCTCGACGTCGTCAAACCCGGCGACCGTTTGGAAGTCATGTATCTTGGTTTGGACCCCAAAAACAACAAGCAACGCTTAAGTCTTAAAGCCGTTACCGGTGGACGAACCGTCGAGCGTGCCGAACGAGTGCACGAGCGTTACGAGCGCGACGGCGAACGCGCCGAACGTACCACAGAACGTACCGAACGCATCACCGAGTACGGCGAGGGCGACCGTCGCGGTGGAGACCGTCGTGGCGGCGATCGTCGTGGCGGCGACCGTCGCGGCGGTGGAGGGCATCGCCGTTAGCCTAACCGAAACCCAAAACTTTATGCGCCGTCGAGCTTTTTTCCCGACGGCGCATAGAGTTTTAAATCCCACGTTTCTTAATGGCGACTCCCGCTTTCGATATCCTCTATAATTTCCAGAGGGGTTCTGTCGCTGTAAATTAACGCGTAAAGCCCCGATAGATAACGGTCCATTGTAAGTATATTCGCGTGAATAAGGTTTTCAAGCATTTTGTCCAACAGACCGACGCCCTCGAAGTCCAACGAACTTTTGTATCGGACTTCACCGTCGTTGAAATCGAGTTCAAAGTTGCCGATGACCATGCCAAAATTGGCCCGGGTGATGAGTTCGGCCATAAGCATTCGTTTGTCTTTGGGGGTGCGAATCGGAAAAATGGAATAAAACACCAACTGGCTTTGTTCGAGGCGCAGTTTGGCAAAACAGTTGAATTGACCGTTGTTGCCGGCGTAGGTGGTGTGTACTCCGGGGTCGTCGTAATCGACTTTAATCATCCAGTTTCGTCGGTTGAAAAAATTCGTTAGCGCGTCTATCGGTTCGAGGGTTTCGTCGTCGGTGTCTACGTTTTCGTCGTCGTCGGCTGTCGGGTAGTGTAATTGTGAGGCGAACGTTCGGCGGGTTTTAAGTTCGTTCGCGTCGCCGACGGGAAGCAACAGGTCGTTGGAAAATTGCGAAGGCAATGCCCCGTTGTCGTTATCAGGAGCTTTGGCGTCCAGATAATCGAATAGTTTAAGATAGACGTCTTTGGCGTTCAAGTTTTTCTCTGCGCAAACGGGGTCTGCGAGTCCGGCTTGCCACATGGCGACAAACACTTTGTGGATGGTATTGGCGAGGTTGGGAGCCTGTTCGCAAAGTGTTGCAAGATAACGGTAAAATATCTTGGCTGCGCGTTTCAACCCGAAAGATTGTATGGTTTGTTTGACGAGTTCTAAGACCGATTCGCCGGCTTGTTGACGTTTGAATTCGGGAACGACGCGGGCGGCCGCGTTAAGTATTGAGGATTTCGTCGAGATTTCCCAAAGCGCCACGTTCGAGAATTGGAAGGCACAAACCACCAACCCCATCGCGGCCGCAATAAACACGAATTTTTCGTCGATGGCGGGTAAATCCGTCGTTTCAGATTTGTATCGGGGTAAAGACGGGACAATCAAGGTTCCCATCAACTTTTGTCCCGTTTGCGGGTGATATTTTTCCGCCCAAGCGGCGATTTTATCCACTTCATCGGGGTCAAGTGGAAATTCGGGAAAAAACAAAAATCCGCTGGTGCCGAAAATTAGCGTGTGGAAAGCGTTAAATAGCCTGTCCGAGTACCGGCGCGAATACAGCATACCGCCGATTAATGTATTCGCCAAGACGTTTTCAGAGTAGTCAATGCCGGACTCGCAAACCAAAGCCAAGCCGACGTATCCTTCATTACGGAAGATGTTTCGCAAGGCCTCTATGTCGGTCGTTTCGATGTTCGGACCGTCGTCGGTAAATTGCGACCACGAACGGAGAACTTCCGTTGCTTCGGGAGCGAAAAGAGCCAATTCGCCGGCAACCAAAAAGAACGCCGCACCCATCGATACCGCTTCGGAAAGTTTTCGGCCGTGCATAAGGCCGTCGGCAAAGTTGAGGGCGTAAAAATAGAGGTTGTCGGCAAGTTGGATGTAGTCGTGGATGTAGTCTTCGTAATCGACGATGTTGGGTTGAGAGTCAAAGTCGTCTTCGTCGTCGACGGCGATGACTTCCAAAGCCGTTCCGAGGGCTTTGAGAAACTTGTTTTCGGGAACGACAATTTTTTCATCGCTTTTGACGACTCGAACGGCCGCCCGAAAAAGCGCCATGCGAAAACGCCTGTCGGCTTTGGCGGCAACGTGTAAAATGCGTTTGGCAATGCCTTCGGGTCCCTCCGAATGAAGCAGGTCGTAAAGCCGATTTTCGATTTCCTCGAAATCGCCGGAACCGAAAAGCGCGAGGCCCGCCGCTTGAATTTCATCCAATTCGGGCGGAGAAATGCGTTCGTCGGCGTAAGCGGTGAGCCATACCGTTGCAAAAAGGGCTTCGCGCCTGTCGAAACCGGGTTCGGGGACCTGCGCCGCACGGTGAAACGAATCCTCGACGAGCGTTGTTTTTTGCAAGTGGATGGCCGTCGGCAACGAAGCGCCTTCGGGCGTGCGCCATTCCACCGTCAATTCTTCCGTACCCCGTCCGCTGACGACCAAATGGCCGGCGTTGTCGTCCTCGGACTTAACCCCGAATTTGTTGAGCAAATCCTTGGGACGAATGTCGAAGTTGGCCATACGTCCCAACTCCACGAATTTGTTGAGCCTTTCTTCGTCGCTACAACCGTATTCGAGCTTCAGCCTTAGGTCTTGGTCGTAAAGAATCCGTAAAAGAAAACGGTCTATCGGCCGGTATGTGTTGGCGGATTGAGGAGAGTCCATAAGCCGGAAGCGATAAAGTTAAGGGATGAAGGGGATGAAACGACCGGTTTTTTGTTTGTAAGCGGCGTATTCGTCGTAAACCATGTTTAAGGCAATTTCTTCGTATTCCGCTTTGAAATGCAAAACGACCAATAGATACACTGTTGCGGCGAATTTGACGATGTATCCCGTGGATAAAGCGTAGCCTAGGGCGATAAAAATCAGGGCGGAGTAGATGGGATGACGTACGTAAGCGAACGGGCCGTCGGTAACAAGGCCTACGCCGTTGGGGTCGGGATGGACGCGAAAGGACGAACCCATTTTCACCGCCGCCCATACGCCGACCCACAGCCCCATCGCCGCCAGCCCCGCGCCGATGTAGGTCGTTGTCGCCGTAGGTTCGTACAACTTGGCGTACCAACCTCCGAGCGCCGGACCGAAATCCAACGGCAACAGCATTACCGCCCCAATGCCCACAAACTGAAGCGTCAATAATATTCGCGCTTTGGTCATATTTGTTGTGCAAAGATAAGTATGCCAATGCAAAAATTCAAATTTAACGGCTCGAAAAGAAAACCCAATCGGAACTTTGGGAATTTTTTTATTGAAAGTCGGGGAGGTATGGATTCAAAGTCGAACGAAGGACGCCTTGTTTATCGCCATCGCCGAACGGTTTTGAATGCCCGAGCGGTCGGCTTTGGCCGTGCAAATACCGAAATGCAAGCCGCGTATAAATTTCGGAATCCCGCTTCGGTAAAATTTCTTAGCGACAATTGCGTTTTTCATAAGGATATTTTTGTAATTTTGCGGGCCTAAAAGAAAAGTTTAGCCGGTATGACGGAAATTAGACAATACGAAACGACGTACATCGTCACCCCCGACCTTTCGCCCGAAGAATATACGGCCATTGTGGAAAAATTCAACGACCTGCTCAAAAACAATGGATGCGAAACGGTCAATCAAGAGGTTTGGGGCTTCAAAAAATTGGCCTATCCTATCAATCGCAAAAATTCCGGTTATTACGTGTACACGGAATTTTCCGGGCCCGCGGAATTTCTTGAAAAACTTGAGCGCGAATACCTCTACGACGAACGGGTCATGCGCCATTTAACGGTAAAATTGGACAAACACGCCGTGGCGTTCAACAAGCGGCGATTGGAAAAACAACGCGGCTACGAGCCGGCACAACAGTAAGACCCATAGATTGAGATGAGAAACGACAACCGGAACGCGGCCAACATCCCGTTCAACCCGATGACTCCGACGAAGCAAGATTCCAAAAAGAAGTTTTGCTGGTTCAAAAAAGCGGGGATAAAATACATCGATTACAAAGACCCGGACTTTCTCCTCCATTTTGTAAACGAACAAGGACGCATTTACCCCCGTCGCCTGACGGGTACGAGCCTCAAATATCAACGCCGACTGGCCGTCGCCGTCAAACGCGCGCGCCATTTGGCCCTTTTACCATTCGTAACCGATTCCTTAAAGTAATGAAAGTCATCCTGCTCGAAGACGTTTACAAGTTGGGCGACAAAGACGACGTGGTTGAGGTGAAACCGGGCTACGCCAACAATTACCTCATTCCCAAGCGTTACGCCATCACCGCCACCAAATCCGCGCTCAAACAGCTGGAGGAGAACCAACGTCAAGCCTCCCATCGTCAGCAAAGAATCAAAGACGAGGCGCAAAAAATTGCCGATATGATTTCCACGCTCAACATCCAACTACCGATGATGGTGGGCAAGGAAGGAAAAATTTACGGTTCGGTTACCCCGATTATGCTGGCCAACGCCTTGAAAGAAAAAGGCTTCGACGCCGACCGTCGCAAAATCACCCTTACCGAAGCCGTTACCACCATCGGTTCATATACCGCCATCGTCAATTTACACAAGGAAGTGAAGGCGGAATTGAAATTCGAGGTGGTGGAAAAAGGAGCGGAATAATTTCCCGACCGAGCATTTTACCAAAAGGGGACGAACGTCCCCTTTTGGGCTTATATGATTATCCGAAAATGCGGGATTAATCGACCGAAAGCGTGACGTCAATCTCGCGCCGCCAATCCAGCAAACCGCCTTTCATATTGTAAACCGAAGTAAACCCGAGGGATTGTAAAAAAGAGGCGATGCCCATGCTTCGTTTTCCGCTTCTGCAGTAGACGATAATCGTATCGTTTTTATGGGCTTCGAGGAGGTCGAGTTTGGCGGCCACCTCCCCCATCGGGATGTGAATGCCGCCGATGTGGGCGCTGTGCCGTTCGATAGGTTCGCGAACGTCCAGCAGTATCGGGGGACGTTCCGATTTCAACATTTCGTAGGTTTCTTTACAGGAAATTTCCGGAGCCATCGCTTATGCAACATTTAAATCATTTGACGCTTGCGGCGTTGGGGCGCCTGCTGACGGAAAGAGCCGAGGCCGTCGCCGAAGTGTATACGCAACAAAAAGACGAAATCGTTATCGTTTTTTCTTCTTTTGCCCTAAGAATCGGTTGCAAAAACGATTTTCAGTACGTCGTGCCCGTATCCGTCCCCAAACGCGCGGGCAAAAATACAAAAGATTTGTTTGCCGAACTGCCCGGGAAAAAAATGATTTCTGCTTTTTCCCCTTACGGCGAACGCGCTTTGGTCATGGAGTTTTCGGGCGGGGTGACGGCGGTGTGTCAAATGTACGGCCCGCGTTCGGATTTTTGGACGGTAAGCGGCGGTACCATCGTAGACCGCTTTCGCAAGTCGCTTCCCGAACCCACCGCCGTTATCCCGCAAGCTTCGCCCCCAACGGAGTACGACGGTACGAACGAATCCCTCAAATCCGGTTTTCCACACTTCGACAAGTATTTTGTATGGAAGCTCAAAGACGAAGAGACAAGGACGTCGCCGTCCGAGGCCATGACGGCCGTTCTCAACGCCGTCGGAAAACCGTACGTCGTTTATGAAAAAGGGGAAACGACGGGCTTTTTGCTTTTTTCGTTGCCGGATTTTCCGGGCAAGGCTTTTGACGACGTTTCCGAGGCCCTCGAATATTTTTTGCGTCGGCGCTTCGCACGAACGGCTTATTTCTCGGAAAAACGAAGAATGGAGGCCTTGGTGCGCGAAGGCTTAAAAAAATGGGGCGCGGCGGCGGAAAAATCCCGTCAATCCCTCAACGAACCCGTGCGTTACGCCGAAATGGCCGATATTCTCATGGCAAATTTACACGCGATACCCACGGGGGCCGACGTCGCGGACGTCTTTGATTTTTATCAAAACCGGCCCGTTTCCATTCCCCTCAATCCCGAACTTTCGCCCCAAGAGAACGCCGAACGCCTCTACAAAAAACAAAAGGCTCGAGACGGACAAATGAAAATACAAGCGTCGCTGCTTGCCGAGGCTTCGGAAAAATTTGAGCGTTTTCAGGTTTTAAAAACCGAACTCGACAAGGCGACCAACCTTCGGGCGTTGCGTCAATTGGCCAAAGACCGGCCCGAGTTGTCCCAAAACCTCAAACCCGGCGCCGAAGACGCCCTGCCTTTTCGACGCTTTGAATTTATGGGTTATGAAATTTGGGTGGGTAAAAACGCGAAAAACAACGATCTGCTTTTCCGTACGGCCAAAAAAGACGATTGGTGGTTGCACGCCAAACATACGCACGGTTCGCACGTGGTCGTTCCCAACCGTCGTCGCGAAGTCAAGCTTCCGCCGCCCGTTTTGGAATACGCCGCGGGATTGGCCGCGTTTTTTTCGGGACGCAGGAACGAGTCTTGGGTCGAAGTTGCGTATTTGCCCCGCAAGTACGCTCGCAAAGCCAAGCGTCTACCCCCCGGAAAAGTCCTGCTCGACCGCGAAGAAACCGTTTTGGCCACGCCCATTCGTCCCGAACGCGCCGATTGTTTATAGTTCGCCCCCGCCGATTTTTCTCCTTTGCCTTGCATCCGAAACAAATCCGTTAATTTGCATATCGATTTTGCCGATAGATGTTGTCGCCGATATTTGTTTCCGCCGACGCACAATGGGAAAAATTGCTGTCCGTATGGCGTATGGAAAAGCGTCGGGTCGTTTTTACCAACGGCTGTTTTGACGTTTTGCACCGGGGCCACGTCGAATATCTTGCTTGCGCCCGAAAAAAAGGCGACGTTATGATAGTGGGCTTGAATTCCGACGATTCGGTGCGTCGTTTGAAAGGCCCCACCCGGCCCGTCAACGACTTTTTTGCCCGAGCGACGGTATTGGCGGCCTTACGGTCGGTGGACGCGGTCGTCGGTTTTGACGACGACACCCCTTTGCGGCTCATCGAACTCGTTCGTCCCGACGTTTTGGTCAAAGGTTCGGATTATCGGCCCGAAAACATTGTCGGGGCGGACGTGGTATTGGCTTACGGAGGCCGGGTTCAAACCGTGGATTTGACTCCCGGATTCTCAACGACGACGCTCATAGAAAAAATGCGAAATTGAAACGGGTCAAGCGAATTGGGACGTTGTTGGTTTCGATAGGGACGGCGACGCTTTTGTCGTTCGGGCTGGGAGCTTTGGCGCCCGGCGACCCGGCCTTGGTACGTGCCGGCGGCACGGGAAACGCCGTCCAAAGCGCCGATTTTGAACGCCGTTATCTTGCCGCACGAAGAGAACTCGGTCTTGATTTGCCGTTGTTTTATTTTTCCGTGGTCCCCTTGTCTTTTCCCGACACGTTCGAGCGTGTCGCCTTCGACCGCAATGTTTTAACCTCCCTGCTTTATCGCTTCGGGGATTGGGACGGCGTTATGGATTATTATCAAAAACTCAGGGCGGTTTCGATTGACGACGACAGCATCGGTTATTGGCGAAAGGCGTTGACGAGTGCAACGCCGCCGATTCGCGACGCGGCCCGTATACCCGAATTTTTACCCGCCGTCCAAGCGTGGCGTCGTTTGGAAAAACATCCCCGTCGGTGGCGAAATTACGTTCCCCGCTTTCGTTTTCACGGTACGCAATGCCGTTACCACCGTTGGCTGACGACTTCGGGAGAATCCTACCGCGATTTTCGCCCCGTCCGCGAAAAAATGGGGGAAGCGGTGGCAAGAACGCTGGGCTTGAATTTGGCGGCGTTGTCGTTGGGGGCGGGGTTGGGCTTGATGACGGCGTTATGGATTGTGCGTCGGCCGCGTTTCGAGGCATGGATTGTCAATTTGTGTTTTGGGTTGTATTCCGTGCCGACGTTTTGGGCGGGAACGGTATTGATTACGCTTTTTGCCGGAGGATTATGGAACGTTTTGCCGTCGCACGGTTGGCGTTCGCCCGGCTTTTCGGCCGATTTGTCGCCGGGGATGTTGGTGGCGGATGTGGCGGCGCATTTGGTTATGCCTTTGATTTGTTTGACGTATCCGATTTGGGCGTTTTGGACCTTGCAATGGCGTGAAAGTTTGACCGACGAACTCAAACGGCCTTACGTTTTGGCGCACAGAGCGTGGGGATTGTCCGAGAAACGCATTTTAAACCCCATGACGCTGAAAAACGTCGCGGCGCCTGCGGCGGCATTGGTTGCCGCTTCCGTGCCGGCGATATTGACGGGTTCGATCGTCGTCGAAACGCTCTTTTCTTTGCCCGGCATGGGGCTCTTGGCCTACGAGGCCGTTTTGCATCGAGACTATCCCGTTTTGACCGCCGTTTTCACGTTTTCGGCGACGCTCACGCTCGTTGCCAACTTTTTTGCCGACGAAATTGTTGCCCGTCTAGACCCTAGGTCAAAAATCGCATGAAATACACGACATTGGGAAAATCGGGCGTTCGGGTTTCCGAACTTTGTTTGGGAACGATGACCTTCGGCACCGAATGGGGGTGGGGGGCGGACTTTGACGATTGTGCAAAAATTTTTGAAGCCTTTGCCCAAGCGGGCGGCAACTTTATCGACACCGCCAATTATTACACCGGCGGCACAAGCGAAAAATTTTTGAGTGAACTACTCAAATCCGACCGCGAACGATTCGTTGTCGGGACAAAATTTTCTTTGGCCGTGCGAAAAGGCGATCTCAACGCGGGCGGCAATCATCGAAAAAACATACGTCAGGCCCTCGAAGCTTCGCTCAAACGCCTGCAAACCGACTACATCGACCTCTATTGGCTTCATGCGTGGGACTTTACCACCACGCCCGAAGAGATTATGCGTACCTTGGACGACCTTGTTTGCGCGGGCAAGGTGTTGTATTTGGGTATATCGGATACGCCGGCGTGGATTGTCGCCCAAGCCAACACAATGGCCCAATACACCGACCGTGAGGCGTTTACGGCTTTGCAAATCGAATACAGCCTTATTCAACGTACACCCGAACGCGATCTTTTACCTATGGCCAAGGCTTTCGATATGGCTGTAACCCCGTGGTCTCCGCTGGGTAGCGGATTGCTTACGGGCAAATACCGTCAAAACAACGACAAATCCAAACGTTTGAAAGAAAATTCCGCCCGTTTTTCCGAACGCAACCTACGCATTGCCGATACGCTTTGCAACATGGCGGAAAAAACGGGATATCCGCCCGCCGCAATAGCCTTGCGTTGGCTTGTCGAGCGCAACACTCTTCCGATTATCGGAGCCAGAACGGTCGAACAACTCAACGAAAACCTAAAAGCTTTGGAGGTCGAACTGCCGAGGGAGGCTTACATTGACGTTGAAGAGGCTTCAAAAATTGAGTTGGGGTTTCCGCACGAATTTTTGGCGTCCGAAAACGTACAAAACATTCTTTTCGGGGAAATGCAATCGTCGTTGAAAAAGCGTATTTAAAAAATAAAGAAAAATCGGGGGCAGGCTTAATTGCCGCCCCCTTCTTCGTTTTCGGGCGTTTCGCCTTCGTTTTCGGGCTGCAAAGCTTTTTTTACCGGCGCTTTTTCCCCCGCAACGTCTTTGCCGCAACCCGAAAGCACCAAGCCCGAAAAACTCCGTTTAAAGTGATTGAGTTCTTTGGAAAAGGTACTGCCGAGTTCGGGTTCGAGGTAAACGAAGTGGAAGGCGTCGGCTTTGGTTCCTTTTTTTGCCAATTTGGCCGCCACTTCCTTGGAAAGGGACATAACGTTGGCGGCGGTGGTTTCGATTTTGAGCGTGTTGTCGTAAAACTCGAAATACACGAATTCGTCGTAATCGCTGAATTCCAAAAGAATCCGAACGGTGTCCGGGGCATAGGATTTGCTGGCCAAAAGTCTGCCAAGCGAATATTTGATTTTGCCGCGCACATAGCGGCTGACCGTTATACCCTGCATGGCCATGACCCCAACGCTTTTTTCGGCGTAAAAAACGGGCAGAACCTCGTCGCAATACGTGAATTTTACGCCCGTGAACGCCAAAGAGTGGGTCAGCGTTTTGCCAATCATGAGCGGATAGGATTCGTCGTGGACTTCGGCGTCCTCGGCAAGGAGTTTGGTTTTGGTTTCGTTGGGGTCGCCGGCGTCGATAATTTCGGCAATGCTTTCCATCAAAAAGCGGTTGTTTTTGTAGCGCACCTCTTCGGCGGCGTTGGCCGCCGTGCGTATCACCCCGCCCAAACGCGTCATCACTTCTTTGACTTCCGCGGGAAAGTTTATCGTCCACGTCAAATCCGTTTCTATCAAGCCTTTGTCGTTGTTTTCACGCCAACGACCGGCCATCGCCATGGTAAAGAATTTGTTGCGGTGTAGATGGTAGGGGAAATTAATGAAGCCTTCGGAGGTAATGACGTTTTTGGCGTCGTTGTAACCGACGACGTTGCCTTTGAAGCGCGAACGTTTGAGTTTGTTCAAATCGCCGATGCGAAATTCGTTGGTCGAAAGGTCGAAGGTAATCGAGCCCGCGGACGATAAAACGGCCACGTCGTTGCGATCGAACTTCTTTTCCAAAAACTTGCTGTAAAACGCCGAACGTTTGGGAATAAAATACACTCCGACGGCCAAATCTTTTAAGACCGCCGAATCAACGGGGACGATGACCGAATCGGGATTGACGTTGTCGGCGCGAACGTCGATCCACGATTCGCTCAGCGCGGGATTGTCCGATTGTATTTTTACCTGTCCCCTAAAATTCAAGTATTTTTGATTGCCGACGATTTCGACGGTATCCCTAAAATAAAATCGTTCGGTGATGAAAAAGTTTTGTTCTTCGGGAATGACGGCGTAGCCGAGGGTGACGGTATCGGGCCGGACGTTGATGTTGTCGAAACGAATGACTTGGTCGACGTCCTTGAACTTGTAGTGATATTCGCCCGAGGCGTTGTAGGCGATGCCGGTGACGATTTGTACCGTTGCGTCTTCGAGGAGGTGGTAGCGTTTGTCGCCGGGGCCGACGACGATGCGTGCGTGTTCCATCGGTTCCAAAATACCGCCCGCCTCAATGCGCAAGGATTGGATTTCGGGGAAAACGATGGCGTCGGCCACACGAATCGAGTCCACGCCGTCGGCATAGATGATTTCTTTGGCCATATCGAGTTCGGCGGACTTGACGGGAAATTTCAAGCCGTGCAACGACGAATCGGTGGCGATGAAGTAATGGGACTTCATTCCTTCGTCTTTGGAACTCATGACGACCTTTTTGATGATTTTGTCGTAAGAGCCTTTGTCGAGGGTGGTGGTGAAGCCGTGCTGTGGGAAGGAGAGGTTGGGCGGATCGGGTTGGCGCATGGCGAGCGAGTCGGCTTGGGCGGCGGCGGCGATTTCGGCCGGCGTTTCGGTTTTGTTTTTTTTGCTTTTTTTCACCGGGGTTTTGGGGTCGGTCTCGCCGGTTTCGGTTGGCGCCGCGGTTGTATCCCGTTTGGCGGCGATGGTTTCAAACGTAACGAGTTCGGAGTCCATTTCCCGGGCCATGGCCACGTTTTTGGCGTAAAAGTATTGTTTGGTAGGTTGATAGGGGTCGTTGATGGTAAATTCGCCGTCTTTTGTTTGGAACCGATTTTCTTGGAGGTCGAAGTTTTGACTGTAAAATTCTTCGTTGCCAATCCATAGCGTTCCACTTGCCGAAACGCCCGCCGGGGTAATGGTGATTTTTCCGCGAAAAAGACCGCGCCCCTCGAAGGTCGTCAGGGCTTCCTCGCCCGTTTCGAGAACGAGTCGGTCTTCGTGTGGATACCACGTGTATTTGAAGCGTCCGCCGCGCAATTCGGGATAATAATAACCTTCGAACTCGCCTCGCGGCATATAAAACGACTTGGTGTAAGCCATGACGGAGTCGAAATGAAAGACGAAGGTGTCGCTTTCGGCCTCGGTGGAAAGATATTCGATTTTTCCGCGCCCGTGTAGGCCGTAGCCGTCCATGTTGATTTCGTTGAAAAACCGGCCTTTGTCGCGGTATAGGGGCGTGCCGTACTCGGGCATGATTTCGCGTATGCCGAAGGTGCCGTCGGCCACGGGTTTGAGCGTGTCGCGAAATTCGGGCATGATGTCGCCGGTATTCAATTCGCCCATAAAAAACAGCGAATTGATGGAAAAGGTCTCCAGACTGTCTATCAAGAACGGTTCGACGACAAAATACAATCGGTCTTTGGCGTAAACGCCTTTTTGTATCGAGGTGTCGTTCCAATAGACGTAGGATTCGGTGTGGCAGTCGAACATCGAATATTCGGGTCGGGGTTTGCGCCCGTTTTTGTTGTTGGGCCGGTCGATGTAGACGGTGCCGGCGAGGTTTTCGATTTTAAGTTTTGCCAAGCCTTTGACGGCTTTTTCGTCGAGGATGCGGTGTTTTTCGAATTGCGGGTCGCGTTCGGGGTAGAAGGTCATGTGACGAATGCTGTCGCAATCGATTTTAAAGTCGTCGTAAACGAACTTGAAACGTTTGTTTCCCGGTTTTCCGACGAGGTTGATTTTTCCGGCTTTAAGCAGACCGCCGCAATAAAAGTTGCGGTTTTCTTGGATGTAAATGGTTTCGTCTTCGGGCCGCATGACGACGTACTGGGAGTCGGAAAGGACGAAGTCGGTAACGCCGTGGAGAACGAGGAGCTTGGACGAATAAATCCATTCGGCGTTGTTGCCTTGTTCGGCTTTGGAGGGGATGGAGATGACGTCGTAATCCTTCTTTTTCATGGCGGCTTTGGCCCACGCGATGAGCAGGTCGCGGACGACGATGCGCCCCGTAGTTTTGTCGTAGTCTACCAGACCCGCGCCGATGAGGTCGTCCAAGAGCGGTTGGAATTGTCTAAGCTCTTCTTCTTTCGGGTCGATGCCGATGTATTTGTCGTACAGCGAGGGATTTTTGAAAACGGCGTTGCGTTGTTTTCGGGTCATGCGGGTAAAGGCGAGGAGTTCGGGAATGAGGATGGTGCGCAGTTCGTTTTCGAGGGCTTGGGGGTCTTCGGAGGCGTCTTTACGCTCGACGTATTCGAGGGCGGCGTCTTCGTGATGGTCGGAGTCGCCGCCAAAGTCGTCCACGCCGCCCCCGCCCCCGCTGTCGCCCGAACCGTAGTCGTCCCAACTGTCTACCCCGAATTCCGAAGGGTCGGAACGAACGGCGCTTTCCTCTTCCCGTGTTATTTCTTTGCCGTGTTTGGCGGCTTCGACCGCCTTTCTAAATCGATAGAATTTGTATATGGCCAATATCGGGTTAAACCGTAAGACCCCTTTGTACTGCCAGTAGCGGTCGAAGCGAAAATAATCCAGCGATTCGACGGCGAAAAGTTTGTGCGGGCGGTCGATGAGCGAGGTAAAGGCGATGGTGTCCGAACCCGGCACCCAACGAATGGCGTCGAAATAAAGGCCCATTTTGTGGTAGGAATCCAAAACGGGTTGGCGTGAAGCTTTATCGGTGCGGTCGAGGCTGAGGGTTAAAAGTTCGGATTCCACCAGATAGCGCATGCGCATCTTGGAATGGTAAAGGGTGTCGCCGTCGGTCATGTAGAGCGTTACGCGCGAATCGAGCGCAATCATTTCGACGGGGTTGAGCAGTACCTCGTTGGTTTCGAGTTTGGCGATCGTTTCGCCGCTGCGGCGCTTGATGAACAGGCGGGCCGGGGCTTTGTCCGTGGCCGAACCGATTTTGGTTACCCCTTTCAACGAAAATCCGCCTTCGTACAAGACGTTGCGCACAAAGTTTTCGATTTTTACGTCGCCCTCGGTACTGTGGAAATAAGGATATTCGGCGGTAAGTTTGTCGGTTTTGAAGTGCAAAAAATGCTCTTCGAGCACGCCTTTGAGCGGACGGTTGAGCAGGCCTTTGTAATGAAATTCCACGTCTTCGGCCCGAAAATACACCGTTTTCATGTCCACGGTGTAGTCTTTGAGAACACAAAACACTTGCGCGGGCTCCAAATGCACGCGCGACCAATCGTATTTCCCACCGCTGCCCGTGAATATTTGCGTCAGTACGTTGAGTTTGCCGTTGGCCGCCGATATGTGCGTCGAGTCGTTGTTGCTCACGAAGGTGATTTGGGAATTGTTGAGTTGAAAATACGGCCCCGTATCGTCAAACCCCAGCCGTATTTGCCCCGTTCGTATTTTCCATTTGCAATATTCGGTTTTGAATACGATTCCTTTGTGAACGATGGAAGCGATGCGCACGGCCGCCGTCGAACATTGCAAGGCGCTCAGTTGGGACACGCATTGGTCGATGACCTGTAAATAGTCGTAGGCGTTGACGGGGACGACGGCAAAGTTTCTTTTTAGATTGATAAAACCCGAGGCGTAAGTGGCGACATCGGGCCAGACGCGCAGGCCTTTTGAGACAAGCGCGTTCATGCGTTTGATGAGTTCGCGCCAATCGGTGTCGGAAAGCGAGCCGTCCTTCCAAGCGTCATCGAGTTCGCGCACCATCGAATTGGCTTCCTTCACTCCCGAGAGACCGCCCAATCGTTTGCGGTAGTCGTTGTAAAATTCTTGGGGTTCGTTGCTGAAGGCGTTTTGTTGCGCCCGGGCGGATGCGGAAAGCGAAAGAACCACCGCTACTGCGGCGGCAATGTTTAAGACAACTTTTGAAACGTCAGGCATGACCATTCGTTTTCGGTTTCGTGGGCGATAAGCTCAAAGCCCGAAAAAGCGTCGTTGAGCATGGGAGCGTCGGCGGTCAAAAAACCGGAGACGACCAAAACGGCGCCGGGCCTAAGTAAGGCGAAATATACGTCTTTTTCGGCAATCAAGACGTTGCGCGTGATATTGGCGAGGAGAACGTCAAAAGTTTGCGGCAAATAGACGGCGGCCGTACCCTCGCGAACGTTGTGGGCTCCGCTATCCAAACCGTTGGTTTTTAGGTTGGACAGCGTGTCTTCGACGGCGACGGGGTCGATGTCGGCAAAGGAGACGTCGGCGCCCGCCAACGCCGCCGCAAGTCCCAATACGCCCGTGCCGCAACCCGCGTCCAAGACTTTTTTGCCGGTTAATTGGCCCATGTCGTCCAAGCGTTTCAAGGCGCGAAGGCAAAGCCGGGTCGTTTCGTGTCGACCCGTACCGAACGCCATGCGCGGGTCTATTTCCAAAGTATAACGAAACGACCCGGCGTTTTCTTGTGCTTGCGCGCGACGATGCGTCGGATAAAGCAAAATATAATCGTCCACGGCGGTAGGGCCGTACCCGGCCTCCCACGTCGCGTTCCAGTTTTCCCACGGCGCGGTTTCACAGACGTATTCGGGTAAGTCGAATCCAAAAAGCGACAGATACTCCCGTGCTTGGTCCAGAGAGTCGTGTTCTTGGCCTTCGGGGACGTAGGCGATCAGCGACGTTTCCGTTTCCTCAAAAGCTTCGAAGGACTCCAATCCCTCCGCCAAGAGCGCACGCAAGGTTTCGTCGTCGGTTTCAAATGTATACTTTTTGTACGCTTTCACCATTCCAAAAACAACAAAGATAATGAAAAGAAAGCGAAGCCGCAACAATACGGCGCCACAACACGCTTGAAAATAAGAGTGGGCGGCCTTGCTTTGGCCGCCCGATTTTTTCCGTATTTTTTTGATTCTCAAAGCTTGAATTCCACGGCCGCCAAACGCCGCTCGCGGACAACGATGTTGCCAAAATTACAGCTTGAGCCGCATAGCGCTTCATGCGAGCCGTACAAGCGATAATAATACGTTCCGGGAGCCAAGCCCGTGTCCAGGTAAGTGATGGGAATGGTGGCGGTGGTTAAATTGAGAAGGACCGATCCGCCACCGGTGCCGCCGGTATGGGCGATGGCCACCAAACCCCTAAACGTTGCCAAATTGGTTACGGTGGAAAACGTAGGGTCGGTGGAGCGCTGGAGCGTTAAAACCAACGCCCTTTGGTCTTCTTTCATTACGGTAACCGTACTCACCCCCGAATTTTGAGCGGTTACGGCTCCGGCGATGAGTATGGCGCTCGAACCGCTGGGGCCGTTGGTGGTGATGCTGATGTCCGTACTCGTCAGCGCTTGGGGCGACGAACCGAAATTGGCGACTTGATTGGCGGTGGTTCCGTTGACGGCGGCGGATTGATTGGCGAAATCGCCGTTGAAAGTGATGACCGAACCGTCGTTGGTGATGGCGCTTGTCGCCACCCAGGTTGTGCCGTCGTGGCGGAGGGTTTGTCCCGATGTACCGGGGGGCAGACCGCCGCCGCTTGGCGTCGTCCAACTCAAATTGCCGTTGCCGTCGGTGGTCAGTACTTGGTTGGCGTTGCCGTCGTCGGGGGGGAAGGTCAGTACCACGTTTTGGGTCATGGCGGCATTGGGCTTGAAGTCCAATGTGTAGTCGTTGGCGCCCTGTTCGGAATACAATCTCAAAACGCCGGAACGGATGTCGGGCGTGCCGATTTGCAAGGTGGCGTTGCCCATAAGCCGCGCGCGTTCGTAAAGACCGCCGTTGGCGCCGCCGCCGCCGTGGACGTTCCATACCAAGTCGCTGCGTCCGTTGGAGGAGAAAATGGTAATCGCTTGCATTTCCGCACCGACGTTCGACGTGGCCGACGTCGAATTAATCAAGCGAATGCCGGTACCGGTGTTGTCGGCCGTGTAATCGGAGCGGAGGGTAAGAAGGTTGGTTACCGTTGCGGATGTGCCGCCGACAATGTCCACCAAGTTGTTGGGGGCGTCGGTGTTGCCTCCGATGGCGATGCGTCCATTGCTTTGTACGCGCATGCGTTCGACGTTGTTTGCGCGGATGACAAAATTTTGCGCGTTGGAGGTACCTATCCAATCGGTGGTCGTTGGGCTGGTGATGGCGTTTCCGCCGACATTCCATGCATTGGCCGCCGCGCCGCCGCCTGAAACGGGCCGCCATGCGCCATTCACGTAAATAAAAAGACGCGACGCGTTCGGGGAGACGACCGTACCGTCGAAGGTCGCGTCGTTGTCGTCGTGATTGTAAACGACGAGCCATTGACCCGCCGTCGGTGAAGAAGGCGGATTTATCGTCGTTGCCGAGCCGCCTGTAACCAAATTCACCCAAACCACCGAGGCGTTGTCGGGACAAGCCACCGTTCCACCCGGCGTTAAGGGCGCGGCGGGAACGGTTCCCAAACCACCGTCCACGTGCAACTTCACCGCGGGACTTGGCACGCCGATGCCCACGTTTTGTGCGATTGCTTTTTCAAAAATTACGGTCAGACCCAACGTCGCCGTAAATAGTAAAACTTGCTTCATACTTAACACGATTTTTTTACAAAAATAACGATAAGTCCGTGAATTTGATTCTCTACAAAAATATTTTGTTTACTACGACACAATGACTTGGTAATCAAGACGTTTTTTGTCTAGGGAAAATAATTTTAAGGACGAAATGTTTTCATCCGGACGTGCTTGCAGGCTTCGAACTCAACGACGTCGGGCTTCAATGTGTCAAGCGAGACTTATTCATCGGGTTTTTGCCCGATTCGGTGTCGATAAGTTAAATTAATATCGAAAGATTAGTAATCTTTTGGTAGTGTATGACAGTTAAAGACGAAAAAAATATCCACAGGTCTAAAAGCACGAGGTTTGTATTATGAATATAAATACCACGACATTCCCGCCCCGGCAAGCCGCAATATCGTATAGTTATTCCCAAAGACTTGCATCGCCCTCAATTCCAAAGAGGCCGGACCCAACCGGTCGAGCGTTTCAACGGCACGTTGTGTTCCAAAGTTTCGCGTTCGGTTGGAAGTGGATAAATTTCGCTACTCAAAAGCTTCCAACGGCAAAAGACCGCCGCTACCCGCAACAATCACTTCGTTCTCCAACGCCACCCCGAAACGTTCAAACACGCTGCGCCGAACGGCGGCGGCAAGTCGTGCAATTTCCGTCCCGTCCGCGCCACCCAAATTTATCAATACCAACGCATGACCGGGCGACACCCCCGCCCTACCCATGCTTTTGCCTTTCCAACCCGCCGATTCTATCAGCCGCGCCGCCGATATTTTGACCTTGCCATCCGTCGCCGGAAAAACCGGCCCCACATAATCCAACGGAACTCGGGAAACCACCGGATTTTTGAAAAAACTGCCCGCGTTGCCCACAATGCTAGGGTCGGGCAACTTGCGACGTCGTATTTCACAAACGGCTTCGAACGCCTCGTAAGCCGTAGGAACGCCGTCGGCAAATCGCTCGCGAAGGTCGGGATAACTCAACACCGGACGGTACTTACGATCGAGTTCAAACGTTGCGGAAACGACAAAATAATTTCTTTCATGTTTAAATACGCTTTCTCGATAATCAAAGCGACACTCTTCGGCGGAAAAATCGAAAAATGCGCCCGTTTCAAGATTTAAAACACGAACGGAATGTAACCGGTCTTTAAGTTCGACCCCGTAAGCGCCGACGTTTTGCACTACCGCCGCACCGACCGTACCCGGAATCAAAGCCAAGTTTTCGAGTCCGTATCCACCCAACTCCAAGCTTGTACGCACAAAGTCGTGCCACGGCTTGCCCGCGCCGACGCGAACACGAATCTTGTCTTGGGTTCGACTCAAAAGTTCCACTCCCTCGTCGCCGGAACGCAACAATATGCCGTCAAAATCGCCGGTCCACAAAACGTTGCTTCCCGAACCCGCACAAAACCATCGCTCGTTTGGAAGAACGACGGCGCCGCGCGGGATTACAACGATTTGCCTGCAAAAAGCCCGAACGCCAAAGGTGTTGGGAATCGGCGTCACCGCGCCAACGCGCTTTTGAGTTCGTCTATAACGGCGACGGGCGTGGGGTCGGCGCCGTTGAACCCCGCCAACGCCAATGAAACCCAATCGCAAAAATGAATCAGATAAAGCAATCTTGCGGGCAAATCGTCGCCGACGGCCCGAATTTCAACCACCGTTGCACCCTTACGGCAAACGACTTCGCGGGTAAAGTCGAAACGCGGAGAATGACGCTCGTGTTCATCGGCGCCACGCAAAAAAACGACCACCGACTTTTCACACAACCAAGACGGATGTTCCCAGCCCACCAGTTCGTTGTGATTCATTTCGGGCACGACGTGGTGCCAACACAACATTTTGGCGTTTTCGTTGATTTGCTGTCGAAGTCGGACGGCAATGGATTCATAGGGGTCGGGGGCGTAAATCACGGGAAGTTTGTCGTGCAGGGATTTGGCCAATTCCAACGCCGCCGCTTTAACGTCGGCTTTGCGAATATTGCTTATGCCTTCGTTGAGCGACGACAAAAAATCTTCTTCCCTTACAAGACCGAAACGAACCAACACGTATAGCTGCGCGACAATCGAATACGCCACCGCGGCCCGCGGAGGAAATCCCGCAGGCAAAACGAACAAGGGAAAACCGTTTTGTCGGGCAAATTCGGCCAATTTTCCCCCGTGGGTAACGCATACGCACACCGCACCGGCGGCTTGGGCCGCTTCCGCCGCGCTCAACGTCTCCTCGGTGTTACCCGAATACGAGGAAAGCAAAACCAAAGTTTTCGGTCCGACCCACGCCGGCAAATCGTAAGCCCGATTGATGACAAACGGTGTTTTAAGTTTGCCGTAAAGTATGTTTTTGACCACTTCCCCGCCAAAAGCCGACCCCCCCAAGCCCGCCAAAAGGATGTTTTCCACGGGACGGGATTCGCATTCAAAGTTTTTGCCCAAACTTACCGCCTCTTCGAGTTGCCGGGCAAAATTCGCCACCAACGCTTCCATTGCAAAAGAAATAACTTTACTTATGACTAATTGTACACAGCCACGCGTTCAAGAGCGGCTTTTGCGTCCTGAAAATCGGGTGCGTGCCGCAAGGCTTTTCGAAACGCGGCTCGGGCTTTTTCCGGCTCGTCGTAATTTTCGTAAATCAAACCGATATGGTAATACGCACGGGCGTCGGTGGAATCCAAACGCACGCAACGCTCAAAGTCGCTCAAAGCGGGGGCGTAATCTTTACGTAAAAAACGTATGTAGCCCCGATTATAGAGTGCGGCGGCAAAGCCGGGGTCTATCGTCAACGCCCTGCTGTAATAACGGTCGGCTTTGGTCAGGTCGTCAAGGTTTTTGGCCCGCTCGTAACGCCGATAATGCCAAAGTCCGAGATTGAAAAATCCCAACGGGTGCAAAGAATCGTTTTTGAAAATCAAACGGTTGGCGGTTAGGGCCTTGTCGGCGTCTTGAAGTCCGTCGAAGAGAATCTCAAAATGAAGGTTGGCCGCGTTGACGTTGGTCGAATCCAGCCGTAGGCTCAACGAACAAGCGGAAAGCGCCTCATTGTAGCGCTTGGCTTGATAAAGCGCAAACGCCCGCAGAAACGGAAAATGCGTCGAAAGCGTATCCATCGATTGGGCGCGAAGATAATATTTGACCGCTTCGTCGTACCGTTCGTTGATTGTATAAACGTTCCCGATTTGCGCAAACACCTCGGGATTGTTGGAACCCAGTTTTTCCGCTTGCAAAAAGTCGGCAAGCGCCGCCGAATCGTTCTCCAAGCCCGAATAATAATACACGCCTCGAATGTAATAGAGTTCGTGGTCTTTGGGCGAAAGTTGCAAGGCTTGTGAAATGTCGGCAACGGCCTTGTCGGCTTGTCCGCGTTGGTAGTAAAGCGCCGAGCGTTGTTCATAGAGCGCCGCGCTGTCGGGATAGGTTTTTATCTTTAAAGTGAGTTGGTCGATTTTGACCTTGTCCGGGTCTTCGGGAAGATCGGCGGGACGTTTTTGTTCGGTACAAGACGTCCATAACAAACCCGCAAGAACTACGCCGCATATGCCCAAGCGAATATCCACGGTGCAAATATAAGACGAAAAACATAAAGGCCGGCTTTTCTGACCGGCCTTTAAAATTTAGTTTTTTTTACACTTATTTGCCGGAGCCTGAATTGCTCGGCGCGTCTTTTTTGTTGACATTGGCCTTGATGGTCAGCTTGACCGTCGGACGTTCGGGGTCGTTGGTAACAACCGTAATTTGTTTGGTTTGGTTGCCTTCTTTACCCGAGGAGTTGAAGGTAACGTTGATGTTCGTGGATTCGCCGGGTTTGAGGTTTTTCTTTTCCGGTTCGGTGGCGGTACAGCCGCAGGTGGCTTTGGTTTTCAGAATTTGAAGGTCGCTTTTGCCCTCGTTTTTGATGACGAACTCGGTTTTTACGGATTCGCCTTCGGTGATGGTGCCAAAATCGTGCGTTTCTTTCTGGAAGGCCACTTTGGGGGCGTTTGCTTTTTGTTCGGGGGTCAATTCACCGACGTAAGGCTCGATGGTCGCGCCAACGTAGATGGTTTTGCGGGCCGAAGTGTCGTCATTGGTAACCATCGTGCATCGGTCGTGGATGAAGTCGTAGTCGCCGACTTTTTCCGCATCGTATTTGACGCTGACACGAATCGAATCTTTGGGCTTGACCGTTTTACCTTGGTTGAAAACAAATTCGATGTAGCTTTTGCCGTTGGTTTCGACGTTTTCAATGGTTACGGGTTTGTTGCCCTCGTTGTAGATAACCATGTCTTTGGACGGCTTGTCTTTGGTGGTGATTTTGCCGTAATTGACGTGGTTGGTGGAGAAACGAAGGCTGCCGTCTTTTTGGGGATACCAGTCCTCAACGCCTTTGACGCGCGGGGTAACTTCGCCTTTGATGGTAAGAATTTTAACGTCGGCGGCGTTGGAGTCGGCGATGAAACCTTTGTCGTCGGATTTTGCGGCTTTGACGGTGATGGTTTTGTTGAAGCTGCCGGGACGGTTTTTGGCCCCATAGCTGGCGATAACTTCGCCCGTGCCGCCGGGCATAATCACGTCCTTGCTCCACGTCGGCGTCGTGCAACCGCACGAGGCTTTGACGTACGTCAATTTTATCGGAGAATCGGAGACGTTTTTGAACTTAAAGGCGTGTTCGACGGTGCCCAATTCTTCTTTGAACGTCCCAAAGTCGTGCGTGCTGTTGTCAAATTCGATGAATTTGTTGGCTTGGGCGAAAATATTTGTCGCCAAGCCCAGCGATAACACGCCGATAATCGTCATTTTTTTCATACTCACTCTTTTTAATTTTTGTGTCGTTCTTTTTGGGTTGATAATGCAAAATTACAAATGAGGGAGCGGTTTAAGCAAGTTTGCGATCGCCCCTGATTCCAAACGGTCAAAAATCGGGCCGGAACTGTAAAACCGGCAAAATTGTCAGACCAAACACTTTTCGTTTAAATAAAACCCTTAATCCTACGAATAAGTTCCGTATTAGTTTCGTTTAACTCAAACCCGATATAACAAAAAAGGGACTCCCGTTAAGAAATCCCTTTTTCGCTTCTCTTTTAACTCAATTTTCCCATCGGCAGGAAGGAAACCGTTGGGAAGGAATCAAGCCGAAAAAAACTAATTTTTGGACTGCGTGGCCGGGCCGGAGCCGTATTTCGTACGCAGGGTGTTAAGCTCGGTCAAAAATACATCCGCCGGCTTGTACCCTACGCTCAACTCGGCTTTATTGTTCGCGTGGGGGACCAAGAACAGCGTGGCCGGGTAGCCCCGTACTCCGTTGTTCGACAAGGTAGCCACCAAATCGCGCGAGGAATATTCTTTACCGTTGAACTTGAACGTCCCCGGCTTCTCAGGATTGATTTTTACGGCTTTGAAGTTGTCGTTAATCATGGCGCTCACCTTCTCGTTGTTGTAGGTGTCTTTGTCCATGCGTTTGCACCAGCCGCACCAATCGGTGTACACGTCAATAATGACGATTTTCTTTTCCGCCGTCGCTTCGGCGATGGCCGCGTCCCATTCCATAAAACGGGTTTGCGCCTGTAAGCCCGAAGCCGCCAATACAAACAGGCATGCCGCGAAAAATTGGGTTAATTTTCTATTCATTTCTATTCATTGCAAATTTTCCATTTATACGAAGCCAACGCAATAATTGGGCCGGAAAACTATCGGCTTTGACCGCGATTGACAATCGTCGCGGCAACGTCCATAAGATTGACCGTACCGTCTCCGTTGGCGTCCAAATATACGTTGTTAATCAAATTGCCTTGAAAATTCGAGTTCGAAGACCAAAGTTCTTCGGCGGAATAGGCCTGCCAAATTGTGCCTTGTTGGTTGCGGGAAGAACCGGTAAGTCCATAGGCGCCGGTACAGAAGAAATAGTCGTAAACATCCACCGTACCGTCGTTGTTGGCATCTCCGGGCCACACCTCGATAGCCGATTGTCCAACCAATGCTTCCGTTGTTTGCACGCATCCCTTGGCGTCGGTAACGGTAATCAAATATAACCCCGGAGCCAAACCGATAAAAACGTTTTCGGCTTGATCTTCGCCGTTGTTGAGCCGGTATTGATAAGGCGCGTTTCCACCCGCGGCGGCGACGACGATTTGACCGTCGGCATTGCCCGGCGTGGCCGGTATACCCTGCCCTTCAACCGCCAACGGTTCCGGTTCGTTGATTTCAAACACCTGTTCCAACACGCATCCGGCATCGTCCCGAACGACGAGCGAATACTCCGCGGGACTCAAAGCGGAATACTGCGATGGTGGAACCATAACGCCCTGTGGGTTGAAAATTTCGACCGTATACGGTTCGGCACCGCCCGAGGGAGTAATGTTGGAAATCGAACCGTTGTTTTCGCCGAAACATCGTACGTCTTCGGTCGTGGCCGTTACTTGCAAACCCAAACATCCCGACACCGTCACCAACGGTAAAATCACCGGATTGCCTTGGTTTTCGCCGTAATAGGTGTTGAAGTCGGTCGTCCAGATTTTTTGGTGGTTATTGGCACGGTGGGCAATCACCACCCAATTGTGGGCGCCGCAACCCGACGGCGTATATCGGAAGGCAATGGTGTCGTTGCTAATTTCTGTTCGGGTCTCAATGGTAAGCAGCATGGTACCGGCGGCGTTCTGTTCCTCGGAAAACGCGATGTAATTGCCGGCAAACTGATAAGGGTTGGTATGCCCGGCCGAAGGCGTACCGTTCTCCAACACCTGCTCAAGCGTGAACGGCTGCTGATACAACATATAATATTCTCCGCCGAACTGCACGTATAGCTTGGCATTAAATACGTCGGCCGAACCCACCTGACGCGTGGCCGGCGAAAACCAAACGTATACGCCCGCAATTTTACGCACCACGCCGTCGTCGGGCATCTGAAAACGAATGCCATGCTCGCGTACGTAAGCGTTTACGTTGCCAACGTTCGGGACGTTTACGGTTTGGGGGGCATGCGTTCCCGCCCGATACCCAACGCCCGGAATGTTGGCGGGAATTTGAACCGAAGCCGCGCAAACGGTGTAATGCGCGTCTATCGTGTCGCGCTGTTGCGCGAAAACCATTTCCGCCGCCAATAAAAATAAAAACAATAAGTACAGGCCGATGTTCATATCATTGATTTTGCGCTCAAATATAGCGAGTATATTCCAAACTCCAAAAAAATGATGCGGTTTCAATCGTTATTTTCTCAAAAGACAAAGTTTGCCCCCAAAAAACGACCTTGAACATCCGAGACGGGGTTTTGTCGCTTGCGCCAACAACGCCGCGTTTTTATGAAAAAACGAATATATTTGCACGGAATACGGCTAGACGATGGAAGTAAAAATTTCAACCCAATTTCAAGAAGCCTACGATACCCAATACGATTCCCCAATATCCCAATGGCGGGAAATCAATGCCAAATACAAAGCACAAAACATACTGGACGTAGCCGGAGGCAAAAAATTTAAAAGAATCCTTGACGTTGGCGCCGGGGACGGAAGCGTCTTGTCCGTTTTAAGAAAAAAAAACTTCGCCGAAGAATTCTATGCCGTCGAAATTTCCGAGAGCGCTTTGGGACGGCTAAAACTTAAAAACATCCCCAAACTTGTCGAGGCGCGACGTTTCGACGGATACAAAATTCCTTTTCCCGACAAACATTTCGACGTCGCCGTACTTTCCCATGTGTTGGAACATGTGGAACACGAGCGAATATTGATTCGGGAAATTAAGCGTATAGCCAAAAACTTGATTGTGGAAGTTCCGCGCGACTACATGCTCGGCGTAGACCGTAGGGTTGAACATTTTTTGTCTTACGGACATATCAATATGTACACCCCTACGCTGCTGCGTTTCTTTTTACAAACCGAAGGTTTTAAAATCAGCAATCAAAAACTTTCCATTTTGGCTCCCGAGGTTTTAAGATACAACCATAAGCTGCGTGCCGAAAGATCCTTGATAAAAAGAACCAAAGACGTCTTGTCTTATTACTTTCGTTTGGTTTTAATCAATCAGCCCGTAGGGAGTTTGCGGGAAAGGTATTGCAACGCGATAACCGTTTTCGCGGAAATCGCAGAAAAAAACGTTAGAATCATGCAGCCGATGGGTTCGCCGAAAAATCAGGCGAACCTATAAACGCAAAATATAAAACGGCAATCGTTTACCCGAAATCGGAGCAAAGTATACGGGAGCTTGGACCCATAGACGAATGCCGGCGCAAACGACAAAGGCATCGACTCAAATTCACACCGCACGATGACAACGCGTGCGTTCCGCGGTCAAATAATCAAAAGCGCGTCGCCGTAACAACAAAAGCGATAACCTTCGTCCACCGCCGCCTTGTAGGCTTTCATCAACGCGGGAAAGTCGGCGAAAGCGGCCGAAAGCATCATGGACGTGGATTTGGGCAGTTGGAAGTTGGTTAAAAAGGCGTTGGCGATGTTGAACTCGTAGTGGGGAAAAATGAACCGGTCGGTCCAACCTTTGCCCGGATTGAGGGTTTTGGAAGCGGAAACCGACGACTCCAAAGCCCGCATGACCGAAGCGCCGACGGCCAAAACCCTCTTTTTGGCGGCTTTCGCCTCATTGACCATACGGGCCGTTTCGGGAGAAATTTCAAAGCTTTCCGAGTCCATTTTGTGTTTGGACAAATCTTCGACCTCGACGTCCCGAAACGAACGGCCGATATTGAGGTTGATAAAGACGCGTTCCACGCCCTGAAGCTCAAGGCGCAAAAGGGTGTCGCGCGTAAAGTGTAAGGCCGATTCCGGGGCGGAAACCGCGCCTTTGCGCGTGGCGAACACCGTTTGGTAACGCTCCCGGTCCTCGGGTTCGATTTCACGGGTGATGTAGTCGGGCAAGGGGGTCAATCCCAAACGGTCTATCGCCGCCTCGAACTCTTCGTCGTTGCCGTCGAAAAGAAAGCGTATCGTACGGCCGCGCGAGGTGGTGTTGTCCACAACCTCGGCCACCAATTCGTTGTCGCCGTCGGCCTTGCCAAAGAAAAGTTTGTTGCCGACGCGAATTTTTCTTGCCGGGTCGACGACCACGTCCCACAAACGGGAATCTTTGTTGAGTTCGCGCAACAAAAACACTTCAATATGGGCGCCGGTTTTTTCTTTGTTGCCCAAAAGTTTGGCCGGAAACACCCGCGCGTCGTTGAGAATGATGACGTCGCCTTCGGAGAAATAATCAAGAATGTCTTTGAACTGCCGGTGTTCAATTTCTTGCGTCGCTCGATGCAAGACCATCATGCGCGACGAATCGCGGGGATAAACGGGATATTGGGCGATTTGGATGCGGGCGCGATACTCTTGCGGCAGGTCAAATTCCGATAATTTCATACTTTCCCTTTTGCATGGAAATAATTTGCAAATTTACGCCGAAAATTGTTCACAATCTATGTGGCTTTCTACACTTATCGCCGCTTTCGGCGTCGCGACGTCTACTTACGCACAAACCGTACTGACGATAACGGACACACTTTGGGGCGCAACGGGCGCCGAAGACGTTACCATCGACCTTGCTACGGGCGTGGCTTTCGTCTCCTCCGACGACCGGAGGGCGGCGATGTCGGGCAAGCCCACGCCCGGCAACATTTATCTGTGCGACCTCAACGAGTCGCCGCCGCGTCTTCGGCCCCTGCTCGACCCGCCGCCGTCCGATTTTCATCCACACGGCATAGGTTTCAAGCGTTTTGGCGACAAAGCCTATCTGCACGTCGTCAATCACCGAAAGCCCGGAAAACATTTCATCGAAATATTCGAATGGGACGGAAGCCGACTCATATACCGACAATCGGTGTCTTCGCCCCTGATTCACAGCCCCAACGACGTTTTTCCCACCGGACCAACGAGTTTTTTCGTCAGCAACGACCACGGCGCCAAGACCATGATTGGGCGCGGAGTCGAAAACATTTTTCGTCTCAAGCGCGCAAACGTCGTCCATTTCGACGGAAAAAAGGCGACCGTCGTCGCCCAAAAAATCGCTTACGCCAACGGTCTTTACGTCACGCCTCAAAACGACGGGCTTTTCGTCGCCTCCGTTTTCGGAAAATGCGTTTACGAATACAAATTGAAAAAAGGAACGCCGAACTATTTCCGAAAAATAAATCTGGGCACGGGTTGCGACAATATCGAAGCCGACGAAAAAGGAAGGTTGTACGTCGTCGGCCATACGCGGGTAATGAAGTTTGTCGGCCATGCGCTCAATGCGAAAAAACGTTCGCCGTGGGACTTATGGCGCATCACACCCGCCCCGATACCCAAAATTGAACGCCTTTACGTCGGCGACGGCAAAGAAATTTCGGGGGCAAGCGTGGCGGCGACGTGGAAAAACACCGTCTTGATTGGCTCGGTTTTCGAGCCGTATATGCTCGTCGGACGCCTGTCTTTCAACGACTAGCGCCGCCCCCCGTCAAATCCCGGAATTTTGGGCCTTACGGCTTTTGCGATAGGCGCGGTACCACGCAAACGCCACGGCGCCGCCCAAAAGATAAGGCGCCGCCAAAAGATAAAGTATACCGTCGTTGAGGCCGTTGCCGACGTTGTTGTTGCCGGCTTTGCGGGCCGTTTGCACGTTTTGTTTGCACATCGGACATTGGGCTTGAGCGTCCGTTGCCGACAACGCCGCCCCGGCCAACGCAAGGGCTATAAAAATCTTTTTCATTGCGGATAATAAGGCGAAATCATCAAATATACCACCACCCCCGTAATCGATACGTAAAGCCATATCGGAAGCGTGATTTTGGCTATCTTGCGATGTTTGTCGAACTTTTCCGACAGACCGTGCACTATCGAAAACAAAGCCAGCGGAACTATCGTCGTCGCCAAAAGAATGTGCGTCGATAAAATAAAAACGTACACGCTCTTGACCCATCCCTCCCCGCCAAACTTCGTGCTTTCGGCCAAAAAGTGATATACGACGTACGAAACCAAAAACACCGACGACAATACAAACGCTCCCAGCATCGCGGCTTTGTGGCGGCGTACTTGTCTTCGACGTATGAATATATACCCCGCCAACAACAGCACCGTTACCGTCGAATTGATGAAAGCGTTGATTTTAGGCAAAACATAGACGTTAAACCCCGGTGAGGCCTGACTTTTCGGCATAAACAGCAGTACGGCCACCACCAACGGTATCACCGCCGAAAGCGTACCGACCACCGGAACCACGTACCGGTCGGGAATTAAGGATTTCGATACTGGCATCGGAGTACGTCTATGTGTTCCAAGAGTCGTTTAAATTCTTTTTGACCGTCGTCGCCGTCGATGATTCGATAAAAACCTCGGACGTGCAGCTCTTTGTCCACCAAGAAAAACAACGGACTGTGAGTAATGAGTTCCCTGTTGCCCGTGTCGGGTGCAAACGGCGCCATATATCCTCGTACCGCGAGGTTGCGCAAAACAACCGAATCGCCGGAGATGAACGTCCATTTGTCGGGGCGGGCGCCATAACGTTGCGCGTATTCATTCAGGACTTCGGGGGTGTCGAATTGCGGATCGACGCTGATGGAAACGAGCCGGATGTCTTTGTGCTCCAAAATTTTTTCTTGAAGTTTGGCCATATTGCGCGACAAGTCCTTACATATGCCGGGACATCGGGTAAAAATAAAGTCCGCGACGTGAATGTACCCTCTGAGGGAGTCGTCGGTAACGACGGCGCCCGTTTGAGAGGTCATGCGAAACGACGGCAGGCGATGGTAAATCGTGTCTCCGCTTTGGGTAACGGTCTTTTCGCCCAAGTACGGCAAGGGCACGCACTTGTGTTTGCCAAAGGACAAAATGAAGAGCCAAATTAATATCGGCCCGGCAAAAATAAGTACGATACCCGCCGCACGCCAATAGCCGCGGCGGATATCGGATTCTTCGTTCGTCATCCGTGGCCCATCACCTTGTAAACATACCCGCCTTCGAGCATTAAAAGCGCGATGAGATAAACGACAAACATAAAGGGAACGACGATGGTCATCGCCAAGTTCAAGCGTTCAAACTTGACGTGCATGAAATAGGCGACGATGTAGAAAGCCTTGACTATCGTCATGACGATGAAAATGGCGACTTTGGCGGGGCCTTTGTTCATGGTAAAGGCCACCAAGAACTCAAGCGCCGTTACGGCAAAGAGAATCAAAAACGGCATCCATATCCGTTGAAAAATGGAACCGGGGGCGTGCAAATGCCCGTCGTCGTGCGATTCGTGTGCGCTCATGGCCGTATTATTAACGTTTAAGGTTAAACCAAATAGAAAAAGGTAAAAACAAAGACCCAAACCAAGTCTACGAAGTGCCAATAGAGGCCGATTTTTTCAACCATTTCGTAGTCGCCCGATTTGAGATAATGCCCTTTATGCACCTTCCATGCGATGATAATCAAAAGAATAACGCCCGAGGTAACGTGGCCGCCGTGAAATCCCGTGATGAGAAAAAACAGTTGCGCGAAAACCGCGGGGCCGTAGGGATTGCCGCTCAGCGTCGAGCCGCCCATGATTAAGTGCGTCCATTCCCACGCCTGACAACCGAGAAACGCGCATCCGCCGATAATCGTCAGCAACAAATAAGCCAAAACCTCGTTGTTTTTTCGCCTGTGGCCGGCATCAACGGCCAAAACCATCGTTACGCTGGACATAATCAGAATAAACGTCATCAAGCCGACGAACACCAAGGGGGCGTTTCCGTCGTATCCCGGAAAGGCGCTGAAAACAACGTCGGGGTCCGCCCACGTGTCGTGCGAATAGCGAATCATACCGTAACCGATGAGCAGGCCGGAAAAGGTAAACGCGTCCGAAAGGAGGAAATACCACATCATCAGCTTGCCGTAACGGGAGCCGAAAGGTTTCTTACCTCCGTCCCAAATGCTTGCGCTTGGCGCCTGCAGCGTTTGTGTAGCCATATTGTACCGACTGATTTAACGACGCGAAATTACAAATAATTTTTGTCTTATCAATGCTAAAAACGTTTAAGCCGTTGAACGAGCCATACCATCGAGGCGACGGACCCCAGAACGGCTCCCGCCAACGTAAACCACGGTTTGACGGTTTCAACCCTCCGGTCCAACTCCCTGCCCGCAAGCACGAAAATCGCAATGAAAACCACCATTTGCAGGCCCAACGACGAATATTTTAGGTATTTGTTCACTCGATGCGAAGGGTTTCGAGTTTGGGAACGGAATCTTTTTTGGTACGATTGGCGGCCAAAAGGTCGGGTATCGGCGTGGACTTGAGCATGTCGTGGGCTTCCTTGCCCATCTTGCACCGGCCCGTAAACACCGCACCCTGATTGATGACGATTTTTTCGGTGATGATGTCGCCGAAAATCTTGGCCGTCTCGAGAAGTTGAAGCGTGTCGCGAACGGTGAGCGTACCGTGGATTTCGCCGCCGACCGTTGCGTTGAGCGCATCGACCTCGCCCGTAATTTTGCCTTTGTTGCCCACGACAAGTTTGCTTTTGCAAACCAATTTGCCGTCTATCGTTCCTTCGACGCGAATGTCGCCAACACTCACGACGTCCCCTATAACGACCGCACCCTGCGCCACGATGCTTAACGCCGGCGGCGCATCCCCGCTTTTACGCACCTCCTCCGTCGGTTTTTTCTTTCCGCCTCCAAATATTGACGACATGGCTTTTTTCTCAGGTTGTTGTCCTTGAATTAGGCTACGAAAATACAAAAAATTACACCATCCCAATTCACACGGAAAACAATACCGTAGAATTGTGGATAAGTTTGGGTCGGCGGCGACGTTATCCCGAAAAAATTCGGCGACGCACCGTGCGTCCAAACGTTGTAATTTTGCGTTTGACTCAACAAAACCATCCTTGCGTCCGTTTTCACCGCATAAAATCGACTGGGAATCGCTCATCGTCTATGAGGACGAACGACTTTTGGCCGTCAATAAGCCCGCGGGTATAAGCACTTTGCGGGAACGTCATCGCCCCCATGCCTCCGTCGTCGAATTCGTCCGAAAAATTCGCCCCGGCGCCCGGCCGTGCCATCGCTTGGACAAACCCACCTCGGGAATTTTACTCATGGCCAAAGACGGCGAAACCTACCGTAAAATCGCGCTCATGTTTCAACGCCGACAAATCGAAAAACATTATTGGGCGCTGGTCGAGGGAACCAGAAAATTTAACGACGTGGCGGTCAAAGTAAGAATCGGCGTGGCCAACGGCAAAGTCTTTCTCGACCCGCAGGACGGCAAAAAATCCTTGACGGTGTTCAACACGGAAAAAGTTTTCGGCCGCCACACCCTGCTCGACTGCCGCCCCGTCACGGGCCGAACCCACCAAATCCGCGTGCATTTGGCCTATCTGCGCACGCCCATCATTGGCGACGAACTCTACGGCGGAGACCATATTTACCTTTCCCAATTCAAACGAAAATACAAACGCAATCCCGAGGAAACCGAAGAACCGCTCAATCAAGGCTTTCTTTTGCACGCAAAAAAACTGTCCTTTATCCACCCGCAAACGGGCCAACCCGTTCTCATAGATTGTCCGCTCTCCAAAAACTTCGAACTTTGCCTCAGAACGCTGGAAAAATACGACCCTCCGCCGACGATTTAACGGCTCGTTACAATATAATTCGGCCCACGTGGAAAAAACAGCGTCGTTTTTTCGTAACTTGCGAAAAATTTTGAAAGTATGAAATCCATCTTGACGCCGACGGACTTTTCGCCCAATTCGGCCGTCGCCTGCCGATACGCCGCCATGACCGCCGAAAAACTCGGCGCCAAACTAACGGTCTATCACGCCTATCACCTGAAGCCGGGCAACCCCTTCACCAGTCTGGACGAAGTGGCGAAATTGGAGCAAAACGCCGCCGCCGACGCAAAAAAGGAACTTCAAGACTTCGTCGCGCGCGAAATTTCCGCCAAAGTCGAAATCGAAAACGTGGTACGCATGGGTCTGGCCGTTGAAGACATCATCGATTTTGCCGAACAGTTCAAATACGAATTGATTGTCATGGGAACGCGCGGCGCCAATTCGCTGGAAACCAAACTGCTCGGCACCAATTCAACGGCCGTTTTGTCCCAAAGTAGAATCCCCGTTTTGGTCGTACCCCACCGCAACGAAGTCAAAGCGTTTGAAAAGATCCTTTTCGCCGCCGACCTTCAACCGGAAAGTCTTTCGGTTTTGCCGCAAGTCGTGGAATTTGCCCGTGCGTTCAACGCCAAACTTATCGTATTGCACGTCAGCACCGAAAACGAAAAACTCGACTCTTCTCAAATCGAAGAGCGCATCCGCAATATTCAAGGAAAAATAGACTATCCGAACGTCGAATATTACAATTTTTGGTTTGAGGGGAGCGTTATAGAAGGTCTGGAAACCTACGCCGAGGCCGAAGGCGCCGACCTTGTCGCCATGGCTACTCACACTCACCGAAAAAACCTTTTCCAACGCATATTCTATCCGAGCATGACGGGGAAAATGGCGGCCTTGGCGCGAATACCGCTGTTGGCTTTGCCGGTGGTTTAGATGCGCTTCGTCGTCGAGGCGCGGGACGGGGGGGCGCGGGCCGGTACGTTGGAGACCGACCACGGCCTTGTATCCACTCCCGTGTTCATGCCCGTCGGAACGCAGGCGACGGTCAAAGCCGTTCCCGTTTCCGACTTGGAGCGTCAAGTCGCTCCCCCGATAATTTTGGCCAACACCTACCACGTCTATTTAAGGCCGGGCATGGAAGTGTTGCAAAAAGCGGGGGGAATCCACCGGTTCATGGCATGGAAAAGAGCCGTTTTGACCGACAGCGGCGGCTATCAAGTTTACAGTTTGGCCGCCCAAAGAAAAATCACCGACGAGGGCGTGATTTTCGCCTCTCACATCGACGGCTCGAAACATCTTTTTACGCCCGAAAACGTCGTGGACAAACAACGCGCCATCGGTTCGGACATTCAAATGACGTTCGACGAATGTCCCCCCTACCCTTGCGATTACGACTACGCCAAAAAGTCGTTGGCTTTAACCCATCGTTGGGCGGCCCGGGCGCGCGAGCGTTTTTTATCCACCGAGGCGCCTTATGGTTACGGACAATTCCAATTCGGCATCATACAAGGCTCGGTTTACGAGGATTTACGGGCGGAGTCGATAAGGGCGTTGGTCGAAATCGGCTTTGAGGGCTACGCCATCGGCGGGTTGGCCGTCGGAGAACCGGTGGAAAAAATGTACGAACTCACCGATTTTTGTTGCGGACTTTTGCCCCAAGAACGACCGCGCTATCTTATGGGCGTCGGTACGCCGGAAAATATTTTGGAATCCATTGCCCGAGGGGTGGACATGATGGATTGCGTTTTGCCGTCGCGCAACGCAAGACACGGGCTGTATTACACCTTTGAGGGCGTACGCAACGCCAAAAACGCCAAATACGCCGACGATTTTTCGCCCCTCGACCCCGACGGCGACGCCGAAGTCGACCGTCTTTATTCCAAAGCCTACGTTCGCCATCTTTTTGCCGCCCAAGAATGGCTCGGCCCCCACATTCTCACCGTCCACAACCTCGCCTTTTTCCGCCGTCTGGTCCAAACGGCCCGCGAACGCATTACGCAAGGGACTTTTCACCCATGGAAAAAAGAGGTTTTAACTAAGCTAAACCGACGTTTGTAGCCGAATTTTGGCGTTTCGTCGAATATTTGGGCTTGGGGCAACGGCGGCGTTTTACTTTTGTGGGATAAACGGATTATAAACATGGTCGCCGAAGTTGTCATGCCGGATGTTTCCCGAGTGTCTATCGTCATCTATTGGAAAACCAATAGCGAGCTTGACGTATATTTGGATTCCGGGACGATACAAACCTACAAAGGCCATGAGGCCCAAGCGGTGTTCAACCGACTTATATCCGCGAACTTTCCCGTCGAAGTAATAGAATAATCGCTATATTGGCGGCGTGAAAACGCTCCGCTTTTTCTTTCTTTCGTTGATACCGGCCGTCACGCCGGCGTGGGTCTTGTGCCAACGGCCCGAACCGAACGAGTTCGTCGCTCTGGACAAACAACCCTCCGAATTAAACCTTTCCGAGGTCAAGCGCTCGATAGTTTTCCCGCCCGAGGCGTTGGACAGCGCCGTTTCGGGTAAGGTGTTCGTCAAGGTGTTGGTGGACGAATCGGGCAAGGTCGTCGAACATCAAATCGTCAAAAGCGCCCACAAAACACTGAGCCAAGCGGTGGAAAGCCGAATTTACGATTTACGCTTTTCCCCCGGCGAACGCGACGGCAAACCCGTCGCCGCATGGGTGACGATACCCTTTCAATTCACGATACAAGAACCCAAACCGCTGGCGTTGAACGACCGCCTGCCCGTACCGCTAAACCTTGCGGAAATCGTCTCGTTGGTCAAGGCGCCCAAAGGCGTTGCAGCGCCGGACAGTCTGGTCGTTGGCGTACACGTTTCGCAAACCGGAAGTCCGCTGGAAATACGCTATCCCCCAAACACGTCGCCCGAATGGAAAACGGCGCTCGAAAAACACCTTTACGACCTCAAATTTCAGCCCGCCGTCGTTTTCGACCAACCCCGCGCCATGTGGACGAACGTTAAATTGGATTTAACAAAAATCGGCAAAGGAAAATAAAATCATCCGTCCCTCCCAATGCTTAACATACGCCTTCGCCGTTTGATTTGCCGTATCCGACGACTTCAAGCATAAATGAACGTCGCGGATTCGGACTCCGTTTTAGAGTCAATGAGCAAACCTTTTATGGAACCCATCAGGTTGGACAGCATCGAGGAGGCCGTCGCCGACATACGCGCGGGTAAAATGATCATCGTCGTAGACGACGAAGACCGAGAAAACGAGGGAGACTTGGTCATCGCGGCCCAATACGCCACGCCCGAGGTTGTCAACTTCATGGCCAAAGAAGCCCGCGGATTGATTTGCATGCCCCTGACCGACGCACGATGCGACGAACTCCGCTTGCCGCCCATGGTCGCCGACAACAACGCTCCCCACCAAACGGCCTTTACGGTGTCGGTGGACTACTTGGGCGGGGGCAACACGACGGGCATATCGGCCCAAGACCGCTCGCGCACCATCATGGCCCTGCTCGACCCTAAAACCAAACCCGAAGACCTCGGTCGTCCGGGACATATTTTCCCTTTGCGCGCCCGCGAAGACGGCGTTTTGCGTCGCGCCGGCCACACCGAAGCCGCCATCGATTTCGCCCGCCTTGCGGGACTCGAACCCGCAGGGGTCATCGTCGAAATCATGAACGAAGACGGTACCATGGCTAGGCTCCCCGAACTGCGTCAAATGGCCGACCGTTACGGATTCAAGCTCGTTTCCATCGCCGACCTCATCGAATACCGCCTCAGACACGAAACGCTCGTCGTCCGAGAAGAAACGGTCAATATGCCCACGGCCTACGGAGATTTTCAGCTCACGGCCTACAAGCACAAACACACCGGCGAAATCCATTTGGCCCTCACCAAAGGCCAGTGGACAAGCGACGAACCGGTATTGGTGCGCGTCCACTCCTCCTGCGTTACGGGAGATATATTCGGTTCGTGCAGGTGCGACTGCGGCGAACAACTCCACACCGCCATGCAAATGGTCGAAGCCGAAGGCAAAGGCGTGATACTTTACATGAATCAGGAAGGGCGGGGCATCGGCCTGCTTAACAAACTCAAAGCCTACAAACTCCAAGAAGGCGGCATGGATACCGTCGAAGCCAACCTGCATTTGGGATTCAAAATGGACCAACGCGAATACGGCACGGGCGCTCAAATCCTTCGCGACCTCGGCGTGAAAAAAATGCGCCTCATGACCAACAATCCGGGCAAACGCGCCGCCCTCATGGGCTACGACCTTGAAATCGTCGAACGCGTTCCCCTCGTCGCCCCCGCAAACCCTTACAATCAAAGATATCTGCAAACCAAAAAAGAAAAAATGGGCCATGCCATATAAAAACCCGCAAAAAATTTTCACTTTAAGCCTACCAACCCTTTTATTATTCGTTGCGGGCAACAAATCCCTCCCCTTGCCACGCAGTAAAACAAAAAATACGCGCTTACCATGAAAAGAATCGCTATTGCGGCTTTGACGCTGCTTTGTGCCTGTGCCGACGAAGAAAAAGTAAAGGATGTAAAAACGCTTTTTCGTCCGTCAACGGAACGATTGGAAAAACAAACGTTCGTCGTCCAGGCGGAAAAAATCGAAATTTTGCAAGGGCGCTACGGTTCGATATGGGCCGTGCCGCCGCGTGCATTCGTGGATTCGGCGGGCAAGGCCGTCGCCGGCGAATTTGAAATCGAACTTATCGAGGCCGTCCGATGGCGAGACCTTATTGTCGGCGGACTTCAAACGCGTACGGCCGTCGGCGACAGCCTGCTTTCCACGGGAGGAATGTTTCGCCTACGCGCCGTCCAAAACGGCGCCGAACTTATCCTCAAAGACGGAAAAGGGATACTCGCCTATCTGCCCAAAGACTTCGCCGAAGGAGCGCCGATGAACTTATATTATTCCGATACAACGACGGTCGCGGGAACGCCGCTGTGGCGTTTCGCCGCCGGAGAAGGCGCCGACTTTCGCAAGTGCAAGCCCAAATCCCCCGACGACCCCTGTCGAAATTGCAAAAAACTCCTCAGACAAATCGCCAAAATCAAACCCCAAAAACCGCCAAAATCCCCCGACGACTGGTTTGGCGGCAGATACGCCTACGACGGCGATTCCTTGTATTTTTATTCTTCGGGCAAAAAAACCGGACTGTTTTCCAGAAAAGACATCGAAAAGTGCCGGGAACTTATGGCCGACGACGCCCAAGCCCAAAAACTTTTTACGCGCGTGGACATAATTCGCAAACAACAAACCTCCGGCACATCTTACTACGTTTTTCAAGTCAACCGCATGGGATGGCACAACCTTGACGTTCTTGTGAACGAGGAGCGTGGAGAATATTCGGGGGTTGTCGCGAATGCGGACGGAAAACCTGTAAGCATCGAGCTTTGGGACAAAACGCGAAGAATCAAAATTGGCGTCCAAACCGACGAACAGGGACGATTCAAGTTTTCATATTTACCCGGAGCCAAGCCCACGCTTTTCGCCTATTCGGAAAACCGTTACGTGCTTTCGCCCGTCGAGCTTTCGGCCCCCCAACTCCCTCCCTTGAACCTCACTCCCGTCGAAGAGAAGGACTTCGAGGCGACGTTGGAAAAAATTCTTTCTTTTTAAATGGGCCGTCGGTTGAGCAATCGAAACGGTTTATTCAGCATCGATGCTGAACTTGTAACCGACTCCCTTGACGGTTTGGATGTATTTTTCGCCGAGTTTTTCGCGAAGTTTGCGAATGTGTACGTCAATCGTTCGGGGAACGACAAGCACGTCCCCACCCCAAACGCCGGTTAGGAGCATGTCGCGGGTAAAGACTTTTCCGGGCTTGGAGGCCAAGAAGTAAAGCAGTTCGAACTCTTTTTTGGGAAAAGAAATGGGAACGCCGTCGCGGTAAACCAAAAATTCGTCCCAAAGAATTTCGAGGTCGCCGATGCGGATGTCGGCTTGTTTGTGGTTCAAATCCACGATTACCCCTCTTCGAAGAATGGCCTTGATGCGGCTGACGAGGACGCGGGGTTTGACGGGTTTGGTGATGTAATCGTCGGCGCCGGCGTCGAAGGCCGCGATTTCGGAATACTCTTCGGAACGGGCGGTAAGAAAAACGATGGGGGTGGTACGGGTTTCGGTGATTTTTCGAAGCTGACGGCAAACCTCGACGCCGTCGATTTTGGGAAGCATGATGTCGAGAAGAATAAGGTCGGGTTTGACCTTGCGCACCTGTTCGAGAACCGAACCACCGTCGCGGCACGAAAACACCTCGTAGCCTTCGGAACGTAGGTTGTAGGAGATAAGGTCAATCAAATCCTGCTCGTCTTCAACGACGAGAATTTTGGGTTTGTCCATGAGCGACGAGTAGGTGTAGGCGCCTTGCGTTCGGGACGCGGTGGAAACGTTCATGCTTTTACGACTTTTTTTTCTCATAATCGTTGGAATGCCCACCGATTATATGGGCAAATATAGGGGTGCTATGCTACAATAACGTCAAGCCCACGTTATGAATATGTTTAATTTTGCGAATTTATTTTGTTTGAGTTCCAAATTCTATAACATTCGCAAGAATGTTTTGGTTGCAAGAAACTTTACACATTTTCACGGCAAAACTCAACAACGCCCCCGTCGCCCCGCACCTTAACTTCGCGTATGTTTTCCAAGATTTCCCTCCGCGGCGACCGCGTCATATGGACGATAGTTTTCGTGCTGATGGTTTTCGGGCTGTTGGGAGTATACAGCTCGACCGGAGCGTTGGCTTACCGTTTTCGAGACGGGGATACCGAATCCTATCTGTTCAAACACGCTTTTTTATTGGGTTTGGGTTGCGCAACGGCCTACGCCGTCCACCTCTTGGACTATCGCCTTCTCGCACGGGCGGCCACGCCGTTGTTGGCGGCGTCGTTGTTGTTGTTGGCCTTTACCCTCTTTCAAGGCGAGGAATACCAAGTGAACCGCGCCAATCGTTGGCTGTCGTTTTTGGGCATGTCGTTTCAGCCTTCGGACTTGGCCAAATTCGCGCTGATGGTCTTCTTGGCCAAAACACTGGCCAAAAAACAACAACAAATCAAAGAGTTTCGCAAGGGCTTTATGCCGGTGTTTTTGGTGGTGCTGGCGGTTTGCGGGCTTATCGCACCCGCAAATCTCAGTACGGCCATGCTGGTGTTTTTCGCCTCGGTGGGGACGATGTACGTGGCGGGAATAAGGTTCAAATATTTGGCCGGCTTGGCGGGGGCGGCGGTCGTTGGAATGACGCTCTTGGTTTTGACCGTCCCCCGCGCCTCGACGTGGAAACACCGGTTTCAAGACTTTGTCTCCCGCATCTTCGACCCCAATTACGAACCGCATTATCAAATCGTACAATCGAACATCGCCCTTGTCAACGGTGGAATGTTCGGCATGGGGCCGGGCCACAGCGTGCAACGCAATTTTCTCCCCCACCCCTACTCCGATTTCATCTATTCGATTTTGGTCGAAGAATATGGATTTTTGGGCGGATTCGTAGTCTTGACGTTGTTCGTCTTATTAATGTTTAGAACGCTGACCGTAGTGGTCAAAGCCAAAACCTTCGGCGGAATTTTGGCTTTTGCGTTGGCGTTCGTCATCGTGCTTCAAGCGCTCATCAACATGGGCGTTACCGCCGGACTCTTGCCCGTAACGGGTTTACCGTTGCCGCTGGTCAGTATGGGCGGCACGTCCATTATTTTCACGTCCCTTTCCATAGGCGTGATTTTGAGTGTATCGCGAAGCACGCGAGAAAAAAACGAACGGTAGTAAGCCTTTACCCGACCTTGATACTTCATAACGACGACAATGTCGATTGTACAATAAGGAGTTGGCGTCCGCTTGGGTCGCAAGCGTGGAAAAATTATGGGAAGTGTAAACAGGTAATGATGAAAAAAATATCCACAGGACTAAAAACACGGTAGCGTACCATGGATAATGATGAAAATCCGTGCGGATAAAAGACGTTAATCATTTATCCCTGATACGAAGGAAACACTTTAAAGGCGCCAACGAATAATCTCCATCGTTATCGTTATCTGTTGTACGCTACCAAAAGCATGGTTTTGTGTTTCGTTTTTTACGATATTGCGGCTTCCACAGGCCGGACATGTGCCGGTATTCATAATGCAAATGTCATGCTTTTAGGCCTGTGGATTTTTTCGTCATTACTTGTGGCATACTACCAAATACCACGATTTTGTCGTTTTATTTGTAGGGAGCAGGCCATATTTTGAGAAGCGCACAACGGATGCAAAATCAGTGTCGGTTAGGGAAATGTATTCATCTACCCTTAACGGAAAAAAGATGATTTGAAATCCCCCGCTATCATCATTATCTGTTTAGCGCTATCGTTCACACCTTCTTTTTTCGGGCAAACGGCCGTTTTGTAGGCGTCGCCCTTTGCTTAATCGGTCGGGTTTTTGTCCAAAGCGATGGCGGCCACCTTCGCAACGTCGAGTTCCGTAAGGTCGGCCACCTCTTCGACGCTCATGCCGCGCTCCAAAAGTTTGGCCGCCAATTTCAAGCTTTTACCCAATTCGCCCTTGGAGAAACCCGTTTTCTCACCCTCCGAAAAGCCTTTTTTCTCACCCTCCGAAAAGCCTTCCGAAAAGCCTTTTTTTTCGCCCTCCGAAAAGCCTTTTTTTTCGCCCTCCGAAAAGCCTTTTTTTTCGCCCTCCGAAAAGCCTTTTTTTTCGCCCTCCGAAAAGCCCTTCTTTTCGCCCTCCGAAAAGCCTTTTTTTTC
>CALAJH010000078.1 GCA_937922655.1 uncultured Bacteroidia bacterium
CGTCTTGTGACAAAGACAAAATAGGGCGGTTTCTAAGTTCGTCAAGGGTTCTTTGACAATCGCATTTTCTCGATTTGTGATAAAGCATTTTGCATTTTGGGCAAACGGCGTATTGACTCCCGCCCCCGCCGCCGTCATAGCCGCTAAGACCCATTTTAGCCCCTTCCAAGCTCCATTTTATGGGCGTATTAGGAACCCCGAGTTTTAGCCCATTCCCCACCAAATCCACAATAACGGCGTGGCTTTTGCCCGGCAAAGGCCGAAGCGCACGGCCAATTTGTTGCATGTGTAAAGCCAAAGACTTTGTCGGACGCGCCAAAACAACCCCCTCAACCGCGGGGAAATCGAAACCCTCGCTTATCAAGTTGCAGTTTGTCACTACGTCAAATACCCCGTTCCTAAACCCGTCCAAAATTTCCAAACGCTCCGAGGCCGTTTGATAACCGGAGATGGACGCGGCCCTTACCCCTTTTGCGTTAAAGTACTCCGCGCATTCCATAGCCGCCGAAACCCCGGCGCAAAAAATTAAACTCTTTTTCCCGATAAGTTTGTGAGTCTCATATGAAGCCAATATCTTTTCATAAGCGTACTCCGAGCTTAGCCATAGCAAATCTTTTGCCGTATATTCTCTTCGGGAATGGCGGCCGTTAAAACAATCCACCAAAGTGGCGGGGACGTAATACTTAAAGTCGCTAAGCCAACCCGCCTTGATGAGCGTGTCGACATTTACGGATTCCACCATACAATCGAATACCGCGCCCAAGCCTACTCCATCAAGTCTAAGCGGCGTGGCCGTAACCCCCAAAAACGGACAATCTTGCGCCGCCAAAAACCGCTTATAATCCCTCGCCACCGCGTGATGGGCCTCGTCTATCATAATAAAATCATAACGATACGGATTCTTTGACGCGGATTGAACCATAAAAACGTCTGCAACATGGCCCAAATTTTTTTTCAATTGGTCGACAAGTTCAAGTCTATGCGCTATAACGCCTATACGCAAACCCCGCGAAGCCAAATCTTCCGCGATTCTTGTCATAATTACCGTTTTGCCGCCGCCGGTGGGCAACACAAACAAAACCCGCTTGTTACCGGCTTTAAAAGCGCTCATGATATCTTCAAGAGCTTTTAACTGATAATCTCTAAGTTCAATCAAATTCATTTTATGATTTTTTTTAATACGCAAATTTAAAAAGAATTCGACAAGACAACAAAAAAAAAGAATTAATTTTTTGTTTCCATTATGTGGCCCGCAAAAGCCGTATAAGCCGCCCAAAAATAGAAAACGATAAAACATACCCCCCGCCCCTTTAAAGTCGATTCTAGCGCGCGTAAAGCGGGTTATACGGGGGATTTGCTTATCAAACGGTAGTCTTGTCGCTCGGAGCCCATTCCCCCGGCCCGGGCCCGCCGCAAAGTTTGCGGAACCGCCATGGACACACCCCTACTAAGAGAAAATAGGTGTGCCATAAGGTGTGCCATAGGGGGGTGCCATTCGTTTAGGTTTGACAATTAGGGATAATCGAACGGACTGGCACCCCTGGCACACCTATTTGGCCAAACTTTTCTCTATATATACATTACTGCTTTATTCTTCTTGTCAACCCCCATGCCTTACCCTACTCAATACCCTTTTTTTATTTTCTATTATTTTTTATAGAAATAGGTGTGCCAGGTGTGCCAGTATACTACTTTATCCCTAGTAATTAAGGATAAACGTATGGCACCCCCCTATGGCACCCCCCTATGGCACCCCCCCCGTCCAATAGGGGTGCCAATTCGTGAAATAGGGGTGCCACAAGACTTTGACTCTTTTTCTCTTAGACGAATCCCCCCACTTGTTAAGGCTTCCATAGGGGTGCCAGTCCGCCCAATAGGGGTGCCAGTCCGGAACTTATACTTGACGGGCCGTTGTTTTTGTAGCGGGGGAACCTTTTTTTTGTGTTTTTGTATACATTTTATAAATTTGTAAATATGAACCTATTTTATGAATGCGCTTTTTTTTGAAACTCTTATTGACGAGCGCGGAGATATTTTGGCTACATTGAAAAAGTTAAATATATCTTTTGACGCTTATGTTGCCATGCGGGCCGACCCCGACTTTGAGTCCAAGCTTGGCATTGTAAACGAGCTTTTGGCCTCGTCAAGTATGGCGGCGGCGCGCGTGGATGGAGTAAAGAATTTGCAAGCCCTTGAACTCCGTTCTATGCAAGTCGGCCCGAAACCGGTTATGCGGACAACGGCTCAAAACGGCCCCATGTTTACCATAAACTTTATCTCTGATGAGTAATTTAAAGACGATAGACTTTGTCTTGACCAAACCCCAATATAAAGCCGTTACTTCCACCGCACGGCGGACTGTTTTTTTGGCGGGGTTAGGAAGCGGGAAAACTACGTCTTTGGCGGCGGCGTTGTTGTCAAAGATATCCATCCCCGGTACCGTGGCCGGACTTTTCGCCCCTACAAGAAAAATGATTCATAAAGCCGTTCTAAAAACGCTTAAACAAACGTGGCAAACGTTTGGTCTTATGGACGAATTTGATTATGTGGTAAACAAAACGCCGCCTCAAAATTGGGGGGTCAAAAAAATGACTTTGGGGAATTTAAGCGGCATTATTACTACGCGGTGGGGGTCTTATGTTGTTTTTGACGGTTTGGAGAATTACGATTCTCAACGTGGACAAGAATACGATGTAGTTTTTATTGACGAATTTAGAGACGTTAAAGACGGGGCCTTGGAAGTTATTGAGGGTCGTTTGCGGGGGAAAAGATTTAAAGACTTGGGTTTGCCACATCAACTTTTTATTTTTACTACGCCCCCGGACGACCCTACTAAGCTTTTGGAAATAATCGAAAACAAGGATACTTTTGTCATTGAAGCCACTACTTACAGTAATGAAAAGAATCTCCCGCCGAATTATATCGAGAATCTAAGAAATTCAATGAGCGATATAGAATTCCGCCGCGAGGTTTTGGCGGAACTTATTCCCGCTACGGAGACTCCGTTTGCCGCGTCTTTTGACCGGAATTACCACGTGGTTGACAACATTGACTTTGACGGGGGGATGCGCTTGTTGTCTTTTGACTTTAATGTAAGCCCGGCCGTAGCAACTATTTGGAGTTTTCAACGAGGCGAATTTGGATTTGCCAATTGTATTGACGAAATTCGCATGGAAAATGTTTCGATATATGACGTATGCGCGGAAATTAGACGGCGTTATGGGAACTCGGGCGAATGGATTGTTACCGGAGACGCAAGCGGCTTGTCGCGTTCGTCTTTGTCCCCGGGGCTGGCGACTTATTACAGAATCATTCAAACGGAACTTATGCTAAGACCAAGGGACATAGTCGTTCCGCGTTCGAACCCGCTTCATAAAGAGAGTTTTGCGTTTGTAAACGCGGCTCTTGAACGGAAAAAAGTAAGAATTCACAAAAGATGCGTTCACACTATAAAAGATTTAACGGTTGTGGGATATAGCCCGGTTTCCGGAATAGACAAAAAAGACCCCAAATTAGGGCACTTATTGGATTCTTTTAGATACGCTTTGCATTATATATTCAAGAACGAAATTTATAAAAAAGATGCTGTGTAGTACAAATTCGGTTTGCCATTTTACGGTTATATTTGAGTCCCCGTTAGCGGTGGGGGACTTGATAACGATACAAACCGGGCCAACTATTTTTACTTATTCGTGGACAACGGGCGGGTTTGCGGCAAACGTCTCCGCGTTTACTACGGACTTTGCCGCGCACTTGACGGCGAATAGTTTGGGGAACGTTATCATTGACAACGTCTATCCTTCTTTGACGGGGTTTGTGTCGACTTTTAGCGCAAACCAGTCCATGCCGGCCACGACTTTGGACCCAAACGGGTTAATGACGTTCACCGTGAACGGATTTCCACCGCCGCCGTCCATAGTTCTCCCGCAAACGGCGCGGTTTTTGCCGTGCCCGTCCGCGGGGTGTAACGATGCTTCGGATAGAGGCTACCTAGATTTCATTATTGTCTCCGTATCGCCCGAAGCCCGTTTGTGGATTAGCTACGGGCCTTGCGGGGCGGAACCTTTGCCCCCTAATCATATTACGGCGTCCGCACTACAAGTAAACACTTACTACTATGCGCTTCAGCTTGGGGGGCTTTTAACTGTTACGGGCCCGCCCAATGCCAAGTACAATATAGTCGACTTTCCGGTTTTAGATTTACACAACCCCGCGTTCAACGGCGGCGCCACTACTTTTCAGCTCTTTTACAACCCGGACTTGTTTGTCGAAGGGTGTAGGTTGTTTGAGTATTTAAACCTTTGTTCCTGGTGGTCGGACACTACGCCCGGCCCGCACGCGGACGCCGCCATTTACAATGGTTCTTGTTGTGAACTTCCGCCGCCCCCCGCGCCTACTTACTGTTGTTATCCACCCGAATATCCTTTATATTTGCTATGATTTGTCAAGGCGGGGCAAAGACGCATTTTTCCATGGTTGTAACCAATTTTATCAATAACGGAGACGTTATACAATTGGATACAATGCTTGGAAGCGTAAGTTATGTTTGGAACGGCTTAATTCCTTTTAGCGACAACATTGTTGCCCTTGGGAATACGATAAAGTCTTTTTTCGAGACAACGTCCGGGCTTCCCGGTTCCGTCACGTTTTACTATTATCTTACGGCTACTGATGGATTTCTAGGTTTTAATTTTATGGGAACCGCCGCGGACTATACCGGTCTCGGCGGCGGTTCTTTTGTGGTAACGCTAAACGGCGGCGGGGGCGGACGCGCTCTTTTGTTGTTTAGCCGGCCGCAAGTCCTTGATTGTCCGTCCGTAGATTGTCGTGGAGAAAACTTTGCTTACGTAGACGTTTATCTGGACGATGTGACAAGGCTGGCGCAAATGTACTTGAAGCATTCAAGTACGCCTTGTGACGATACGGATACGGACGACGTCGTTTATGGGCTTCCTAATATTGTCAACACTTATTACTACGCTCTTTTTTTAGGCGGGAATATTGTTACGGGCACCACGACAACGCCACGGTATACGCTAATTACGGATTCGGCGGACGCGGGTTTGTCCCCGTTTGACCATGTAGGGCCTACAAGAATCCGTATATTTATAAATCTGGACGAAACTCCGTTCGATTGTGACTTTTGGGAGGAGGTTGAGTTTTGTAGCTCTACAACCGCCACGCCGCCCGGGCCCCACGCGGATTCAAGGGTTGAGGGCGGGGGTTGTTGCGGTTCCGACCCTTTGCCTTCTTTGTGCCCCCCGCCATGCGGTTGTGAAAAGTCGTGCCCACAACCTATTTGTTTTACGGGGGTTTCCGTGTTATTGAAAACTCCCGCCCCGGCAAACTTTTTGTCCGGGAAAACATATTATCTTGTGATAAAAAGCCCTTACGCCGTAAGGGTTTATCCGGCGGTTCCCATTTCTTTTGGGACGTATTATATTATGACTTTGCCCGTCAAGTACGATAGTTTTTTTAACCTTTATGATACCTATACGGCATGGGTTTCTGATGGGGCGGGCCAATATTGGGGCGGATGCACAACTTTTACTTTGACAAAAATTGAATTTCAAAATAATTTATGGATACAATTATAACTTCAATCATTATTTTTCTTTTGGTGCACGGGGTAAATTATATCTGGACGTCTTACCCTCTTTTTTCTTTTTTAAGAGATTATTTTGAATCTTTGGACGACAATACTTTTTGGTTCAAGTACGTTTATTGGCCCGCCTTGGCGTGCACATATTGCATGTGCATGGCGTGGGGGTTTGTCATAAGCGGTTTCGACTTGACGACTGCACTTTGTAGTATAGGCCTCAAAGTAGTTGCGGAGACTTATGGCTCAAACAAATAAACCTATTTTAATCTTTGTTAATCTAAGATTGTTTTGTTTTGGGCTATGAACTACGGAAAAAAAATAAGAACGGTTTTAAAGAAGGGGTGCACGGCTTATGAATTGGCCGATGTGTTTTTCATTATTGACGAGGCCCACCGTACCAGAAAATGGCACGGGGTTGATTGTTTAACCGTAAGCGTCTACCCTAAATACTCGGAGATTTACTTTGGGTTTGATTCGGCTTTTTGCGATGAATTGGCGCATTACATATCGGACTTGGAGCGTGACGGCTTTTTGGACGATAGTATAAAAGACGTTATAGACGATATGTTTTACGACTTATGAAAACGCCGATAACGTATTACGGCGGCAAACAAGGAATGGTGCGGCATATTTTGCCGTTGATACCGCCGCACGTTACGTACGTGGAGCCTTTTGTAGGCGGGGGCGCGGTGTTTTGGGCCAAAGAACCGTCAAAGTTGGAAACCATTAACGACCTTAATGGGGATGTGGTAAACTTTTACCGCGTTTTAAAGACCCGTGCCCGCGCGTTAAAGAAAATGATAAGCGGAACGCTGCATTCAAGACTTGAATATAAGCGTTCGCGGGGTATCTTGAAGTCAAAAAACGCTTCGGAATTAAAACGTGCGTGGGCGTTTTGGGTAATGACGCAACAAGGGTTTAACAGTAAAATAGATACATGGGGGTTTGGCGTTAGTGGGACGCAAACGGTTTTAAGTACAAAAAACAAGCGGGAGTTTTTTGAAAAAAATTGGCAAAAATACGCGGAGAGGCTTTCGGCGGTACAAGTGGAATGCAATGACGCTTTATATCTTATCAAGGTGTACGACCGTCCGACCACTTTTTTCTATATTGACCCGCCGTATATAGGTACCAATTGTGGGCATTATAACGGGTATTCCGTGGCGGATTTCCAAAACCTTATTGAGGTTCTCCGCGGATTAAGCGGTAAATTCTTGTTGTCTTGTGGGGACAAGGGCGCGGAATTGATACGTCAAAACGGGATGGAATGGCGGGAGAAACAATTTCAAAGACGACTTTGCGCCAGCAAAGACAACCGCCGCCCGCGGACGGAGTATCTTTGGGCCAACTACGATATTGACGGACTTGAATTAAGTTTTTATGCATCCATTGACGGGACAATGCGAGGGGGTAATAGCCAAGGCCTTTTCTTTGGGCGGTGAAACCTATTATGAGTTTGTTGACGCGTTGTCAACGCCCCATCAAAGAGCGTTGTCGGCGATAGCGGAAGCGTCTACTTTGGAATACAATATAAGTAGAGCGTATCTTAAAGCTTTTCTGGAACTTACGGACAAATATGTTTTAAATCAAGTTCCGCGAGATGAGTTTACCAAACAATTAGTAGGGATTTATGATAGACTTACATGGGCTACGGAACCTATTATTGTTTATAGAGTGGCGGCATGCTTATATTTTGATAAAAACGAATCTCCGTATTCGATAGATGAGACATATAATAATTTAAAAATTGAAAAGTGGATAAAAGCTAAAAAAACGGACGATTTTTTTTTGCTTTTGCCTTTAAAAAAGTCCGGGATATTACTTCAAGATGCATGGAAAAATTCCGTCCGCTATTCGATAGACAAACTAAAAAAAGCGCTTCCATTGATGAGTCGATTAGGCGAGTTGGTGAACGAGCGCGAGATATTGCCATGGAAACAAGAATTAATTTGGGCATCCCTTATAACGCGTCAATAAATGAATATTTTTATAGGATATCTATCGAGGTTTCTAAGGAAGTTAAAGACTTGGGCGGGGGTGCCCGTGTTTGATATCCCCGTTCGCAAGGCTTTTTCTTTTGACGGCGTAGACTATTACGTTCCGGTAAATCTGTTTGATTTGCCCACCGGTCGGCTTATTGATTTGTCTACGGCCCTTGGCGGGGTATTTGGGACTCCGGATAGAACTTTTTTCTTGTCGTTTTTGGATTTGTCGGAGGCTTATGTGCACGGCAAAGTGAGTACTTTTGACTTTATGGAATCTATTCGATTGATGCGCGCTTACGATAGTCCGGCGGTGGAAAAAATAGCGCGAATATTTGCGGCGCTATATTTTAAAGCCGGGGAGAATCCAAACGTTTACGACAAAGAAAAAACAATATCGGAGATTTCGCAAAACGGGCTTTTGGACTATTTGCTTAAAGTGCCTATTTTTTCTCTGCTTTTTCCGTCAATAAAGACAAAAAAAGATTTAGCAAGGAATTTGGATTCTTTTTTGTTATCTTTGAATGAATACGAGTCGAAGTTAAATGTAGATTTAAATGCATTAAGGGTGGAATTGGAAAAATGGACGAGGTAATAAAAATACATATAGACACGGACGCCAAGCCTGTTTCGGATTTAGGTCGGGCTTTGGACGCGGTGGGTACGGCGGCGGGCGGTGCGGCTAAGTCGGTAGACCATTTTTCAAGTGCGGCGGATACGGCGGGGGGCGCGGCCAAAACGGCTTCGGGGGGGTTGATGGGGTTGGCGAAAAACTTTGCGGCGGCGGCGGTTCCCGCGGACAAGGCCTTGGAGTCGTTTAAGGCGTTTTCTCCTACTTTGGGCGGCGTGGTAGAGGCTTCAAGCGGGGTTATTCAATCGTTAGGGGGGCTTGGCAAGGCTTTTGCCGCAACAACAACGGCTAAAAGTCTGCTAAACAAAGTATTGCAAGCCAGCGCCCTTGGGTTAATTCTTACCGTGGGGACGGCGGTTGTAGCGGTATTGTCAAAGTTGGGGGAGAGGTTTTTAAAGTCTACGGAGTTGGTTGAAAAATTTGAGGCGGCGTTAAATACCGTTTACGCCGTATTCGAATCCATGGTAAATATTGTAGGGAATTTTGGGAAAACTCTTGTGTCGTCTTTGGCTTCGGGCGATTCGCTTTTTGGAGCGTTAAAAAAGTCCGTATTGGGCGCTAAAAGCGAAATAGAAAAATTGCCCGGCGTTACGGCGGAAGTGTTTAAGTCTTTTGAGTCCATAGCTAAACTTGAAAAGGAGATATCCGGGGAACTCGCGAAAAGTGTTGAGGCCCAGTCCCAACAAATGGCGGAGTTAAAAGAAAAACTAGACGACACGTCTTTGTCCGTGTCGGAACGAATAAAATTGGCTTCCGAACTTGGGGGGCTTGAAGCCTCGTCTTTGCAAAAGCAAATCGAATTACAAGAAAAGCTTTTGGAGTCGATAAAAAAAGTAAACGAGGCTACGGGTGGGACAACCGAAACCATTGAGAAGCAAAAAGCGGTGGAGTCAAAATTGGCGGAACTCAAAAGCCGTTCGGCGGCGGCGGAAAAAGAATCAAAAGAACGTTTAAGGGCGTTAAATAACGAGGCCGCGGCGGCGGCGGCGGCGTATGCGGAACGTTTAAAAGCGGTAAACGAGGCAATAAAAGACATTCAGAAAACGGCGGATACGGCAAAGTTTGAATTGTCTTTACTGGACTTAGATGAATCCCAACAACAATTGGCGCGTTTTGACAAAGAGTTTAAAGAGACCATAGCGTCTTTAAACGCGCAAAGATTAGAGGTTGAGGGCGCTACGGCGGCCCAAATAGCGGCTTTTGAGCGCGAAAAACAAGAGGCAATAAGTTCTTACACGGAACTTTACGAAAAACGGCGTGCGGCGCTTGTGGAATCTACATCCAAAGAGTTGGCTCAAAAAAACTTTGATTTGGCGGTGGATTCAATAAACAAGATATCCACTCGGGAGACTTTGGCGCTTACCCAAAATTTGGAACGCGGATTAATAAGCCGTGCGGAATACGAATCCAAAACACTGGAACTAAGTTTGAGTTCCTTGGAAAAACAATTGGCGGCGGCGGAAAAGTACGGCATGGATACCGAAGCTATTGAGTTGCAGATAAGCAACACAAGAATTTTGCTTCGAGAAAAAGAACTAGAAAAAAGCCGTTCTTTATTGGACTTACAAGTCAAAGAATTGGAACGGGCGGCGGAACTGGAATTGTCGGAGATTCAAAGACAAGTAGATTTCGGCGTGGTTTATGAGTCCGATGCGGCGTTAAAACGGATTGAAATTCAAAGAAACCTTATTCAAAAAAAACTTGAATTGGCGGAAGCGGGGAGTGAGGCCGAAGCGGAGCTTATGCAAAAGTTGTCTGATTTGGATTCCGATATGGCGCTTGCTTTAATAAGCAAAAGACGGGCGGATACGGAACGGGCCAAAGAGGCTTTTAACGCACAGGTTTCTTATGCACAAGAGGCGGCGGGGAAAATTGCGGAAATCATGGAAAATTCTTTTTCCACTTTTAGCCGTTTTGCGGAGATATCGTCTCAAAAGTCAATAGCGGAAATTGAATCCATATATGGGGCGCAAGCCCAAGCCATTAACGAGGCCCTTGAAAACAACGTTATATCACAAGCTGAAGCGAACGAGGCTTTGGCAAATATTGAGGCGGAAAAACAGAAAAAATTGGCGGATGAGAAGCGTAAAGCGGCGGAAATAGATAAGGCTATGCAAATTGCATCGGCGGTTATGACGGCGGCGCAAGCCACTTTGGCGGCATATGCATCGGGCGTGGCCACTCCGTTAGTAGGCCCCGCTACCGGCGCTATATACGCGGCCATAGCCGCGGCGTTTGGGGCGGCCCAAATAGCGGCTATATCCGCCACGCCTTTGCCCCAGTTTGCCGAAGGGGTTATCGACTTGAAAGGCCCGGGAACGGAAAAGTCCGATAGTATTGTAGCCCGCTTATCCAAGGGCGAATCCGTTATGACGGCCCACGAAACCCGTCTGTTTTTGCCCACTTTAAAAGCTATTCGCGATGGTAGTGTAAATCCCCAAAAATTAAATGCGTTTGCCACGTCAAAGACAAACAATGTCTCCGTAACGGTAAACGTAGACGAATCCGGGTTTCAAGTCATGGAATACAACGGGATTAAAAGAATCAACTATTTGGATAAACGGGTAAAATTTTATTCTTAGTATGTGGCGCTTTTTTATCGACAACATTCTTGTAGACGAACCTATTGGGTGGGGCGAGATGCAAATTGTATTACGCCGTGACCCGGATTTACATGGGATATTCCCGGAATATTCTTTTGACTCGTTGAAATTCCGTTGTAGCGGGTTTGATTATCTTTGGGCGCTTTACAACACTTCGGGGGTTGGAGCTACCGCGTCTTTGCGTATTGAATATCAATGCGCTTATACCGACCCGTTTGTGACTTATTGGGATGGGAAAATATCTTTGACGGACGTTCAATTTGTTGACGGCGAATCCTTGGCCGTAGTGACTATATGGAAAATGGATTTGGCCTCGTTAGTCAATGCCCGCTTTTCTGTTCCGGTGGATGTAACAGAACCTTTAACCTTGGACGGGGTTCCCGTGGGCAACAACTATGAAGCCGTAAACAAGTTCCCGTTTTTTGTAAAAGCAAACGATATTGCCCAGCCTTTAACAAGTGAATATAGAGCGTCTTTAAGTTCGGGGTATATTACCAGAATGGTGGGGACAACCAACCATACTCTTGTTATTGCGAGTTTGCCGTTTACTTTTAATTTATCCGGGGGCAAAACGGGGGTAAATTGTAACTTTGACACTTACGACCCTTTATCGACTTACCCACAAGACGCTATTGTTATGTTGCCGCCGCCTATTTTCCCGGTGGGGGCAAACTTGTTTCGTGCCATTAACTTTGTCCCATTGAGTACGCCGCCGCCGAACCCGTTGTTTTGGATAAATATCCCTTATACGGCGGAGGAAGACAACGGGTATAAAGCGGAAAACTTTTTAAGGAGATATGTTTCGCTTTACTCGCCCGCGGGGATAGGCCGCTTATCCGCCGGCGCCGTTACCGTGGGGTATTGGCCTAAAATGCTTGACCCGGCTACTCAACCCCTTCCTGTGGGGGCTTCTACGTGGGTTACGGGCCCTACCGGCTCTTTGTCCGATGGCGGCGCAATAGCGTGGCTTAGACCCAATATAAGCATAAACAATCTTACATCCATTGTCCCGCCAAACCCGGGCATTACTTCCACTTATACCGTTCAACGCGCGGCTTTGCCTCGGAACGATGCTTATGGGGCGAGTAGTTGCGCCCCCTTAACCGGAGCTACGCAAACGGCCGCAAACGAACTGTTTGTTTTCCAGGCCGACCGTTCCGGTCTTTATTCCGTGGACGTCAATCTGAATATCAATACACAAGCCATAGTAGGCGCGGCTACGGCTATGCAAACGTCAACCAGCGCGCCCACGGGAATAAATTGTGACGCTTTTCCATCCGGATGTGTTTGCCCCAACAACCCCGTGGCGGGGCTTAGAAACGACTTTATAGGGGCGGAACTTTGGTGGACGGTAAGAATAGGCTCTTTTTACTACACGCCGTGGGCGCCGGGCCCGTGCATCAATTTGGCTTCGGGCCCCATTTGTAGCCGCCACGCCGGAAACTTTGCCCACGAAAACGCAAACCATGTTTCATGGAATACTACGATTAGCATAAGCGGGCAATTCGCCATTCCCGTAAACCAAGGAATAAGTATAGGTCTACACTTTAAGATGTACGGCCGCGCAAGCGGAGCGGGGGTACCGCAACAACGAATTGTATACGGTTTGGCCGTTATTGACGTGGAAGCCGCGGGGTGTGTCTCCGTAAGACAAACTACGGAGTTTAATTACCCAAACGATGCTTCCATCCCCGTGTATCCGCCTTATGAGCTAACACAAAGAATTCTTGACAAGATAACGGAAAATTCCGCAATACTAAATTCGTCTTTGTTGGGCCGTCCCGACACGTCCCCCGCGGGCTATACAAACTATGGATGCGGTTCCATGACGGGGATTACCCAGGGTTATTTCATACGCGGCGGGGTTCCGAGTTTCGGGCCGTCCGGTTCTCCCGTTTGCAATACGGGCCTTCCATTAGAGTTGACGGATATGCTTAAAAGAGGGTTCCCGTTGTCCTTAAAAGACGTTTTTGAGGCGTTTGACGCTATTTATTGTGTAGGCCTTGGCATAGACGGCCAAAATGTTTTTCTCGAAAGCCGTGAATTCTTTTATAGCCCGGCTATTTCTCTGGTTATATCCGCCGGAGATAAGAAAATAAGGAATCTTACAAGAAAAGTGGATTTGGGACGGGTATACAACAAGTTTATTAGCGGATATTCAAATTGGCAATCCGATGATACCGAAGGCTTAAACGAGTACAATTCTCAAAGAACGTGGAATATGAGAATTGAAAACGTCAAGAACGAATTGGTTAAGGAGTGTGGGTTTATCGCAAGCGCTTACTTAATTGAATTGACAAGACGGCAAGCCTTAGCGGTAACCGGTTCGTCCGGGTGGAAATATGACGAATCCGTTTTCCTTTTCCAAATAGCAGATTACTTTACTCCCGATGGGCCTGTTGCGGAACGCGGGGTATTGTCTCCGGTGGGGATTCTAAACGCCGCCACGCAATTAAATTTTAGGTTGAGGCCCTCGTCTATGCTTAGACGGTGGCTTCCGTGGCTTGCGCAAACCGTATTCCATAACCCGCTTTATGCCGACTTTATTGTCCCCGGGAAAATATCCGGGAATGTCGAAGCCGGCGGGGCGGACTTGACAAGCCCCGTTTTGCCCGCCGCATGTAATTATGGGTTCTCAAAGGAAAAACGGAAATGGAACGCAAACGAGGGCGTGTCTTTGCCTTATTTGCGGCCGGAAATTGTTTCTTTTGAAACTAAATTGTCTATAAGCGAATTTAACATAATAAAGTCAAACCCTTATTCGTCTATACAAGTAAATTTTGATAGCGGCCCGCCGTTAATAGGCAATTTAAATTCCATCGCCTATAACCCTACTACTTTTGATGCACAAATTGAATTGATTCCGCGCTTATGAGCCTAAGAAATAATTTAAGCCCACAATGGAGCCCTAATCTTGTAGGGATAGCTCCTTATATGGGCGCCATGCCCGATGGATGCACCGTCACAAGAAAAGATTCCGCATTTTATTTGCCCATTATCAAAAACGATAAAATTATACAATGGTATGGATACCCCATCGGCCCAACTTTTTTGCCGGGCGGGGAAACCTATTTTTGCCGGTTTATGCCATTGAACTCGCCGCTTATTCCCGGGCCGGTGGACGGCGGCGCGGTAGTTTGGTCAAACGGCTCTTATCTGGTTCTTACCGCACCGGACTTAACCCCGGGTTGTTATCGAGGGGTTTGCCAATCCGCGGTTACCCCCACGTCTTTTTTTGAGACTACGCCCTTTGAGTACATTGAAAACCCTTGCTTTACTTCGGTTATTGAGTTTGGCGGTTGTGAATCCCAATTGGGCTATCCTTATTCGTTGTCAACCGTTTTGGAAAAGTATCAGACGGCTAGAATTTGGGCGTATCTTGACGATGAACAATTAGAGGAGGAGTCCGATGTATTTCGCGGTTCAAATGGGAAACTTGAAAAAATTTTTGCTAGAATGCGGAGAAAATTTGCTTTTAAAGCAAAAACCACTTATATTTGGCGCCAAAATGCGATACGTATGGCTTTTGCCCATGATTACACGGTATTGGCGGATAACAAGTATGGAATTCTTGAACTTGTGAACGATGAGGGGTTTGAAGTTGTTAAACAACAGACTTATCCCCCAAACGACCTTGCCGATTTGAGTGGAAAAGTTTATGCGTCAAATTATCTAAAAGTTAACAATTTTTGCAATAATTGCTAGATGGAATTTATAGATGAAAATTTGGCTGGCGCGGACTTTTCGGGCCAGGATTTAAAGAACGCTTTTTTTGAGCGGTGCGACCTTACCGGGGCAAATTTCTCCGGGGCCGACCTTACCGGGGCGGTATTTTTGGAATGTGTGCTTACGGAAGCCAATTTTACCGATGCGGTACTTGTAGGCGCGGAATTTGCGAATACGGTAGATATTGCCGATGCGGATTTTACCGGCGCGGATTTGACCGATGTGGTGGGCTTGGACGAATATGTGGATTCCGGCGTGCTTATCGGCGTTCCGGCGGCGGGTCAAGATACGGAACCAACCTCAACCGCCGCGGATGCCCCCGAGGCCGACCAACTAGAACTCGAATTAGACGCGCTTGCGGGAGCGGATTTAAGCGGTATGGACTTTACCGGAACCGTTTTTGCCCATTCCACATTTGTCAACGCGGACTTTACGGGCGCGGACTTGTCCAAGGCCGTGCTTACCGATGCCATTTTGCCCCCAAATCTTATCTTTGTAGACGAACCGGTAGAAAACAACGAACCCGTTAATCAATAAAAGTTATGCCTATTAACTGTACCGTATTACCTTATACTTGTGAGCCTTGCGCACGCATTGAACGCGGAAGGATTATTGGAGTGGCGTTTTTGCATGTAACCGTTCCGCCGCCCGTTTTGCCTACCACTTACGGGAGCGCCTCGTTCTGGTACGGGCCAACGCCTTTGTGTAACCAAACTACCCCCGGCGGTCAACCCTTGGCGATTATTATCCCTAATATCCGCGGGGCCTCGAACGGTGGCGCGCTTGTGGAAGGCGCCGGATTTGGGTTTATGTCCAGTCACGTTATTGCACGAAACTATGAAATTACTTTTGTAGACCCAAACGTGGAAGACAATTGTGACTTTTACAATTCTATTGAGAACCAATTCAACTATCGATTTGCTTTTATTACGGAGAACTTTATATGGGTATCCACTTACCCGGTAAGTGTTACGCATACCATTCCTATTCAAGAAGGCCGAGATACGGAAGTAGTGGTTAACGTCACCGTTAAATTCTCCGAAACCGAAAGCATTTGTCCTATTCCTCGCGACCGCACTACGCTTACTTTGTGTTGTCCCGCGCCGTAATATGCGTTTTTACCTAGAAAACTGGGAAAAAGAATTATGTATTCGCTACAAAGGGGCTCCGGTAAAGGGGCCCCAAGTAGACGAATGCACAAAAGTAAGAATTCACGCCCGCGGGTTGTTCCCCGATAATCTTTTCCAACAACGATTTCCAACAGAACCGCCGGAAACTTTTGAGTACCGTAAAGCTACTTATAAGCCTATTACTCAATCCGCTTATCTAAAAATATTTAATACCGTTATCAAAATAGCTTACGACTCGGGCTTTTCTATTGCTTGGCCTTCGGAGTCCAAGGCTATTATGGACTATTGCACAAACGATTACCCGGAATACGATTCTTTACTCCACTGGCTTTTCGATATAGGACTGCACGCTCAATTGATAGAGCCTAATGGGGTAGTGGCCATAGTTCCATTGACGTGGGAATGGGCCGATGGCGAATTGCCCAAGCCTTATGCAAAGATATACAAACCGGAATCCGTGGTTTACCACAAGGAAGGAGAAAAAACAATACTTAAAGAATCGGACGGCGTTTTTACCATTATAGATGCAACCAAAATAGGAAGGGTTGAAGTGCTTCCAGGCGACAAGTTCGCCACACAAGTTCTTTTCGTCCATAACTTTGGTTCCGCGCCGACTTTTATGATAGGCGGGGACGCTACGGACTACCAAAGTGGATACTATCAATCGTTTATCTCCGGATGCGTTCCGCACTGGGATTGCGCCGTTCTTGACAACTCCGTTCTTAGAGCGGCTATACACGGCCACGTATACCCGGAATATCAAGTTATTGAGGTTAGTGATTGTACGGTTTGCGCGGGCCGCGGGCGCTACCACGTTACCGCACCGGACGGTGCATCCCATTCCGTGGATTGTCACGCGTGCGGCGGAACGGGAAAAGCCCATAGCCCGGGATTCGGCAATATCGCCGTTCGTTTGGATGAAATTACGAACGATACCGGGAACCCTATGGCGGGCCCCGTAAAGCAGTACATAAACAAAGATTTTTCGTCAATTCCTATTCTTGAAGCGTCTATTGCCAAAAGCTTACAATACGCCTATTCCGCGGTCAACATGGACTTTTTGGCGGAAGTGCCGGCCGCCCAAAGTGGAATTGCAAAAGCTTACGATAGAGCTTATTTAAATTCGTTTTTAGCAAAAGTAGCGAATCAATTGCTGGGGAAAATGCTAAAATGGATTATTTATTACATTATTATGTATCGGGAGTTTTGGGCCTACAAACTCACAAAATTCCCCATTGAATTAATGCCTATAATAAACATTCCGGATAATTTTGACGTATTACCACAAGATACCATTATGAACGAACTGCAAACCGCAAAAGTATCCGGTGCGCCCAATATTGTATTGGACTTTATCAATGACGCTCTTATCGCTTCAACGTTAGGAAATAAGAGTGACGATATAAAAGAATTTGAAATTATTAAATCTTTGGACCCGTTATATGGTTATACTATCTCGGATAAATTGGCCATAAAAGCCGCCGGCGGCGTGTCTCAAAAAGACTTTGTGTTGACTATGCATATAAATCAATGGGTAAAATATGCGGCCAAACACATATCCAAAGACGGCAAACCATTTTTGGAATGGGACGAAGTATTGCAAAAAGAATATCTTGATTCAAAAGCAAATGATTACATTAGACAAAGCGTACAAGATTCTTTACCAGGACAAGACGTATTTGGTGGAGAAAGGAACGTGGATTCTTTATAAAGACTTTTTTAAAGACTTGGCATATGAAGCTACTGAAATTGAAACCGGGTTCGATACGAACGATTCCGAGCCCACAGCAAAAGAGGATGGCGCGGCCTCAACCCTTAACGAGTCCTACGCGTCCGACCGCCCCGCCGCCGCCACAAAAGAGAACGACAACGCCAATGGGGCCGAGGCCGACAATGCCCACGCCCAATATGGCGGGGGAACTAGAAAAGAAACTACAAGAACTGGAAAAAGCTTTAAAAGCGAGTAAAATTAAAGAACGCGTGCAACAACAGTTAAATTCTTTGGCCAAAAAGCACAATTTGCGGTTTAGAGACGACAATGAGGCAAACGCACGGCTTATCCGTCAAAAAATAGCCCGTTACGTTGAAGCGAACGGCGGCAAGCTTATTGAAACCCCCAAGGGGTTAAAAGCCGTTAGCGCCGTAAATCCGGAGAACGACTTGGTTATCAATAAAAAAGTTTTTAATCTTGACGCACACATTCAAAGTATTTTTCCTAAAATGGACAAAAAGTCCATTCCCGCCGGGAATAAACCTCAAAAAATAGAAACGGAAAAAGCGCTTAACGAGCGCCCCAAAGGATATGATTCTTTCTCCAACCACATTAACCAGTTAATTAACCAATTTGCTTAATTATGGCTGTTGTAACATCCACCCTCAACCATGTTTGTCCGGCGTCTTTGTTGGCGCTGGACGCGGTAGTAGGCACCAAAAGAAAAATGGAACACGCTACCGGATTGTTGGACGCTATTTTGGACGACCCCAACTACAACGCTTTTAACGGACAATTTGTCAATCCCATGATGGATTACAATACGGGACACTTTAAGTCCGTTAGGCTTATGTGGGACGTTCGTCTTAGCCCAACATTGGCCTCCACGACATACGACAACATTTGCGATGTGACTTGTGTCTCCCGTCCGTCCCCCGAGGTTCTTGTAACCGTAGATGAAAAGGCCGCTATTTGTATTAACAGAACCGAAGCACAAATTCGCCGTCTTTGTGACGAATTTTCACAAGTGGTTTCGGATTTGCCCCTTAAACAAAGAGGCAATTTCCCGTTACCGGAAGTGATGAGCCGTTTAGGCAAAGACTTGTGGTCGGCCATTAGCGTTGTGCGCAAAAGGGTCAACGACCGATTGCGTCAATTGCTTAACGCGCAAGCCCCCACGTTCGTATTTGCCGGCCCCGTTCCGTCCCCCAGCCCCTTGCCCTTGCCGCTTACGACTTCAAACGCGGACGCTATTCGAAGCGGAGCCCTCGTTCGAATGTTTCGCGAATTTTCCAAAGCGGAATACGATGGAGATATCATAGTAGTCTCCGACCTTAACGCCATGTACGACGCAAAAGTCTTATTGGGCGCTTCTTGTTGTAATCTCCAAGGTATTGACAACCGCGTACTTGTAGGCGACCGCATCTGGTATTACCTCGACAAAGGCTTCAATATGGACTTTGCCGCCGGCACAAACGAATTTTTGGCATGGATTCCCGGCGCTATTCGTTTGGTAACCCAAAACGAATTTATCTCGAATGACGGGAACCTTGGCCTTGCTTACGGCGGAAACTTTTGGCAAACCGTTATCCCCGACCCCATCCACGGCGAAAAACTTTTCTATGACGTGCGTATCCAAAATGACGGTTGTGGCACGATAAGCATTACCATTCAAGCTCTTTTTGATTTGGTAATAAGGCCGAACGTCTATGACGCTACGGATGAATTGAGCGGCGTGCGTGACATTTTCCGTTTTGAAGCAGAAACACAAGACCCTTGTGTTACCGTTTGTCCGTAATATGTGGCCCGAACCTTGTTTGGAAAAATACGTATCCCTGCCGCTATGCGAATCGGCGGCAGGGAGCGTTCTTGTCACGGATTTCCCGGCAATATCTTATAAGTCCATCGTGGACTTACTCGATAAAGACAAAACAAAACTTTTGGAAATATTTCAAAGCGCCAAAAGATTTGCCTCGGAAAAATTCATTAACGACTTTGCCAACATTGTCTCCGCCAAAATTGTAATTTGCGAACCATCGTTTTTTACCTATTTCCCCAAAGGGTGGACTACCGTTGTGGCAACGGCGGGGTTTGACGTCTTTACCGCATATGGGAACAATTCAAGAACTTTTTCTTTGATTGAGCCTACGATTAACGTGGCCTCGCCAGGGACTTTTAACTTTAAGCTTGAAGCCATAGACTCAAACTCAAATTTTACCATTTGGGAATATAGCGTTGAGTTTGACGTTCCGGGGATATATCAAATCCCGAGCCCACCAAGCATATTTACCCACATGACGGAATTTGAATACAAGTTCTCATGGAGCGGTACCGGGGCTCTTGTAAAAGCCGCGCCGCCGGAAAAAGCCAACTACTGGAAACCGGCAAAATGCGGTTGTTATACATGCAAACCCGATTGTGCTTTACTGGACGTTTATGGTTCCGGAATTGCCTACAAAACAAAATGCGAATGCACTTTTTGGGGTGAAATCTGCAACAATGCGGAAAAATTTAAGTACGCTTACGCATCACTTGTTGCGGCTACGCTTTTAAAACAAAACATATTGTCTACCGCCCATAACGAATCCGCGCACTTAAAAACATCGGAAAAAGAATCCGCCTATTTGGAACTATTAGACGAATACAAGACTTCTCTAAAAAGAGCGGCTATATCCACCGCCTTTGATTGTACGTCCGGTTGCTTTAAACCCAACCAAAAGATTAAACAAATTTTTCGATTTTAGCGGTATGTGTAAATGCACGAAAAATGCGCCTAAACCAAAGCCTGTTACTCAACCAATTAAAAAATAAAGAACGGGAAGTAACAGAAAAGCTTTTCGAAATTATGGTCAAAAGAATATTCTCCGACCATAAGAATAGTAATCTTGACGATATAGGTACAACCAAAGAGGGCAAACCCGTAAATATATTTGGATTTAAAAAAGATTTCGTTATCTTGTCGGACAACACAATAGGATTTGATAGCGAAAAATGTAGAGAAATATTTGGTTATATCGAGGCAAGGTTTGGGGATATTCTTAAACCCCATCCTTCCGAGGTACAAGCCGCATTAAAACTTACGGGAAAAGTATTATGATTACCAGAATTATAGACGAACTGCTGGCCCAAAGATTTAGCGAAATTGTCTCTTACGGCCTTTGCAAGCATATAAAACACAAGAACGGCGATACCATGGTTAAAAGCTATGAGACGGGCCGCTATGTGGACGTGACGGCGTATCCTTATGCTTGTTACCATAGAATTATAGACGCTATTTTAGTCCAAGCGCCCGGGACGTTGTCCGATTTAGCCGTAATGAAAACAACAAACTATCAAACGGGCTTTTTCTCCATAGAATTCCCCATAGAAATAGAAAATTTCTTTTATGAGGTGCAAACCCTTGCGGGAGATATAGCTCAACGCATAAACGTAGATTATTTGGAAATAAACCCTTTAAAAATAAGCTACACGGAAGAATTGGCCCACGCGGAAGATTTTGGCCCCTACAAATTACCGGACTCCGTCCATTATACAAAAATTTACTGGAATACCATTGAAAAGTATAGAATCTTATGCAAAACGGAATCTTGTCCGGAATTAAGTCTACCGGACTGCACATCTTGGATGTGAGCGGCGCAAGCGTACTTTTGGGTGGATGGGCCGCCGTCTACTTAAACAAGTACTTCGTTGACGATATCTATTTTTCGTTTACTATTTCTCTGCTTATTATTGTGGAAACTATTGTGTCCGCGATAAGAGCCAAAAAAGAAAAACGTTTTAGCTCTAAGTGGATGGACGGCCCCTTATTTAAGGTAACGCTTGTAGCCTTGGGGTTGACAAGTTTACACGCCGTAGCAATTTATTTCGAGAAAACGTCCCCTCAACTCGCGGACATGTTTGGATACATTGACGGAATTGCTTATTCTTACGTAATACTCAAAGAATGCGTGGCTATTCACGAAGGGTTGTCCGCCCTCGGATATCCTATTATTCCATTAAGCATACTCAAAAGAATACGGAGAAACATAAACGATACCTTTAATCCGCCGCGGAACTAGTATACACAAATGTGTAAACCTTGTGTGTTATTCTAGGCCGTTTGTCTTTTGACAATTGAATTAAGCCCGACAATAGTTGGGCTATTTTGTCTACGGTTTCGTCAATAATTGCCGCTTTTGCCGCCTCTATATATTCTTTAACTTGAAGCGGCGTATCTTGACGTTCTGCAATAGAGACGTCAAGAACCCAATGGGAATTCTCGGAGTCTTTTACAAAAACGCATTTAAGGTACCACATAAATTCCGGGGCCGAAAAACCGTTTCTTGTAAAAGACTTTGTTGTGACAAACACAACTTTTTTGCCATTAAACGCGTCCCCCACAAACCCCCCCAAGGCCCGAGCCAAGGCGGACTTGTCTACTTGACTAGGAAGGTAAACCGGCCGACTTTGAAGCCCAATTATGGCTTTATCGTAAATTGCCGGTTTTAGAGGTATGCTCATGGTATGCTCCGTTTTTAGAGCCTTTTCTGCTTTTATGCTCCCCATTTTTTTCATTTTTATCGATTATGCTTATAGTGTCCCCGCCTCGCGTCAAAACGGGACGGGGATATCTTCATCGGAGTCCGAAAATTCGCCTTTATAATCTACGGCCAAACCCCACATTTTATCTTTGAGGTAACGTTCTATATTTGTAGCGACCATAGTCCAATAAGTGTATTTTTTCCCGCCGCCGGAGCCCGTAAAGTAAGCTCTATCTTTTTCAAACCCGTGGGCTTTAAGGCCCTGGGAGTAGTGTTGGGGCGCGGGGACTCTTTTCCCGTGAGCCTTGCACCATTCCGCAAAAGCCGCGGATAAAGCTTCCGACTTAACCCAATAGGATTTATCCGCACCACTCGGAATTTTCGTGGCCCCAATATCGGTAAGGAATTCTCCGATAATATCCGTGGATTCGCGGCGTTCTTGTAGTTGGGTAATCGAATCCGCGGTTTGGACAATCTCGAAATTCCCCGCAATAAGTTCTTGTAGAGCCTTTATGACAAGATTTATCGTCCCGGACAATTCTTTGCTTAGCTTGCTTTTAAGCCGTCTATCCACTACCGAAGGCTTGTTTTTGAACTCAAAAATTTCAAGACGGCGTTCTATTGCGCCGGAAACATCGTTAAAGTTGATTCTAAAATTTGAGGCAAACCATAACATCGGAACCCTGTTTGTAGTAATAGGGTTTTTGTACAACTCGCGAAATTCCAGATTCGACTTAGATACAAGAGCCTTAAAGCGGCTGGCGTCCGGCATGGACGCCGGGGCTTCCTCATCGATATTTATTAGCTTGCCTACCGCGGAATAACAACCCGTGGGGCCGGCCACAAGAGCTTTTAAACTTACATGGCTTACGTTCGACTCCCCAAAAACGTTTGCAAAGTGGTCTAACAAAGTACTTTTACCCGTACCCCCAAACCCATACAAGTACAAGACTTTTTCCGTCTTAACGTCCGTACCGTTGAGTAAAGCGTAAGCCACGGTCTGGTGCAAGCGGCGCTGTTCGTCTTTGGACGGGAGCCATTCATCCAAAGCTTTTTGGTATTCTACCGCTTCCGCCGTGGGGTCGTAATCGTACGGAAGCACATAATTCAAAAAGTCGTTTTTCGCGTGTGGCTTAAATTGCTTTTTGTTGGAGTCTATACAAATATGCAAAGTGCCGTTCAAGAAATTAATCTTTACCGTATTTGTTTTGCCGGCTTGGACTTTGTCCGCAAACAAGGCAACCATATCCGCAAACCCTTCCAAATTTGCGGGGGACGATTGAGCTTCCGCCCAGTCCACGCAAATAACGGAATCCCCCACAAGTTTAAGTTCGTCTTTGTCTATCATTCGCCAGCGTTTTCCCGTCCAAAGACTTAAAACGCCGTCAAGATTAATGATTTCATGCCCGCACGCCTTGCATTCCAACAGATAGTTTTTTGCGCTCCGTGTGGCGCACCCCGCGCCCTTCATCGGTTCATCGGACGAGAAAAGTCCACGGTAAAACGGCATAACCAACTCGTAATCCGGGGCGTTTGGCTCCAAATCGTTTTCCAAAAGTCCGTTGTCAAGAACCGTTTTTGCTTCCGCGGGCAAGCCCCCAAAGTCCGCCCAGTCCCATCCCCGCGGTATCTCTATCCCGTTTGGACGCCAAATTTTTACCTCGCATCCCAAACCCTCAACAATAGACTTTATCTTTTCCGCCGCCTCGCGCCCGGGCGCATCGTTGTCCGGACAAATAACAACCTTACGCTTGGTTAAAGGAGTCCAGTTGGACGAATCCACCGCATTCGCACCCCCGTGCCACGTTACAACCGCATAAAAGTCCCCAAAAAGACGTTTTGCGGCCTCGGCCGTCTTTTCCCCCTCAACAATCATGACCGGTTTTTTAGGCTCCATAAGAGCCTCGTATACCCCGTATAAAGGCATGTTTTCCGGCCTGGTCTTTTTCCATCCATCGGAAGTGTAGCTTATCGGAGTAAAAACTTTTTTGCCGGTACCCGAATCTTGTCGTCTAACAATAAACGCCAAATCCCCCAAAGTGTCATAATACTCGTAATCCACTTGATTCCCCGCCTTGGGAAATATGGACAAGTAAGACGGAGCGTCCTTCGGAACGGGAACGATAACCTTGGCTTTTGACGCCGGCGTTCTTTTTAAGGGGTGCATGGTCTTTGAATATGATTTCTCTTTTCCTACCGCTTTTAAAGCCTCTTTGATACTACAACGGTCAAACTCTTTAACAAAAGTTACCGCATCGCCTTTCGCGCCACATCCATGGCAATAATAAACGTTTTTCTCCGTATTTACGGACATGCTTGGGGTTTTGTCGTCATGGAACGGACAACGTACCATAACCTCACGGCGTTCGCGGTTCTTGTGTGGGACTTCAACCCCCCGCTCAACCATTAATTCAAGTAAATTTTTCATATACAAAATTGTGACTTTTATCTCTTTAAGTCAAAGGGGGCCTGTTAAAAAAAATCACAACAGCCCCCCGATTGACAAGACAAAATTACAAAAGATTCTACGTTACACCAAATTTATGGGGTTAAATAATCGTTAAATTTATCAAATAAGGTTCTTTTGCTTTTTAATATAATAGGCCCACCCCGGCTTGTAGTTCCGAATTCGGCAAACCAAATCTATGTCCGCGGCGTTGTCAAGAATCTCTATCAACTGCTGGTAACGCAAATGAAAAAGATTGGGGATTCGACTTAAAATATCCTTGGTCAACTCCATAAATTCGTCTTGTGACAAAGACAAAATGGGACGGCTTCTAAGTTCGTCAAGGGTTCTTTGACAATCGCATTTTCTCGATTTGTGATAAAGCATTTTGCAT
>CALAJH010000079.1 GCA_937922655.1 uncultured Bacteroidia bacterium
TCTTTCGCTCAAAACCCCGATTCTTTGGAAAGAAAAGCGGAAAAACTAAAAGACCGCGACCCCGAAAAAATCAATTTGTATATAAAGTTGGCGCGTCGTTTTCAAGAAGAAGCGCCCGAAAAATCATTGAATTACTTGCGGCGGGCGGCGGCAATGACCGAAGACCCCGAGTCGCTCGCCGTGGCTTTGGGATTGCTGTCCAAGGTTTTACTTCTCGCCGGCAATTACGATTCCTCCTTGCATTATTCTTTTGTCGTCGAAAAAATACTCGTCGAAAATCGTCTGGACAAATATTTCTCTTCGCTTTACCTCAATCGCGCCATTGTTTACCGTTATCGTTCCCGATTTTCCGAGGCTTTCGACAACTATCTTTTAGCCAAAGATTGGAGCGCCCAAACCCGTAATCACGCCAATATGGTTTCCGCGCTCATAGGTTTGGCCGCCGTTTACGTCGAACAGAAGCGTTATGAGAATGCCCGTGAATTGTTTATTCAAGCCAAAGACACCGCCGAAAAATACAATCTTTTCGATGCTTTGTTCACGATAAGAAACAATTTGGCCAATTTGTACGCAAACACCAAACGTTACGACGACGCATTGGCCATGTATCGGCAGAATCTGTCTTACGCGACAAGCCTCGGCGACTCCAACGGTATTGCGGGAACATGGCTGAATATCGCCATGCTCGATGAAAATTTGGATTTCCGCGCCGCACAACAGGCGTACGATACGCTTCTTAAATACGCCGCTTTCGTCTCCGACCCCCGATTGAAAGAAAACATGTATCGCGTCCTTGGCGAATGGTATTTATCCCAAAAAAAACATGAAAAAGCGCTGGAATTTTTGAATTTGTCGTTGGATTTGGCTCAAAACATGGGCCTGCTAAGTTCGATAAAGACGCTTTATCGACGTTTGGGCGAGGCTTATTACGCCGTGGGACAACATCAAAAATCGTTCGAGTGTTTTGAAAAGTTCGCCGAATACGCCGACAGCATCGCCAAGTCCACATACAGTAAAAGTTTGGCCGAGGCACAGACGCATTTTGATTCCGAGCGCCAACAAATGAAAATCGAGCGTCAAGCGCAGGAAATACGCTTTCAACGCTACGCTTTGGCCGGCGGCCTGTTGTTGTTGGCTTTGGCAACGATTCTGCTCCTCATTGTCGCGCAACGAAACCGTTATCGTAAAATGGTTTCTCAAAAACTCGAAGAACAGAATCGGCAAATCCTTCTCGCCAACGAAGAATTGAAAATCAAAAGCGAGGAAATCAAACAACAAAGCGAAGCCCTTGCCCGACAACGCGACAAATTGGCCGTAACCGTTCATCGGCTCAACGAATTGGCGGCATTCAAAGAAAAAACGACGGCCATGGTCGTTCACGACCTCAAAAATCCTCTCAATTCCATCATCGCTTTCGCCGAAAGTCCCAACGCAAAAGACAAACTCAATGAAATAGCCGCCGCGGGACGTCAAATGCTTACCTTGACCTTAAATATGTTGGACATCCAAAAGTTCAAGGACGCGAAAATGCAACTTGAATGCGACGTACATTCCGTGGCCGATTTGCTCGACGCCGCTTTGCGTCAAGTTTCCGTCGCCCTTGAAAAGAAAAACATTGCCGTCGAAACCCGATTCGACCTCACGCTCGGCGTTCGGGCCGACCGTGAAATTGTTGTGCGCGTCTTGGTGAATTTATTGACCAACGCCATAAAATTTTCTCCCCCTTCATCCAAAATTGAAGTTTCCGCCGAAGCGCATGCCGACGGATTTGTACGCTTTGAGGTCAAAGATTCGGGGCCGGGTATCCCCGAGGACAAACAAGCCGACATTTTTTGGCAATACGACAAAGCCGACGTCAAAGCCTTCGCCGGCGCCGGCTCCACCGGACTCGGACTTACTTTTTGCCGTTTGGCCGTGCAGTCTCACGGTGGAAAAATCGGTGTAAACTCCTCGCCCCCCAACGGCGCCGCTTTTTATTTTACCCTTCCCCTTGCAAAAATCGACGGCTCCCAAGCCGAATTCAAATTCGCGTCTTCGCGTCCCTTTGATTTTTCCGACCTTTCCCCCTCCGACAAATTCAAATTGCGTCCTTATTTGCCCCGGCTTTATCAATATAACGTCTATGAAACCTCCGCCCTGCTCAATGTGCTTAACGACGTGCCCGAAGACGGCGAAAAAATCCACGAGTGGAAAAAAGCCGTAACCCAAGCCGTTTTCTCTTGCGACGAAGTGCGTTTCGACGCTTTAATTCGTCGTCCGGCTTTGATGGACGAAATCGTTTGAGCCGACGACTTTATTTCTTTGCGAAGCGCCTAATTTTGCGTCGATGAAAAATGTGCGCGAGGAGCGGTGGATGGGATTGATTTACGCATTGTCCGGCGTTTGGCTGTTGCATTCGTTGGTACAATCGGCCGTGGCGCGGGTGTTTAATTTTTACGGAAGGCCCGGCTTGTTGGAATTTTTTTCCGGCGCCGAATTGACCGAGCCTTACGTTTACGACGACGTTCGCTTTTCGATTGCCGCCGTCCAAATCTTTGCCTTCGGACTCGTCGGAACGATATTTTTATGGGTGTATTTTGGGCGCGAGGGTTTGAAAACGGCGTTTTGTCAAAAGACCAATCTTTCACGCTTGTTTTTTGCCGTCGCGGCCGTTGTTTTGGCCCAACCCGCGATTCAATGGACCGTTCTCGACCCCGAATCTTTTTCCCTGCCGTGGTCCGAATGGGAAAGCGAACTCGAAAGGGTCGAGGCTCGCAACGCCCGGCTTTTGCAAGGACTTTTACCGCATCGCTTGGGGCTTAATCTTTTGGTCGTCGCGTTTTTACCCGCAATCATGGAAGAGCTTTTTTTTCGCGGGTTGATATTGAAATTATTGCAATCGGTTTTGGGGGGGCATAGCGCGGTCTGGCTTTCGGCCTTGCTTTTCAGCGCTTTGCATTTTCAAGCTTTTGGTTTTGTCGGCAGGACGCTTTTGGGCGCCATGTTTGGCTACATGACCGTATTTTCCGCCGGCTCGTTGTGGCCCGCCGTCGCCGCTCATTTCGTCAATAACGCCGTTTACGTTGCGGCTGCTTTTTTTTTCGGTCTTTCCGCCGCCGAGCGTACCGTATCTTGGGCGCCCGCCTTGGTTTCCGCCGTCGCCGTGGCCGCCGTCTTTGTGTTTTGGAGAAAGAAACTATACCTTGCCGACAAAACTTGAAGAATTCGGCGTTTTTTATCAAAAAGTCGTACAAACGTTTAGGCGTGGGGGGAAAAAAGAAGCCGTCGTCTTCGGACGACGGCTTCTTTTTTTTCTTGCGACGATTGAATTATTCGACCGTCAAGCGTACGGAGCGCGTGTCTGCCGCCGTATTCAATCGCATCAGATAAACGCCCGCGGACAAGTTCTTTAACGATATCCGCGTTTCGTTGACCCCTTCCACCGTTGCGATTTCATGAGTCAAAACAAGTTTTCCCGAAAGGTCGAAAACGGAGACGCGGGCCGTTCCCGCCGGGGCGTCGAAGCGCAGTTGGAACGATTCGCGTGCCGGGTTGGGGTAAACGACCATCGTTTCTTGGGTAAGGGCCGCATCGGCGTCGCGGGTCGAAGGCGTGGTAAACACCGTTTGTTCACCCCATGCCAACGTCGTCGTACCGCAGCGGGTGCGCAAACGAATTTGGTATTGCGTACCGGGTTCGGTGGCGATGTTCAGCGACGTAATCGGCGCCAAAACGTTGATGGAAGTCCACGCGCCCGAAACGCCCACTTTTTTGTACTGTACATGGTAGTGCGTTGCGGCGGGGACGGAAGTCCATTCGACGTAAGTGGCGGCAAAACCCGCAACCAAGGCCGTCAACGTCGCATTGGCGCATTGCGGCAACGTTGCGGCGGGGGTCAAAACCAAAATCGTCGACGACCAAACGCTTTCCGACGTTTCCGAACACTTGGTTTGCACTTGAATTGTATAACGTATTTGGGGCGAAAGTCCCGAAATCGTTGCCGACGTTGTCGTGCCGTACCAATAATTCCATGCGCCGCCGGTGATGGGGCGGTAGCGCACCGCGTATTCCGGCGTTCCCGACGCCGCATCCCACGACAACGATACCGAAGTCGGGTTCACCGCGACCACCGTGATGTTCGTCGGTGCGTCGCAGGTTTCCAGCGTGGCTACGTAGGATTGCGTGCAACCCAAACCGTCGCGGGCGTAAACCACGTACGTTCCGGCGACCAAGTTTTGGAAAACGTTCGATTCTTGCCAGTTTTGGTCGTCCAATGCGAACATCAATCCGGAGATTTCGCCGTTAACGGCGATTTGTCCGTCGGGGCAGGTCGAACACGTCGGATGGAGAACGCCGTAAGTCAGGTTGTATCCGCCGCCCACCTGCACTATAAACGAACCCTCGTAGTCGCAATAATTGTACGTGCCGGAGTAATAAATCATGTGTATTCCCGCGCCGACCGCCGCGGGGTCGAAAACTCCGTCCGCTACGCCCGGACCCAAAAGCGTCAAGGTTTCGGGGAAAACGTTCAAGGCAACGGCGCCGTTTTCGACGCAAAACGTTGTTTGGGCGAGTTCGGGTACAACGCGCGGATAGAACGTCATCGTTATAGGTTCTGCCAATGTAATCGATGACGACGTGCAACCTTCTCCCGAAATCTCCACTTGGTACGAACCCGTTTCGCTAATCCAAATTGCGGGTTCCGAAGAGTAAAATTCGCCGTCTTTCGTCCAGAGATAGTCGAAATCGGCGCCTTCGAGCGTGCTGTAAACTCTTATGTAGTACGGATTGTCTTCGCAACGGTTTTCCGACGCGTCGTCCGAGGATTCAATCGCCAAATTGTAGCCGCGCGGACAAACGCGGGTCGTGTTGTAGTTGAACTCAAAACCGTCGAAGGCAAAGACTTCGTCGCTGACAAAATAAATCAAAACGCCCGCGTCGTTGTTCGGAACGGCGGTGTAGGTACGGTTGATGCTTCCCGTTCCCGTCAAAGCTTCGGAAAAAACCCAGTTCAAGCCGTTCCACGTGAAAATGTACGCGTAGTCCCAACCCGCTTCCAAGTCGTAGTTGCCCGAAAGCTCGATGACCTCGGCGCCGGGCGGCGCAATGACGTGATAACATTCGGAAAGATTGGAATATTCGAACTCTCCCGAACCGTCGCTCACCGTTCCCGAAAGTTCTTCGTAGACCGAAACGCCGTCGCAGTAGAGGGCGCCGTAGTAAACTTCGAAGCCCGGTCCGTTGACCACTTCGTCGGAATAAAAGGCGACAAGCGCCGTCGAACCCGTAGACGTTACCGTTTCGTTAAAATTACCCGTCAATAATGCAAGAACGGGACTTGTTTCGGTCGGGCCGTCGTATACGACGACGAAGTCCCAACCGTCTTCCACCAGACCTACGGCTTGAATGCGAATCGGGCCGGGGTGTCCGCTTGGAGCGATGAGCCACGTGCAATCGGAGTTGTTGCCGTAATTAAAGGCGCCGCTGCCGTCGTTAAAGGCCCCGTTGCGGGCGGTCAAAACGGTGTTGGAACAAAAGCCTTCGAGTTCGATGTACACGCCCCAACCCGAAAGGTTGTCCTCGTTGTCGGCGACGAAACGCAAGAACACGTTTTGTTGGGAGGCGGTCAAAACATCGGGAAGGGTCGTGCCGGTAAAGGTTCCCAACAGCGGGGCGGAAGCGTCCGAGCCGTCGTAAACCCATAGGGTGTCGTTGGCTCCGAGGGCGAATTCGGTAAAGTAAATCACCGCGTAAACGCCCGGGTTCGGCGAACCCGGAGCGAACAAAAACGTGCAATCCGCAGGTCCGTAAACGTCGTCGCCCGAGCCGTCGCCGATGAACGCCGATTGTTGGCCCGCAACCGTCAATAGACCCGAACAGTATTGGTTGAAGACGGCTTCGTAATACGCGTCGAAACCTCCGTAGGTAAAGATTTCGTCGGAAACGAACTGTACGCGTGCTTTGTTGCCCGGCACGAACAGTTCGTCGGGAATGGTGGAGCCCGTCAAAGAAGCGAAAAGTACGTAGTTGGTACCGTTGTGGTTGTAGACGTTCACGAAATCGTAGTTCTCTTCGAGGTCGAAATAAGTAAATCCGATGTTGATGCCCGTGGCGTTTTCGACTTCGATATCCCAAGTGCAAGTGGTACCGATGCGGTAGTTGTAGGGGCCGGAGCCGTCGGAAAACGTTCCCGAGGGCGCGGTCAGGTTGGTCAAACCGTTGCAGAAGTCGGGTAGGGGGGCGCCGTCGGAAACGTAGCGTCCCGCCCAGCCCTCGGTTTGAATAATGAAGTCGGAAACGAATTGAATCAACATTTGTCCCGACGACGACGTTACCGCCGGCGGTATCGTATTGCCCGTGAACGCTCCCAAAAGCGGGTCGCTCGTCGTCAAACCGTCGTAAATATAAACGAAATCCCAACCGTCCTCGACGTCGAAACGGTCGAAGGTAAAGGTAACGTAAGTGGCGCCGGGGACGTTGATTTCCCAACGACAATCGAGGTTGGGGCCGTAGGCGTAGCCGGGGTCGGAACCGTCTTCGATTTCGGCGGTCGAAATCGAATAACGCGAGGTGCGCGAGCAGGTCGGGTTTTCTCCCAAAGCCAACAATACGGCGCGGTAGGCGTTCACGCGTCCGTAACCCATTTCCTCGTTAAAATGGGAATAGCCGTTGAAGGAATAGCTAACGTTTCCGACGCGGTCGGCGCTGAAGGCCAGTACGTCGTAGACTTGGGAAACGCCGAGGGAGGGATTGACCGAAAGTACGAGCGCCGCCACGCCTGCGGCGAACGGCGCCGCGGCCGAGGTGCCGAAAAAGTTGGTGCGGTAGTCGCCGGCGTCCAAACCCAACGGGCCCGTTAAATCGGTGGTAACCATGTTGATGCCCGGGGCGGCAAAGTCCAAGTCGGCGCCGTATTGACTGCTCCAAAAAGCGTCGCCGTCGCAGGAGAGTCCGTTCCAGTCGTCGAGGCCGCGTTTGCGTTCGTCGCAGTAGTTGGTCGCCGCAATCGAAAACACGAAACCCAAATTGGCGGGGTAGTTTACGTAAGGAAGGCCGTCGTTGCCGGCGGAAAAGAAAATGGGCAATCCCAAGCCGCCGCGTCCGTTGAACACGGCGTTGGCGATGGCGTTGTTGAGCGTGGCGCTTGGATTGAAAAGTTGCCATGAACAGACGGCGACGTCGGCGTTGTCGCGGGCGTAGGCGAAGCCCGCCACGAACCAAGAAATTTGACTCACGACGGTAAAGTCGTCGATGGCGTAAAATACGCGTATGGAGTGGGATTTACATCCCGGAGCCACACCCGAGCCCCCGAGCATATTGTCGGCGACGGCGTTGGCCACGCCCAACACTTCGGTGCCGTGATAGTTGTAGGTGGTGGTGGCGTCGCCGCCGTTGCCTTCGCCCGTGGCGTCGAATCCCGAAACGATGTTTGCGGCCAAGTCGGGATGGAGGAGCTCTACGCCGTCGTCCAAGACGGCGATTTCAATGCTCGGCGAACCCGTTGTAAGGGTCCAAGCGCTTTGTACGTCGGCGTCCGATTCGGGAACGCCGCCGTATTGGCCCGTATTGGCATGCCCCCACTGTTGGGGATAGAGGGGGTCGTCGGAGTTGCGACGGACGAGTTGGATAAAGTCGGGTTCGACGCTTAGGAAAAGGCCGGTTTCAAATAAGGCGTTGGCCGCGTTGAGCGTCGCCATGCCGCCGGCCGTCCGCAGGGTGTAAAGCCCCGCGAAATCTTTAGATTGGCCGACGACCTCCAAACCGAGGTTTCGGGCGGCGGTTTCGACGTCGGCGGCGGAAACGCCGTCTTTGGCCCACGCCAATGCCGCGTCGCCCCAAGTCATGGGCAGGGGTTGGGTTTTGATTCCGTAGCGTTTGCCGTGCTCGGTGTCGAAAAACGGCGTGACGAAGCGCACGCCTTCAATCGACGACACTTCGGTCATGATTTGCCGGTAACGCGCCTCGGACACCGGGGCCTCAAATTGTAAGAGCGCCACGCGCGAGGGCGAAAGCGCAAAGAATTGGGCGTCGTCGCGAACGGGGAGCGGACGGGCTTCGGGATATTGCGCCCAACGCGCCCGCAAGCGTCCGACCGTCGCCGGGTCGGAAACACCGACGGCCAAACGCTCGTAATTTGGAATGAGCGCCGTGCGTTCTCCTCCCAAATAATAATACTCCGGGCCGCCGCCGCGTGCCGACGCCGCGCCGCTTGAAACGGACAAGGCCGTCAGGCACAAGAAAGCCGCCGTTTTCAGGTAGTTTTT
>CALAJH010000080.1 GCA_937922655.1 uncultured Bacteroidia bacterium
ATTGCCGAGGCGGTCGGTCGTGCGTATGGGCGTGGCCAGCGTCAAATCCGCGTGAAGCGTGTGGCCGGTGCCGCTTTCGTAGGGCGCCGTCAGGCCCGTGGTCTGCAACAGGGCGTGCGACCATTTCGCGCCCGTCGTACACGGCCTGAACTTGACGAACACCCAAACGGCGTCGTGGTTGGCCGGCGGCCCCAAGACGTTCCAGCCGTTCTGCCACGAGAGCTCAAACGAAACCAAGTCCCGGTTCGGCGCCGCGTGGCGTTTGACCTTCGTGACGTTCACGGCGTTGGCCCACACCAACGCCGACGTCTGAAGCATTAGCATCGCGCTTAATAACGCGATTCGATTTACGTACAGCTCTTTTATCATAAAATTCCAAGATTATAATAATAGGTGGACTCGACGAGACGAAAAGCAATCGCCCCATGATTTACTTTACGAGTTTATAAAAATAAAATTAATTAATCCAGGTGTTTCGACGAAACACCTTATTTTTCGACAAAATAACGAAAATCATCGACGAACGATTTTTTCTATAAAAAATACACATGCTTCAACGGTATAAATGACCAAAATGTGTGTAAAAAGTTGACTCTTATAGTTCTTTTAGAAGGCTTATATTGCAATGATATTAATGGATAGGACAATAAATTGTAAAATTTTAAAGAATCTCCCCCTAAGATTGACGTCGTATAAATATTCAAAAATATTATATTGGTATAAAATCGTTCCGCGTCGTTTGGAAAAACGTCAAAAAACTCAAAAAAGAGGATTTCGTATTCGAAGCGGACGAACTTTGTGTGTTTGCAGGACGTAAAAACAATAAAAAACATAGTGTTGTCGAACAGGCCGGGTTACAGCCTTTGCCGTCGGAGACCGAAACCTTTTCAAAATGGTGGAATCAAACGCCAACGTATCCCAAAGAAAGTTTCCTTTTCCATATCGATTTATGCGAAGTATACCAAAGCGGCATTCCCCAAAACGTGCATCGCCCTCAATCCCGAAGAGGACAAACCCACCCCCTCGAACGTTTCAACGGCGTGCCGGACAACAAAATTTGGAAAAAGTTGTTCCTTTGCCCCATCCCTCGACTCGCTTATCGCTTCCGGCGATTTTGCCATTTATCACTACAACCTATATTAGTTTAACACCTTTTAACACGGGGAATCGTTCCGTTGCGTGCGTCTACGCAAAAACGAAACGTTTCGTATTGTTTTGGGTGACGCTTGTCGATGGGGAGCGTCGTTTGAGCCGAAAGGCCCCGGACGGCAAGGGGCCGTTCGAACGCCGCAACTCGCAACGCTCCGTCACGACGTTTTCAATCGCGTTAGTCCGCCATTTTGGTCCGATGGTGCGACAAAGCCAACGCCCAAGGCGCCGTTTTGGGAACCTTACCGGCGCCTTGGCTCAAACGCACGCCGCCAAATATTGACAAAATGACACACTCGGCGCACCGGCGCCCGGTTTGTACTTTTAGGGGCATAAGCAATAAAAATATGAGTAAAATTATCGGCATAGACTTGGGAACGACGAACTCGTGCGTCGCGGTCATGGAAGGCAACGAGCCCGTGGTCATCGTCAATTCGGAGGGCAAACGCACCACGCCGTCGGTCGTTTCTTTTATGCAGGACGGCGAACGCAAAGTGGGTGAACAGGCCAAACGTCAAGCCATCGTCAATCCGCAGCGTACGATATATTCCATCAAGCGCTTCATGGGGCTAAGTTATTCGGACGCCAAAAGCGAAATCGGCCGTGTGCCGTACGTCGTCGAGCGCGGCGACAACGACACTTGTCGCGTCAGAATCGGCGAACGCCACTATACGCCTCAGGAAATTTCGGCCATGATTCTGCAAAAAATGAAAAAGGCGGCCGAAGACTATTTGGGTCAGGAAGTCAAAGAGGCGGTCATTACCGTACCGGCCTATTTCAACGACGCGCAACGCAAAGCGACCAAAGAAGCCGGCGAAATCGCGGGCCTCAACGTTCGGCGCATCGTCAACGAACCGACGGCCGCCGCTCTGGCTTACGGTTTGGACAAAAAGAGCAAATCGGCCAAAATCGCGGTTTTCGACCTCGGCGGCGGCACCTTCGACATCTCGATTCTCGACCTCGGCGACGGCGTCTTTGAGGTGCTTTCGACCAACGGCGACACCCACCTCGGCGGCGACGATTTCGACCAAGTCATCATCGATTGGATGGTCCAAGAGTTCGAGAAAAAAGAAGGCGTCGACCTTCGCAAAGACCCCCGCGCCATGCAACGGCTCAAAGAGGCGGCGGAAAACGCCAAAATCGAACTTTCCAGCCAGACCAAGGCGGAAATTAATTTGGCCTACATCGTTTTGGATCCCGTAGCGCCGAAAAATTTGGAAATGACGCTCACGCGTGCTAAATTTGAGCAACTTGCCGAAAAGCTTTTCGAGCGTTGCATGGAGCCGTGTCGCAAGGCGCTCGCCGACGCCAAACTTACCCCCGACCGTATCGACGAGGTGATTTTGGTCGGCGGCTCGACGCGCATCCCCAAAATCCAAGAAATGGTCGAAAAGTTTTTCGGCAAAACGCCAAACAAAAGCGTCAACCCCGACGAGGTGGTGGCGCTGGGGGCGGCGGTCCAGGGCGGCGTGTTGTCGGGAGACGTGCAAGGCGTGGTGCTGTTGGACGTAACGCCCCTGTCTTTGGGCATCGAAACCTACGGAGGGGTCTTCACCAAACTCATCGACGCCAACACCACCATCCCCACCCGCAAGTCCGAAGTGTTTTCGACGGCCTCGGACAACCAGCCCTCGGTCGAAATACACGTCTTGCAGGGTGAACGCACCATGGCGGCCGACAACCGTTCGTTGGGTAAATTCCACTTGGACGGCATTCCGCCGGCGCCGCGCGGCATCCCGCAAATCGAGGTTACCTTTGACATCGACGCCAACGGCATCTTGTCCGTAACGGCCAAAGACAAAGCCACGGGCAAACAACAAAACATCCGCATCGAGGCTTCGAGCGGTTTGAGTAAAGAAGAAATCGAACGCATGCGTCAGGACGCGGCCCGCTACGCCGCCGAAGACAAACGTCGCCGAGAAGAAGCCGACAAAATCAATGAGGCCGATTCACTCATCTTTACCACCGAGCGCAACCTCAAAGAACACGGCGACAAGCTGCCCGCCGACGTTCGTACCAAGGTCGAAGCGGCTTTGGCCGAACTCAAAGACGCCCACAAGTCGCGCACCGTCAGCCGCATCGACGACGCGATACGCGCCATGACGGCGGCTTGGCACGAAGCGTCCCAAAAAATATACGGGCAAGGCGCCGCCGCCCAAGAACAAACCGGCGGTCCACAAGCCCAAACCTCGTCGGACGGCGTTACCGACGCCGAATACGAAGAAATCGTCGACGACAAAAAATAAGTCCCTTGGGGCTTTAACCGTGAACAGAGGTTTGAAAAACAACAGCCCGCGGACCCCCTTCGGGGGGCCGCGTCGTTTTTGAAAACCTCGCTTTCAAAAAATTAACGATAATGTCGTCGCAAAGCCCGTGCCTTTCCCAAGACCGGCACGGGCTTTGCCAATAAATTCATAATTTTACGGCGGATATGAAACGACCGATATTGATTTTTGTCATGCTCGCGCCCGTATGCGCGGCGGCACAACTTTTCGACTACGACAGAGACGCGGCAAGAATGTCCCAAACGGGCGTTTACGGTACGGCAAGAGCCGTCGGTATGGGCGGGGCGTTTACCGCCGCCGGCGGCGACGCCACCTCCTTTACCCTCAATCCCGGCGGCTTGGCCCTTTTCCGTCGTTTCGACCTTTCCATCACCCCCGCCGTTCAAATTTTTGAATCCAACGGCACGCTTTTGGGACAATCCGCACGCGACGGCATGACCAACGTCGGTATCGCCGGATTCGGCTGTGCCATTCCCGTACGCACCCGGGGAACGGTAAAGTCGTTCGTCTTTGGTTTCGGATTCAACCAACTCGACAATTTCCGTCGTAGAATCAATGCCACGGCATGGAACGAAAACAATTCGTTTTCGTCGGCGTTGTCCATCGGCGCGCGCGGCATCGACCCCCAATCCCTCCAAGTCAATCCCCCCTATTACGCCACCGAACATTATTTGATGGCGTTCAACACCTTTGTCCCCAACGCGCTGCAAGGCTACCCGCCCGACGCCGTCCTCGACGTCTACAACACCGACGCCCGAACGTACATCGGCGCCTTCGACTACGGACAAATTCAACAAAACATCGCCGGCGTCGAAACCGGCCGCAACAACCAATGGTCGATTGCGGGCGCGGTGAACATCGACGACCTTGTTTATCTCGGCGGTTCGCTCAACATCTACGACGCAATATCCGCATGGAACTACACCCTTACCGAAAACGACGTCGCCAACGCTTATCGCGGCGATTTTAGCGGCGCTTTCGACTCCATGGCCGTCGATAGAATCGTTTACGAGGAGGCGCTCACGAGCCGAGGTTCGGGAGTGAACTTTAATTTGGGGGCGGTCGTCCATCCGGTGGACTTTTTGCGTGTCGGTTTAAGCATTCAAACCCCGGGCATCGTTTATTCCAACGAAACCTTCGCCACGGCTTACGAACTGACCAACGACCGCGGACTTAACGCCCGCACCGTCTCCGAAGACGGGCGTTTCGATTACCGACTCGTTTTGCCCTACCGGGTCAATTTAGGCGTTTCGGGTATCATTGGAAAAACGGCGATGATTAACGTCGACGGAGAATTGGTCGATTATCGAAGCGCAAACGTTCGCGGGGGCTTGGGGCAATCGGGCGCGTTCGCCGCACCCGCCAACCGTTCCATCGCCGAACGCTTTGCCTTGGGGTACAACCTTCGCGCGGGCGCCGAACTTCGATACAAAGAATTTTATTTTCGTTTGGGCGCCGGCTACTCCCAAGGCCTTCTGCGAAACGACGATTTTTACGCCCCCGAAAACAATTACGCCTTGACGTTCACGGGAGGATTGGGCTACCGCCTCGAACGTTTTTATCTCGACCTCGCCTATTGCCACCAAACCCGTTACGACGCTTTCGGCATTTACCCCGTCAAAACCCTGCCGACCGCGCCCCGCAACGACTTCGCCATCATCGACCCCTCGGGAACCCCCCGTTTGGCTTACGAACCCACGCTCTCCACCCGACGCGTCTTTTCCAACATCGCTTTGACCGTCGGCGTCAGGTTGGGCAAAAACATCGACCGCGACGAATAACGCCCTAATGTTTTTTGTAACACTTTTTACAAAAATCTCGGGCCAAAGTTCCTACCATTCAAAATATTTCCGTAAAAAGCCTCGAAACGCCGCAAAAGTTTGAGACTCGATACTGCGTTAACCCCTGTTTGTAAACCGACGTTTTAAATCGCAATTTCCGTCTTTGCGGGGCAAAGGGTTTTGTCCGTTGTTTTTTGTTTTGTACTTTTGGGCCGGGAAATTCCGCATTCGATGAAGCTGTCGCTCAAATTCAAAATCATCGCGCCTTTTGCTTTGTACATCGTCGTTTTTGGAGGGACGGTTGCATACTATTTGTATAAAACCGAACAGGAAATTCTATACCAAGAGCTCGACCGAGACCGAAAAACGATATCCAAGATAATAGCAGCACAATTGGTCGTTCCCGTCGGGCTCGACAGCATCGAGGCGGTGAACTCCGTGCTCGACGGCGCATGCAAAAATATAGATTGGGTTCACGTATCGGTACGCAAAAACGGCACGCCCTTGGCCGTTTGCGGTAGGGCCAACGTCCTTTTTCCCAACGAATGGTCGTCGCCTTCGGACACCGTCCGTAGCACCGTCATAGGCGATATGTGGATGGCGAGCATACCCGTCAAAGACGAAGGGCAAAAGTTGGGCGAACTCTTCGTTGCCGGAGGGACGGAGGAGATATCTCAACACCTCGTTACCCTTTTGATTACCATGGCGTGGTTGTTGGTTCTTTTGGCTTTGGGCGCCGCCGCCGTAGGTTACGTTCTGCAACAATTGGTCGCCGTACCGATAATCAACCTTGCGCAAATCACCAAAGAAATCACCCGCAAAGGCGACTACGCCATTCGCGTGGCGACCCGTCGCACCGACGAAATCGGCGCCCTTTACGAGAACTTTAACGCCATGCTCACCCACGTCGAGACGCGCAACAAAGAGATAAACGAACTCAACCGCAACCTTGAAGAGCGCATCGCCGAGCGGGTCAAAGAAATGCAAGCCGCCAAAGACGAGGCCGAACTGCAAACCGCCCGCGCCCTCGCCGCACAAAAAGAAGCCGAGGCGCTTGCTCGCGAGCTTGAAATCAAACAAAACTTCGACTCGGGCTTGGCGCGTTTCGCTCAAATTATGCAGGAAAAATCGTCGTCGAACATCGAAACGTGGGGCGACCACCTCCTCCATCACCTCATTGAATACGTTCAAGCGGTACAGGGAGCGTTGTACGTGACGGACAACGTCGTTTCGGGCGACGTCCGCCTGCGACTCATCAGCACTTATGCCTACGACCTCAAAACGATTATCAAGAAAACGGTGAAGGCCGGCGACGGCATTGCCGGGGAGGTCGTGCGCAACAAACGCCCCATGTACCTCAAACAAGTGCCCGAGGGCTTTTTGAAAATCAGTTCGGCGCTCGGCGAAGCCTCCCCCGCCGCCCTACTCATTGTTCCGCTCATCGTCGAAAACGAGGTGCAAGGACTTATCGAAATCGCTTCCCTGACTCCTTTTTCCGATTTTCAAATCGCGTTCATCGAAAAACTCGGCCAAAACATCGCTTATACCGTTCTCATTTTCAAAAACAACGAAAACATCCGCAAACTGCTCAACGAAACCCAAGAAAAAAACCGTCAGCTTCTCGAACGCGAGGAACAGTTGTCGAAAACGATTGCGGAAATGGAGGCGACGCAAGCCGAAATGCGCCGCGTGGAAAACGAACTGCGCCAAAGCGAGGAAAGGCTCAAATCCTTGAACGAAAATCTAGAGTCGCTCGTCGGCGAACGTACCCGCGAACTCGAACAAACGCTCGTCAATTTGCAAAATGCACAGTCGCAGTTGATACAGTCGGAAAAGATGGCGTCGCTTGGCCAGCTCATCTCCGGCATCGCCCACGAAATCAACACGCCCATCGGCGCCATCAAAGCCTCCGCCGGCAACATGAACGACCTTTTACCGACGCTCTCCGAAAATCTTCCCCTGCTCGTTGCCGAACTTTCGGAGGAAAAACGCCGCACGTTTTATTCGCTTTACAAACGTTCGCTTTCCATCAATCGCAATTTGTCGTCGAAAGAGGAGCGGGCGCTGCGCCGCAAACTCACCGCACAACTCGAGGAAAGCGGAATCTCCGACGCCGACGACATGGCCCGAACCCTCTCCGACGCCGGTATCTTCGAGGTCATGCCCGAAGAAATACCCCTGCTCTCCGGCCCCAACGCCGAACGAATCGTACAAACGCTTTACGGCCTTTGCCAAATCCGGCTCAACCTCGAAAACATCGAACTCGCCTCCGAAAAAACCAAAAAAATCGTTTACGCCCTCAAAACTTACGCCCACCGCACCAACACCGAAACTCTTACGCCCTTCAACCTCAAAGAAAACATCGAGGTCATCCTTACGCTCTACAACAACCAAATTAAATACGGTATCACGCTCTCGACGCAATACGACGAAAACATCCCCGAAATCATGGGCTATCCCGACGAACTCGGACAAGTGTGGACCAACATCATCCACAACGCTCTGCAAGCGATGAACTATGCGGGCGAATTGCACATCGAAACCGCCCTCGAAACCGATGAAACCGGACGTTACGCCCGCGTTTCCATCACCGACAGCGGCCCGGGCATCCCCCCCGAAGTACAAGAGCGCATCTTCGAACCGTTTTTTACCACCAAACCCCAAGGCGAAGGAACAGGGCTGGGACTCGACATTTGTCGCAAAATCGTTCAAAAGCACAACGGTACCCTGACCGTGGACTCCGTACCCGGCCGAACGACCTTCATCACCCGCCTTCCCATCGCGTGAGACTGTCGGTGGTTACCGTCGTTTTCAACGGCGCCCATGCAATTGTGCCCACCTTGCGTTCGGTGGCCGAACAAACCTATGCCGATATCGAACATGTCGTCGTGGACGGCGCCAGTACCGACGGAACCGTCGAAATCGTCCGAAAGGCGGGGATAAAAAATTTTGTTTCCGAACCCGACGCCGGTCTTTACGACGCAATGAACAAAGGAATCGAACGCGCCAACGGCGAATTTGTTTGGTTTATCAACGCGGGCGACGAAATTTTTTCCCCCGACACCGCCGCCCAAATTGCGCAATACTTTGATAGCGCCGACCTCATTTACGGCGATGCGGCCATTACCGACGAGACGGGAAAAATTTTGGGTTTACGGCGGCACAAAGCCCTTCCCCGCGTCCTCAACAAACGAAGTTTTAGGCACGGCATGGTCGTTTGTCATCAGTCGTTGATAGTGCGCAAGGTCCTTGCGCCGAAATACGATTTGCGCTACAAAATTTCGGCGGACGTCGATTGGGCCATTCGTGCGACGGCGGCGGCCCAATCGGTGGTGAACAGCGGTTTGATATTGAGTAAGTTTCGGACGGGCGGGGTGTCGAGCCGGCGGCGGCGAGCGTCGTGGTTCGAACGTTGGGATATTTTACGAAGACATTTCGGGGTTTTAGACGCCGCCGTCGCCCACGCCGAAATTGCGGCCCTTGCCCTCAAACAAAAACTTTTTCCCGCCCCCGGCTCCGCCGACCCTTATTGAACCAACCGGAGCCGGCAAGTTTTCACGCCGGGTAAGCGACGGCTCACAAACCGCTCAAACACAACGCCGCAACATTGGAAAAACGGTAGCTCCGGGAGTTTCATCCAATAAAAAAAATCCCGCTCGTTAAACAACCGAGCGGGACAAACCTTGTGCCTATGCGATTTATCGCTTAAAAATGTTTTGGCGGTAAACGCCACGTTCCGTGTATATTTCGAGAACGTACACGCCGGCGGGAAGGTGGCCGATGTTGGCCGTCCGCTTTTCGGCATACACGCACTGTTTGCCCGTAAGGTCGAAAAGCTTCATCGACTTGATTTCCATATCCGAGCGCACGGAGAGCTCGTCTTCCGCAGGGTTGGGATAGATTTCAATGGTTTTTTCGCCGTCCCATATCACCGAACGCACTTCGGAAAACGATACCGCTCCGTCGAAATCCACGGCTTTAATCCGGTAACGGTTTTCGCCGCGAAGCGGTTGAAAGTCGGTGAACGAATAGCTTTTCGGTTCGTGGGAAAAGCCGGCGGCCGA
>CALAJH010000081.1 GCA_937922655.1 uncultured Bacteroidia bacterium
CCTCCAAATTTTTTTTTAAAATTTTTTTGATTTTTTCTGCGCCGACCGGACAACGCCAATCGGACAACGATTTCAATTTAATTTTGTTTCTTCAAGCGCGTTTTGGGAAAAGTTGTTTTCAGAACTGAAAAAAGTCGTGTTCGAAGAGTTTGAAAATCGTTTTTCCGGAGGGGGAATAGCGTATGTTTTCGCAGAGAAAGAGTTGTTTGACGAGTTCGAGGGCTTGTTCGGGAGGCAGGGGGGCGGGGTCGTGGCGGGCGTGTCGTTTGGCGACGAGCCTCGCCGTCCAGTCGCGCAGTAGGTCGCGCGGGGCGCCGGCGTTGCGTATTTCTTCGGCCAATTCCCGCATGGCCGTTTCGACGTCCGTCGGGCCGACGTCGGCCGGCGCCCCGCAAACCAACAGCGTCGTACCGTTCACCGTCTCAAAGTCAAAGCCCAATTTGCGCAGGTCGTCCAGATGTTCTTTGAGCGCCGCGCAAGCGTCGGGCGTGAACTTGACGGCGTGGGGATAGAGCAGGCGTTGGACGTGGGTCGTGTGGGAGCGACTCAAAAATTTTTCGTAAGCGATGCGTTCGAGCGCCGCACGGCGGTCGACGACCAGTAATCCTTCGGGTATGGCGGCAACAATTCGGTCTGTGGAGAGCGAAAACGCCGCCGAAGGAACGTTTTTGGGTATAGGCAAGGGGATGCGCGGCGGCGGCGTTTCGTGCGGCATAACCCCCGAGGGCGGCGTCAGCAGTGTTTCCACCACTTCGCGCCACGGCGTTTTTCCGCCGCCGTTCTTCCGTACGTACCCGCCCAGCGTTATTTCTTTTTCCCCGTGACCCGGGTCGTAGAACATCTTCGAAATTTCATCTTGCGGCTCGGCGACGGGAATGGTAAGTCGGCGCACCTCGCCGAGCGCCTTGCGCGTCGCCGCCTGCACCACGCTGTACACCGTCCGTTCGTCGTCGAACTTGATTTCCGTTTTCGTGGGGTGGATGTTGATGTCGATGTGTTTGGGGTCGAGGCTTAGAAACAAAACGTAAAAGGCCTGCACCCCGGGCGCCAAAAGACCTTCGTAAGCGCTCATGACGGCGTGATGCAGTAGCGGCGAACGAATAAAACGTCCGTTGGCGTAAAGATATTTTCCGGAGAGCGTTTTTTTGCAGACCTCGGGGGCGGCCACAAAGCCCGCAACCGTTACCAGCGGCGTTTCTTCGCCGACGGGCAAAAGCGAACTTTCGGGCAAAAAATCGAACATCGTCGCCACCCGTTCCGCCGGGCTTTGCACCGGCAAATCGTACATCGTTTCGCCGTTGGAAACGAAGGTCAGTTTCATCGACGGGTAGGCCAAAGCAAAGTTGGTGAACTCTTGCACGATGTGTTTGAGTTCGGTGGAATTGGGTTTGAGAAAGTTGCGGCGTGCAGGAACGTTGAAAAACAGGTTGCGTACCGAGACGACGGTACCCGCCGTCGCCGGAGCGGGTTCTTGTTTTTCGTACTTGCCGCCCGAAATTTCGACGAGCGTTCCGATTTCGGCGTCGTGGGGTCGGGAGAGCAGGCGCACTTGGGCGACGGCCGCAATACTGGCCAAGGCCTCGCCGCGAAAACCAAAGGTACGCAGGTTGAAAAGGTCGTCGAGCGTGCGTATTTTGCTTGTGGCGTGGCGCTCGAAAGCAAGCCGTGCGTCGGCGGGAGACATCCCCGAACCGTCGTCCGAAACGCGAATCAAGGTTTTTCCCGCGTTTTCGACCTCGACAACGATGGTTTTGGCGCCCGCGTCGCGGGCGTTTTCCAACAGTTCCTTTATCACCGAGGCCGGCCGTTGCACCACTTCGCCCGCCGCGATTTGGTTGGCCAGCGCCTCCGGCAACACACGTATTATTGTATCCATGGCAAGACAAAGTTCCGGAGCCTTGCGCAATGTCGATGCGACACGCGTCGTTTTTTATCCCGTGAACGGCGTGTATAGTTTTAATAGACACGGTGGTTGTGGCGAGCTCGAAAATCAAGCCCGGTTTCGCCTTGAAAAAACGGCATACGCTTGGCCGTTGTCGTTCGCGTGCAATTCGGCATGATTTTCGCCATGAATGTACGCCTTGCCGACGTTGCATCGGTTTTTGCGTAAAAAAACGTAAATTCGCAGACGCGCCCAAAACGACCGGCGTGGCGGCTGCCTTGCCCGTGTACAATGGTTGGCCCGGACGTTTTCCGCCTTGCCGACGGTCGAATTTTCATTATTCGTTTAACGCGCCAAGGGTGCTCGGCGCCAAATTTGCAAACGTCGCATCGGGGGGGACAATCCCGATTTCCCGTCCAAAACATGAAAAAAACGATGTTTTTAAGACAAAATAGAACCATGCACACCGACAAAATCGTTTGGGGCTTGGCGGCTTTGGCGCTGGGCTTTGGCGGCGGGGTCTTGGGCGCGTATTGGTTTGCGCCCGCAAAACGCGTCGTTGAAAACAAGCCTTCGCTCGAAGTGCGAAACGTCATTTACGAATCCGACGTGCCGGTAAGCGTTTCGACGGGACCCGATTTTTCCGCCGCCGCCGCATCCGCGTCCCCTTCCGTGGTTTTTATCAAAACCCTTTCCAACCGCGGCGTGGACAGCTATTGGGACTTCTGGAATTTTTACGGGCGTCGCGGCCCCGTTTCGTCCGCCGGTTCGGGGGTCGTTATCTCCGACGACGGCTACATCGTTACCAACAACCACGTCGTCGACGACGCCGACAAAATCGAGGTCGTTTTGAGCGACAAACATACGTATCAGGCCCGCGTCGTTGGCGCCGACCGCAATACTGACCTTGCACTCTTAAAAATCGAACCGAAGCGCAAACTTCAAGCCATTTCCTTCGGCAATTCCGACAGGGTGCGCATCGGCGAATGGGTTTTGGCCCTCGGCAACCCGCTCAACCTGATTTCCACCGTTACCGCCGGCATCGTGAGCGCCAAAGGACGCAACATCAACATCGTTCACACCGAATTCCCGATTGAGTCTTTCATTCAAACCGACGCGGCCATCAACCCGGGCAACAGCGGAGGCGCGTTGGTTAACGCCGCGGGCGAACTCGTCGGCATCAACACCGCCATCGCCTCCAAAACCGGCGCTTACTCGGGCTATGGTTTCGCCATTCCGTCCAACATCGTCAAAAAAGTCGTTAAGGACCTAATCGAACACGGCGAGGTGCAACGGGCGTTCTTGGGTGCGGACGTGGTTGATATCGACGCGGCTTTGGCCGACAAACTGCCCGACGACGATTTTTCGGGCGTATACGTCGAGGACGTGGCGCCCGAAAGCGCCGCCGAACAAGCCGGAATCAAAACCGGGGACGTTATTCTAAAAATCGACGAACACACCGTCGAATCGAAGGCCGAATACCTCGAACGCCTCAGCTATTATCGGCCCGGGGACAAAGTCGTGATTACCGCCCGGCGCGGCAAAAACCCGAAAACTTTTTCGGCCACGCTCACCAACCGCGAAGGCACCACCGCCCTGCTTAAAAACGAAAGCGTCTATTCGAGCGCCTTGGGATGCAGCATCACCCCGCTTTCCAAAGTGGAAAAGCAACGCTTGGGGGTCGACGGAGGCTTTCGTTTGCACAACATCAAAGGTGGAAAGGTTGCCAATATGGGTTTGCGCGACGGTTTCGTGGTGCTTTCCGTCAATCGCAAAACGCCGACGAGTATCGCGGAGCTGATAAACCTCTTGCAAAATTCGCGCGGGCGTTTGATTATCGAGGGCGTCGACGCCAACGGTTCGCGTGCCACCTACCAGTTTTTCACATACTAACCGGAGCGGAAAAAGTGCGAAAAAAAACGGTGGAATTTTTTTCTTACCGTTTACACGGCAACGGCGGTAAATTTGCCTCCGCTACGGGCAACCGGACATGACAACACTCCGAATTTTAGTTTTTCTTTTGGCGCCGATGCTGTGGGCAAGCGCCGCTTGGGCCCAAAATCTCAAGCCCCTCAACGACGCAAAAAACGTCTTGCAAGGGGTCAGAAAACATTACGAACAAGCGGTGCAAAAAGACCCGAAAAACAAAGTTGCCAAAAACATTGCCGACGAACTCAAAAACGCCGTCGTTGCCATCGAGGCGTACGTCGCCGGAAAAAAAACCAAAAAGGATTTGGCCAAAGCCCTTGAAAAAGCCGAAGCCGAAACCAAGAAATCGAACCAGCCCGAAGCACAGAAGGCGCAAAAAGCTTTGGCGAGCGCGAAAGCGTCGTTGTCGGGGTTGCCGGAGGTGATAAAGAAACCGGAGGCCAAGCCCGCCGAAACCAAGCCCAAGCCCGCCGAAACCAAACCCAAGCCCGCCGAAACCAAACCCGAGCCCGTGCAAACCGTGCCGGAAGACGCTGCGGCCGCCGAAGCGCCCCCCGCACCCACCGCCGCCGACGAGGCCCTTACCGGCCCCGACGACGCCCAAGACCTCGAAACCGAAGCCGGTCCCACCGTCGCCGTCGGTCCCCCGGCCGCCGCCAAGGCCAACGGCAATTTCGGACTTTACGTGTTGGTCGCCCTTAATTTCGTCGCTCTTATCGTCGTAACCTATTTGATATTGGGGGTCGTAAAAAAAGCGCAGGCCAAACTTGAAGCCCGGCTTTCAAAGACCGAGGCCGTCGTGGACGGCATGCAGTTTTCTACCCCCAACGTCGGTGAAACCGTCAAAATCGGCCAATTTGAAACGCGCATCGCCGCCCTCGAATCGAACACCATCGCCTTCATGGAGCGCCTCGAAGAGCGTATGGCCGGTATGGAAAACCGTATACGCGAAGCGGCCGCGCCCGCGGGCCCCGTACGTTTGGACGACGAACCCGTTGCCGTTCAAGTCCCCGAAGGAGCGCACAAAGACCTTTTCGCCGCCCTCGAAGAACTCCGCGAGCAGGCCGCGCCCGACGTCGCCGCCGACATCGACAAAGTTGCCGAACAACTGCGTGCCGGCGCCCCCGACGTCAAACGCCTTGCCCTCCTGCTTCAATACGCCTTCGTACAATCTTTCTATCGGCTCGACGACGGCGGCTATGCCAAACTCTACGACGCGCTCAAACCCCTCGGCTTTTCCTCCGACGACAAAATGCAAGGACGCATGGCCTTTTCCGACTTTTACGCTCGCAACGTCGGATTGAAAAATTATGTTCTGGCGCGCGAATTTCACACTTCCGACTTTCCTCCGCCCGAAGCCGCCCAAAAAGCCGCCAAAGAAATGGCCGCCCGTCCCGAAGCCTTACCCAAAACCGTCCTCTTTACCCTTCGACCCACCGTCCGTCTTCTGCGCGACGGCGCCAAAATCGTATTGGCCAAAGGCGCCTACATCATCAACGATTGACGGGATTCGAGCCAAACGAGCGAATCGCACCGCGACGATTCTATATTAAGGCCGCCAAGTCGTCGCCCTCCCGTTATTTTGGGGTGGAAAATCGAAATCCAACGTTTTTGGGAAAAAAGTCGGAAAACGTAAAGCCAACCGCGGGTCCAAAATAGTCGCCGATTCAAACGCGTTTTTATGCGATTATTCGGGAAGACTTTTAAACGACTTGTTTGAGCTTTTCGAAGGCGAAGTCGGCGGTTTCGCGCGCGCCGTGGACGGTGGCGAAATGGCCGTCGGGATGGGTGGCTTCGCCCGCAAAAAACACGCGGTTTTCAATGGGTTCGGCCAAGGTTTTGCGGGCCTCGGAACCGAAACCCGGCGTGGGGTAAGAGTACGCGCCGCCGAAGCCCGTCCAGTTTTGGACGTATTGGTCTTTGAATTGGGCGCTTGCCGCGCCGGAAAACGCCGCGTCCAAGTCGTCGAGGGCGGGCAGAATTACGGATGCATTGGCGTTGAGTCGTTGGTTGAAGTCGTCGGCGTATTTACCCGTGACGAGTGCGGTCAGGGCGAAGTCGCCCGAAACCCAAAAGAGCGGGGCGTGCCGGCCGCCGACCCAAAGCGTCATGTCTTGGGGCCAAAAACGTTGTTGGAAGCGGTAAACGACCTTCATGCCCGCACCCATGCCGATTCCGTTGATGACGGCGCGTTTGTCGTCGGGCAGTTGGGGTAAAAAAACGATGTCGTTGCGTTTGAGCGTCCCCAAGGGGGTGGTAACGAAAACGCGGTCGAAATTTTGGTCGGCGCCGTTGACCGTCAGGGTGACTCCCGAAGCCGAATAAGCGATTTTTGAGACCGCGGATTGGGTTTGGACTTTTGAAATTACGTCGGCATAAAGCAGGTTGAGGGCGTCGGTCATGCCGACGGTGATGCGGAAGTCGCGTTCGCCGGCCGTCCAGAGGCGTTCGGCCTCGGCCATTTCTTGGGCGCCGAGCCGTTCGATGTCGGCGCCGTAGTCCGCGCCAATGAGGCCGTCCAAGATATAATCGAGGGAATCGGGCAGGTTGGCGGCGGCTTTGACGCTTCCCGAACCCGACAAGTTCTCCAAATTTTCCGCCAACGCAATGGCGCGGGAAAGGTCGGGGTGGTTGGCGGCGGCGTTTGCGGTGTAGTTTTGTCCTAAATAGTAGTGGTAATAGTTTTCGTCGGGTTCGTCGAGGGCGATTGCCGCGTCGTTGAGGGCTTTGTACCAATCGGACTTGTGTCCGTGAACGAATTCCGCACCGAGTTCGAGGGGTTTTCCGGCGTTGAGGGCCTTGTCGGTGAGGATGCGTCCGCCGATGCGGTTGAGTTTTTCATACACGACGACGTCCACCCCCGAGGCGCCGAGCCGTTTGGCCAAATGCAAACCGGCGATTCCCGCGCCGACCACCGCCACTTTCCCCGCTTTTTGGGCAAAATCGGGATTGGGTTCGTCTTTTTCCTTGCACGCCCCCAAAACATAGGCCGTCCCCCAGCCCATGGCCAACGCGCCCATAAATTCCCTACGATTCATACAAATAAAAAGTTGTAATTTCAATGCAAAATACAAAATCATTGGTAATGTTTAACGGGTAAAGACGAAATCCCGGAAAAAATTTGAAAGTTTTTGTCTTTGGCTTTCCCAAACGCCCGAAAACAAAGACGGAAAACATCGCTGCGCCTCGTTGCCGTGTTTTGGGCGGTTTGCCACGACGGATAACGACAAACGATAGTTTTTTTGAATCCGTACGATTTTTCATCACCAGCCGTTATACACTGCCGTGTTTTTTCGTCGGCTCCCGACAATGTATTTTTTGTATAAGCCGGCGGGGGAATAAAAACCGGTTAGGAATTGGAGCGACGGATGGATTTTTATCGTTAAAATTGAAGCAAGGTGCGCGAACGGCTTCATGCCGTCGGGTATTTTTATTATTTTGCGGGCCAATTAATTTCAACGCAATGGAAAAAATTTGGTTGCAGCATTATCAAGAGGGCGTGAGGGCGGAAATCGACCCGAACGAATATCAGACCATCGTCGAGGTTTTCGAGCAGAGTTGTAAAAAATTTGCCGCCAATCCCGCGTTTACGTGCATGGGCAAGACCATCACCTTCGCCGAACTCGACCAACTTTCGGCCAACTTCGCCGCCTACCTGCAAAACAAAACCGACCTCAAACCCGGCGACCGCATCGCCATTCAAATGCCGAACGTTTTGCAGTATCCGGTGGCGCTCTTTGGGGCCTTGCGTGCGGGACTGATTGTCGTCAATACCAACCCGCTCTATACCCCCCGGGAAATGGAGCATCAATTCAACGACTCGGGGGCGAAGGCCATAGTTATCTTGGCCAATTTCGCCTACAACCTGCAAACTATTCTTGCATCGACGAAGATTCAATACGTTTTTACGACCGAAATCGGCGATATGCTCGGTTTTCCCAAGAGTCTTGTGGTCAATGCGGTGGTCAAGCACGTGAAAAAAATGGTGCCGGCCTTCAACCTGCCCAAGGCCGTGAAGTTTACCGACGCACTCAAACAAGGCGCCCAATACAAAGTCCGCCCCGTGCTTATCAAACGCGAGGACATTGCCTTTTTGCAATACACCGGCGGTACGACGGGCGTTTCCAAAGGCGCGATGCTTACCCACCATTCGGTCATTTCCAATATGCTCCAAATTTCCGAGTGGATAAAACCCATTCTTAAAGAAGGCAAGGAGGTGGTGGTTACGCCTTTGCCTTTGTATCATATTTTTGCGCTTGTCGTCAATTGTTTGGCGTTCATGAAGCTGGGCGGGCGCAATATCCTCATCACCAACCCGCGCGACATTCCCGCGTTCGTCAAAGAACTTGGCAAATACGACTTCACTCTTCTAACGGGGGTAAACACCCTTTTCAACGCCCTGCTCAACAACCCTTCCTTTGCCAAACTCAATTTCAAAAGCCTGAAACTGACCGTCGGCGGGGCGATGGCCGTCCAACAAATCGTCGTCGAACGCTGGAAAAAAATTACGGGAACACCGCTTTTGGAAGGTTACGGCCTGACCGAAGCCTCGCCCGCCACCCACTTCAACCCCCTCAACGGCAAAGACCGCGTCGGTTACATCGGCGTTCCCTTACCTTCGACCGACGCCAAAATCGCCGACGAAAACGGCAATCCGCTTCCTCCCAACACCCCGGGCGAAATTTGTATTCGCGGCCCGCAGGTCATGCTCGGTTATTGGCAACGCCCCGAAGAAACGGCCAAAATAATTCGCGACGGCTGGCTTCACACCGGCGACATCGGCATTTACACCGAAGACGGTTTTTTCAAAATCGTCGACCGCATCAAAAACATGATTCTCGTTTCGGGATTCAACGTTTATCCCAGCGAAATCGAGGACGTGGTCGCGACCCATCCCGGCGTTTTGGAGGTGGCGTGTGTCGGCGTTCCCGACGAAAAATCGGGCGAAGTCCCCAAACTTTTTATCGTCAAGCGCGACCCTTCCCTTACCGAAGAGGCCGTGTTGGCCTTTTGCCGCGAAAAACTGACGAACTACAAAGTGCCGCGTTCGGTCGAGTTTCGCACCGAACTGCCCAAAACCAACGTCGGCAAAATTCTGCACCGCACCCTTCGCGACGAAGAGTTGGCCAAACGCGGAAAAAAATAAATCCGTTAAGGATGCCAACAAACGGCGCCGTTCCTCGGATTGATGTCCGAGGAACGGGTTTTCGAGGATATCCGATGCGTTTTTGCACTTTCGACGCAGGATAAAGGCTTTCGACGGCGCCAACCCTAGCTCAACCGACCCAACCGCCGACGTATCGATTCGACAGGGCGACGCACAACGCGGCCGAAGCCAAAACATAAACCGCAATACGCCAACGCCGGCAATCCAACGCTTCGAGGCCGGAGAAGTAATTTTCCATGCGTTTGCGCAACAAACGCTCGGCGCCGACGGCGCACGTCGCACCCAAAACCAAACCCGCCGCCACATCCAACGGAAAATGGCTGCCGACGTATATTCTGCTGTAAGCCGTTAAAAGCGCGGTCATACCCCACACGATTCCCCGACGCGGAAAGGCGAAGGCCAAGAAAGTAAACCCCGTGCCGGCGCTCGTACTGTGGCCCGACGGAAAGGAAAAATAGTATTCGGGAGCGCGACCGAGCATGCGCACCGTTTCGGGTTCGAAAACTCCCATCGGACGGCGCCATTCGTCAAACACCTGAAACTTTAAAACATTGACGACCAAGGCGGAAAACACCATGGCGGTCAAGGCCGTCGCCGCCAAACCCGGTTGTTGCCGCCACAAACCCAACATCAACAGCGAGGTCAGAATCACGCCGTCGCCCAAATGGGTCAGGTGGGGAAAAACAAGGTCGCCCCAAGAAAAAGCCGCGCCGTTGAGCAAAAGAAAACTTTGTTCGTAACCGTAAACGACACTCGTCGCCGCCAACGCCGCCACCCCCACCGCCAACGTCGCCCAATAACGCTTCATGGCACAAAGTTAGCTATAAAAAAAGGGACGGGATAAATCCCGCCCCTCCTGCTTTTATGCTTCATAATACCTCGCCAAATTCGGGGGTTCGCTTTCGCAAACCGGTGGTTTCCGTCCCCTTTTCACAATGCCTTCCGCCTTGAACGTACTCCCTTGAAACCGTTGCCAACCGATTTCAACCGCAAAATTACGACTTTTATCGAACAAAAAAGCCTTTTCATCGAAAATTTTGGTTCGCCCCCCACATTATTTTTCCACATCGCTTTTTGCTTTCTTGAACATGAAATCGTTGTGGACGCAAAATTATTGCGATGCGGCGGCGTACAACAGGTAACGACGGTCGTAAAGATTGTTTCTCGATATTTGTAAACTTACGACGTCTTTGTGTTGGCGTATGCGAAACCAAACGATTAAATTTAGCGCATGAACGGCGGATTGGAGGCATTTGTTTGCGACACGGGCATCAAACGGATAATGAACCGTAATCCGGAATTTTTTTGGGGCCTGTTGTTTCCGGGTTTGCGGGCGACGCTCGTCGTTCCGGG
>CALAJH010000082.1 GCA_937922655.1 uncultured Bacteroidia bacterium
AGGCGGTATCGTCGCCGAAATCGTGCCGTCGGTGGTAGACGTCAGCGTGCCGATGTTTACAGGGCTTGCGAACGAACCCGAAGCGTCGGAAAGCTGGGCGGTGAAAACGTTGCCCGCGTTGAACGTGCCGGTTATCGTATAACCCACGCTCACCGCTGCACCTTGACAAAGCGGCGAGGAAACCGCAAGCGTCGTAATGGATTCGCAAACGTTAACGGTAACGTTCACCGTGGCAACGGGAGCCGAACACGAACCTCCCGTAACGGTAAGCGTAACGTTTTTTACGCCGCCCGAAGGCCACGAAACGACGTGCGGTCCGGCGCCGGTCAAAGGCCCACCCGTACATCCATCGCAATTCCAAGTAAAAGTATGTCCGGAGGGCGCACCTCCGCGATACGTCAAGGTTACGTTTTCGTCGGTACAAACCGTGGTTTTACTCGCATTGAAATCGGAGGTAAAAGGCGCAACGAAAGCGGCTTTCCGGAACGAGGCGCTCGGAAGATTGTCCGAAGTGTAGCGTCCGGTAACAATTCGACCGTTGTGATGAGCAAGAGCGTAAGGGGTAACGAACATACCCGGATTCCAATCGGACAATGCTCCCGACGTCGTGTCCACGGCCGCCAAACCATAGCGATTTACGGACGCAACCTGCCCAAAACCACCCGCCAAGAACAAGTTTGTGCCGTTGAGAACCATTCTTTTGACGTCGTTGTCCGCACCGGGATTCCACGAAGCATCCAAAACGCCGTCTATGATTTTGGCGACGTTTGCGCGCGCGGTAAGATTGACGGTCGTAAACGCCCCGCCCGCAAAAACGGTTTTATTGGACGCGTCGGGGGCGATGGTAAATACCGGCCCGTTGAAAGGAAGGTTGGAACCCGCGGGTGCGTCGGCGGTGGAAGTAAGGACGGCAAAATTACCGCGCGTTTGGGTATTGACCTGCGAAAAAGCGCCTCCGATATAAATATGGTTCTCGTCCACATACTTGACGGCATAAACGTTGGTTCCGGTAACGCCGGGGTTCCATGCATCCGCCACGCCGGAGGTTAAATTCAAGCGTGCAATGCGATTTCTTGCCGCACCGCCGATATTGGCAAACGAACCGCCGGCAATTAAAGCATTGGCCGTGGCGTCGTATTCCAAGGCAAACACCGGATTGTCGGCATTGGGATTAAATCCCCCAACGATACCGCCGTCCACGCCGACGGCGCCGATACGATTACGCGGCACACCGTTGATTTGGGTGAATTGACCGGCGACGTACAAAACGCCGGCGCGATGCAGCAACGCATTGACGGGACCGTTTGTAAAGGCGGAAATCACGCCCCACGTGGGTTCGGGCAGGCCCGTGGTCTTCGAAATTTTTGCGAGATTTTGAGCGGGAACTCGTCCCCCGCTAACAAAATCGCCGCCGACGGCCAACTCTCCCCCCGAACTCGCCAAAGCATAAACGGGTCCGTCGGTATTCGACGACCAAGTGAGAGAAAGCGTAAAAATTGTATTCGTTTTAGCCACGTTGCGACGCAAATTGCCGCCAAAAGTCGTAAATTCTCCACCGATAAAAAGGTCGGAGCCGTCAAAAACGATTTTGTGCACCGCGTTGTCAAGAGTGGGATTAGGGGCGTTGGCGGCGCCGGTGGTGGTGTTCAAAGACGCCAAATAAGTGCGAGACGCGCCGCCGATGTTCGTAAAATCCCCGCCCGCAATCACCGCCGTTCCCACGCGTACAATGGAGCGAACAATATTGTTGGCATTGGGATTCCACAACGGAGCCACCGTAGGCAGTACCAAGACGTCCGTAATCTTCGCGATACGGTTTCGGGCAGACAAACCCACCGTTGTAAAATCGCCGCCGATGTACAAATCCGTTCCGTCTTTGACGATGGAATAAACCGGGCCGTTAACGCCGAGGGTAACAACTCCGCTTACGGCGCCGGCGTCGGTGATGCGGGCCAAACGGTTGCGGGTAAACGGCGTGCCGGCCGAATTGAACACTTGGGTAAAATCGCCGCCGATGTAAATTTCCGAAGCACCGCCGTATTCAATCACACGCACCGCGTCGTTGGCTTTTGCAACAAATCCCGCATCAACCGAACCGTCGGTAACGGAAAGTTTGGCCAAATTATTCCTCGGCGACGCGCCGACCATGGAAAATTGACCGCCGACGTACAAATCGGTACCGTTGCGGGCCAAAGCGTACACGGGGCCGTTGACTTCGGTGTTAAAAGCGGCAACCAAAGCGCCCGTATTGTCGATGCGGGCCAAGTTCGTGCGCGGCGAACCGGCAAACTCTGTAAATTCCCCGCCGAATATCCATCCACCCGAACCGTCGGAAACGACGGCGTAAACCTTGCCTTTGAAACTAGGCATAAAGTAGGAGAATGCACCCGTTGTGGAGCTGACGACAACGGCGGAGCCCGTCGGTATGCCCGCCGTGGAAAAACTTCCTCCCCAATAAAAATAGTCGTCGTCTTGTTCGATGGCGTAAACATCGCCGTCCACGTACGCCATGGCGTCGCTCACGCCGGTCGGTTGAACGCTAACGGTAACGGTGGCTTGTTTGACGCACGTGCCGTTGTCTATGTAGCAGGTGTAAGTGGTGGTTTGATGGGGACGGGCGACGGGATTGGCAATAGAAGGGTTGCTAAGCCCGTATTGGGGTTGCCACGAATACGCCGTGCCTCCCGATGCGGAGAGCGCACTGGTTTCCGTGGGGTAACAAATCGAGGGAGGCGTGGCGGTAATGCTTGCGGCCGAAGGATCGACGACGATGGAATGCGTCGCTTGGGCGGCGGCACATGTGCCGTCGGAGACGGTTAAGGTTACGTTTTTCGTGCCGTTCGAGGCCCAATAAACGGTATGCGGCCCTATGCCGACCCCCGGCCATGCCACGCCGCCGTCAAAATCCCAGTCAAAGTCCGCGTCTTCGGAGGCCGCGCCGATATACGTTATCACAATGGGGTCGTTGGGTTCGCAAACACTCGGCGCGGAAAAAAGAAATTCGGAATCGAAATCCAACTTTCGTGTGGCCAAGCCTCTATTGGGGTAATAAAACAACGAGGACGACGGCCCGACCGCCACCAAACGTCCGTCAAGCGCCGCCAATTTATTGACGATGGTCGAAGCGCCGGGACTGTAGGTATCTTCCGGTTGCCCGGCCAAATCCACTTTCGCCAGGTATTCAATGCCGTATCCGGCGACGTCGATAAAATCGCCGGCCAGATAAACGTACGGGCCCGCACAAAGAATAGCGCGAACCTTATTGTCGGGATTGGGTAGCCAGCCCGCATCCCGGGCGCCGGTCGCCGGCGAAAGCCGGGCCGCGTTTTGCGCCGCACCCGAACCGATGTTGGAAAAAGTTCCACCGACGTACAGTTGGTCGTCGTAATCGGAATGGTCGAGGGTATAGACCACGCCGTCGCTTGCGGCGTCGAAAGCGCCGTCGCCGGCGCCCGTCAAGGGATTGATACGGGCAATATAATTCCTTGCCAACCCACCGATGTTGGAAAAAGCTCCGCCGACAAACAGCGCCGAACGGTCGGAATTAAAATCAAGGGTTTCGACGTCGGCGTCGGGTTGGGGCTGGAAAGAATTGACCAAGCCGCCGTTTGCCCCCACCAGCACGAGGTTGTCCGCCCATGCTTGGCCGGAATAATTGTCAAAAGCGCCGCCGACGTAAAGGTCGGAGCCGTCGCCGGGCAACAACACGCGCACATCGGCGCCCGTAGGCGCAACGTTGGCCAGGACATTCAAACCGTCTACGGGCCCGACGGCGGCAAATCCGTTGCGTGGGGCGGCGTTGATTTGCGTAAACTCACCACCGACGTAAACGCGGTCGTTGTGGTAAAGCAAGGCGTTTACTTTGTCGTTGGCCGCCGGACTCCAAGTCGTCAATTCGCCGTCGGTCAGGTCAAAAGCGGCCAAACGGGTGCGTACCGCAGGGTCGATGGTACTAAACGAGCCAAAGGCATAAAGGTCGGTCCCCCAAAATCGAATGTCGAATACGGGCGCGTTGGGCTTGGGCGCCCAGCCCGAAAGTACGTTCCCGCCCGAACTCGTCGTCATCTTGGCCAAATGCGGCACGTCGTGAACCGTAGACGGCGGCACGGTAATAAAAGTAAAATCCCCGCCGGCATACAACACGCCCGGATGCTCATAGACAATGGCGCGTACCGTACCGTCGGCCCAAAGATTAAAGCCCATCGTCGCCCCCGTGGACATATCCACGTTCGCCAAACGTTGACGAAAAGAAACCCCGACATTCGAGAAATCTCCACCGAAATACACCTCGTTATTAACGAGGTCGAAATCCAAAGAGTACACCGCGTCGTTGGGCAACGGCTTCCACGACGCGTCCGAGGCCAACGTGCTTGCGTCAAAGCGGGTCAAGTGGCGCAAGTCCGTATCGCCGTTTACGTCTCCAAAATAACCCGCCACGTAGATTCTGTCGCTCGAAGCGTGATATTTAATCTGATGAACGATATTCGGAAAACCGGATGGAAGCCGGAAACTATGGTCGATGATTTCGTCGATGGTCAAATCCACGGCCGCCAAATGGTTGAAATTGTAAACGTTTCCTGCGGCGTCGGAGATAGCGGAAAATTGACCGCCAACGAACAAAGCCCCCCCCGGTTTGACGGCCAATGTATTAACCGCTCCGGAAGCGGGAAGTTTCAAACGAAAACCGGGGTCCAAAGTCCCGTTGGCGGCATTGACCCGCAGCACTTTACGCTCCTGGGTAAAGAAGCCGCCGACATACAAATTCGCGCCGTCCAAGGCCAAAGCTTTCACTTCGGAATACGGATGGGTAACGGCCGCGGGCGGCACAAAAGCCAAATCCAAGGTGCCGTCGGGATGGACGTGCGCCAAATTGACGACGGCCTTGCCGTTTATGAAGTCGAATTTGCCGCCGACGTAGAAACCGCCCGAACCGTCGGGAACGGAGGCGTTGATTTTTCCGACGACGTCGGGGCCGATAAATTGGGCGTAAGGTTGCGACTTGCCCGTAGCTGTGGACAGCTTGGCGCCGTATCCCGTTGCCCGACGAACCTCGGTAAAATCACCGCCGACAAAAAATTGGTTGTCGCTTTGGGTGACGGTGCGCACTTCGGAGTCAAACGACCATTGGTTGAAAAGGTTGTTGTCGTCGTTCAACACGTTCACGGTTACGGTTACGGGCGTCGAACATAAACCGGAACCGACGTAACAAGTATAAACCGTTGTTTTGAACGGAGAAAGGGTAACATACTCGGAGTTGGGGTCGCTCACGCCGACGGCGGGAGACCAACTATAAAAGAACGGCCCAAAACCGTCGGGAACGATTTCCACAAGCACGCCTCCGTCGCCCGCGCACATATCGAGGGTCGCGGAAGGATTTACGCTCGAAATCAGAGGAACCGCTTCCACGTTAAACATTTGAAGGCTTGCTTTCGTACAACCGCGAACGTTGACGGAAAGCGTTACGTTTTTATATCCGTCCGTCGTCCAATACACCACATAGGGACCGGCTCCCGAACCCGATTCGACGAACGCGCCGTCGAAATTCCATGTATACGAACTCGGATGATAAGAAGGATTGTCGGCGGTAAAAACAACGCGTTCGCCGGTACAAAACGTGGAAGCCTCGTAAGAGAAATCGGCGTTCAAAGGCGCAAGGTAACCCGCCAAAGAATAGTTGCGCTCAACAAAGGCGTTGACCCTGTCGAAAATTCCACCCACAAAGAAAACCTCGTTGTGGTATAAGGATGAAACGACGTTGCCGCCGGGATGAATATCCAAACCCTTAATGGAAAGCGAATGGTCGGAACCCGTCCAAAACGCGGCCTTCGTTCGAGATTCACCGTTGTTTGAAAGAAAATCGCCGCCAACAAACGTATTGTGGTAACCATCGGAAGAAAGCGTACGCACTTGGTCGTCGGTATTGAACATGCCGGACAATACCGTGCCGTCGTCGTAACGTACGGCGGCATAAGATTGCAACGACCCGCCGTCAATGTAAAAAAAACCACCGCCGACGGTAAGATAATCCGATTTTAGAGACGGGGCGCCGATGGCCAATACTTCGCCGTCGGGGTCGGGGTCGAAGGTATTGTCCACCGTGCCGGAATAATCCATTTTGACCAAACGGTCGCGCGAACCGCCGCCAAAACCCGTAAATCCTCCGCCGACATAAAGACCGCCGCGATGTTCGTATATGGCCTTGACGGAGTTGTCCCCCGGGGCGGCGGGATTGAACGTCAAATCCACGGTTCCCGAACCCGAATAATCCGCCTTCGCCAGACCGTAACGCGTTTCCGTACCTACGCTCGTAAAATCGCCGCCAAGGTACATCTTGCCGTCCGAAGCCAAAAGAACGGCCTTAACCGCATTGTTTGTGCCAATAAACGGTACCACCGAGGGCGTACTCGAAACATCGATTTTCGCCAAATTATTGACGGGCGTGGCGTCGATGGAGAAAAAGTTGCCCCCGACGTAGAGGTGGTCGCCCGAAGGTTCGACGGCGAGGGCAAAAACGTTGGCGCCCGGAGGAGTGTCCATACGCCAATCCAGTACCTCGCCATTGGAAAGGTCAATCGCAGCCAAACCGTAACGCTTGTAAATGCCCGCACGTCCGAAAGCCCCGCCTACAAAGATATCGGTACCGTTATGGTCCAAGGCGTAAACCGGTCCGTTGGAAGAAGGCCGCCAAACACCGTCTACCATGCCGAAGGTTTTATCAACTTTGGCGAGTCCGTCGTAATAATCGGAGGGGCCGCCGTTGCTTGCAAATTGAAAAGTACCGCCGACGTACACATCGCCCCCCCCCTCGGTTATCACGGACACCGTACCCAAGGTAAATTCCGGCGGAGCGGTTGACCACGTTGCGTCAAAAACGGCGGGGGCGGTAGGATTGAGTTTGGCCAAATTATTGCAATTTACGCCCGCAACTACGCTGAAATCCCCGCCCAGATACAAATTCGAGCCGTCGTATTTCAATGCATAGACCGCCGAGCCCGTGATATTTGGATGAAAAGCGGTCAAACCGCCGAAAACGTCGTCCACTTGGGCGAAAGCTTGACGCGCAACACTGGCAACCGACGTAAAAACCCCGCCGAAATTGACCAAGTTGTTGATATTGTCGTAAGCAATGGCGTGAACCCGCGCCCCGGCGTCAATGTTGGCGTCAAAGGTATTGATAAATGAACCGTTGGTTGCGTCCACCTTGGCCAAAAATCTGCGTGCGTTTCCATCAACGTTTTCAAATTCGCCGCCAATGAAGATACTGCCCGTCGGGCCAAAGTCCAAGGCCAATACGTTTCCGTCAACAACGCCCGCGTCAAAGCCGGCGTTCAAGCCCCCGGTTGGATTCAAAGAGGCTAATTTGGAACGCGGCGAACCATTGACGTTTTCAAATTCGCCGCCGATATACAAAGCGGCGCCGTTGTAAAGAAGGGCGAGAACGGCGCCGTCGACGTCGGGCGTAAAACTTGCGTCGAGCGTGCCGTCGGAAAGAATATGGGCAAGGTTGGCCCGAGCCGTGCTTCCCACATGGGTAAAATTCCCGCCGACGTACCATCCTCCGGAACCATCCGATACGGCGGAGTAAACGTCGCCGTTAAGAAAACGTTCAAAAGTCGTTTCGTTTTGAACGAATCCGTCGACGGATTCCAATGCCACGCCCGAACCCGTGTTGGAAACAATTCCTTTGAAATTACCACCGACGTAAAGCGTGTTGTCGTGGGCGTCCATGGCGAGAACGACGCCGCCCAAGTTCACCGAAGCCATGTCGATGGGGAGCGCCGACCCCACGTTAACCGTTACCGTAACGGAAGAGCATCCGTTGGCGTCGGTAACGGTGAGGGTATAGGTGGTGGTGGCGTCGGGGGAGGCGACGGTGAGCCGCTCGGTTGTGGAACTCAGGCCTAGGGCCGGCGCCCATAAATAACTCATGGGTTCTTCGCCCGCAACGTTGGCCGTAAGCAGCACGGAAGAACCTGCGCATATATTGGGCGCCGCAGGGGTAATCGTCACCTCCGGCCCCGGTACCCGGTAACGTACCGTCAGAGGGTCGAAATCACAACCGCTGCCCAAATCCGTCACGCCGAGACGAATGTTTTTTATTCCCGCGCTATTCCACGTTACGGTGTGCGGCCCCGGGGCGTTGGGAAGGGGCGCCTCGTTACAACCGTCGCAATCCCAGACGAAATTGCCCGAAACCACCCCGCCCGTATAGGTCAATTCAAAGTCCGGATTGGGGCAGCCGGCGGTTTGGGTAATATCGATTTCGGTTGCCAAAGTTCCCTTGACTCCCGCAAGGTAGGTAACGTTTTGACCGTTGACGCCGTTAAACGCCCCGCCGAAATACAAACGCCCGGCCCATACGGCCACGAATCTGACGTCGTTGGCGCCTCCAACCATTACCCCAAGCCGGTCGGGCGTGGGCAAAGCGGGATGAAGTTCGATTTCGGAAAGCCCGTAGACGTCGGTTTGGTGGGCGGCGTACAATCGGTTCGTCGACCGGTGAATATTCAGTATTTCGGTGGAAAAGAATGCGGGAGCCCATGTCAAAACGTTGTCGGTGGAAATCTCGATAGCCCCTAAGGCCGTGCGCATATAAGGAACGACGCCTTTGTAAAGTTGGGTAAATGCGCCGCCGACGTACAAAACCGAACCGTCCAAGACCAAATCATAGACGAAGCCGGCGGCGGTGAGGTCGAAAGTCGCGTCGTGAGCGCCGGAAGCGTCGTTAAACGCCGCCAAATGATTCTGCGGAGCGGTAAAACCGCCGCCGGCATAAACGCGCGTACCCGACGACAAAATACAATAAACGGGGCCGTTGACCGACGGCGTCCACGACACATCGAAAGCGCCCGTTGCACGATTGACGCGTGCCAGATATTGTTGGCTGTTGGCGCCGATTTGGTTGAAGTTGCCGCCGACGTATACGTTGCCCGCATCGGCATAAACGCTGTAAACGGGTTGGTTGGGAGGGTCGAGGGGCCAAGAAGCGGCCACGTCGTAATTGTTCGCGGCGTTCAAGCGTGCAAGATGGGATTTCGAATAGGCGCCCACCATCCCAAAATCGCCGCCAATGAATACGTCGTTGTTGTCAATAAAAATCTTGTACACGCCGTTGCCCGAAACGTTGGGCGACGGCAAAACCACGGCGTCGGGCAAATCGACGACGACAAAATCGGCGCGTTCGACAAGCGAGAACCTGTCGCCGCTCTGGGCGACAAAGAGCCGGTCTTGGCCGGCGTTGAGGGCAAGGGCGCGTACCTGTTGGCCGCCGCTTTGGATGTTGGAACGCCAAGAGGCGACAAGTTGGCCGGCGGAATTGTATTTGGCCAAACCTAGGCGGGGTTGGCCGGCGGCGGTATTAAAATTTCCGCCGAGATAAACGTTGTAGTCGTTGTCCACGGCAATGGCTCTACATGTCCCGCCGAGGAGGTTGGCGTCAAAAGCGTTGAGCGTGCCGTCGATGTTGTCCACGTCGGCAAAACCGACTCTTACATCGCCGTTTACGATTGTAAAATCACCGCCTACCAAAACCCGTCCGGTAAGCGGCAGTACGCGAATGACCCGCACCCCCCCGTCGAAGGACGCATTGAAACCGGATTCCAACGAACCTGTGCCTCCGGGGTCGATTCTGGCGATGTAAGGCCGCGCTCCGCCACCGATATTGGTAAAGTCGCCGCCGACAAACAAGCCGTCGTCGTCTCCCCAATCCATGGCGTAAACGGGACCGTCGGGGTCGGGCTTCCATCCCGCGACCGAAAGCGCGGTGGACAATGTAATGCGGGCGAGATTGTTGTGAGGATTGAGGCCGACGCTCGTAAAATTCCCCCCGACAATGATGTGGGAAAACAACATCCTTAGCGCGTAAACCGGGCCGTTAACACCGGCGAGCCATAGGACGTTTACCGTACCCGAGGAAGGATCGACTTGGGCCATATTGGCGATGACGTTGCCGCCAATATCGGTGAAATCACCGCCGACGTAGAGTTTTGTGTTGAAAAAGTCGTAGGCCAAAGCCCGTACGGCGCCCCCGGTAACTTCCGTTTCCCACAAAAGTGCTCCGTCGTCGTCGAGGCGAACCAACCCGCGGGCGGTTTGAACGGTTCCGTCGGGATATCGAATTTGGTCGAAGTCGCCGCCAACGAACCATCCTCCCCCCGGCGCCCGAATCGCGGCATAGACCTCGCCGCCCAAAAACTCGGGGAAGGCGCCGCCACGCAAATTCAACGCCACGCCGTCCAACGTATCCACCACCGTGGCTTTTTGGGCACGATAAAAAATACCGGCGAAATTGCCACCGAGGTGCAATTTGTCGTCGTGAACGACGCCGGCATAAACGGGGCCGTCGGTTTGATAAAAAGCAAAGCGATCCCCGCCTGCGCAGGATTGCGCCCTTGCCGTGCCGTCGACCCACCAAAAGAACAGCGGCAGAAGAAAAACAAAAAGTCGTAAGCCCATTGTAATAAATTTTTGGAAATATGTTTCTTCAAACTAAGTAAGTAAAATATAATTGCATGCAAATCTATGTAAATACACGGGTTTTAAGTGTAAGTTTTCGATAAAAGGCGAAAAAAGTAAGAGCAAAGAACCGAAAGGGGTCGATTCATCGGTGCAGGCTTTATTTTTTTGCTTTGGAACGGCGCAAGGGATACAAGATTTATCGTATTTTTGCGTGGGCGTTGAATGAGCGCCGGAAAATAAAAATATGGCAAGAGTGGAATTGGTTATGCCGAAGATGGGTGAAAGCATCATCGAGGCGACCATCATTTCGTGGACGAAAAAGGTCGGGGACAAGGTCAACGCCGAAGAGCCGGTCTTGGAAATCGCGACGGACAAAGTGGATTCGGAGGTTCCTTCGCCGACAACGGGGATACTGACCGAGACGCTGTTCAAAGCGGGGGACGTGGTTCCGGTCGGTACGGTCATCGCGTACTTTGAAACGGATTTGAGCGCGGCGGCGGCTCCGAGCGATACGGCGCCCGTTGCCGCGGCGGCGACGGCGCCGCCGGCTTCCAAGCCGCAAGAACCTTCGCCCGTAGCCATGCCCGCATTCGGACCGGTGGCCACGCCGCCGCCCGCCGTCGCCGCTTTTCCCACGCCGACTTTCAAAACCACGCCGCCGACCACGCCCGCATTCGCTTTGGCCGAACCCGTCGAAGGACGCATTTATTCGCCGCTGGTCATGACCATCGCCCAACAAGAGGGTATTTCGGGTGACGAACTCAAACGCATCCCCGGCACGGGCGAAGCGGGACGCGTAACCAAAAAAGACATTCTCCAATACGTCGAAGCCAAAAAAGCGGCGGCGCTCGCCCCGCCGCCGGTCGCGACCTCCCCCTCGCCCCCCGTCGTCGAAGCCGTCAAACCCATCGCCGAAGCGACGTTCATGCAAGCCGTCGCGCCGCAAGCCGCACCCGAGGCCGTTCCCGTTCTCGAAGTGGCGCCCGCCATCCCTACCCCAACACCACCCGCCGAACCCGTACGCACAAGCGAAACGCGCGAAATCGCTCCGCGCCTCGCCCCCGAATTTGCCACCGCCAAACCCGCCGGCGAAATCGCCAAGTTTTCCATCGAATCCCGCCCGCACGACTTCAAACCCAAATCTTACTCGTTTTCGGGCAACGCGGAAATCGTCGAAATGGACCGCATGCGTAAAATCATCGCGGAAAACATGGCCTACTCCAAACACGTTTCACCGCACGTAACGTCGTTCGTCGAGGCCGACGTTACCCACCTCGTGCTTTGGCGCGAACGCAACAAGGCCGCTTTCGAGAAAAAATACAACGAAAAACTGACTTTCACCCCTATTTTCGTCGAGGCCTTGGTCAAAGCCATTCGCGACTTTCCGATGGTGAACGTTTCGGTGGACGGCGACAAAATCATCGTCAAAAAAGACGTGAACATCAGCTTGGCCGTAGCCTTGCCCTCGGGCAATTTGATTGTACCGACGCTGCGCAACGCCGACCGATTGAACCTGCCGGGCCTTGCCGCGGCGGTCAACGACCTGACCGAACGCGCCCGCAAAAACAAACTCACCCCCAACGACATCGCCGACGGCACTTATACTCTTTCCAACGTCGGCACCTTCGGCAACGTCATGGGCACTCCGATTATTATGCAACCGCAGGCGGCGGTTATGGCCGTAGGGGCCATCCGTAAAAAGCCGGCGGTCGTCGAAACGCCGACGGGCGACGTCATCGCCGTTCGACACATGATGTTTTTGTCCCACTCCTACGACCACCGCATCATCGACGGCATGTTGGGGGGAAGCTTTGTGCGCCGGGTGGCCGACTACCTCGAAGCCTTCGACATCGAACGCGAAGTATGACCATTCCAATTTTCGACTCGTTCCGCGAATGGGGCGAATATCTGCTACAAACCGGAGAACCGGCGTGGAAACCCGTGTTTGATTATGAAATCACACAGAAATCACGCACGGAAACCGAAATCTGGGACGGTTTGGCACGGGCTTACGCCGTCATGAAAGACGCCGTCGAAACCGGACTCGCCCAAGACATGACCTCGTTCAGCGGACTCATCAACAACGGGGCGAAAAAAGTACGGGACTGCAAGATTTCCGTACTGGGGGAACGCTTCCAAAAGTTGGTGTATCGCTCGTTGGCGGCCAAAGAGGTCAATTCGTGCATGGGGCGGGTGGTGGCGGCGCCGACGGCGGGGGCGTCGGGCATCATGCCGGGGTGTTTGGTACAGTTGCAGGAAGACCATGCATTGAGCGACAGGCAAATCTACGAGGCGATGTTGGTGGCCGCCGGCACGGGGCTGATTATCGAACGCAGGGCGTCGATAGCGGGAGCGGTCGGCGGCTGTCAAGCGGAAACGGGAACGGCGGCGGCTATGTCCGCCGCCGCCGTCGTCCATGCCCTCGGCGGGCCGCCGCACCAAATTTTTGCCGCCGTTTCCATCACCGTCATGAACATGCTCGGACTCATTTGCGACCCGATAGCGGGATTGGTGGAAGTACCGTGCGTCAAACGCAACGCCTCGGGCGCGGTCATTGCCTTCGCCGCCGCACAAATGGCCCTTGCCGATTACGACCCCGTCATCCCCACCGACGAAGTCGTCGACGTTATGGGCGAAGTCGGCAACTCAATGGACACAAAATACAAAGAAACGGCCATGGGCGGACTGGCCGCCACCCCTACGGGCCGCGAAATCACCGCCCGCATCCTCAAAAACCCCTCTCAAACCATCGTCGAAGAACAGCTTTAGCGACGCGGAGTCTCAGGCTTCGTCGCCGGACTTGACGAACTTGCGTTTGGAAAGTTCGTCGTCCATGAAAAACAATGCCGCGGGGTCTTTGCCGATAAGTTTGAGCTTGCGCACCATCAGCTGGAACAACGACTCCTCCTCGATTTGTTCTTTGATGAACCACTGCAAAAACGTGTGCGTGGCGTAGTCCTGTTCCTGCATGGCCGTTTGGGTCAGCCGACAAATGGACTTGCTCACTTCACACTCGTATTCGAGCGACAACTCAAAAACGTGCAACGGGGACTCAAATTCCGCCCGCGCTTGGTTGATGGCAAGCGGGGAGATTCTGCCGTCCACCGTATGGATGTATTCAAAGTGTTTTTGGGCGTGGAAATATTCTTCTTGGGCTTGGGCGACGAAAAAATTGGCAAAGCCGTTGAGTTCTTGGGTAAGAAAATACGAGGCCATGGCCATGTACTGAAGCCCGGAGGACATCTCCATGTGATACTGCTCGTTGAGGAGCGTTTCGATGTTTTTGGATATTTTCATTGATATTGAGGCGGTCTTTTTTCCAAAAAAGATAAAACGGTTTCGCGAAAGTCGAGCGAATCGAGAAAGGCGGCGTTCCATGCGGCGACGTATTTCATGCCGTCGTCGGGGCCGTGGGCAAGGGCGTAATTCAAGACGTGTTTGGTTCCTCTGACGGCGATGGCCGGGTTCGCGGCGATTTGTCCCGCCAATTCGACGGCCCGGTTGAGCGTCGCTTCGGGCGTGGAACAGAGTTCGTCGAAAAGGCCGAATTCGAGACAGGTTTTGCCGCTGTAATCGGCGCCGGTCAGGGCCATAAGCCGGGTTTTGCCTTGTCCGATGATGGCGGGCAAACGCTGAAGACTGCCCATGTCCGCAACGATGGCCACTTTTGCCTCCCGAAGCGAAACGACGGCGTTTTCACAACCGATTCTAATGTCGCAGGCCGAAATCAAATCCAATCCGCCGCCGATGCAATAGCCGTGTACCGCGGCGATATAGGGTTTGTCGCCGTTGGCAATGCGGTTGAATCCCTCTTGCATGACGAGAATTTTTTTGTAGAACTTTTCGCGCGTGTCGGCGTTGTGTTCCTGAAAAAGAGGGCCGAAATTGACGAAAAAGTCTTTGAAGTCCATGCCGGCGGAAAAGCAATCGCCTTTGCCCGCCACAACGACGGCGCGAACGTCGTCGTCGGCGTCCAAAAGCGCCGCCACCTCGCGCAAATAGCCCCAAAACGCCCAACTCATGAGGTTTTTTTTCTCGGGACGGTTGAGGTACAATATCGCGACGCGCCCGCGCTTTTCCACCTCGAAAAACGGATAGTCCGAATAGCTTGCCATATCGACAACAAAGATAACCAAAAAATTCGGGAAAAGATTGCGTATCAGGTTGGGGAAAGCCGATATCGAAAATAAACAAACGTTTTATCCCGCCCTCGTCCCGCCAATTGCCGGCATCCGTGCACAAGGCGTTTATCCAAACAACAACCATTTTCCCGCGTATACGGCCAAAGTCGCCGAGGAATAGACCGTCCAAAGTCTTAGCGCCGTGTATTGGCGCAATTTCACCCCCGCTTTGCGGGCATAAAAAACCAACACGCATTTTCCAAAAATATAAGCGACAAGCGTGGCCAACGCCGGACCGTACATACCCAACGGCCCCACAAGAACAAGGCTCAAAACCACGTGTACGGGCCATTCCCACAACGAGCCGTAAAACGTATACCTGTTCAAACCCAAACCCAACAATATCGATTGCGGAAAAAGCATGCGGGGCACGACGAGAAGCAAAAAAATATCGAAAATATAGGCGGCGGAACGAAGTCCGGCATGATAAACCCACGCAAACAAAGGTTCGGAAACGAGCATCAACGACATCGTCAGCGGAAAAACAAAATGCATGAGGCGTGCGCCGTCGGCTTTGACTTTTTGAAACCCCGACTTGGGCGTGCCTTCGCGGTGGGCGGCGGCGACAAAACCCGCTCCCGCCGTCGCCGCGGCGTTGGCTAAAATCAAGGCCACGGGCAGTTCCCGGCCGCCGTAGCGAAAAAACAAAAATTCGTTTTCGCCGAGTCGGTGTCGGGCCAAAAAGCCGTCGATATACGCGACGCTGCCGCCCAAAAGCGACGACAATGCCGGCGCCGACATCAGCTTGCCTTGTTTTCTCCATCCCCCGCCGCGAACGACGGTCAACCACGGAACGACCAACGTCCACGCGTAGCCCCAACGCAACAGCGCCACGGTCGCCAAAGCCGTGCTTGTCGTTTCAAGGTCGTCGAAAAAATAGGCGGCGGCGGCGGGAGCGAATGCCGTCAGTCCGTACGCTACGGCGGAATAAGCGCCCGTTTGCACGTATTTTTTTTGCGCCCAGAGAAAAAACTCGGTCAGCGCCGCCGCCACCGAAGCCAAGGCGTAAAGGGCAAACCCCCAAACGACCGTCGAAGAAGAAGCCGTAAAAAAACCGTATATTCCCACCGCCGCCGCCGCAAAGAGTCCGTTCAACAACAAAGCGAAAACACTGAGGCTGACGACGGTCTTGCGCTCAAGGGGAGTGAGGGCGCCGGAAAACGCCGGCACAAAATAAACCGTTACCGTCCACAAACCGGTGAACGCCGCCGCATTGACGGCCATCGAAAGCGTTTCAAATTCGGCCAAGACCGGGCCGGGCCCCCATATCTTGCTCAACAATATGGATTGCAAAAACGGCGCGCCGCCGCGCAACAACCCCGAAATTTGCAACCACGCCGTCGGACCGGGTTTGTGCAAAAAACGCCGCATCTATGCCCGACGCACCCACCACGGATTGAGCGGCTTGGCGGGCAAAGGTTTGAGGGCGCGGGGCGAAAATTCGACCGCCGCCGCCGCCGCCAATATTTCGGCTTGCCCCGCCTCGCGTTTGAGCAGTTCGGGACGAAAATGTTTGGCCACAAAACCCGTATCGAATTCGGCGGAAACGAAGTTCGGATGCGTCGTGACGAACCGGCCAAAATCCAGCGTCGTTTTGACGCCGGCGACAACAAAACGGTCGATGGCGCGGGTCATGTTTCTCAAGGCTTCGGTGCGGTTTTGCCCCCAAACCACGAGTTTGGCAAACATCGGGTCGTAATAAACGGAAATCTCGTCGCCTTCGCGCACGCCGGCATCGACGCGAATCCCTTTGCCGCGCGGAGGACGAAAAAGTTCAAGCGTGCCGACGTCGGGCAAAAAATTGTTGGCGGGGTCTTCGGCGCAAACCCGCAATTCTATCGCATGCCCCCGGATGGCAACGTCCTCTTGACGATAAGACAAACTTTGACCGTCGGCCACGCGCAACTGCTCTTCGACGATATCGACGCCCGTGATCATTTCGGTTACCGGATGTTCGACCTGAATACGGGCGTTCATTTCAAGGAAATAAAAATTTCTTTGGCCGTCGACCAAAAACTCGACGGTTCCGGCGCCGGTATACTTGGCGGCACGGGCGACGTTGAGGGCGGCGGCAGCCATTTTTTGACGCAGTTCTTCGTCCATCCACGCGGCGGGGGCCTCTTCGACCAACTTTTGATGCCGGCGCTGAATCGAACATTCTCGTTCGAAGAGATGGGTAACGTTGCCGAAGGCGTCGGCCAAGATTTGAATTTCGACGTGCCGGGGGGCGGCGATATATTTTTCGACGAAAACGGAGTCGTCGCCGAAAGCGGCGAGGGCTTCGGATTGCGCCATACGCAGCATGGCGTCGAAGTCGGCGGGATTTTCGACGATGCGCATGCCTTTTCCGCCGCCGCCGGCCGAAGCTTTGAGCATGACGGGAAAACCGATGGATTCGGCAAGTCGTCGGGCGGCGCCGGGGTCGCGAATGGGTTCGTCGCCGCCGGGGGCGAGCGGCACGCCGTACGCCTTGACGGCCGTTTTGGCGCTCAGTTTGCCGCCCATAAGTTCCATCGCCTCGGGCGAGGGGCCAACAAAAATCAAACCCGCGTCGTTTACCGCGCGACAAAACGTCGGATTCTCCGATAAAAAACCAAAACCGGGATGAACGGCGTCGGCCCCGCAACGCCGGGCCGTTTCAATGATTTTGTCGCCGCGCAAATACGATTCCGACGAGGGCGCGGGGCCGATACAATACGCCTCGTCGGCAAAAGCGACGTGCATGGATTTCGCGTCGGCCTCGGAATAAACGGCCACCGTCGGTATACCCAAACGTCGGGCCGTACGCATGACCCGCAGCGCGATTTCGCCGCGATTGGCCACCAATAGCTTTTTCACGCGGCAAAATTAACCATTTTCCGTATAGCCCGTTGGGTCGTTTTGCTTACTTTTGCGCAAAGCTTTGCGTAAAAACATGTCCCAAGAACACACGCCGTGGTGGAAAAACGCCGTGTTCTATCACGTCTATCCACGCTCGTTTTTTGATTCCAACGGCGACGGCGTCGGCGACCTCGACGGCATACGACAAAAATTGGACTATATCGTATCGCTGGGCGTGGACGCGGTGTGGCTTTCTCCGTTTTTTCGCTCGCCGCACAAAGATTTCGGTTACGACGTTTGCGACTACCGCGAAGTAGACCCGATTTTCGGTACGAACGCCGATTTCGACGCCCTGCTCAAAGCGGCGCACGAGCGAGGGCTGAAAATCATTCTCGATTTGGTCATGAACCACACCTCCGACGAACATCCATGGTTTAAGGCCTCGTTGTCGCGTTCGCATCCGTACCGCAAATGGTACCTTTGGCACGACGGCCCCAAACCGCCCAACAACTGGCGTTCGCTCGTCGGCGGAAAAGCGTGGCAACCCAAAAACGGAAGTTGGTATTACACCGCGTTTTTGCCCTTTCAACCCGACCTCAATTACCGCAATCCCGACGTCCGCCGCGAAATGTTGAACGTCGCAAAATTTTGGCTCGACAAAGGCGTCGACGGCTTCAGGCTCGATATATTCAATTGTTTGTTCGAGGACGAAAAACTTAGAAACAATCCGTTTACGTGGCGATTGATTCCGTCCGAACACGACCCCTCGATGTTGTTTCAACGGCCCAAATACACGCTCAATTTGCCCGAAAGCGCCGAATTCGCCAAAGAACTTCGAGCGTTGTGCGACCAATATCCCGACCGATATTTGGTCGGCGAAGTGATGGGTACGGAAAAACAATCGCGGCAATTTTGCGGGAACGCCGTCGGAAACCAAACCGACGGACTGCACACCGTTTTTTTGTTCAAAACGCTGTCGACGCCGTTTTCGGCGCGGGCGTTCGCAAAGTTGATGCGAAACTTTGAGCGAAACTTTCCCGAACCCTACTTCCCGACGTGGGTGTTTTCCAACCACGACCGCGTACGCGGCTTCACGCGACTGGGAGAATCGGTTGAAAAAGCAAAAGTGTTGGCGACGATGCAACTAACGGCACGCGGGGCTCCCTTTGTTTATTACGGCGAAGAAATCGGCATGGCCCAACATCGCATTCCACTTGAAAAAGCGTTGGACCCTTTGGCCGAGCCGTGGAAAAAACTTCCCGCCTTTGTCGTCAACGTTCTAAGAAAACGCGGACTTTCGCTCAACCGCGACGAATGCCGTACGCCCATGCAATGGAACGACGGCCCCAACGCCGGCTTTTCGACCGCCCAACCATGGTTGCCCGTTTTGCCCGATTATCAAAACGTCAATGTAAAACGTCAGGATTCCGACCCGGAAAGCCTTTTGAACGTCTATCGAAAACTCATTGCGCTGAGAAAGTCCGAAGCCGCTTTACGCGTCGGCGCCATCGAAATTTTGCCGTCGCCCACCGGAACTTTAATCTACCGCCGCATACACAGCGATAGAAAATTGTTGGTCGCCTTGAATTTTGGCGCAAAACCCCAAAAGATACCCTACCCTATCGACCCAATACTGTTTTCCACCCATACATACGACGGTTCCAAACTACAAGCCTGCTCCGCCATAGTCGGATTGGCACGATAATTGTCGAAAAAACAAAACTAAAATCTATTCTTTGTACCCAAGACCATTTAAAATTCCCAAATAATATAAAAATTATCTGTGTAAACAAGAAGAGATAAAAATCAATTTATTTAACACAAAACATGGAACTATTCAAAAAAAATAGTGTTTTTTTAGGTAAAAAATAAAACCACGAACCCATACATTATCATCGTTTGCCCGAACAAAACGATACACAAATAGTTCTTTGTCGATGGATGACGATATTAATTCATGTAATATATTAAATTTTTAATAAAAATACAAAATTATACAAAACTTATACGCATGAAAAATCAATCAAGAAAATTGTTGATTTTATCCCCCCTTTTGACGCTTTGGCAGTTGTTTCCCGTTCGGGTTCACGCTCAATGTCCGGCAAGTTTGAGCGTTCAGCCCGGATGTTCGGGAACAGCCTTCACGTTTAACGCCAACCCCGGCGGCACGCAGTATCGATGGCTTTTCGGCGACGGAAGCGAAGAGTTAATTAGCGGCAATGCCACCGAAACGCACGTCTATACCGACTTGGGAGATTTCACCGTCCGTTTGATACGCTCGTTGGGCGCCTGTTCGGATACGGTGCAACAAACGGTTACGGTCTATGCGCCCCCGTCGACGCCACTCTTTACGGTCAATCCGAGCGGGACCCCCTGTTCCGGAACCACGTTCAACTTTTCCATCAACGCCCCCGAACCCAACGCCACTTATACATGGAACTTCGGCGACGCCGACGGCAACGGTACGCCCGATGTCGCCACCGGCGCCAACGTCGGCCAAATTTTTCGCGCTACGGGTGAAGGAACCGAGAATTTCAACGTTAGCGTTACGGCCACGCGCGGCGGATGCTCGGCCAACCAATCCCAAACCGTCTCCGTGCTTCGCGCTCCGATACTTTCGGCCGAAGCCACCGGCAGCGAAGACGGCCTCTTGTGCAACACCCGCAACTTCGTTCTCACCAACACCTCACCCAATCCCGCCAATATCACGCAATACGTCGTTAATTGGGGCGACGGAACCCCCGAACTTATCCTAAATTCCTTTACAAGCATTCCCAAAGAATACGACGCGTTGGGCCTGTACAACCTGACCATCACCGCCACGGGAACCAACGGTTGTGTATCGACGACGGCGCTAAACATGCGCGTCGACCGGGATTTGAACCCCATCGAAAGGCTGTTGGTACAAAACGACTTGGACGCGGGATGCCATCCATTGACGGTCTACTTTATCGACGAAACGACGGATATCGGGCCGACCACCGTTTTGGCGATGAACTTCGGCGACGGCTCCCCCGAATTGACCCGGCAAGGAAGCAATTTCACCCAACAAGAATTGTTGCGCACTTATACCAACACCTCGAACTGCATCCGTCAATATACCGCCACGCTTCGCGGGGTCAGCGAATGTTATCCCATCGAGGAACCGACAACCAAAACCATCACCGTCTATCCGCGCTTACAATTGAATTATCAACCGACGGCGTTTAATCTTTGCGTGGGAGAAACGGCGACGTTAACGAACTTGACCGTGCCGATTTCGTTGAATTGCGACAATCCAAACACGCCTGCGCCGCGCACTTTGTATCGCTGGCGTTGGTCGAACGACATGCCGTTCGATTCCATAACGGTGAACGGCTTGAATCAACCGCAAAACGTCATGTCGTACGTCTACAATACCCCGGGCAATCATACCATCTCGTTCACGGCCTGCGAACGCCGTTTTATTCCCGACCAATACGGAGGCGACGCTTGTCGCTGTGTTTCGACAACCATACCGGTAACCGTTTCCCCGCTTCCCGAGGCCGCTTTTACGGGACCGTCTTTGGTCGTCATTCCCAACGAATCCGGAACCGAGGTTACGTTCACCAACACCTCCGCATATGCCGAGAATTATTTGTGGACGATATCCCCGCCGACGGGTTGGCAGTTCGTGCCACCTTCGAATGCCGCCTCGACTCATGTTACCGTCCGCTTCGCACAAACCGGTAACTATTCTCTACAACTAACCGCCTCGAACGGTTGCGGAAGCCATACGTTTTCCGCACCGGTAGTCGTGGTTTGTCCACCGAAAATCACCTACCCCGGCACGCAAAGCGGGTGTTTTTCAACCTCTTTTCTTACCTCTTTACTGCAAATCAACGACGGCAATTCGCCGATAACGGGGTATCAATGGACGCTGACGCGCAACGGCGTGGACGTCCCCGAATGTTCG
>CALAJH010000083.1 GCA_937922655.1 uncultured Bacteroidia bacterium
TTGGACGAATGGCGGCAAATCAACGGCAAGGCAAACGAATAAAGAATTCGACCGCCTTTCCCCGACGGAGTCCGACCCCGGGGCCCTGCGTTTGTACTTGCGCCGATTGTTGGAATTTTCAAGGTTGAGAAACATGTGGGAGACGATGCTTTCGATTATCGAGGATTACGAAATCCCGATGAGCGAAGCCGAAATTCAGGCCGATCCCCTTTACAAGCAGGGGGTGGATTTCGGCGAACGTAAAGGCCGCGAAGAAGGCGAACGTAAAGGCCGTGAAGAAGGCGAAGTCAAGGCTAAACGCGAGTTGGCCGCCCGATTGAAGGATTTGGGCATGAGCGACGACTTCATTGCCGAAGCCACGGGATTCTCTTTGGACGAATGGCGGCAAATCAACGGCACGGCAAACGAATAAGTCATTTGACGTTTTCAAATATGGAAAAAACGACATTGGTATTGGGCGCGTCGCCCAACGCGGAAAGGTATTCTTATAGGGCGGTGGAACGCTTGCGCGAACACGGACGCAAGGTTGTTGCGCTAGGCGCACGTGCGGGACAAATCGCCGACGTTCCCATTCTTACCGACCCCTCGCTTGTTGAGAAACCCGTTGAAACGGTAACGCTTTATCTCGGTCCGGACAATCAACCGCGTTTCTACGACTTTATTCTTGACTTGAATCCACGCCGGGTGGTGTTTAATCCCGGTACGGAAAATCCGGCGTTTGAACGTATGCTGGCCGAGCGGGGAATTTTTGTCCAGCGAGCCTGCACGCTCGTCATGCTTTCGGCCGGCGCTTACGACGTTTATCCGCAAGCCGGCGATGCTTTGGGGCGTTAGCGGCGCCGATTTTTAAAGAATTCGGAAATCAGGGCGGCGGCTTGCTCTTTAAGCACGCCCGCGACGACGCGGGTGTGGGGATGAAAAATTTTGGAGGCCGGAGCCAAGGTGGAAAATCCGGCCTTAGGGTCGCTTGCGGCGTAAACAACCGTGCCGATTTGCGCCCATTTTAAGGCTCCGGCACACATCACGCAAGGTTCAAGCGTGACAAAAAGCGTACATTCCCTGAGGTATTTGGCGCCAATGGCGTGAGCGGCGGCGGTCAGACAAAGCATTTCGGCGTGGGCGCTGACGTCGTTGAGAAGCTCGGTTTGATTGTGGGCTTGTGCTACAAGTACGTCGTCCGCAAACACAACCGCGCCCACCGGCACCTCGCCTATTTCAGCCGCACGCCGCGCCTGCTCCAGCGCCCGAAGCATCCCCCGCTCAACGTCCATCCGTCCGAACCACGTCCAAATGCGTCGTCTTTCCCAACGAAAAAAACTCTTTGTCTTCGGCAAGTTCGTTGAAAGCCGGCTCGTCGTTCATGGTTTTGCGACGAAGGCCCTTGTACGTCCACGTTGCGCCGTAGGCCGCATAAATCAAATAGAACGGCTCGATGGTGCAACGCCGAAAACGATTCTGAACATAAAAACCGACGGAAAATATCGCCATCGACAAAAACAACCCCAATATCCAAAAATGCGTGGCGGCATCCAATTTCAAGGCCCGAATCATGCCCAAATAAGCGAACGCGAATATCGGCAAGCCTTGCAAAAACGCCGCCAGCCAAATTCCGAAAGAATGATGATGAAAATCCAAGCCCGGCGCCAAATACGCGTATAAATAATAAAGTTTGAGCTTTATAAACTTGACCGGATTTTCGGCAATCCACTTCAAGGAGGCTTTCAAGAACATGGGTTGTTTTTCTTTTTGCGGCAGGGCTAAAATGTCCAAATGCTCTTCGCCGTTATAACGTACAAAACCGTAAGGAAAACTTCTGATTTCCAACAAACAAAGGGAATCCGTCAAAGGCGGAGGATTTAAAAAAAACTGGTAGGAATATTCGGTGTTGCCGGTGTAAAAATGGGCCTCGAAACCGTTGGAAGAAAAGGTATAGGTACGGTGAAGATGCAGATTGGCCAAGCCAAAAGGAACGGTCGCCGTCAAACACAAACCCGCATACATGAGTGAAAACGTCCACTTTTGCCGAAATTCCAAACGGGAAAACACATAAGCCAAAACGATAAACGGCGAAAAAAGCAGTACGTGAGACTTGGTCAGAAACGCGCCCGAATACAAAAGCGCGGACAAAACCACGTGCCGCCGCCGGCCTGTTTTCAGCGATGCAACCAAATAATACATCGCAAAAATCAACAACGACATAAACAACGCCTCCTGACCGAATACGGGCGCGAACCACATCGTTGAAGGATTGAGCGCGTACAATACGGCGGCGCCAACGGCAACAACCGCACTATGAAAAAGCATTTTCGCCAAACGATACAAAACCACGCCCGCCAACGACGCCAAAAGAAGCTGGACGGTAACAAGCGCCGCCTCCCAAAACGGACCGAACAGCCATTTGTGTGCCGCCATAAAAAACGGATACAACGGCGCGACAATGAACATTCCGTCGTCGAAGTTGAAATCGCCGCGCAACACCGCGTCGCTCAAACGATAATATCGATTCGTGTCCTGCATTTCAAAGTTCGGTTCGAAAAGCAGGATGAACACCATCCTCACCGACCAAAAAAGCAGGAGCAGGTAGGCGTCGCGCCATTTAAGTACGTCGAAGCGGTAGAAAAACGACCGGTATTTATCAAACCGTTTCATCAAAATTCTTCATATTGTTGAGGCAACTGCGCAATGGCGACGTCGAACTGGGCTTGATTGGGAGCTTTCCCGTGCCAGCGGTAGTCGTTTTCCATAAAATCGACCCCTTTGCCCATGACGGTGCGTAGGACGAGCATTTTGGGGCGCCCGTCGGCCTTGACCGCGGATTGAAGGGCGTCGGTTACGGCGTCGAGGTCGTTGCCGTTTTCGACCACGCACACGTCCCAACCAAAGGCCCGCCATTTTTCAGCCACCGGGTCGACGCCCATAACTTGCGGCACGTCGCCGTCGATTTGTTTGTAATTGAGGTCGATGGCGGCGACGAGGTTGTCGAGTCGGTGATGGGCGGCAAACATGGCCGCTTCCCAAACTTGTCCCTCTTGTGTTTCGCCATCGCCCATCAGTACGAAAACGCGCCGAGAATCTTGGGCGAGTTTTTTACCCACGGCAAAGCCGCATCCCACCGACAAACCTTGCCCCAACGAACCCGTCGCCACACGAACCCCCGGCAAACCTTTCGCCGGCGAAGGATGTCCCTGCAAACGCGAACCGATTTTCCGAAACGTACCCAGCTCTTCAATCGGAAAGTATCCGCTTCGCGCTAAAACCGAATACCATCCCGCGCAAATATGACCGTTGGAAAGAATAAAAACGTCCTCGTCGCGACCGTCAAGAGAAAAACGCGCCGGTTCGTGCTTCATCATCCGAAAATAAAGCACCAAAAAATATTCCACGCACCCCATCGCGCCGCCGGGATGCCCGCTTTGCGCTCCGTATACCATGCGTAATGCGTCGCGCCTAACCTGCGTTGCCAATTTGACTAAATCCACGCCCCCAATCTATTGAGCCGCTAAAATAAGAAAATTTTCCATCGTTCAACAACAATTTTCGATAGTTCAACAACCCAAGTTAAATTTAAAAATACGGCGATTTTATTCGTACCATCGCCGGTTTTAATGGGCTAAAAAACGTTTTTCAAATACAGGCCTTTTTTCTAATTTCGTAACAAAATTTTTGAACCTATGAGAACCATCGTCTACCCCCCCTTATTTTTGACGCTCGTTAATATGCAATTTTTTATTGCCGGCGCTCAAAACAACACGCCTAAAATCGATTCGTTGAAAAAAGTCATAGCGGCGGCGAATGAAGACACCGTAAAAGCACGCAGCCTTTGCCGTTTGTGTTGGGAATTGAACGTCCAACGCCGGCACGACGAGGCGTTGAAATATGGCTTGGCGGGCTTGGCGTTGGGACGAACACTGGGCGACGACCACGCCCTTGCCGACTGCAACAACAAAGTCGGCGTCGCCTACTGGCGCAAAAGCGAATACGACAGTGCCGCGCGGCATTATCTTGCCGCCGTCAACGGATTTCAACGTCTCGGCAACAATCGTGGTCTTGCCGACGCCCACAACAATCTCGCAAACGTCTACGACGACCAACACCAATACGCCGCCGCCGTCGAAAACTACCTTAAAGCGGCAACGCTTTACGAACAATGCGGATACGCCCGAGGACTCGGCATCGTATACAACAACCTCGGGTCGGTTTATCGAAATCAGGGCGACTTTGCCGCCGCCGCCGACTTTTTTCTCAAAAGTTTGCACATCAAAGAACGCATGGGCGACGATCGCGGCGCCGCCAATTCTTACAACAACCTCGGCATGGTTTACCGGGTCCAAGGACAAAACGAACGTGCGGCCCAAGCCTATCAAAAAAGCCTTGAACTCCGGCAAAAGTCGGGCGACGAAGACGGCGCCGCCGCCTGCTATTACAACCTTGGACTACTCCATTGGATACAACGGGATTTTAGCGGCGCCGAAGCTTTTTATCGTAAAAGCATGGATATTTACCTGCGTATAGGAGACCAAAACGGCGTCGCCGGATGTCTGACGACCTTGGGCGATTTGTCGAAATTGCGCGGAGAGCTTGCCGACGCCAACAACCATTATCGTAAAGCTTTGTCCGAATTTGAACGCATCGGCGACAAAGACGGCGCCGCCATTGCGTGGAGCGGATTGGCCGAAGTAAGCTTGCTTACCCGACGAGTGACTCAAGCCCGACAATACGCCCAAACCGCGTTGAATCTCGCCAAAGAAATCGGCAACGTCGAAAGCATAAAAAACTTGGCCCTAACCATGGCCCGGACGGATTCCGCCGTCGGCGATTTTCGCGCCGCCTTCGAACATTACAAACTTTTTCACCATTATGCCGACTCGCTTCGCAACGACGAACAAACCCGCAAAATCGCACAAATCGAAACCCGCAGGCATTTTGAACAAGAACTCGAAGAAAAAAAGCGTCGCGAAGAAGCCGAAGCCCTTGCCGCCGCCCAAAGCCAAGAGCGCGTTTACATGTTTCAATCCCTCGGCATTTTCGCGTTTATAATGCTTTTAATATTTTCGCTGTTTTTCTTGGGAAAACTGGATTTGCCGTCTCGAATTATTAAGGCCATGACGTTCGTTTCTTTAATCATGGCTTTTGAGTTTGCGCTCATCATTTTCGACCCGCTCAACGAAAAATATTCCCAAGGCCTGCCAATTTTAAAAATGGTTTTCAATACGGGCATCGCCTTGATGCTTTGGCCCCTCCACCAATGGGCGGAAAGCACGTTGTCCCGAAAATTGACCGCACCCAAAGATTACAAAAACATCGAATGAATAACGGCAAACGGCGCCGAAAATCAATCCGTAAAAGAACGTCAAACTTCGGAAATCAATAAACCCCTCCCGAGCGTATTATTAACTTGCAATCATATAAAATACATCGACGCCCGCTCCGGAGAGTGGACGTCGATGTATTTGTTGTTCGTTTTTGAATTACTCTTCTCCGGCGGGCGGGGTTTCGGATTCGGCGGGTTGAATGTCTTGGACCGAAGGCGCGGTGGTCGGCGCGTTTTGGAACGAGCCTTCCAAACGCAAACCGCCGCCCTCACCCGACGAAGCGCTCGACGACGAACCCCCGCCGACAATCAGTACGTTGGCCAAAATCGTCAAAACCACCAACACGGCCATCAACCACATCGTCGCTTTTTCGACAACGTCCGCCGCCCGGCGCGCCCCAATCATCTGACTTGCTTGGTTCAAGGCTTGAAAACTGCCCGAAAGACCGCCGCCCTTGCTGTTTTGAACCACTACCGCCAATACTTCCAGTACACAGACCAGCAATATCAGCACCACGATAAATACGTACATGCTAAAAAGTAATATCTTTTATTTTCGCCTCAAAATAAGCGCTTTTTTCCGGAAATTTCAATTTTAACCTTTCGTAAACGCCAATTGCCTGCCGATAATGCCCTTGACGCTCGTACATCGTCGCCAACGATTCCGAATCCAACATCCCCGCGGGTGCGGATTCGATAACTTTTTCTTCGTCTTCGTCTTCGAGACTGAGCCATCCCAAAGGTGCGGAACCCGGATCTTGCTGTTGTGCTTCGAGTCGGTCGTTTATCAACGGTTGAAAAGATTTAAAGCGCTCCAATACCGCGTCCACGTTCGACGGCGGTAATTTCGGCTCCGTTTCCTGCTTAGCCGGCGATGCCGAAGGCCGCTTCGCCGAACCCTCCCGACGCATCGCTTGTAGTATCCCGCTCAAATATTTTTCCTGTACCAGACTGTTTACATCGGCGCCGGCAACCAAACTTGCAAATCGCGAAGGCGTTTTTTTCGTTTGTGCGTCGGGTATCGCGGGCGCTTGAAGAGGATTTATCCAATCGAGATTTTCCACCGTTGTCGGACTTGTTTCGACGAACGCCGACGTTGTTTCGACGGGCGCCGGACTTGTTTCGACGAACGCCGGACTTGTTTCGACGAACGCCGACGTTGTTTCGACGAACGCCGACGTTGTTTCGACGGGCGTCGGACTTGTTTCGACGAACGCCGGACTTGTTTCGACGGGCGTCGGCGTTGTTTCGACGAGCGTCGGCGTTGTTTCGACGGGCGTCGGCGTTGTTTCGACGGGCGTCGGCGTTGTTTCGACGAACGCCGGACTTGTTTCGACGGGCGTCGGCGTTGTTTCGACGAGCGTC
>CALAJH010000084.1 GCA_937922655.1 uncultured Bacteroidia bacterium
CCACGTCGTGAACGCCCGGACCGGCAAGCGAAGGACAAAACACGTTCCCCGAAACCCCCGGCCCCGAAAACACGCCCCCCAACGGCGCGCCCGACAACGTAACGCACGCGTTGGCCGTGCAATGCGTCGAAGCCAAACCAAGGATTTGCGACGGTGGTGCGGAAAAAACAAGAATATCCTTCGTCGTCGTGTATTCGCACCCAAATTCATTCACGCCGGAATAGATTAAAGTATGCACGCCGGGCGCAACGTCGGACGGAACGAAAAACGAACCGCTAACGCCGGGCCCGGAAAGCGTACCGCCAAAGGGAATCACGCTCATTGAAATAGCGGGGGCGTTTTCACATATCGAATCGGGCGCAAAAATGCGCGCAACTATCGGCTCAAGAATAGAAAATTCCACGGTCGTCGAATATTCGCAACCGTTTTCATCCACCCCGAAATACCCTATCGAATGAACGCCTTGCAACAAAAGCCCCGGACACAATCGACAAACGTTGGGAGCGCCGTCGGGGTCGGGAACGGTAACGAGACCCGAAAATTGACCGTTGTCGGGAAAAGCGGTCAAAAAGTAACACTGCGTGTCGCCGAAACAATAATAAGGCGCGAGACCGTCGATTTGAGAAAGCGCCTGTTCAACCACGACGACGACGGCGGAAGTGGAATAAGCGCAACCATTGGCGTCGAAACCCGAATAAGTCAGGGTGTGTTCTCCCAAACCGGCGACGGAAGGACAAAATACGCCTGCCGATACGCCCGGACCTTCAAACGTACCGCCGTCTATCGAGGCAAAAAGTTCGTGGCACAACGGAGAATTGACGCAAAATCGGGGGGAAAGGTCTTGAAAATAAACGACGACCTGCGGATATACGGTTAGCTCAATGGTCGTCAAGTATTCGCAACCGTTAAGGTCTCCGGAATAAGTAACCACGTGCGTGCCAACCCCCGCAAGGGCAGGGTTGAAAAAGTCGTCTTCAACGCCGTTACCCACAAACGTTCCCCCGGGCGGACTTCCAAACATTTGCATGGACGCGGCGTCGAGACAAAGCGCTTCAAACTCGGTTTCAACCGACGCGATCGTCTGCTCGGCGGGAATGACCTCGACCTCGTTGGACAAAGCGTAACATCCCGACTCCTCGGAAAAGACGCGAACGGAGTAAAAACCCAATTGATTGGCCAAAATCGTCGGCCCCGTCGCATCGAAAATTTCCAAGCCGTTCAAAAGCCATTGATATTCGGTCAATTCGTCGTCTGAAACGACGGAAAGTTCGACAAACTCGCCGGGACAAAGGGCGTGCGGCCCCTCGGGAACGACGGAAAGCGTCGGGCCGGTGGTCAGCGGAATCACAACCGTATCCCCCGGACAGCCGTTCACAATCGGAATGGCGTACAAAGTATCGGGTGCGGTAATGGTAACAAAAATTCCCGGCCCATTGAAAACGGCGCCGGCGAAAATCCATTGATAAGTAATGGCGCCCAAACCGGAAATGTAAGTGGGTTCGCCGGCGCACGGGCTTAGGTCGCCTTCGACGGTCATTTCGGGACGAATAACGTTTACGGTAACGACGTCGGTACCCGAACATTCGCCGTTGAAAACGGTAAGGGTGTAGGTGGTCGTCGAATCGGGAGACGCAATGGGATTGGGGCTGTTGGGGTCGTCCAAACCGTCGGAGGGCGACCATTGATATTCAAATCCCGGAACGAAGAAGGGTTGAAGCGTAACGCCCGGCCCGCCGGCGCAATGGTTAAGGTCGGGGCCGGCGTCGGGATTCAAACCGATGAGTTCTATCGTGGTTTCAACGGTTCGACCCGGCACCGAATCGCCGCAAAAATTAACGTAGCCCGGAAGTTGCAAGGTAAAAGCGCCGGCGGCGGTGATGGGCTGTTCGACCGTAACGACGAATTGCGTACCCGTGGCGTTGGGATTGTTTAAATTGCAATTGACGGGCGTTATATTGACGACGTTCAACGGCCCGTTCGGACCTTCGACGACAATGGACTGATTGACGACGGCGACACATCGTACGGGTTCTTCGAGGGTCATGGTAAAGGAGGTGGCGCCGCATTCCACGGGGGCAATTTCGACGGAATTGTGATTTTCGGGACAAGCCAAAACGGCCGTAGTCGCGCACAAATCCAACACGTAACCAATTTGGGGAAATTGAGTCCATCGGCTTACAAAAAGCACGTAACGCTCGCCCGCTTGCACGGGAATGGGCGGGCCGTTATGAACGCCGCCCGCGCCGTTGGGACCGGTGCAACCGCCCGTAGTGCTAAAACCGGAAAAATTACAGCCGACATCCAAGGCGGGGTTGTTATAAATGTCGGCGCAAGTGTGGTTGGTCAAATTATACACGGCCCAGTCGTAGTCGTAGGTGCCGTTGTAAAGGGCGCCGTTTTGAAAGGCGCAAATGGTGATGTTGAGCATGCCGCTCTGCTCGATGGTAAACGAATACCACGTTCCATTCACTTCCTGATTGCCGCCCAAACAACTAATTGAAGTGTTGATTTCATTGGGATGCGCTCCGCCGCCGATATAAAACTGTTCTTGATAATAAGTACCGACGCAAATGGGTATGGCGTTGATGCAGTCTTGCTCGGGAGCGTTGGAAATTTGCGCACGCAAAGGAGCCAATGCCATTGCCGCAAGGAAAAATGCAAATAGGCGGGGTAGGTATTTCATTCTTTTTGTCGGCTTGAATTTTATCAAAATTTTAAAGTACAAATTTCCGAAAAATAAGCGGTTATAAAAAAGATTACCCTGTTGGAAACCCGGGAAAGGATTTCAACGAAAGAGTTATCCACGCGCCCCAAGCGTGAAAACACGACCGGGAATTTGGGCCGAAAGCGTGGAAAAAAGCGACTTGTTGGGACGTGAACGTGTCGAAAACGTACAATTTGGTTCGCTACCGTAGTTTAAATTTGCCGTCGGACGCAGGTAGAAGTCCACCGTTTTTGGCCCCGGGGCAAAGAAAAAAAACACTAATTTCGCGTCCGTTTTATCCGCCCATGACAACGCTTGCCTTTGTTTTGATAACCGCACTTCCGATTTGGGGGCAAAAAATCAATCCCGAACGCGTTACCATCGCCCGGGATTCTTTCGGCGTTCCGCACATTTACGCGCCCACCGACGCTGAGGCGGCTTACGGTCTTGTTTACGCGGTCTGCGAAGACGATTTTGGTTCGTTGGTGGAAACCTTTGCCAACGTTCGCGGAACGCTCGGCAAAATCAAAGGAAAAAACGGGGTACTGCTCGATTATTTTTTGTATTTCACGGGCGTGGATACGCTCGTCGAGGCACGATACGAAAAGGATTTGAGTCCGGAATTTCGGCGGATGTTGGAGGCGGCGGCCCAAGCGGCGAACGATTACGCCGCCGCCCATCCCAAAGAAATCCCTTACAAAAACCTTTTACCCGTCCGGCCCCAAGATTTTGTCAAAGGTTATTGTTTGTCGTCGTCGTTGATGGCGGGAACGGGCATGGCGTTCAAAATGATTCGAGAGGGCAAGATACGCGAATTTTTGGAGCCCAACGAAGGAGGGTCGAACGCGATGGCCGTTTCGGCCAACCGCTCCGACGACGGCGCCACCCGTCTGTTGATAAATTCCCACCAGCCGATGGAAGGCCGGTTCGCGTGGTACGAGGCGCAAGTACAAACCGACGAGGGCTGGCGCTTTCACGGCGGACTTTTTCCGGGCGGAATCACCCTTTTCGTCGGCGCGAATCCCGACCTCGGCTGGGCCCACACCAACAATTACAACGTTTGGGGGGATATCTATTTGCTCAAAACCAAAGGCAAAAAATACTATTACGACGAACAGTGGCGTGCGCTGGGCGTACGCAAGGCCCGCCTCAAACTCAAACTTTTCGGCAAACTTTGCCTTCCCATCACTAAAAAAATCTATTCCTGCGAATACGGGCCGATATACAAACGCAAGGGAAAAAGCTACGCGCTTCGCTTTCCGGCGACATGGGACATCCGCGCCGCCGAACAATGGTACCGAATGAACCGAGCCCGCAACCTCGACGAATTCAAGGCCGCCCTCAAAATGGAAGCCCTGCCGATGTTCAACGTCGTTTACGCCGACAAAGACGACAACCTTTTCTTCATCTCCGAGGGCAAATACCCCTACCGCAAGCCCGGCGTCGATTGGACCAACCCCATCGAAGGCACGTCGTCAAAATTCAAATGGACGGAACTCGTGCCGTGGGAACAAAAACCGATGGTCGAAAATCCCGAGTGCGGCTACATCTACAACGCCAACCAAACCCCGCTCCACACCACGTGCGAAGATGAAAATTGGAACCGGCCCTTTTGCGGCCTCCAACTTTTCGAATACAACCGAGGCAATCGTTTCATGGAACTGTTCGCGGAATTGGACGGCAAACCTATTTCGCGCGAGGACTTTTTGCGCATCAAGTTCGACCCTTCTTACTCCAAAACCGGACGTTATTCCCAAAACTACGCCGCGCTCTATCGTCTCGATGCGAAAAAACACCCCCGTCTGGCCTACGCCATCAACAAATTCAAACGTTGGAACCTGCGCGGCGACGCCGACAACCAAGACGCGGCCTTGGCGCTGGTTACCCACTATTTTTTGGAAAAAACAACGAAAACGTCCGTCGCCCTACAAATGATTCTCAACGACACGATAACGGAAAACGAGGCGGTGAAGGCCCTGCGAAAAGCGCAACGGTTTGTGTTGAAACATCACCGAACGCTGGACGTGCCGCTGGGCCAAGTACAGCGCCACCGGCGCGGCGAGGTCGATTTGCCGCTCGACGGCCTGCTCGAAGTTTTACGTGCGGTGCACGTCGGGGCGCAAAAACCGAAAAAAGGACGCTTCCGCGCCCACGGCGGCGATTGTTTTTTTATGTACGTTACGTGGGACAAACTCGGCAAACAAACGCTGGAAACCATCAACTGCTACGGCGCATCGGCAAGGCCCGAAAGCCCGCATTATACCGACCAAATGCAAATGTTCGTCGGCCACCAAATGAAACCCGCCGGCTTCGACAAGACCGAAACGCTCAAACGGGCGGAAAAGGTCTATCATCCGGGGCGATAGTCGAAAGGAAGGTTGTCGATTAAACGCACGCCGTCGAGACGGGCGGCGACAATGGCCGTATATTTTTGGGACGGCCGGGGCGATAAAACTTCGTCGAGGGTGTCGTCGTCGACGAGGGCCAGATAATCGGGATGAAAAGGGGCTTGCAAAAGAAAGGCAAGGGCCTTTTCACGGGCAAAGCGAACGTCTCCCGATTCTTGGACGAGATGCAAAAATTCCAAAAGCGTTTGGTAAAGTCGGGGGGCGTGGCGCCGGGCTTCAAGACTCAAAAAGCGGTTGCGCGAACTCATGGCCAAACCGTCGGCTTCGCGTACGGTGTCCATGACCCGAAGCTCGACGTCGATATTCAAATCTTCGACGAGCCTTCGGACAATCACCGTTTGTTGAAAGTCTTTTCGTCCGAAGTAGGCCCTTCGGGGCTTGACGAGGTTGAAAAGTTTGAGAACGACAAGGGCGACGCCGGCAAAATGGGTCGGACGAACGGCCCCTTCCCATTTAACGCCGAGTTCGGGCAAGGATACGGACGTTTGCGCGGGACGCGGGTACATTTCGTCGGCCGAGGGGATGAAAACCAAATCGGCTTTTGCTTTCAAAAGTTCGAGGTCGTTTTCAAGCGTTCGGGGATAACGCGAAAAATCTTCTCCCGCGGCAAACTGCGTGGGATTGACAAAAATCGAGACGCAGGCGAGGTCGTTTTCCTTTCGGGCCGCGTCCACGAGCGACAAATGCCCCTCGTGCAAAGCGCCCATGGTGGGTACAAAACCGACGCTCAGGCCGCCGGCCGTGTATTCGGCCGTTAAGGCTCTGATTTTTTGCCTGTCTTTGACAATTTCCATAATCGGCGCCCAAAACTAAACATTTTCCACGCAAGTGCGCAAAAATTTGGAAAATAGCAAACAATCGGTTATCTTTGGGCGAAATCCCGCCCCTTCACAAACAGGGTACTCGAAACACAAAAAACAATCAATAAAAATAATCATAGTTAATCGCAAAAGCCTGACGTTGAGGCGAAAAGGCTATGGAATGGGGTAAGGTATTGATGTTGTTGGGGTCGGTGGGCCTATGTTTGGGCTTCACGATGCTGTCTTACCGAAACACGAGCGTTCGGGGGGGAAATTATTTCGCTTATTTCAACCTGCTTTTGGCAATGTGGTTGGGCGGGGAGTTGGTCAAAGCGCTCAACCCGTCGGAATCGGAATCGTGGCGGCGCACACTTTCGATTTTCGGGTTTATGCCTTTGTCAATAATGGGCTTTGTCTCCGCCATCAACGGCCAAGACCTTGTGCGCGAACGGCGATTTCTTTGGGGGGCGGCATGGGCGCTGTTCGTGGCCACGATTGGACTGTTGGCCTACGACTACCTTTGGAAGCCCGTCGTTTCGCCGTTCAAAATCGAATCGCCTTTGCACCACCTGCTTACGGGCGGAGCGGTGTTTTTCGGTATCGCCGGCTTGGCCATGCTTTTTATGCAATGGTTTCGGGAAACGGGCATGAGCCGCAAACAAACGGGCGCGTTTTTTGTCGCGGGCGTTTGTTTGCTCTTGTGCATGATCTTGCAGTTTGTCGTACCCGAAAAATGGGCGGCCTACGAAATGCACTTGGGCGGCGTGACGCTTTACAGTTTTACGTTGATATGGGGCCACTTTCGCTACGGCTTGTTTGGTCTGCTCCCCGTTTCGCGCGAGGCGTTGCTCGAAGGGTTGAACGAGGGGGTGGTCGTCTTCAACGCCGACGGCTGGATAATCGACGTCAATTCGACGGCATTCAAGTTCTTGGGTTCGGAACGGTCGTTGCTGGGACGCAAGGCGGCGGACATCGTCCAAAACGAGCTGGGATTGTCCCCCGACGTGATTCGCCAGCCCGAGTACCGAACGGAAATTCAAGCGGGAGGGGGGCGGTGGATTTACGTTACGATTGCCCCCGCCGAAGGCCCAACCCTAAACGCGTATCAAGCCGACCCCGGCTTTGACGTCTTTCGTACGGGCCTCAACGCCCTCAACCCCGCACCCAAGTCGGCGTCGAACGCCGTGCGCATTCTCACCATTTTCGACATCACGAGCATCAAGCAAGCGATGGAAGCGCTTCATCGCAGCGACCAACGCCTTTCGCTGTACGTTCGCCGTTCGCCCCTGCCGTACATCGAACTCGACCTTCAAGACAACATCACCGATTGGAACGCCGCGGCGGAAAAAGTGTTCGGCTATACCAAGCAAGAGGTGGTGGGACGTGCGTTGACGCAGGTGTTACGCTTTGAAGACGCGGAGGCATGGAGCCTTCAACAAACGACGTCGGGCGGCCGTACAATGCGGGTTTACACCAAGTCGGGCACGGCCGTCCACGGCGACTTTTACGCCACGCCGCTTTTCGACGCCGAAAACCGGCCCGTCGGTACGGCCGCCATGGTTATCGACGTATCGAACGAACGCCACGCCAAACGTCAATTACAACAAAAAACCGCCGAACTCGAATCCGTATTCTCGGCCCTGCCCGACGTTTTTTTACGGCTTCAATACAACGGCGTGCTTACGGACTTTCGTGCCGGACGCGACCTCCCCGCCCAATGGCGAAACCTATTGAACGAATCGATAGGCAAAAACTTTTTGTCGCCCGAGCTCGCCCAAGAACCCTTGCGTACGACGCTGTTTGAATATTGGCCGCAAATACGCAAAATCATGCGCGAACTCGAGGTGCTGCAAATTCAGCGCAGTCTATCGGTCGAAGTCGAATACGCCGGGCAAGCTTACGCCTTCGAGGTACGCTTCGTTCCCATCGACGCCCAAGAATACATCGCCGTAGTGCGCAACGTTTCCGAGGAGTGGCAGGCACGCCGCGCCCTGACCCTGAGTGAAAAACAATATCGCGCCGTCGTCGAGGACCAAAGCGAATACATCTGCCGTTATGCGCCCGACCTTTCGCTGACCTTTGTCAATGAGGCATTTTGTCGGCAATACGCCCGGTGTGACAAAAACGAACTCATAGGCGTAGCTCTGGAAGTGCTTTTGCCCGCCGGCGTACGCGAAACGTTCCGGCGCCAAACCGCCCTGTTTTCACCCGACAACCCGGGGTGTGAAGACGTTTACGCCACCCCCACCGACAAAGGCCTGCGTTGGATACAGTGGAAACACCGAGCGATATTCGACGCCGAAGGACGCATCGTCGAGTACCAATCCGTCGGACGCGACATTACCGAACGTAAAAAAGCCCAAGACGAACTCGAATACAAAAACCAAGTGCTTTCCATTTACGGTGCGGTTTTCGAACGCCTACACCGCTTGCACAAAGGACAAAGTTCGTCGGTCTTGGGAGACGAAGAAAATCTCAAATTATTGTTGCGGTCGTATTTGCGCACCGTGTGTGAATCTTTGGGCTTCGACGCGGGTTTCATTGGTACGTGGAACGCGCCGAATTTTGAGGTCTTCACGCACTACGGACAAGGAGGAAAACCAACGGTCGTTCACCCCGAGGTCTTCGACGATGCGCGGGCAGGCTCGGGCGAAAACGGTCCTTTCGCGCAAATGCGGAGTTATGCGTTGGCGCCGGTGTTGGGCGAAAAGCAAATGTTTTTCGTCATGGGGTCGTTTTCGGAAAGAAAGACCCGTTTTGGCGAATACGAGGCGGAAATGGCGGCGATGATGGCCGACAGTATCGCCAGCCTTATCGCGCTTCATCGCATCGAACGCCGACGTGCCCAAGCCGAGGAGGCCCTCAAACAAAGCGAACTTCGTTTCCGTACCCTTGCCACCCAAACCCCCGACCTCATCCTCATCTACGAACAGGACGGCACAAAGCCCGTTTATTCCAACCGAGACGTATTTTTGGGATTTTTCCTGTCGCCCAACGAAGATTTTCTTTCGGTACTCGAAGAGAATGCGGCGGACTCCACCGCATGGGAACGGTTCGTCGGCCGAGCCTGCGCCTTCCCCGAAGCCTACGATGAAATGGCGATATTTAACGCCAACGGCGACGAGGAATGGGTGCAAATGCGTTCCCACGCCCTTCCCGGAAGCAGAAACCACGTCATTTACGTCTTCTCCGTCGTTACGGCGTTCAAACGCCAAGAAGAAGCTTTGCTCTTACATTCGTCCGTACTCGACCAGATTTCCACGCCGGTTTTTGCCATCAACGCCAACGGACAAATCATTTACTGGAACAGGCCCGCAGAAGAAATTACCCAGTGGACGGCCAAAGAAGTGATAGGCAAAGTCGCCCAAAATTTGTTGCTTTACAAAGAAGAGGTCACCAAAATCAACGAGGCCATCGAGGCGGTAAACTTGCACGAACGCTGGGACGGCGAACTGACGCTTCGGCGCAAAGACGGCAGTCCCCAAGCCTTGCTTTTCAACCTCAGCCCCGTACGCAACACCCACAACGCCATCACCGGATACGTCGGCATATTCATGGACGTTTCCGAACGCAAAAAAGCGGAAATCGCGCTGATGGAAGCCAAAGAAGCGGCCGAAGCCGCCACACGCGCCAAATCCGACTTTTTGGCCACGGTCAGCCACGAAATCCGAACCCCTATGAACGGCGTTATCGGCATGACGCACCTACTCCGCCAAACCCCGCTTTCCGCCGACCAAGCCGACCTCGTCGAAACCATCCGCATCTCGGGCGAACGCCTGCTCGCCCTGCTCAACGACATTCTCGACTTCTCCAAAATCGAATCGGGGAAAATGGAACTCGAATCGCGGGCTTTTCAACTCAAAAAAGCCGTTCAGAGCGCGGTCGAACTCTTTTCCGCCGAAGCCGCCAGAAAAAAACTGTATCTAAAAACCGTTTATTCCGAAACCCTGCCCGAAATTATTGTCGGCGACGACGCCCGTCTGCAACAAATCCTCATCAACCTCGTTTCCAACGCCTTGAAATTCACGGAAAAAGGCGGGGTAACGGTGAAGGTGGACGGACGAATGGAAGACGGAAAGGTGTGGTTGGAATTTGCCGTCGAGGATACGGGCGTGGGAGTTCCCAAAGAAAAACAAGACCGTTTGTTCAAACCGTTTTCTCAGGTCGACGCCTCGCACACCCGACGTTTTGGCGGCACGGGCTTGGGATTGGCCATTTGTACGCGCTTGGTTCAACTCATGGGCGGGAAAATCGGTATAGACTCCGAATATACGCGAGGAGCGCGTTTTGTTTTCAGCGCCGTCTTCGAAATCGGCCGCCAACAAGTACACGGCCCGACTCAAACCTTTACCTTCGACCCCGCTTTGGCACAAAAATATCCTTTGCAAATCCTTGTCGCCGAAGACAACCTCATCAACCAAAAAATGATTCGCATGGTGCTCAACCGCATGGGCTACCAGCCCGTCATCGTGAACAACGGCGTTGAGGCCGTCGAATCCGCCCGCAGGCAAGCCTTCGACCTCATCTTTATGGACGTACAAATGCCCGAAATGGACGGCATCACCGCCACACTCGAAATTCTCAAAACGGGACTGCTCAAACCGGTCATCGTCGCCATGACCGCCAACGCCATGTCTTCCGACAAAGACGAATGCCTCGCCGCCGGCATGAGCGGTTTTATTTCCAAACCCATACGCATCGAACAGGTACACGAGGCCTTGGTGCAATTCGGCTCGCGCATCCCCGTCAAACATTTAAATTAAATGCGTAAGTTGCGGGCGCAATGAATACAACGGTAATAATGGCGGCGTTTGTTTTCGCGTGCGCAAACGCTTTTGCACAAAAAGCTCCGAAAGATTTTTACATCGGCGTTCGTGGGGGGATGGGGACGTGTTTTTTCGTCAACGCCGACGACCGCAAAGCCGACTCACCCGTCCAATCCCGCTTAACCTTCGGCGGCGGCGGCGGAATCGCCATCGGCGACTACCTCACGCCCCACTTCGGTTTTGAGGCACAAGTCCTTTACGTACGACAAGGACAAAACTACCGCATAAAAGCCGGTGAAAGAGACTCGTCGGTCTCGCTTACTTTTCTTAAAGTTCCGTTGATGTTTCAATACACGACCGACCGGTCGAAACGAATACGGTTTTTGGCGCGTTTAGGGCCGCAAATATCGTTCTTAACTGCCGCCACGCGTAGCGTCACCGGAGGAACGACGTATTCGGACGTCGTCATCCCGCCGCGCCTGACCTATTACGACCTATTCAACACCACGGACCTGTCCGTGGTCGCCGACGCGGGCGTGGACTGTGCCTTAAACGACAAATGGTCGTTGCAAGCGGTCTTCAGGGGGGAAATGGGCGTAGTCGACGCCGAAGACCGTACCCTCAAAGCCCCCGGACGGGCCACCACCCTGCTTTCCGGCGCCCAACTTCAAATCGGATTGAGTTACACCTTCAATCCATTGAATCTTTTTTCTACGCAAACGTCCGAAAAAGACAAAGAAAAAACACCAAAAGTCGAAAAGAACAAAACCGAAAAAGCGCGAAAAGAAAAATCCAACGCTTTCCATGTCCCCGTCGAATAATCTCCAAACGCTCAAATTCACAAACGCCGTGTAGCGTAAATTCAAAAAATACTTATTTTTGTTGCGCCATTTACAATCATTTCAAGTGTTTCCCAAAAAAGACGAATTTCCACGCGAGGGTCTGTTCAGCGCCCCCGACATGGAACTAAGTTTGGCGGATATCGGCGCCTTGCAACTTTCGGACATCATCGACGTCGAGGAGTGGCAACGCAAAATGCGGGTAGTTTTTGGCGCGAAAAACGACGACCATGCCAAGCGCCCGTTCAATTTGGCACGCTGGATGCGAAAAAAAATGCAAACACCGCCGTTTGTGCCTCATTGGATACAAAAGTTTGCACCGGCCAAAATCATATTTTTCGTACCGTCGCCGACGAAAAAAGTATTTTTAACCTTTGACGACGGCCCCACGCCGGGCGTTACCGACTACGTTCTAAGACAGTTAAGCCGCCACAACGCTCGGGCCACCTTTTTTCTCATCGGCAAAAACGTACGTCAATATCCGCGTTTGGCCAAGCGCATCGTTGCCGAAGGCCATGCCGTCGGCAACCACACCTACGAACACGAAAGCGGTTGGCGCACATCGGCCGAAAGGTACTTAAACTCCGTTGCCTTGACGGATAAAATTATCGGCGACGTTACGGGTACGGCGCCAACGCTCTTCCGCCCCCCTTACGGCCAACTCAATCTTACCGCATTGACCCAAATTCCCCACCCCGTAGTCATGTGGGACGTGCTTTCCAAAGACTACGACCCACGAGTTTCCGCCGCCGCCGCCATTCGCAACGTCGTCTCCCATTATCGTCGAGGCTCGGTCGTCGTTCTCCACGACAGCCTCAAATGTGGTGGAAAACTACAATTTCTTTTACCCACCGTTCTAAAACATTTTCATGAAAACGGCGTCGAAACCGATGTTTTGGTTTAGCTTAGCCCTTGTCGCCGCCTGCTTTTCATCTTCCGTATGGGCGCAAGACAACTGTCGGTTCAAGGCGGCGGACGCCAAAGCGCTTATCACGCCCGACAATCCTTTTTTTTACAATCACCATTGGCGCGATGAAGACAAAACCGAAACCGCGCAACTTTCCCCCGAAAGGCTCGTTTCCATTGCCCAATACGGCTGTTTGCGCTATCACACCCACATCAACTACACCCTCCTTACCGACAAAAAAAATCTTTCCAGCCCCAATTTTTTCGTTGTCGAAATTTTCTCGCTTTTGAACAAACTATACCGTAACTCCCCCGAGTATTCCGAATACCGCCTCGAATTTGAAAGCGAGTTCATCAAACACTTTCCCCGTACCGACCCCATGGGAACGTTCAACTTTCCACTTTCCGATTTTACTTTTTTGTGCGACATTTCGCCCGTCGACGGCGGAGCAAACGTCAAGTTGGATATCGTCCGCTTTTTGCACGAACATGAAATCGTCGTACCGGGAATCAAGGAACATCTGGACGACGGCTATTTCAAAGCAGTGGAATAAGCGGTGAAAAAAGTGGCTTTTTATTGCACTTCCGAAGCGTGGGGCGGCTTGGAAATGAACGTTTTACGTCAATCGGTTTGGTTTTCCGAGGCGGGTATGGATATTGTCTGCCTATGCGTTCCCGACGGCCCGCTTTTTCAACGCCTGTGTAAAAACGCAATACGTGTTTTGCCCGTTCGCAAAACGCTCAAATATTTCGACGTCGGGGCGGCGATTAAGCTATCCCAAATCATCGCGGGAATCCCCAACCTAATGTTTTTCCACACCCGCGACTTTCACACGTCCGCCATGGCCAAGGCATGGTTTTCGCCTCGTTTGCGCTTGGTCTATCAACAACACATGCAACTCGGCGTGAAAAAAAAAGGGATATTTCATACCCGACAATTCGAGGTTTTGGATTTTTGGGTGGCGCCCACGCAAAGATTGAAAAACCAAGCCGTTGAATGGACGCGCGTCCGTTCGGAAAAACTCGTCGTCGTTCCCCTTGCCATTGACACAAAACGCTTCGAATCCTTGCCGACGCGCAACGAAGCGAGACGTTTGCTTGCTTGGCCGACGGACAAAACGATTTTTGGATTGGTTGGGCGTTTGGATCCTCAAAAAGGACAACATACTTTCGTGGAAGCGTTACACATATTGCGTCGTAAAAGAGACGATTTTATCGGGGTTATTGTTGGAGACGCTACCGCGGGCGAACATGAGGATTATGTTCGCGAGTTAAAGAGGGCGGAATGCGACTACATACGAATTTATCCGGCGCGTCCCGACGTTGAAACGGTCTTTGCGGCGTTGGACGTGTTTGCGATGTGCAGCGTTGGCGAAACTTACGGAATGGTGACGCTCGAAGCGTTGGCGGCGGGAACGGCGGTTGTCGGGACGAATTCGGGCGGAACTCCCGAACTGCTAAATTTCGGAGAATGCGGTAAACTTTTCCCGCCCGGCGATGCACGGGCGCTTGCGGCCGCACTCAACGATCCAATTCCCAATCGATGCCGCAAAGCAGTCATCGAACGTTATCGCCCCGAGAACATGGCGGCCGCTTACTACGAACTTTTTGTTTAGCTTTCAACGAGCCAAGCGTAAAGATTTTCGTACATCGGAACGATTTTTTCTTGGGCAAAAAAAAGCGCTTTTTCTCGAGCGGCTTGCGAATATCCACATGAGCGAATATCGCAATCCAGAATTTTTATGATTGCATCGGCCATTGCTTCCACGTCCCCAACGTCGCACAAGAATCCTTCTTTTCCGTTTTCAACGACCTCGGGTAAACCTCCGACGTTGGTGGCAACGACGGGTACCCCGCAGGCCATCGCTTCCAAAGCCGAAAGCCCGAAACTTTCGGTTTCCGAGGGCATGACGAAGACGTCCGCCCGAGGCAACAATTCTTCGACCGCCTCCTGACGGCCCAAAAAATGCACCACGTCTTGGGCGTTGTGTTTGCGAACTTTGCGTTCCAAAGCTCCGCGTTCGGGGCCGTCGCCCACAAGAACCAAATGCAACGGACGCTCCATTCGCTTTCGTGCCAATTCAAACGCGTCGAAAACGTCTTCCGTTCTTTTTACCCGACGAAAATTAGAGACGTGCATTACGATGCGTGCCGCGGGATCGTCCCCCGTAAAGCACCGACGTTCGAAACGTTTTTCTTCGGCGCCGGGTTCGAACGACGGACGAAAACGGCGCGGGTCAATAAAATTGGGAATAACGACAATTTCGCGGTTGATGGAGAAATTTTCATACGTAGCGCGACGCAAATAATCCGAAACGGCGGTTACGGCATCGGAGCGGTTGATGGCGTAGGTTACCACGGGTTCGTAAGCCGCTTCTTTACCGACGAGCGTGATGTCCGTGCCATGCAGCGTCGTAACGACGGGCAATTTTCGACCGACGATTTCGCGGGCAAGCACGGCGGCGGAAGCGTGGGGAATGGCGTAATGCACGTGAATCAAGTCCAATTTTGCCGTTTGCGCCACATCCACGATTTTTCCCGTCAGCGCCGATTCGTAAGGCAAAAAATCAAAAACGGGATACGGTTGGGGACGAACCTGATGCACAAAAACATTACGCTGAAAATGATCGAGGCGGAAAGGAATATCGTAAGCAATAAAATGAATTTCGTGACCTTCGGCGGCAAGGGCTTTGCCCAATTCCGTCGCAACCACCCCGCTGCCCCCGTAAGTGGGATAGCAGACCATGCCAATTTTCATTTATTGGTAACAAAAATCAAGAAACCTTAGTTTTTAATGTTTTAATGATTGTTAAATAAAAAGTCCTCCACCCGTATTTCGGGTGGAGGACTTTTTATGGAGAAAAGGATTTATCTTGCGACCACCAAGGCGGCGAATTTTTCGCCCGACGCGGTTTTCCAGACGAGACGGTACGTCCCCGAAACGGCCAAGCCCGTGCAAACCTCCACCACGCCCCCCTTCGGCTCAAAACGCTTGCGAAAAACCAACCTTCCCGTCGCGTCGTACAACCTCAGTTCCCCCGGCGCGTCCGCCAAACCCGAAACTTTCAACTCAAAATCGCCCCTGTTCGGATTCGGATACGCAATCATTTCCGCCCCCGATTCCGACTCCGCCAAACGGCCCGCCGCGCCCGTCGCA